>JBFFHJ010000033.1:0-74545 GCA_041556995.1 bacterium | reverse complement strand
CCCACAACCAGATTAGAGGATTCAGTGGCGGAAGGATCAAAAATGATGCGGGTTTTTTTAGGATCAATATTTAGAGGCGATGCGTAGCCTGGTTCGGCACCTGTTGCTTTGATTAATTCATCCGAAGCTAATTGCAATTCGGATATCTTTAAGTGATTACAAAGTTTTGTTTCATTGACCTCAAAATCTCCCCGAATAACGACAAAAACCAGGTTATTATCAGTATCGCTATAAAAAACCGCCTTCCCGGTTTTTGAGGTTTTAATACCCAGAAATTGCGTCAAATCCTCAATGGTTTTTTGTCCCGGTGTGGCAATTTTTTCCAATGGTAGTGGGTTTTCCTTTTCGAATTTCAGGGAACTGACAGCCACTTCACGATTGGCCTTATAGTTACCGTCTCGAGAAATAAAGATGGTGTCTTCACCACAATCGGCGATGGCCATGAATTCATGGGCCGTCCGCCCGCCCATCATACCGGAATCGGACTGAATGGAAACTACATTTTTCATGCCGATTCGTTGAAAAATGCGTTCATAAGCTTGAAAACAGCGCTGATAGTATTCGGCCAGGTCTTCTTCGGAAGTATGAAATGAATAGGCATCCTTCATAGTGAACTCACGAACACGTAGTAATCCAGCTCGGGGACGAGCTTCATCGCGATATTTGGTTTGAAATTGGTAGACCATCATGGGAAGCTGCTTATACGAGTTTATTTCGCTACGAACCATGTGTACCACAGCTTCCTCATGTGTCATTCCCAGTATCATCCGTTTATCATTTCGATCCCGGAATTTTAAAAGTTCAGCCCCAACTGATTCATAACGCTCACTTTCCTCCCATAATTCTGCGGGTAAAACAACCGGCATCAATACTTCCTGCCCATTGATGTCATTCATCTCCTCTCTGATAATCTGTTTTATTTTATGGGTGACCCGTGTTGCCAAGGGTAGCAATGAATAAATGCCGGAAGAAACAGGTCGAATATACCCGCCACGGAGTAAAAAAATATGACTGGTGGTGGTTGCATCGCGGGGAGTTTCTCTAATTCTCTTGCCGACTAATTGTGATAATCTCATGTAATGTTCCTAAAACCGGTTGGTAATTCGAAAAAAAAATGCCAATATTTAGTCTGTATTAAATGCATTGCTTTGGCAATGATCTAAAATGCAGGGTTGAGGACAATCGTATGATGATTCCCCTTTTTTTCAGTTGACATATCCAGCTCAACAGAAAAGTAGGCAATATTATTTACTTTAATAAGGGTAAAATAAATAATGCCGTATTGGCCAAAAGAGATCATTCATTCGTCGCAAGCTCTTCAAAACGACAGCTGTTGGAGTTTTATCATGTGATTGCCTTGGTGCAGGCCTGATGGGATAGGTTTTCTAATGTAAAATTAAACTTATAAATACAAAATTGGGGGTTTATTCGGTCGTGGAAACTGATTTGTTACTGATGCCTTCCCTTTTGTCGGGGTGTATTTTGCTTGGGTTTATTAAAACCGATTGTTTTTGATTCATCAGAAGAGTCTGATACTTCTATTTGTGCATCGTTGGGTTGTTTTTTTTCCTTGAACCGTTTGGGAAGGGTGAAACTGAGAGTCGTGCCTTTATCCGGGTTATTTTCGGCCATGATGGTTCCCTGGTGGTCGATAATGATCTGGCGGGAAATAGGTAAACCTAACCCAGTACCACTAGTGCCTTTTTGAGTTTTGCTACTTTGGATAAACTTATCGAATACATCATCCAGCTCGTTTTCCGGAATACCAACACCGCTGTCTTTAACCGATAGACGGATCAGTTCGGTCTGATCTTCGATACTGATTTTGATCTCACTATTTTCTTCAGAGAATTTTATGGCATTGGACAAGAGATTTCTGATCACTTGCAGGATTTTATCTTTATCAATGGTTACTTTATCTTCCAATTCCGGTTCCGAAAATACCAACGTTATGTTTTTTTGTGCCACAACAGGGTAAAACTCTTTAATGGATATATTTACGACTTCCGAAAGATGAATCAGGCCAAAGTCATACTTGGTTCTACCCGATTCAAGTTTTGCCAGATCCAGTAAGTCATTCAGCAGAGCCAAAAGTCGCTTTCCACTGGAACGGATCTCCTCAAAAAAATCCAATAATCGACTGGGTTCCACTTTATCGATTCGTTTAACCCCAAAGTCCGCAAAACCAAGAATACCATGCATTGGTGTTCTAAGTTCATGACTCATATTGGCCAGAAATTCTGATTTGGCTTTGTTAGCTGTTTCTGCTTCATGACGGGCCTTTTCCAATTCCCTGGTTGTCTTCTCACGCACATCTATTTCGTGCTGTAGCTTACGGTTAGCTTCCTTCAAATCGATTGTCCTTTCTGCAATATTTTTTTCAAGATTTTCATTGATTTGATGAAGTTCTTTGGAAAGAGTTTCTATTTTAATATATGCTTTGTTGGATCGATGGGCCAGAAGGAATGAGTGAAAGCAGATAAAAACCAATAATCCCTTGGGCAGATAAAATCCGGTTTGAATGAAGCCAGAGGAAAAAAGGATATCGTTAACACTGGCCAGAATTACAAAGAAAAATCCTGTTAATACGATGTTAATTCCGTCTCTTTTATTCCTGACAGCCAGATAGAAGAAGTAGAGAATGACCGCGATCAGTGCCAAACAGAGAATTTCAAAAATGAAAAGAGTTTCAGAGAATATTTGGGCTGGATAGGCTAAAACCACAGCGACAAGCATTAAAAAAATAGCTACAGTGCCCAGGGTAAATCGTTTGGAGAATTCCCTGGGATACAAAAAATGAAAAAAGGCAATAAAAACAGGTGGAATCAAGTAAGCTGTCAGATACTCAAGGCTTAACAGCCAATCATATCCGATGCCAGGGAAAAGGCTGGAAAAAAAACGTTCGCCCATAATGATTGATCTGAAAGCAACAATAAAACAAGCCAATGCAAAAAACAGGGATGTTTTGTCTTCCCGATTTAAAAGAAATATGACCAAGTGATTAAAAGCAAAAATAAAAATACACCCAAACAGAAAAAACTCGATGACCAGATTTTTTTCTCTGATGTGGGTAATTTGTTCCTGCATTCCGAAAAGTATGGGAAATGAAAAACCACCCTTGCTAAAATAAAAATTGGCCACTTGCAGAATGATGTCAATGTCCCCCCCGGAATGTTTAAAATCGATAATCTGACCCAACATTTTCGGCTGCGTAGTCTGTTCGGTTTGACCAACAATTCCCCTTGATCCGACCCTTTTTTGGTTAATAAAAATAATATATGAAGATCTGATATCCAGAAGCTTAATGGCATAAAAGGCGGGGTGGCTACTGGCGCGGATTTTTAAACGGAAGGTGGCGTAACCATATGAATCAAAGGTTTGCCCATTTATCATCTGCTCATTCCAATTACCGGGGAGTGTTAAGTAGCCGGTTTTTGTGGGGGGGATTTCACTGGCAAAATCTGATGGATACAACAGATGTTTCCAGTAGAATTCCCACTGTCCGGTTAATTTGATTATACCTTCTTTTTCCAGGTTCCTGTTGCTTATATCGATAAATCCCAGCTGTACTGGCATCTTTTTATAATCAAAATGAGGCTCTCCTTGGACAGATAACACTATTAAAATTAAAAAGATAAATAAGCTAAGACAAAACAGACAACGCATTATGCTTATCTTATGAATTTCTAATATCATAGCTTCATGCTAAAGACGTCATTAATCAATGTTAATTCACAACGACCCGGCAATTTGTTTCAAATTTATCACACCCTCTCTAAAATGTCTATCAATACGAAAAAACAAAAGAAATCCTCTACCGCATCATTTGGGACGTTCGTTCTAAACACAAATTACTTTATGAATATTGATCTTATTTTGGAAATTTGACAGCATGAATATATCATATATTATTGGACTTGGAGTTGAGCTTTACTTGTTCAAATTTCTCCAAAAAACGGTGTCATTCTGATAGGAGCCCTGAAGAATATCCATGCTTTCAAAGAGATCTTTTGTTATTGGTTTCACAGGACTTAAAGCAAACATGTTTCCAGGTAATCAACAACATCTTTTGCTTTTGGCCCTTAGAGATTCTTTGTTGTTCCTTCTCAGGACTTCGCTTCACTCTATTAACTAACTGGAAATTTTTGTTAGAAATTTCAATCAAGTATAAAAACGTCCATTATTTTTTTGCGTGAACCTCATGAAAAATCCGAAAGCCATTATATTCGATCTGGATGATACCCTTATTTTATCTGATGAATCCGTTGAGCAAACATGGAAAAAAGCCTGTGCCGATTATTCAGAAAGACATTCCTGTGTTGGTATTGATGTAATATGTAATAAAATCAGAGAAATTTTCATTTGGTTTTGGAGTGATCCAGATCGGCATAAGGAGGGACGGAACGATATGCAGAACACCCGCTGTAAAATTGTTCGAATGGCGTTTGAAGAGTTGGGTATAAAGGATCAAGACGGAGCGGACAAGATAGCAGACAATTATGCAATAATCCGGACGAAAATGCTGGTGTTGTTTCCTAACGTCTATGAAACGTTGACTGAAATAAGGCAAAAAGGGATCAAGCTGGGCATGTTAACCAATGGGGAATCGCAAATACAACGAAACAAGATCAATCGATTTAACCTAAACCAGTATTTTGATTATATTCAGGTCGAGGGTGAGGTGGGATTTGGTAAACCTGAAAAGATAGCTTATACCACCATTTTGGAAGTTTTAGGTTTTTCACCGAATGAAGTCTGGATCGTTGGAGATAATATTGAATGGGAGGTCAGGGCTCCTCAAGAATTGGGGATATTCAGTATTTGGCACAACTATTATGACAAAATGATTGAAGACGGTGCTACTAATCCTGACATAACAATTTCAAATATCTCTGATATCACATCTTTTCTTGTCTGAGTGTTATTTAGCTGTCATAATATGTTATTTTGTATTTCTCGGCATGCATATATGCTGAACCTACCTGTTATCCTCCTGTAATTATTAAATAGTCTTCGCTGAATGTATTGTTGATTTGCCACTGCAAACCATTACTATGAATGAAGTGTGGCAAATCATCGGTACTATTCTGATAATAACCATCATTCCAATAATAATTCTCAAACAATATTTGGGTCAGAAGATTGTTTCACTTCTTGCTCTGTTTGTGATGCAGGTATATAAATTAATATAATGATTACAGATATATAAAGAACATCTTTTATTGTTTCTCAAATTTAACATCCACAAACATAGCATCTGATTTTGAAGCGATGTCATTCTTTTATATTGAGTATTGGGCTTTGATAGTGCAAAATAATGAACTCGACTAAAGGAAATGAATTTTGACTGATCTATTAAGAAAAATTCAACATCAAATCAAATGACTAAAATGCAAGTTACTACATTTGAAAAAGACATAAAAACCGTTGGTCCTCTCCTTTTTTTTCTTAACCTTCTCTTGCACTTGTTGGTGCTTTTGACAGTGACAGGCAATCCTGTGTTTCAAAACCAGATAATCACCACTATCAGTGTGGTGGGAGTAATCAACTGGTTATTTTTTGGAATGATCTATTTAAAATTGAAAGGATCTGAAAAACTGTTGAGTACCGTTATTAATGAAATGGATGAAGGACTTGTAATAACCGATAAAAACTTAAAATTTAAGTGGGTAAATCCCGCATTATGCTCAATGTCCGGAGGATATAAAAAACGGGATTTATTAAAACGGAAATTACTTGATTTTGTGGATAAAAACAATCGAAAGATCATATTGGATCAGACAAACCACATTAAACAAGGGAAGTCGTCGTCTTTTGAATTTGAAGCATTGAAAAAAAACGGTAACAGCATACAAGTCAGGGCAACTGTTAAACCACTGCTTCGAAAGGAGAAATTTAGCGGTAGTTTTGGAATCTTATCTGACATATCCGCCAAAAAAAAGTTTAAAGACAGTTTGAAGTATTCTGAGCAGCGTTATAAGTTTTTGGTTGATAATGCCATAGAATCCATTGCAGTACTAAATGGTGAAGGTAAAATATTATATTCAAACATTCACGCTGCCAGTCAATTGGACATGAAACCTGATGAGCTGACGAATAAAACGGTTTTTGATATATTTCCCCAAAAATTGGCTAAGGATACCCAAAAACGAATATTATCCGTACTTGAAAATAACTTAGGTGGACGGGTGGAATCCGAAGCGGAGTTACCCAAGGGAAAACGATGGCTTTTAGCCCAAGCAAATCCCATTAAAGTTAAAAGCGGAAAGTCCGATAGCGTTTTGTGTTTTGTTACCGATATCACAAAATTAAAAAACACTGAAAATGTACTGAAAAAAAGTGAAAAACGATATCGGAACATCCTGGAGAGTATTGAGGAAGCGTATTACGAGGTTGATTTTGAAGGGAATTTTACTTTTTTTAATGATTCATTGTGTCGTATATTGCAGTATTCCCGGGAAGACCTCATAAACAAAAACTATCGGAACATCATGAACCCGGTTAATGCAAAAGAAATTTTTAAAATCTTTAACCTGGTGTTTCGAACCGGTTTGACCATAAAGGCTCATTCTCTAGACACAATCACACAGGATGGAGAAAAACGAGCCCTGGAGGCGTCCATTCTTTTAAACAAAGATTTGGATGGAAATCCAGTTGGATTCCGGGGAATTATTCGGGATGTTACGGACCAAAAAACTATCGAAAACGCATTGAAAGAATCTGAGGAGAAATTTGCCAAGACATTCGACAAACTGTCAGATCCCTTGGCTATTGTTGATTTTGAAACAGGGGTGTTTGTTGATGTGAATACTGCTTTTTTGAGTTTTTTTGATTTGGAAAAGTCCGATGTATTGGGGAAAATTGTCAACCGTCTCAATTTATACGATAGTTTTATAGAAAAACGTAAGATCTTTGACCAGCTTAAGAAGGTCGGGTTTGTGAGAAATGCAGAAATTGAGTTAAATTCGAAAAATGAGAAACGCATCGGTTTATTTTCAGCAGATGTTGTGACCATCAATCACAAATCCTGCGTTTTAACTTTTTTTAAGGACCTGACAGAATTAAAGAAAATTGAGAAAGCATTACAGAAAAGCGAACGGAAAAATGCGGAAATAGTTAAAAAAGCAAGCTTAGGTGTATACCAAATTCATTTTAGCAAACCGCCAATTATTACAGAGGCTAATAAGGTTGTTTGCGAACAAGTCGGTTACACCCAAGAGGAAATGCTACAGATAAATCCGTTGGACCTAATGGATACCAATGAAGATATTCTGACATTTTATCAACGCGTTGATGATTTGAAACGAAACAAAAATGTTTTAAAAAAAGTGGATTATAAACTAAAACGAAAAGACGGCACCAACTTATGGATTAATCTATATGTTGACTTGATTCATGATGAAAATCAGAAAATCTGGGGGGCCGATGTCATTGCCCAGGATATCACAGACAGAAAAGAGGCAGAATTAGCCCTAAAACGTTACCAGGAGCAATTGGAAGAGCAAGTTGAGGAACGAACCATGGAGTTGAGGATTGCCAAGGAAAAAGCGGAAACCGCCAACCAATTAAAAACAGAGTTTCTGGCCAATATCAGCCATGAATTGAGAACCCCAATGCATGCAATTTTGAGTTATTCCAAGTTTGGTATTGATAAAATCAATCATCGAACCAGGGAAAAACTCCTTCATTATTTCAGGAACATCAATACCAGCGGCAAAAGATTGTTACTCTTATTGGACGATTTGTTGGATCTTTCAAGATTACAGGCCAATAAAATGAAATATCGAGTATCCAAAAACAGCATCAACGATGTGTTTCATGAGATAGAAGGTACTTATTTTATGCTTTTAAAAGAGAAGAACCTTGATCTGTCCATCGAGAACAATAATGATGTGATGTTTGATTTTGACAAAGACAAAATCAAACAGGTTGTTTTGAATCTCTTTAACAATGCAGCTAAATTTGCCAATATCAACTCCGTAATCAACGTATCCATCGATCCATCCGAAACCCATGTAACAGTGACGGTTAAGAATGACGGTATACCCATCCCGGCCAACGAGCTGAGAATGATTTTCGAGCCGTTCCTGCAAAGTTCCAAAACCAAAACCGGTGCTGGTGGTACTGGGTTAGGATTAACCATTTGTAAAAAAATTGTTGAGGATCATCACGGCAAAATATGGGCGGAATATAATCCAAACGGGGCGACATTAAAATTCTATCTACCCAGGATTCATTGGTAAATGTCTCGATGTAATGGCATTGATGTGATATGTCGGACGACCTGGATTTTTATGCCGGCTTGTATCATTTTCCTTTTGACAGGATTTACCAGGTCAACATGCTCTTATTATTTTATCCTGAATATCCTGTTTGCCTGCTAAAAACAGACAGACCCGGCTTCAGTTCTTGCCAACATGGAATTCACCCGGCAGAATATTTATTTATTTTCCGGGTATTATCACATCCTAAAACACTCCTTTACTATCCATATTACAAAATATACGGTTAGAAACTATTCTTTTGGATTCCCATGGGATCGATTAATTTTGAAAAAACTGACATGAATTTAAATATTATGGCCGCACTCACATTTGCGGCATTATCGGCAGTTGGCAATGCCATGTTTGCCTTTGGCCAAAAGCGGGCGGAACTTGTAGAAAATCCATTTCTTTTTCTGGCCTTGACAATGACAACCTGTCTCATTTTGTTTTGTATAACCATTCCGTTTTTCCCCAATGTGAAAGCTTTTTCATATGCCGTCAATAATGCTCTCTGGATTGGTATCAGCGGACTGGGGTTCTATTTTACATTTATAGGATTTTATTTTCTTTATACTCGATTTGGTGCGTCGTATTACGTTGTATATGCAGTGTTTTCTATCCTTACTACCTCAATTGTTGTTGGCATTTTGGTTTTTAAAGAATCTTTCAATATTTACCATTTGCTATCGGTTTTTTGTGCCATTGTTACTGTTGTCTTATTTTCTGTTGGTCAAAGAATGACCCAAAGTTAAGACGTTTTTACATAGACTCTTCCATTCTAATGGAAGAGAATGGAAATACTGGAGAAACAAATAAGAGTTTTAGCACTGTTATTTAGAGTAAGCAGTTTAGTAAATTAAGTCTTCAGATCAATTCATCGATTAATTATTTATGACCTGACAATGGCTGAAAAGGATTAGATACAGTCCTTTGTTATTAAAAAGAGATAATTATTCAGCATAAAAAAGCACGATCTGTCTTTCATTCTGATGGGAGCCTTGGGCAACCTGAAGAATCTCAATGGAGCCTAAGTGACATCCTGGAAATAACTTGCTTACATAAGTGCCCCTCTATAGCAAATAGATCAGGTTATTTGTACCAAGCATCATACGATGTTAAACGACATCAATTGCTTTTGGCCTTGAGAGATCCTTCGTGGGAATGACATAGAGTTCAGAATAATACTGAATAGTTACAAAAAAAGGAGTAAATACTTTCTGGAGAATATTATTTATATCAACCAGATAGATGGAAGTATATCTTCTTGAGGATAATATTAAACTACCCATTTTTATTTTTGACTTTTCAGCTAATCTTACAATTAAGGAGTGAACAATGAGTGATCATTCAATTCTGTTTGAACCGGTTAAGCTGGGGAAATTAAACCTTCCGAATCGTTTTGTCATGGCACCGATGACACGTAATTTTTCACCAGGTGGTGTCCCAGGCCAAGATGTTGTAGATTATTATAAAAGACGTGCAGCATCGGAAGTAGGGTTAATCATCACCGAAGGGACCACCATCAATCATAAAGCTGCCAATGGATATCCCAATGTTCCAGCATTTCATGGTAACGAGGCATTAGCCGGTTGGAAAAGAGTGGTAGATGCAGTTCATGATGCGGGTGGTCTTATTGTACCCCAGATCTGGCATGTTGGATATATTCGAAAGCTGGGAATCGGACCCAACCCTGATATTCCCGGTTACGGACCAATGACAGTTGAAGCCGATAATCAGGTGGAAACGGTTGGCATGACACAACAAGATATTGAAGAGACTGTTAATGCCTATGGATCAGCAGCAAAAGATGCCAAAGAGCTAGGATTTGACGGGGTCGAAATTCATGGCGCCCATGAATATTTAATCGACCAGTTTTTCTGGGAGAAATCCAACCGACGGACCGATGACTATGGAGGATCACTGGTAAACAGGCTTAAATTCGGTGTTGAGGTTGTTACCGCAGTACGAAAAACAGTGGGTCCAGATTTTCCGGTGATTTTTCGTTTTTCCCAATGGAAACAGCAGGATTATGACGCCAAATTGGCCCAAACCCCAAAGAAATTGGAACAACTATTAATCCCACTGAGCGAAGCAGGAGTGGATATTTTTCATGCCAGCACCCGACGTTTCTGGGTCCCCGAATTTGAAAACTCTGACTTAAACTTAGCCGGTTGGACAAAAAAAATAACAGGCAAACCAGCTATCACTGTCGGTAGTGTGGGATTAGATAGTACCTTTACCTCTTCATTTGCCGGGAAAACTGCTAATCCTACCAGTCTTGATGCTTTAATTGAACGGTTTCAAAAGGAGGAATTTGATATGGTTGCCGTCGGCCGAGCCCTTTTGGCTGATCCGCAATGGATTATTAAAATCAAAGAAAGCCGTATTGATGAAATCGACGCATTCAGTAGCGAAGCCTTGAGTAAATTGTATTGATACGGTTCAATGATTTCTGTCTCATCTTCGTTGTTTATTTGATTCAATGGTTGATAAACGTGGAAGTACATTTATTTATTCAATCAATTTGCGTTTACAACATTGAATAACAAATGGTTAGTTATTAGTGCTTTTATATGGACTGAGGCTGATAAAAAAAAGATTGTTCAGGTATAAGGGCGGCCGTTTTTTTATTGACAGCCGCCATCGGGGTATTTTTGATTTGAATAATGGATTTTCCGTTGTGGGAACTTGAGAACATCTGAAGATGTTCAACTGAAAAATCAGTTTCTTAAGTGAGAAAACAATCCAAGAACTTTGTTGAGGGATAGGGTTGGATCAGAACAAAGGAATAGATCAAATGTTTCTTTTTTTCGATCTTTGGAGACACAAAAAATCAACTGGGCTTCAATCCAGTAATCTTCCTTATCGAATTCTTTTTTAAGATTTAACTCAATGTTAATGGCAAATGTTTTCTGCATTCGCTTTAAAGGCGGTTTCGATTTTTTCATGCAATATTTTGTCAGACGGTATATTGCATTCGCTGTCATGTCCATGCCATTCAAGCGATAGTTCATGTTGGAACTCCTCATCCTAAAAATGCCAATCTGCCCTGAGTCTATAACGTCCCTGATATCATCTTTGTTACAGTAACTGGGATCAATATAAACATGTCCATCACTATATCGTGTTTGATAAATCCGTTTTGTTGCATGTTGCAAAGCATCATATTGGGATGTATCCATCGAATGATTATAATTTATAGTTTCGTTCATCATACAGTTCCTTTTAGCTGTAATGTCAATTTATTAAGAGCAAAAAAACTTTTCAGGTTCTCAATAAAATCGCCATACTGTTAATGTGACACCTATTAATTTATTAGACGACGGAGGGTATTGTTTTTTCGCTTCATTTATTTAAAATCCCTGCTCCATGTTGTTATAAAACACTTATTATGCTGTGTTATATAAAGATATTCTTGGAAAAAAACATTGGAATAAGGATTTTTGAATCAATACACGGATTGACAGGTTTTCATAAAAGAAAAGTAGTATTGAGCTATCATTTCAAAGATAACCATAAGTAACATTCCAGTATCTCGTTCAATCCTATTGACTTATAACGATCTAATAGATTGAATATATTAATTATTGATCAATATCCAGTATAGATAAAAATAGAATGGTGGGAAGTGCAATTCAATGTATTTTTTTCAGCTGAATCGTCATCACTTGAAATACTTTTTTATAATCAAGCAGACTTTAAAAAGAATGGTGTTGAGTCCTAGGGCCAATCCAACTATCATTAAGTGAAGAGGGGGCTAACAGGATATGCCCATTAAAGAGGGGAAAACAACACAGGTAATTTGATGGTTACAGCGCAATGAAAGATGGTTTTGATTGTTTTTTGAGTCTTGACCCTAATCTCACTGTTAAATCCAATAGATTCCAGCAGATTCTCAATATCATCTGTTGAGCAGGTTCGAAACACGTTTCGATCAAGGTCCCTTTTTTCCATCCAGTCTTTATCGTTAAATCCGATGACCAGTTTTCCGCCCGGTTTTAAAATAGTATAAATTTTTTGCAGAGTTTCTTTTGGTTTTGGTCAGAAATAGATGGTATTGGTGGTACAAAGTTTGTCTAAAGAGCTTTCTTGGTACGATACATGGGTAAAGTAAGTCTCCCTGTTGGATTTTGATACAGCCATTTTGAATCGTTTTTAATCCTCTTTTCAGTCTTGGATACCATGGAAGCTGAAAAATTAATCCCTTCGATCAGGCCGTTTTGTGACAATTTCGCCATTTCTTTCATCAGTCTTCCAGTGCCAAAACCAATCTCCAAAATAAAATCGTCTTATTGGATGGTCAGTAGGTCTTTCATAAAATTATTAAGATCGGCGTTGCCTAAATCAAATACCGGTGACATAAAACAATGTCCAAAAAAGACTGGATGGTCTGTGTGCCTGTTGAGCAAAAAACGATGAAAATCCCATAAACACTGGTTAGTTAGAAAAATCATTTTTGGGAGTATTAAAAGCTTGATATCCAATTATATAGTTAAAACATATCAGGGCAAAATGGATGATATGATGTTCTCATGGTTTTGTCCCATTGGGGAAGCACTGTATCATTATGAACATCAAGGCGCCCCATTCGGGCCGCTTCTGTGGCGGATATCTGACCGAATGCCAGCATAGTCATTGTGTCAATGGGGAAAGTAAGGTCAGCCTTTTTTGTTGTTCGACTGATTGAGGAGCCATCTGGAGATGTTACCAAGTGCCATTTACCATTATTCCAGGGACATAGTTCATCGACCAGTTCAAAAATCAGATCGGCATTCTCGGTATACTGCCTGGTCGGCAAGCATTTTTCCACATCTACAATGCGACCCAACAAGCCATCCGCCGAGCCACTCCGCAACATTCTCGGTTCCAACAACAGATGTGGCATGGGATCATCTACAGGAACCTTGGGCCAAATCACATTTTCTTCCAGATCCATATTGGAGAGCATCTCCCATATCCCCCGGTAGGCTGACATGGTGAGCCAGGCAAAATCTTTTATGGTAACTACATTCCCTCTAATAGGATGATTAGATGGTTGCTTTTTTAAAGTATATATAATATATCCAAGTAGTTGACCGTTTTCTTCATATACGATTTTTTTTAATATACAACCCTGCGGTGGAGCCCACAGGACCAGATTTTCCCACATAAACCGGCTACGATGCAGATATCCGGTTCTTTCAAAACTAAACTGCTTGTATACTTGCACCAGATTTTCAAATTCATCATCCTTCAAATCACGACAAGTTCCTTGAATTGGGGGTGTTCGAAAAAACCGGATGTGTTGGGGGCCGATATTATATGAATTGGAAGTAGTGACGATACTGTAACCATAACGTTGATATATGGCCGCCTGTGATGCCACCAGAATCACCAGGGAGCATTCACCTTTTTCATAAAGCTGCTTAAAATGAGTCTCTGTAATTTTTCTCAAATAACCCCGGCGTCGATATTGAGGCTGGGTTGTTATATGTGTTACCCCGGCAACAGGAAGAGATTCCCTATTAAATCTCATGGTCATGGGCCAGGCGGCATATGTGGTTGCCAAATTACCGCCTTCAAAAGCACACAAAGTATATTCAGGCGGCATTTTTATCTCTGGAGATTCTCCAGGTAACAGCATGAATACTTGCCCGGTAGCCTGCCGGAATACATCTACTTCTTCCTCTTTGATTGGTCTGATTTCCATTTTATGCTGGGGATGTTGGGGGCTAAATAATAGGATATTTCTATTATTTAACCTGTTTTAATGATAAGTTTTTTTCATCAAACTCGTTATCTCATTGAATACAAATATATTTCAGGTTGACGATGATGCACTGTTTACGAGACGTTAAGGTTCAAAAGTTAATGAATCGGCTTTATTTCGTCAAGCTGAGTCAAGTCATTTATTTATTTGTTAAAGGCCAATAATATGGCAACTACAATCGTTGGAAATGTTTATTAAAACAAGATGGGATTTTATTATTTTACTCTATTGATTTTGTCCTTTATCCGGTTTTAGTATTTTTCAATAGCATTCTAATAGATAATCAATTTCTTATGCCATATCCTTAACTCCATTTTACCACCGGAGCGTTAATGATGACTTTAGATAAATTGCTGTCTCATATCAAACAAAGAAATACTGCTTACCTGCTTTCATCTATTTTATTACTGGCACTGGCTTTAAGGATTACTGCAATGTGGTCCTTGAAAAAAACCATCTATTTTGATTTCTTATTATGGGACGAGCAGGTGTATCATTCCCTGGCTGGAAAAATTGCAGACGGTACGTACAATTCTACATCCGTATACGAGTTTCCGCCGTTGCCGGCATATCTGATGGCCTTCATCTATAAGCTGATTGCACCGGATGTTGTATATATTCGGTTACTGTATGTTATTTTAGGCACCGCAACCTGTTACAATATCTATCGGATTGGCGAAGGTCTATCGGGGCGAAACATCGGTTTGGCAGCATGTTTGATAACAGCGCTATACGAACCATTTGTTTTTTATAGTATCGTTCCTTTAAAAACGACTCTGGCTCTTTTCCTGTTTTCGTTAATGGTGAGTCTATGTGTCCGCACAATGAATAAGCCATCTGTTTTCAGTTTGTTGTTATTGGGATTATCAGCAGGACTTGTTCTTAACATCAGACCCAATAGTCTGGTTGTTTTACCCTTTTTGCCCTTATTCATCATTTGGACTCAAACAAAAAAAAGTGTCTTATCCGGATTAACCATAAAGGTGTTAGCAGTATTTGCATTGGGATTTGTTATTGCCGTGGCACCATTTGTGGTTCGAAATTACAGGGTGGCTGGTGTAGTTGCCATGACAACAACACAATCGGGACAGAACTTATACTGTGGTAATAATCTCATCTCTAAGGAGCCATATTACCGCCCTCTCTCATTTGCAGTGTCATCTCCTTTTTTGCAGGGGATTCAGTTTACTATCGAAGCCGGTAAGCGGACCGGTAAAAAATTGACTCATGTTGAATCTTCCAACTATTGGACCCGGCAGGTGTTTTCAGATGCCTTGAATCATCCGGATGTTTTTTTTATGAGAATGCTGCGAAAGGTATTAGCCATTTTTCATCATTTTGAGGCGGGTGACCATTATCATGTTGGATTTATACAGGAGAATACCAGTTTCATTAAACTCCCTTTATTGCAATTCTGGATGATTATCCCTTTTGGTATGGCCGGGCTAATGGTATCAATCTTCAGTTCAAAAAAAGCTTTCGCTTTAGATTTTTTATTAATCATATATAGTGCCACCCTGGTTCTTTTTTATGTCAATACACGGCTGAGATTGCCCATGCTGACGATCTTTATCCCTTTGAGCGTGATAGGTATCCATCGGTTTTATTCGTTTATTAGAAATAAAGAGATCAAAAAATGTGTGGTATATGGCACTGTTTTTTGTACTTTTTTGGTTATTGGATTTTTACCTGTGTATGGAACGGACGATTTGACCGCTTATTATAATACACATGCCCTGATTCTCAATTCAAAAGGACGTCAGCAGGAAGCAATAAAATACTGGGAACAATCATCCAAAATGAATAAACCTTTTTCCGCATTTGCCAATCTTTCCCTGGCGGTGCTTAATGTTAAGAAGCAGGAATATCATAAAGCCATTGATTATCTGATGAAAATTCCTGACAACTCGTTTGCCGCAGCCGATAAATATACTGTTCTGGGAGATATCTTTGTTAAAGTGGGAAAATATAAAAAGGCGGTTTTGGGTTATAGCCATTCTCTTAAGATAAACTCTGGACAGCGGGCAGTTAGGGGAAAATTAATACGTATATATCGAAAAATCGACCCCCAAAAAGCGGCACAAGAGACCCAAAAACTAAACTACATACAATCATATTATGATTTAATGTAGTTTGACGGTTAATTATTTTGGTGGAAATAGGGCCACGTAGAATTATCCTACAGTTTGTTATGTGTTTGGATTATTAAATATAACTATAAACCAAGTTCTGTTTATATTTAATAATCTTAGATACTTGCCATTAGATCTATACTTAAACATCATGTTGAGCCTGTAACACCGGAAACTCGGTAATGACTACTAATCACAACTTGCAATAAAGTCTTGCATGGTTTCATCCGTGATGCGTTTGATTTCTTTATTTTTTTCCATCCGTTTTATAATTACCTCCAGGCGTTGAACAAGAGTCCTATGGCGCTTATGCAGATAATGGTATAAAGGGAGTCTTTCCAGTGGTGGTTCCAGCATGCGAATCCCTTTCAACTTTAGAGACTTCACCAGACAAATTACACTCCGAGCTCCCACTACCACTTCTGTTCGACCAACTGCCAGTTTTCTCAAGGTTTGTTCGGTTGTGGTTGTGGTTTCCACTTTCATTCCCGAGGTGTGTTTTTCTGCCAGTTTATTACCTCGCATAAAATTGATCGTATAAGGAGAAAGGCTTTGCCATCCTTTTACCTGAAAATCCAGTTCTTTTGTAAAGACCATAAGGTCGTAGTAAAAAATCGGTACGGGCACCCGTATCAAATTCGGATAGTCTTTCTCAAGGCCAGCCATTCTAAGCAACGCTCCATCGGTATCTCCACTATTAGCGGAATACAACACACGTTCTGCCGGATAGCCGATGACTTGAATCCGAATATTTAACTGCTGATAAGCATCTTGCAGAACGCGTAAAGCTATCGTTTGAGAGATCCATGTCCCTCCACCGGTCTCCGAAATAACAAGTTGATCCTGTGCTTGCAACCCAGAACTCATAACAATTAGAACGATTACAACACTGATCCATTCCGCCTTGACAATCAACGAGTCTTTAACTCTCATCGTCATTCTCCTTTAAAAAAAACTGACTTATCGCTTCCCAACTTCATTATTATGGTCCCGACATTGCTTCTAAACATCCCCTCGGTTTCTCAGTATTTAATGATCTGCAAGGCGAAAGAAACAATAAATTACAGTTAATTGTCTACTCTATTCAACCTTTTTTAAGGCGTTTATCAAGTATTTTCATTTTGTTATTTTCCTGGACTGCTTTGTTTTCAGGAAAATCTGATCCTGTTAAACAGATAGTAAAATTATTTCACAGTTTAGGAATAAAAAACAGGTTATTTTATATTATTCAAAAAATACCTCCTCTTTCCCAAAGAATGGAAGTTCACATAAAACCGGAAATAGCAGTTAATTCCCCTTAATTTATCTGCTCTCCCTGTGCAAACGGTTATGCCGGATAAGATTCTGTACGTATTAATCTGTATAACTGTAATCAGCCAAATTCGGACTTTATGAACCAGCCAGCGTCATACACCATTCACGTCAGGTTGGAAAGGCGTACTCAGGCACATGTTTTTGTGATTATGCTTGTCTATGAAATTGTCAAAGAATTTCAGAAAATATGCTTTTTTATTTTTAAACCACGAATCTTGTGTTAAGGATGGTCAAGATATATCGGTGCAAGCGAAGCAATCTCCCATTTTGACTAAAGAACAAAGAGATTGTAGCGAGGTTTTTGTCGGGGTATGATCCGATTGAAAAGATTGCATTTTCTTGCGCCACTGGTTTGCAAGGAGGTGTGTTCGGACATGTGTTTTTGATTTCCTGCCACAGGATCACACCTGCGAAAGGAATAACTGACTGTTCTTGGTACTTGCCAGTCCCGCCTTTGCATTTTTTATCTGGATTTCAATATTCTCGTGAAACGGCGGAAACATGTTAGATTTACGGCAACGCCTCAAAATATCAAGCGCTTCCTGGTATTTTGAGACCTGAAGATACGATGCACCCAGAAAGAAATATAGATTTGGCCATAACCATTTGGGGAAAAAGGGCATTTCTTTAGAATAATACTCGTCCAATTCCGATTTACGATCCATAATCGACTCAAATGCGGAAATCGCCTTATCCTGTTGACTGAACATCGAATGTATCAATGTCAGTATTCTACCTTCGGCGTAATGAATCACAGTCCAATGGTGCAGGTTTTCGGGTTTACCCTGAACGGCTAAATCCAATTCATACAGGCAGAGATTAACAGTCTTTAGAATTTTACGGGATTTGTCCGAATCGAGAATATCCAGTGCATGATGGAATGCCAGAAAAGCATGACCCACTGCAAAATCCGAATGGTCCCGTACTATTGCAGCCAACTGTTTCGTCCCGTTATCTTCCTTATCTTTTATAAACCGATTGTACCAATGCCATCTTATTTTCGCTTCAAGGTTATCTGGAACTACTGTCAATACACGGCTGAGAATACTTCGCGATTGTTTCAGATCACCGACACAACTATACCCGGTGGCAAGACTGTTTAAAACCTTTATGTCAGGATTCCGAGGATCGATTTTATCTTCAAGAATTTTCAAATCTGTAACAATTTCATCCAATGAAAGTGCAAAACCCTCATCAGATGAGGCAAAATACGCATTATCCAGGGTTCTTTTATAGCTGTGAATATATTTTGCTATATATCGTTTGCGGACATTTTTAATAAAATTATGGATTGTACTCTCTTCCAATTGGAAAGTATCGTTAAAATTGATTGTCGGGTTTTTTATTATCCAACTGAGCAGGGTTTCGATTTCAAGTCCGGCAGCTTGTTCAACAAGTTCCTGAATTGCGTTGAATACCTGTAGGATCTTATCACAAGCAATCCCATTCTGATTCAGCTGTTCGAGTAAACTCAACATTTGCCGATCTTGAAAAGCAGGTGTATTTCCCTTGTCCCTTTCATCAGGCTGAATCCATCCACGCTGGATCATTTCATCAAGTATCTGTCCAGGCACATCGAATTCGGTTTTCGTCAAATGAACTGGTGTTTCACCACCCCCGTTATCTGCTTCTCCTTCTGAAATTTCGGTTGGTCCGGTTAAAAACGAATAGTCATAGTTGTTTTTTTCTAGAATTTTCCGAATAACCATCAACGGTAGGAATTTCTCCGATTGAGCTTTTTTGATGGCTCTAATTTTTTCAATACAGTCTTTATTATAAAGAGCCATGTTTTTATGCGTGCGCACAGGATCAGGCAGTAGCTTTTCCTGAACATAAAATCGGATAGTTCGGGGCGTTACGTTTACTCGTTTGGATAGTTCGCCAATACGCAACAGTTTATCATCGGCCATTTTCTTTTGAGATAGTTATTTGGGTTATGAGACTCGGCCTCTTATCTTTCGCTTTTCATAAACTTTAAATTTACTCCCCCCCCTAAATAACGGCGGGCCTTTATATAACATCAGTGTAATCGTATGAAAAACCCCTGCAATTTCTAATTCTGCGTAATGATACTATTCCTTGGTTTTTGATATAGTCACGCCGAATGCCTTATTTTTCACGATTTAATAAGACTTAAAATAGCCTATTTTAACAGATTCGGCAACCATGTTGCCAACTGAGGAAACACCATTATCAGTACCAAGGCCAGCATCTGTAGCATAACAAACGGGATGACCGAACGATATATATGTCCCATTGTAATGTCTGACGGAGTGATGGATTTTACATAAAAGAGGTTGAAACCGTAGGGTGGTGTCAGATACGCCATCTGCATGTTTACCATAAACAGTATGGCAAACCAGAGAGTATTAAATCCCAGGGATTTGATAATGGGCACGAACAGCGGAACGCAGAGCATTACTAAAGCAAAGTCGTCCATCAGCATCCCCAGGAAAAACAGTGAAATCATCATCAGGATAAGAACCGTCCATGGCTGTAGTCCGATCTCCGCCACCAGATTCATGATCAACTGTTGAGCTCCGACGGCTCTGTAAAGACTATTGAAAAGAGCTGCTCCCAGAAGTATCCACATCACCATTCCCGTTAATTCAAAGGTGCGCAGTAAAGATTTTTTGACAACATCTTTTGTTAGTTTGCCGTAAATGGCAGCACAGATAAATGCACCTACAGATCCAATAGCTGACGCTTCCGTTGGAGTACAGATCCCGGCGTAGATACCTCCTAAAACCATTGCAATCAAGATGATAGGCAAAATAACCGCCTTAAGTGAAACGATTTTCTTTTTCCAAGAGGCTCTTTCAGCCAAGGGGATTGCCGGTCCGAGGCTGGGTTGAAAAAAGCTGCGGACGCCTATGTAGACAATATATAACAGTGCCAGGAGAATTCCCGGTATGATCCCGCCTGCAAACAAGTCACCCACGGATTCCCTAGCCACCATGGCATAAATAATCATGATCACACTGGGAGGAATGAGGATTCCGAGAACACCCCCTGCGGCAATTGAGCCGATTACTATATCCTTGTTATAACCGCGTTTGAACATGGACGGCAAAGCAATGAGTCCCATAGTGATTGTTGAGGCTCCGCTGATACCCATGATTGCAGCAAAAATTGTACAGATAACGACAGTACCCATGGCAAGTCCGCCTCTGACGCCACCCATCCAGCGGTAAAACATTTCATAAACGTCATCGGCTATGCCGGATTCTTGAAGCATAGTTCCCATGAGCAAAAAAAGGGGCGCTGCCATTAGAATGGATGAACTCCAGCTGTCAAAGGCGGCAAATGCGATTGCCCCCAATGCCTTCGGTCCCCATAGCCAGACAGTGAATGTTAGGCCGATTCCACCGAGAGTAAATGATACTGGCAAACCGGTTGCCAGCAAGAGAAACATACTGCCGAAAAGCAGTATTGTAATAGTGATAATATCCATTATTTTAAGTTTCCTCTTTGCAGGTAATGGTTCTGATGTCCCGAATGAGTTTAGCAACTCCCTGAAGAAAAATAAGAACGCCTCCGATAACAATAACAGTTTTGATAGGCCACAACGGGGAGGCAAACTGAGAGATCATGCACTGGTTAACCATATAAGCTCGAATGGCCTCTTTAGCACCGTACCAGATCAGACAACCGGTGAAAAAGAAAAAGAAGATGGAGGTGATAATGTCCATGCCTGCCCTAATCTTCGGAGAAAATCGTGCAGCGATAATATCCACCGAAACGTGGCTTTTTTTCAGCAACGTATAGCCTCCAGCCATGGCCCCCATAAAACACATCAGTTGCGAATTGATTTCCCAGGCCCAGGTCGTGGGGCTGGAAAAAAAGTAACGCATTATTACCTCAAATGTGGCCAGGATCATAATCAAAATAAGAACCGGACTGAATAGTATTCCAACCCGTTCATTTATAAAATCTATAATATTTACAAAACGCAATTGGTTACCTCCCCCTGTTGAATTTAATTTGTTGATATGACTCACATTTTATATTTTTATACCAATAACCTCAGATTCCTTGTCGGTCAGTAAGCAAGTTTCCTGTCATTCTGAGGAGAGACGACCAAGGATCTCTCAGGGCCAAAAGCAAGGAATGTTGATGTTTGCCTGGATACATGTTTGCTTCAAGTCCTGTGAAACCAGTAATAAAAGATCTCTTTGAAAGCATGGAGATTCTTCAGATCGTCAGGGGTCCCATCAGAATGACACTGGATTTTAAAAAAATTTGGACAAGTAAAGGTTAAATCCAAACCCTAAAATGTATAATATGAATCAGCTGTTTACATCGCTGTCCTGATATTGAAGCATGGTTCCATCAATGCCTGTCGGAGCCATGTTTTGTGCAGATTTGAATTACCGCCTACTTAACACCGTGATACTTTTTTATTGCCTCAATAGCAACCGCACAATCGGGGCATTTTTTAGCATAGGCCGGCCAGATTTTATCAATAGCGATTTGACGTATTTTAGCAACATCCTCTTTTGGCAGCTTAATCACTTCATAACCGAGTTTATCTGCCTGATTAATGATGATCTTTAATTCATCCACATAGGCTTTTTCAACAAGCTTGCCGTATTTGGCCATCGCTTTTACGAGAACCTGTTTCAGATCGTCCGGTAATTCGTTCCAGGCATCATTGTTGATGATTACATCGCCGAAATACCAATCTGACCAATAAGGAAGGATGTAGTATTTGATAACTTCATTCAATTTAAAACCCCGGATTGCATCTATGGAATACGTGGCCGCATCAAAAACCCCAAGTTTCAATGACATGTAGATCTCACCACCTGGGACATAAACCGGGGATGCTCCCAGTTCCTTCATCAAGTCGGCAATCTCCAGAATGGCTCTTACCTTTAATCCTTTAAAATCATTTAAGCTTCGTACAGGCTTGTTTGAGGCGATGGCAGGATATGGTCCGTATGTATGAATGCCAAGAAGGTGGACATTCTTTCTGTCGTATGCCTTAGCCCATAATTTGTACAGACCGGTTTCCTTGATCAGATTCTCAACATCCTCAAGAGACCCTTTAAAGCCAAATGGAAGCCCGAATTCAAGACCCAGAATGGGTTCCTCACCGGACCATAATACACCACAAGTCTGGCTCATCTCTATGATACCTTGGCTGGTTGCTTTAAATGTATCATCTGACGGAACCAGATCTCCTGCAAATAAAGTCTGGATTAGAAGGCGTCCATTGCTCAGTTTTTTTACTTCCGCCGCAAATTCCGGAAGTAGTTCGGCAGAAAAATCACCGCGAGAAAATGCACTTTGAGCTCGCCACCTATATGTCTTTGCACTACAAAGACCAGCAGCGAAAATCGTAACCAAAAAAGCCGAAATTGTTAAAAACAAAATACTCTTTTTCATTTTTTCCCCTTTGCGGTTTATATGTAGTGTCTAAAGCTATGTTTAAAAACAGATATAGCCCCTTCGATACGGGTGACAAAGGAGACTCTGGCTTTCTCCTTCCCATTTTTTACCCTAAACACCAAATTATCTTCTCCTCCCAATATCACTCAGAATCTGGATAGGGAGGTAGTTGATAGAAAAATGCGACTTGGTATTTGAAGACGTTCTCTTACTTTTTTTCATAAAACTTTTGACATTACATGGTTTAAAAAAAAGTTGATTTTAAAGCTTTCTGAGCAATTTGCCTCTTTCAACCTCAAACCAACCGAATGCGGTATTGGTGCTCAATTTTCAGTTGATGGATTTTCCATTGCCGTTCCTGCTGACTGTTCACCAATAACCTGCGAGTGTGTTTTTAATATTAAAAACAACTGTCACAGAATGCTCCTATATAATGATTACAAAACATGTATATATGATGGAATGTTAGCGGTGACAACATTCGCACCAAATTCTATTATCACAATAAGGGCCTGGGAGCCCCCCATGGCAGAAACGATACCTTCTCCCTTAATATCACCGCTGAATCAGCCCGGTTATTTTGACCAAACGACGTTTTTCCGCTTAAGTGCTTTGATTTTCTCATCGCTAAACCCTAGAATTTTTTTCAGCACTTCGTCGTTGTGTTCTCCTAAACCTGGATCTTGCGGGTTTTCACCAGGTTTAATTCCCATTTCTGAGCCAAAAAACTTGATGGGCAGATTAAAGGTTTTGACCTTTCCCAATGCAGGGTGATCAATATCAACAACCATATTTCTATGTTTTAATTGCGGATCTTCCAACAATTCATTAACGTCTTTTACAATCCCATTGGGAACTGACAACTCCAGCAGAATCTCATTGAGTTCTCCAGCTGTTTTTGTTTTTGCCCATTTTGAAAAAACACTATTTAACTTGGGCAGATCACGTGAACGCTTTTCTACTGCTTCTTCGCTTAATCCGTTATATTCATTGGCAATATCCTCCCGGCCTATCATTTTATAGATTTCATAAAATGTTTCCGGATTCAGGTTGCATATCATTATCCAACGCTTGTCCTTGGTTTCAAAAGCATCCCAGGGGGCACCCAAAGGGTCTGTGTTTCCACGTGACGAACCTGGATTTCCTGTCATACTGGTTCGGATAACTGATTCCTCCAGAACAGAAAAAACACTATCCATCATTGAAACCTCAAGCCGTGACCCTATACCTGTCTGTTCACGTTGTCTTAGCGCACCCATTATACCTAACGCCAGGTACATTCCCGACAACGAGTCCGCTACGGCTGGACCTGTTTTCAAAGGCGGTTGGCCTGGAAATCCCGTCAGGGACATAAATCCCCCCATTGCCTGTGCAATTGGATCAACACAAGGCATGTGCGAATAGGGACCGCTGCTGCCAAAACCATTGATTGATCCAAATATAATTTTGGGATTAACCTCTTTAACCTGATCGTATCCAAGTCCAAGTTTATCCATTGTGCCTGCCTTAAAATTTTCAAGAATAATATCAAAATGCTTGACCAGTTCAAGGAAAATTTCCTTTCCTTTTTCATCTTTTAGATTTAGGGAAATCGATTTTTTCTTACGGTTAAGCATATAAAAATAACCGCTAGTTCCTTTTTTGAGAGGGGGGACACTCCTGGTCCAATCACCGTTGGGGGGGCTTTCCACTTTAACAACTTCAGCGCCAAAATCAGACAGTAACAAGCTGGCAAAGGGACCTGCATAAACCCAGGTCAAATCCAGTATTTTAATACCGTCTAGTGGTTTTATTTCCATAAATTATCTCTCTGAAAACTAATAATAATTTTTACTAAATAAAATAACGTTTGATTTGTATTTACTACCGTGGTCGTTTCCGGCCTTAAGAACGGTTCAGCATGGCCGGTTAGAAGGATAATTTTTCCTAATCCTTCAGTACACACTCCCACTGGCACATAATCCCTTCCTTTGGTTTATCAGGGTGAGCATGAATGCACCTGGTCTCAAATTTCTCATTTATAATCTTGGCCATAGCAATGTAGAGAGGAGGAGAAATGTTTTTGCACGGTAGTAATTCCAGGTTGTTTTGCTTGCGATAAGTCCCCATGGGACAATTATGAACAGTCATGGCAAGCTTTTTATCCGTAATCTCAGTAAACTCCCATTCAAAACCTGCGGGAGCCCATTGAGGAGCTGTCAACTTAAACATGGTCGCCAGTGCCTGAACATCATCGCCAAGATTCAGTGCTTTTTTGATGCGATAAGCCTGAATTGGCCCGACCTTCCCCCAGATCTTTTCATCCATTTGGGCGGCTGTATCAAAATCAGCCATCTCTTCGGTATATACCATCCAATAATTCTGCACGCTCCAGAAGGTTTTCAGCCAGACATTGACTAATTCAGCCAGAGTATCCTTGGACAAACTCATCAGGTCCTTCTTCAATACATCCCAATCAACTTTTCCAACATCGGTCGTAAGATCAGACTGTTCTTTCATTGCTGTTATGCTCCCTATAATAAAATTCTGTAATAATATGAGAATAAAAAGATGCTGTTGGTTTTAAATTTATTTATCCTCTTAGTATTATTTACGTGTTACGTGATACGTCTTACGTGATTGAGTGTATTCTTAATCACAAGAAGTTGTCAACCCTAATTTAGTTCCGGTAAAAAAAAGGATAAAAGGATAAGAATTTGCTTTTCCAACATCAGGTTGAATATTCCTTGTTTTCTGTTTGTTTGAACTGAACACATCAGAATAAAGATTTTCGCATTCACCTGATGACAGTTTTTCCTGATCTTCTGGGCTTTATGCTGGAAGTAGACTGCTATACATGATGGGAAAGCTCGGATTGAAACCGCTGGAAGATCTTTTTCAAATGGAAGTATTCAAGATGCTAAAAAAAGAAAAGTCAACGTCGAGATTATTTATAAATTGATGGGTTAAAAATGCCTGGGTTTTAGTGCAGATAGTGGTGAGCATGTTTGCAAAAAGAATGAAGAGAATATAGAGTTAATAGTCCAATATATCATGATAAATGTCTTTAACACCGGGAAAATTGAATAGATAGAAAAAAGCAGAAAGTAATTCATTACTTTTTTAAATTTAACTATTCTGCATTACTCTGGACTCTATACCATTCATGCAAAGGCATAATGTCAATAAGCTGATCTCTGCCATCTTTCATCCTTAGGAGGGACAACAAAGGATCTCCATGTCTTCAAAGAGATCTTTTGTCACTGATTTCACTAGGTTTGTAGCAAATATGTTTCCAGGTAATCAACAACATCTCTGTTTTTTGGCCCTGAGATCCCCTTCGTCACACTCCCTCAGGAAACGTGCCCGCTTACTGGCCGACCAAGAATCTGATGTCATTGAGACAGGGTAAAAAACCTTAAAATGTGAAAACAAGAGCCAACAAGTTTTCTCACTTCTTTTAACTACTTTTTTCTTCTGACAGCAATTTTTTATCTATTTATTTTGACGGTAAATCAACAGATATTCACTGGTCAAAACTGATTTTTGTCAACATATTTAAACATATGTAAAATGGTATAAATATATAAAAATTGCGTTAACTCGCTACAGAATCGAGGTATAGAAAAATTAAGGGAATCGATTATTCTTACTTTTTCCATCTGCTATACATCAACGGCAAAATAGTTGCATTTACTGATCGCTGCAAACTCATACGTATATAAAAAAGGGAAAAAATGAATATGGTCATATTATTAACAATGACATCATCGGCCTGCTAATCCTTAACACAATGAAAAAAAAAGGAAATTTGCAATAGGTTAAATAATCAGTTAATCCAAAAAACATTATTTACCCACTAAAAAACCTTTATAGTAATTATAGTAAACTAAAAACCTGTACATATATATCCAAAATAAAATGATATATTCCATAAAACAAATGTCTTCTCTATCAAACATTATATTTTATAATTTAATTAGTTTTTCTAAAGTAATATATTTATGCAACGTATACCCCTTCAAGAGAAAAAGTTGGCGTATTAACTCTTCAACAAAGGGATTTTGAACACAATCTTGATGTAGCGTGCGAAATCCAATTCCAACGTATAACCTGTTCAGACCAATCCTGTTCAACAGCAAAATTGGTAGCATGTTTGATTTCCGACATATGGAGATACTGCTCAACAATTGAAGTTAGTGTTGTATCTATGGATATTTATCTATTTAAATTTAAATAAATAAGGAGGAAAAATGGCAAGCACTGGATTTATTGATGGATTTATTCCCGAAGAAATAAGGAACAATATAATTTCTTACACAAAGGCAAAATTGGTCGTTTTTGTAATCTTCAGCCTTGATATTTTGGCGACTATCATAACAATTTGGTATTTAATGATAGGTCAAATTTCAGATGGAATTATGGTTATTTTTTGTGGAATTCTAATCACTTCATTGTTATTTTATCTAAAGAAAAGCGGTTCGATATTTCAAGTGGGAAATGCCATTACATGTATCATGTTTGTTCTTCTTACCTACCTGATAGCGACAGGAAAGGGTGTGATGGCAACAGACAATTCATGGTATGTAACCGTCATTATACTGGGAATAATGATGTCCGGTTTTCGTTCAGGTGTTTTTTGGGGAGCTATGTCATTAGGTGCAATATTGATTTTCTATTCAATGCAATTATCAGGAACTCAATTTAAACCGCTATCAAGCAACCCAACAGAGTATTTTGTTGCATATTTTGTTCTTGTGCTGATTATGTTTGCCCTCGGATTGATTTATGAAAGAAACGTAATTAAGAGTCAGCGGCAGATAAACCAAGAACGAAACAAATCAAAAAAGAAAGCGGATGAATTGCTTATGGTCACTGATGAAGTTGAACGTGTCATGGAACGAGTAGCAGCCTGCGATCTATCTGTCCGCATTGAGGGAGATTACAAAGATAATTTAAATAATCTAAAAAACAGCATTAATAAAACGATTGAATTGCTTAGCACAGTAATAAGAAATGCCAAACAATCCTCCGAAGAAGTTTATAAAAATTCCACCGAATTGGCAGATTCCTCACTAAATCTTGCTAATAGTACAACCAGTCAAGCCTCTCGCCTACAGCAAATTTCTGATTCAATGAATAAAATAGAAATGAGTGCCAAGAGCAATAGTGAAGGGGCATCCCATGCACAAAAATTAAGCGATCAAACACTGGAAGAGGTCAGAAACGGAACGAATCGCATGCAAAGTATGTTGAAGGCCATGGAAGAGATTAATGCAACCAGTTCAAATGTGACAAATGTAATTAAGGTCATTGAAGAAATTGCTTTTCAAACAAATTTACTTGCCCTAAACGCCGCAGTTGAAGCTGCTCGGGCTGGAAAGTCCGGAAAGGGCTTTGCTGTGGTAGCTGAAGAAGTCCGTAGTTTAGCCCAACGTAGTTCAGAGGCAGCAAAAGACACCAATAACCTGATCGAACGTTCCATTAAAGAAGTGGCAAATGGGGTCAATAACGCAGATCAGGTTGATGAAGTCCTAAACAAGATTAGCATCAGTGTTGAAAAAGCCAATAATCTGGTTCGTGACATTTCTTCTGCTTCCCAGCATCAAAATGATTCTATCATTGAAATCAACAAGGGTCTTTTACAAATCAATGAATCCAACCAGTCAAATTCTGCCATAGCTGAAGAAACAGCAACAGCTTCAGAGGAATTGTCGGCACATTCTTCCCAATTGGAAAAGGATATGAAAGTTTTTATATTATGATAAAACCTCTGAAAACCGTTTTTGGACTTGTAGATTTGACCTAGTAGGTTAAGGAGCGAAGCCTACTTTTTTCTCTCAATTATTTACATACTCCATATTGCTATCTTGACAGTTAAAAGTTCTCACCGTCATACCGGATTTGATCCGGCATCCAGGGAGAGATACCCGGAACTGACAATAGATTCCGGGGAAAGCCCGGAGTGATATTGCAGTTTTTTTTAATAGACTTTAATATCAGTCATATACATGAGAGTTTAAAACCGTTAAGTTGCTTTACAGTGGGTCACATTTTTCTTATGCAACAGGCATAATTTAATTTTTGTTAAAATCTAACAGATACCATAGACCTTGACAGTTGAAAGTTCTTGTCGTTATGCCAGACTTGATCCGACATTCGGAGAGATACCCGGCGCTAACAGTGTGTTCCGGGGCAAATTTGGAATTATGTTGTTTTCAGTTTTAATGGTATTTAATTACTGAAAAATACATAAGAACTAAAAACTGTTGAGTTAGACAATGGATCTATATTAATAACAATGAGCTTCGCTAACCCAACAAACAAAGGAAAAATTACATGTTACAAAAATCTATTTTTGTCATTGCGATTTATTCTTCTGAAAAACAATTAATTGATACTCTTTCTTACCCGTTAATTGAAACAGCCCAAAAAAGCAGGGTCAACATCTCTATCGATTCTCCTGAAGAAATTTGCAGGCCAACGATTGAAAATCGAGACCTCTATAATTCCATTTTGCATTCCGCCGCTGAATCGATAGAAGAAAAGAATAACTTTAAGCTAGCCATCATAATAGATCACTCAATCGAAAAATTGCAGAACAAAATCATTCGGCTAAACCAATCGATGGGACAAAACGATGAAACACTTCTCGTTTCAATGCTTTTATATGATGGACGCACATCCAATAACGATGATGCTGGAAAAAGAGCTTTTGAAAACACCATCGATTCATTTTATGAAGTGTTAAAACAAAATGATGTAGAGTGGATTCGTACATACAATTCCGTTACTGTTTATCGAGATTCCATCCCGATTAAACAACAAATGTATATAAGTTCATACCGTTATTGCATGAGGGTCGTTAACGATGATTATTCATCATTAGCATGCGACATTGTTTCCCAGTTCACAGATTTTTTTCATCTTTTCTACAATAATCCACATGTATTACGGAGCATGGGCAAGCGCAAGCCGATTACAGCTGCTGTTGAGATAGATAGATTCCTTTCATCTAATACGGAAAACTGGGACTTGTATTATCTTACCGGTTCTGTTGTATCGTCTATCATAGATACCTTTGAGAAATTAAAATCAAAAACGCCAAATGGTTACTGCCTAACAGGCCCCAGTGAACATAGCTTAATTTGTGGTGCTATTGCAAACTGGCAATTATATATGCGTTCCTTTATAATTGTTGTGACGAGTGGTATGGGAGATGAGCTAAAGGGAACACTCTCTAATCTGAAGCAAAGTGGGGCTCGAGGGTTTATTATCATCGGTGAGGCAAATCTGGGTGCCAGATTTTCTTTTCAGGGGACCAATCACCAAGATGACAATATAATTGATGTAATGAATGCACGGAAGTTGCCAGTTGTTTCTTTCAACGAACCGGAAAAAATGCATGAAGATCTGGAAAAGGCCTTCTATTTATATAATAGCAGCAATGGACCTGTTGTTTTATTTTTTTCGACGAGGGTATTAATGTCTACAGCAAAAATAAAAAAGCCGGTTCAGATACCCTGTTTTCATGTCAATCCCAAAAAAAGCAAGGAAAATCTGGATGATATTATAAACATTATAAATAATGAAGAGAGCCGGATTGTATGGCGATGCGGCTTTTTAACTGAAGAAGAGTATCAACTTGTAGAGGAAATATCCGAGAAAGCGGGTATTGTATTGGCTGATGGTATAACCCGGCCCGGTTCTATTCCTCAATATAAAAACGGTTCTTTAAATAAAAACTATTTTGGAGCGTTTTCCTTATATGGCTATTCCAAAAAGATCTATCGGTATCTAACTGATAATGGAAAGGTTAGAAATAAAAAAGGACAAGTGCTCTTCATTTTAAAGTCAAAATTGAGTCAAATCAGTTCTCCTTTTTCCGAAGCCGCCTTAAAAAACAAATTCCGTATTGTCCAGGTCAATAATAACCCTTCTCATATTGCACCCTTTGTTCAGTACTCCAGCCAAATGGATCTAATTGATTTTTTAAAGGAAGTAAAAAGCCGGTTAAATGTTTCTCCAAATGTATTAAGCTTTAGAAAAAACACAATCGATAACACTGACGTTGGAAAAGACACCTACTGCAAATCGATTCCGATTCAACCCATGTTGCCGAACTATTTTTTCACTGAAATGAATAATACAATTGAACAATTGATTAAACAAGATAATTATACGTACATCGGGATTTATGATGTTGGTAGAAATGGTATTTCAGCATTTCGGAATATTTCTCGAACAGGCCCGGGTTTCTCTGGCTGGTATGGAAGAGCATTGATGGGAGACGCTCTATTAGCGGTAAATAGTATCGCGGTTACATCCAAAGACAATATACTTGCATTTATTGGCGATGGTGCAAAAAAATGTGTGCCTGATATTAAAGGAAACATGATTGATAATATCCTTCACCAACGGAAAGAATTAGATGTTAATATCAGTGTATTTTATTTGATCAATGGATTCTATTCGCTTATTAGTACTTATCAAGAATCGTTTTTACATAACCGTGGAAGAAGACAAATGAGCTGCGTGGATTTTCTTGCATCCCCCGGCACATTTAAACTCGATAATATAACAATTAATCAGTATATTATTAAAAAATATGACCCTGATGTCTTTGAAACTGCATTGAAAAAAAAGGGTGAGATAAATTTTTTCTACGTACTATTATCCCACAATAATGCTGGCGATGGTCTTTCCCTTGCTTCATTAAAACTATACGACTGGCAAGATGGATAAGGAGCTAAGTAAATGAAAAATAACGGCCCATTAACAGGAGTGACTGTACTGGATCTATCCATGATTTTCCCCGGCCCTTTAGCTGCAATGTATCTTGGAGATTTAGGCGCAACGGTTATTAAAATCGAAAATCCTAAACTTGGAGATCTTGGTAGAAAAATGGGGAATGCATTTGTGTGTTCGAATAAAGATACCCAATCAGATAGTGCAGTTTATTATATGTGCAACCGTAATAAAAAATCCGTCACTGTAAATATTAAAAAAAAAGAGGGACAGGAAATAATCCATAATCTCTTATCATCTGCCGATATCTTGATTGAAAGTTTTGGCCCAGGCACCTTGAAAAAAGTCGGACTTGATTATGATAGCATCAAAGATAAACATCCTGAGTTGGTTTTTTGCCATATCTCCATGTTTGGTGCAAAAGGACCATACTCACAAAAAACAGGACACGATGCCAATTGCCTGGCTTACGCCGGGTTGTTAAATCAAAATCGATCACCTGACAGCTCCCCTCTATTGCCTGGGTATCAGCTTGCCGATATCGGCGGAGGTGCTTATATTGCTTTGATATCTATCTTAGCGGCCTTGTTTTATAAAGAAAGAAACCATACAGGACAGTTTATCGATGTCGGCTTACTGGATGGCGCGCTTAGTTTTCAAACCTTGCCACTGGGATTATTCCTTGGTGGAGAAAATCAGAATGGAGGCCATACGGTTTTAAGTGGGTTATTGCCAAATTACCAGGTTTATAAATGTAAAGATAATAAGTTCCTCGTTTTTGCGCCCATAGAAAGAGCTTTCCTTAAAAACTTTCTTTCAATCATGGATAAAACAGAATGGTTGGACATTATCCTGAATGAATGGGAAAAAGGAAAAGAGCTGTTAAGGGAGCTTTTTGAGTCAAAACCCCGCGATGCGTGGAAAGATCTTTTCGAACAAAAATTATGCTGTATATCGCCTGTCAATACTCTGGAAGAAGCATTATTAGATCCTCATCTTCAAGATAGAAAGATGATAATAAACATGCATGATGAAACATTTGGGGAAGTGACTATGATCGGTTCTCCTTTTCATTTCTCAAAAACACCTTGTACATACCGGGATTTCCCACCTAAAAAGGGGGAGCACACGGATGAATTATTACTTGAACATGGGTTTACTACAGCTCAAATAGACCAGTGGAGACGTAAAAGAATTATATAATCCGGAGATAAAATGGAGTTATTCTCAGTAAATAAAAAGACAATCTTAATAACAGGTGCAAGTCGCGGTATTGGTAGAGCATTAGCACTTGGATTTAAAAAAGCAGGTGCGCATGTCATCGGTACAGGCACAAGCACGAGGTCCATTTCATGGATGCACAAAGAAGGTATTCAGGGAGTTGTTCTTGATGTTCGTGATAAAGCGCAGGTTGAAAGTGTTATGAGAGATTTAGCAAAGGAGACAGAGAGTTTAAGCTGCTTAATTAATAGCGCTGGAATTATCGCTAAGACCCCAATGAGTCACATTAAGGATGATGAAATAGACGATTTGATGTCGACAAATGTTAAGGGGTTGGTCCATACATCACAGATGTATTACAATTTGCAAAAAAACAAAGGTGGGTCCATTATCAATATAGCTTCCATCTGTGCACATTCGATAATTTCTGCAACAGGTGCATATTGTGCAAGTAAGGGAGCAGTACTGCAATTCACACGATCAATGGCTGTTGAATGGGCGAGAAAAAACATTCGGGTAAATGTTATCTGCCCCGGTTTATTTGAAACAGATATGGCTTCTCACCTTAAAAAAAGACCCGCTGTGGACAATCGACTTAAATCAATTGTCCCAATGGGGAGACTGGGAAACCCGGAAGAACTTGTCGGAGTGGCAATTTTTCTGGCAAGTTCAGCGAGCAGTTACATGACAGGACAAAGTATCATTGTAGACGGCGGTGTCTTGCCCCAGATTAAAGTGTAAAAATGAGATGGTGGCACAGTAATAATCGTTATTTAGTGAATAAAAGGGATGAACAGAAATATCTTGTACTCGGCAGCGCTTCCAGAAGTCATATCAAGTATCGCTCAGAATTTTAAGTAATCTGCTGTAATTTTTTTGTATTTTATGGCAGACGGTAGTGGTTGTCGGGCATCTCTATACTTGGATGTCGGATCAATTTCGGCATGACGACAAGAATGTTCAACCGTCAAGATGATCAGTATGACTGTTATTATTTTATCACGCCATTTGAAAAACAACCGCACCACAACATAACAGAAGCCCTAATCTCTTGTTATCTCAATGGATATCAATTTCCCAGGTTACCGTTTATTTCGAACTAATTAAATGATTTTGTTGAGATTGTTTGTATCATTTTAATCGCTTCATTTGCCGCTACAATTAAATCTTCTTTGGGACATTCGAACAACTCATCGGCTCTTATTTCTCTTTTTTTTTGGATTAGCTTAAGTGCATCAAGAAGAGACGGAAATCTTTCGGGTTGAGTTAGGAAAAGATACATTGCTGCGATAATTACGGAACGACTTCTCCCGCCTCTACAATGAACCAAAATGTTTCCTTTACATTTTAATGGGTAACTGTCTTTATCCGGGAATATTTGTAAAAGGGCTCCTTGCATTATCAGAAAACCTGCCACAAACATGCCGACCGTGTTACCAAAACCATCGATCAATCCAATTTTGTATACTCGAACGGTGCCGGTTCCATTGGGTCTGATATCGGCAGTATGATTGTTTTTCGGATTCACAACATAATTCACATCCAAATTAACGGCACAATTAATGATTGTTGTAATCCCATTTTTATTTAAGAGATCAATATCACTGGCACCATCGCTATCTCCAACATAAAGTTTTACTTTATCCGGACCGATATTATCCGTAATAAAACTAATGGGGGGACGAGAATATTTAGGCGGTTTTGGAAATGATTCATTTCTTACGTCTTTTATGATATCAGATGGTTTTATTTGTTTGCTCATTATTAATTACGTTATTGATTGGTTGATTGGTCGGTTTGCAATAAAAGGCGGATTTAAATAATTTTCTTTACCATAGAGCAATTCATTACCATCCTGAAGTTTGAGTTCACCACCAGCAGCGAGAAGAAGGGCATGACCAGCCGCACTATCCCATTCTTTACAACTCCTGATTCTCGGATAATAATCGGATTCATTAACCAAAAGGCTACAAAATTTATTAGCTCCACCGGAGACATTCCATTTATCAATCGTCTTCGGAGCCATGAGATTCCTTATACCATCCGTATTATAATCATATTCACTAACAGCAACACTGATACTTTTCTCTGCCACAAACTCCATTTTTATTTTTTTTCCAGGTTTTTCATGTTCCCAGCGAGTAAAAGCATCGGTGGTCAAATACGTTCCTATTTTATCCCCTCCAAGGAAAAGGTGTTCTGGAACCGGAACGAATACGACGCCGAGTGCCGGACGTTGATTCAAAATCAGTCCGATATTGATTGTGAATTGTCCTGTCTTCTTGACAAACTCTTTGGTTCCGTCAATGGGATCAACTAACCAAAAATCCGATTTTGGCTGTCGTGCATCTGGATTATTCGATATCCATTCTTCCCCGATTACAGGGATATCCGGTGTCAATTTACTAAGGCCTTTTGTAATGATCGATTCGGCTAAAACATCTGCTTCTGTAACGGGAGAACTGTCTTGTTTTGTCTTAACATTAAATTCGGTTTGATAAATTTTCAAAATCTCTTTGCCCGCTACCATTGCAAGTTCAGCAACATCTCGAACTAATCTCATCGTGCTTTCTACATCAAATTCATATTCAACAGTCATGTTGTTCGTTTGGTTTTCATGGTTTTAAGGTCAAATCCAAACCCCAAAATGTGTATTAAAATAATCACCGAAACTTTGTGTCTCGGATAAAGGGGTTGAAGTAACCGATTGAGTTTTGAATAAATTGATTTTGGACTAAGTGTTTTCTATTCCACTGATTTGTTTGACTTGGTCGATAATACCGGGAGCAGAGGCCAATATCGGATTACCACGTTTGAATCCATTATTATCAAGAAAGCCGTTTGTCCAACCTCCTGATTCGGTTACAAGAAGAATCCCCGCCAGACAATCCCATACATTAATATGAGGTTCGTAATAAGCGATATATCGCCCGGCCGCTACCCAGGCCATGGATAGTGCTCCGGAACCATTTCGTTGAAACATACCACCGCTATGCATCAGGTTTTTCATTACGGAGAGAGTTTCACCGGGAGTAACACGATTAGAATAGCCAATACTTGTAATTCCATCTCTGAGCGTTGTGGCATTTGAAATTTTCAGCGGCTTGCCGTTAAGAAAAGCTCCCTTTCCTTTTAATGCTGAAAATAATTCATTGTGAACCGGATCATAGATAACACCGATTTTTACAGAATTATTTTCCATCCAGGCAATAGAAATACACCAAGCCGGCATACTCCAAATAAAACAATCAGTTCCGTCGATTGGATCGACAACCCAGATCCGATTTTTTTCACAATTACCATCAAATTTTGAGACGGATTCTTCTCCAAGAAACAGATCATCCGGGAAATACTCCATTAATTGACGTCGGATCGTTTTTTCCACTTCCAGATCGGCCTCACTGGCTCGATCTTGCAATCCTTTGGTTTTGATGTTCAGGTTTTCAGAATGTCGGTAATATTCAAGCGCCTGGCTCCCTGCTTCCCTGACGACATTTTGAACAACGGAATAGCGAAACTCCAATTCAATAGAATTCATGATATTAACCTGCGATATTTGCATTTAAAATTTTTTTCTTACTTATAAACAGATTCGTTTCTGTTTTTGGGTCAAAAAAATTCATCTTTTCAATCTTAAACTTTAATCCAACGACAGATCCCGGTTCAAATTCCGCAAACCCCGGAACAAGGACCGTGAATCGTTCTTTCTCACGCTTCAACATGAGAATCGTCTGAGACCCCGTTGGTTGAGCAATTTCAATTTCGGCCTGAGTAGTAGCCTCTTTGTTGCTGGCAATTGTAATTTGTATATCTTCTGGTCTTATTGTGAGTAAGACATTTGGTAACTCAATGGGATATTGAGTTTCGATGGTTACGCGACTATCTAAAAAACTGAAAGTGGTATTCTTGCCGGATTCTTTGACCTCGGCATTGAAATGGTTAATTCCGGGATCGCCGATAAATTGTGCAACAAACATGTTATTGGGATTATGGTAGATTTCGTACGGACTGCCACATTGTTGCACAATCCCATCCTTCATTACTACAATAACATCCGACATTGTTAATGCTTCGACTTGGTCATGTGTGACATAAATCGTAGTTGCATGGAGTTCTTTATGTAGTTTTTTTAGTTCAGCCCGCATTTCTGTTCTTAGAACAGCATCCAGGTTGGATAAGGGCTCATCCATCAATAAAATCGTATTTTTAGAAGCAATCAACCTTGCTACTGCAATTCTCTGTTGCTGACCTCCAGATAGTTCCGATGGATAGCGATCTCTGAATTCTTCCAATTGCACATTCTCAAGTGCTTCTTTTAGTCTTGCTTCAATTACGTTTTTTGGTAATTTGGCCTCAATCAGTCCCAGGACAATATTACGGTCCACCTTCATATGCGGCCAAAGTGCATAACTCTGAAAAATTAGTCCCAGGTTTCGCTTTTCAGGAGGGAGATAGATTTTTTGTAAACTGTCGAAAACAGTTTTTCCTGCTAAAATCAGTTTTCCTTCCGTAGGATCTTCCAACCCTGCCAACATTCTTAACGTTGTGGTTTTTCCACAACCTGAAGGGCCTAAGATGGTAACGAATTTGCCTGCCTCAAACTCCAGATTCAAATCGTTTATAACATTGACATTGCCATAGTCTTTCCTTATTCCCTGAAGTGTTATCTCGCTCATACGTCCTCGTATAGTTTATTTTTTTTTAATCGGAATCGATCCAACATTGGTTTCGGAAGAATGACTCCCTAAACCAATGTTTTATGCCTTCTGATTCTCACTGGTTAACCTCTTTGATCCAAAAATCTCTAAACTTGGCTCCCTCTGTTTTTACAAACATCGGATCGGCTCTCCATTCCAGACCTATTTGATTGAAATTGAAAGTACCGGCCGGGATGGGGATATCTTTTCGGGATATTCTACGGCTTGGGGCAAATATCGAGTGCAGTCCCTGTAGTTTGATTTGATCACCTTTGCTGGTATACGGCGGGGTCAAAGATGTTGAAGGATTAAGGTCCAGACCACCCATGGCAAAAACTGTCATCAACTTTGCAGCATTGGGATGAGCAGCTCTGTCCGCAATTGCGAGAAAACTGGGAAATACCAACTTGGCTGCCGGGCTGATGTTATAGGTCGGATAGTTTTTATATCCCTTGGTAAGGTTTTTAGACATATAGTTGAGGTGAGAGAGGGTTAGCATTGGCTTTTTTTGACCCTTTTTCCCAGATGCTTTGGCAACCTTGCTTCCTGACTTAAATAATACAAGATCATTATTAATTAATCGCTTTATAAACTCATAACTGGCATTCGGGACACCAGCACTCAAAATGAGTTTTTTCCCTGTTAATTTTTGATATGCCGAAGACATTCCTTCCGGATTTTCCATTATCGCCATCATGCAATCAAATACTGAGTCAGAAACCATCGGACTTTTAATCCCTACGCGACCCTTCCACTTTTTTTCCGTCAATTCCCATAGATTGGAAATCGGGGGGGAATCCCAGTTTTCAATATTGTAAAACAGTGCCAAGGCACCGTAGCTTCGAACTAAAAGTGGGTCCTTATCGATAGGTTCCAAGTGAGGTTTTAAAAAATTGGGAACATAATTATGGATATATCCTTTATTGAGAAGCTCTGTGACTACTGGAGAACCACTTGATGCAACAAAATCCACATTATAGATTCCCGCATTATGTTCTCTTTGGATTTTCTCAACTGTTTTCGTAGAGCCAAGATCATATAGTTCCACCTTTATCTTTGGATACATTTTCATAAAAGACGCTACCATCTTTTTATTGGACGAAGAAGCTGTATAAAATACGAGCGTCCCTTCCTCTTGCGCCTTACGAATAATTTCAGCCCAGTCTTCATCACCCTGATAGGGACCAATCTGTGCTGATTTCATCCATTGATCTGTTTCCGGTCCCATGGCGAAAATTTTTGGAGCCACCATTGCAGAAATAATTAATCCACTAACCAACACTTTTTTTATTACATTTATTAGCGACAACATAAAACCTCCTGATTAAACGATTATGCCGACTTTCAGGAAACGGCAAAAAAAGGTAATCATGAAAATCCCTTAATTTGGGAACCTCGAGTAATTAAGCGAATTAAAATATGGATCGATACGATTAGAATAACCAGCACAATGGTCGTGGCACCGGCATGTTGACTGAGGTCCTGTGACTGGTACTCATAAATTAAGGTTGTTAGTACTTCGGTTGACGGGGTTACCAGAAGGATGATTAACGATAGCTCTCGCATGACTGTTATATAGGTCAAAAGCATTCCTGAAATCATACCACTGGCTGCCATAGGAAGAATAATCCGCCACATCCTTTTAAACCATCCGAGGCCAATAACTCTAGCCGCCTCTTCCAATGATTTGTCGATTTGGAGCATGGCACTGATTCCCGTCCTTGATGTAAACGGTAAGGCCTTGACAACTGATATTAACACGATCAAAACGAATGTCCCATAAAGGGCCGGAATAAATCCAATGGGTCGCGCAAACATACCTAAATAAATGGCACTTAAAGCAACTGCCGGGAAAATGTAAGGTGTAAATGCCATCGCCTCCAAAGATCTTGAAGAAAACGTCCCGCGAGTTCGTACCACTGCGTAACCAACTAAAACTCCAATTAATCCACAAAAAACGGAAGTGATAAAAGCCAATTTCAAGCTATTCCATATTGATTTGATGATATGATCATTCATAAAAACTCCTAATTCCCCATCTATGAATGTTTTAGAGTTATCGCCAAACCAATAGTGAGAAGTCAGATTATCAAGGCTATATATTCCTGGTTCCAAAATGATCGACTCCCAGAAAAGTAATCCAATAGGTAACACAACAACCGCAAACAAGAAAAAACCGATCAGAATAAATAATGGCCATTTCCAATTACCCAATGTGATTTCGTTTCTTCGAAATCCCTTCCCCGACATGGTAACAAAACTTTTTCGAACTCCGATCATTCGAGAATTAATAAAAATAAATAGCGCTGAAAGTAACACCAGTACCAAAGCCAGCATGAATCCATCTCCGAGGTTTCTTGAAGTCAAAGATGTGTATATCTGAGTTGGCAATGTAAAAAAGCGGACCGGTAAGCCCAACAAAGCCGGTGTTCCAAACGTTCCAATGACACGAATAAATGTCATCACAATAGCAGAACCCAATGCAGGAAGTAAAAGCGGAGCTGTAATTACTCGAAATTGCCTCCAACGACTAAGTCCGATACAGGCTCCGGCTTCTTCAAGGCTCGTATCAACCGATGTCAAAGCTCCTGAGATTAAAAGATATGAGTAAACATAATAGTGCAATGACAGTGTAACAATAATCGGAAATAAACCATATGCAATCCAATCCGGAGGCTGGACTTCAAAAAAATATGCAAATATACCTTCGGCACCGGCAATTCTATCATTCTTAAAAAACGAGATCCATGCCAGAGCCAACACCCATGATGGCATCATATATGGTGTGACAACCAGAGTATTCAAAAAATTCCTAAAAGGAATATTCGTTCTGACTACAATCCAGGCCAATCCGCCACCAGTAGTAAGAGCTAAAATCGTGACGCTGAAAGCAACAATTAGAGAATTGCCAAAAGGCTTATAAAACAAAGCCCAGGACATCTCTCCAAAGAAGATGCGTTTCACATGGAAAATTGTCCAGGTGCCAATTTGAACTTCATCAGCAAGTCCTTGATCATAATCTTGAAATGTGAACGCTTCTTTGATTACTTCAGTCAACGGATAAAGAACCAACATCACCAGAACCAATGAAAGAATCAGACTAACTAACGATTCTGGTCGAACCAAAGCATTTTTGATAAGACTGCCTGTCCTTTTAATAAAAGACCGCCTGCTATAATTACTTAAATCTAACGCAGATACCTTATTCATTCCAAACTCCTGAATTAGTCAAATGTTGCATGGGGTGACTTTATGGATCAGTTCTTATTAATATTTTTCTGTTGAGCTTATAATCCTAATGGATGGATTAATGCATCATAAATATCAATAATTTGGATAATCCATTCCAATTGACATCGAATTCAGTCAAAGGTTTTTCCAGCAACTTTCCCGAAGAGATATCAAATCTCCAATCATAAGAGAATTATTTGATCTATTGGTAGTATTGGCAATATCGATTGTTTTCCTACTCAGACCAAAACCATACCGAACATTAACATTGTCAATCCTTCCTTCTTTGAGACACTGAACGCGGGTTCCTTCAATTTTATGTATGGATACAGATCGTCCTTTTCTATTCCTACCCAAAATCCGACTCATATTAGCGTCCATCGGGAAAGGATTATCAACTGAATCACCTCTGTGGATTAACGTCGAATCGGCCCCCTGCATTCGTACTGGTAATATAATTATCAGCTCTTCAATACTTAAGAGTTTTTGCATACTCACTTAAAATCTGATTTTATTTCAGTCAAATATAGATCCTGTACAAGCAAAATGGAATCTCAGTAATGACAACAAACTTATCAAAATAACTGCTTTTAAAGCCATTTTCATTTTTAATTCCAGATATATACATTTCATAAAAACCAGATTTTGATCCATCTGAAATGAGGTTTAGAACCGCTCGTAAAACAGAATTTAAGCAAAAGTTCTCAAGCTGGTTACACCATAATGCACACGATTTCATTTTGCAATAGTTAATTTAAAAAATTATTTTATTCGTTTTTCAATACAAGTTATACAAAATGAAAAAATCAGTAATAGTTTTTAATGCATTGAATTTATATGTATATTTTAATATCATGTCTCGCTTTATTGTTCAATCTAAAAAATAATAAGGAGATGTGAGCTAAAGATGATCAGTTGAATAAGAAAATTAATAACCATCATATTGCACACGAGTAACAAATCAAAATTGGGGTCAGGCTTGCGTTATTGCGTTAAAAAAACAGATTAACGCAATAACGCAAGCCTGACCCCAATTCCACAGCGACCAAAAATAATTTGTTGAATATTTTGTTTTTTTACTGTTATACTTAACACAATTCCAATTCAACATAACAGGATTGTGAGTAGATGGAGGTTCTTTAATGGAAAAACAGGAAATTTTACTTGAAACAGGAACCAATGAATTTGAAATGCTTGAATTCTTTCTTGATATCAAGTCAAGTCATGACGAAGAAAGTGAGAATAATTACTTCGGAATGAATGTGGCAAAGGTAGTAGAAGTCATTGAATCGCCAAATCTGGAACAAAAAGACTATTCAGTTCATCCTAGTTTTTTAGGGACCATTCCCTTGCGCGAAATAGTGCTTCCAGTCATAGACTTAAGTGTTTGGTTGGGAATGGACCGGGTCAAGAGGGAACATGAGAATATTATTGTCACACAATTCAGTAACTCAACCCAGGGTTTCTTAGTTTCCGGGGTGGTGGAAATTCATCGCCTCAACTGGCAACAGTTGATTCCGCCTGGAAAATATATCAGACAATTGGATACAAAGTCCATTATCGGAATGGTCGATAATGGAGAGTATTTTATCCAGCTACTCGATTTGGAGCACATTGTTTCATCATTGAATCCCGAATCGATGGAAGAACTCTGGTCTACCGATATCAAAGCCTCGAACCAGTACAAAGCCTTAGTGGCAGATGATTCGCCAACCATACGGATGATTCTTGATAAAAATCTTACCAATGCCAATTTTAATGTCAATCTGGCAAGCAATGGTGAAGATGCCATGGAACTTCTCAATGGTTTTAAGGCACAAGTTGAAGCTGGAAGAGATATCAGGGAGCTTTTAGATATAATTATCTGTGATATTGAAATGCCACTGTTAGATGGTTTTACCTTAACTAAAAGGGTCAAGCAGGACCCCATTCTGTCGTCGCTTCCTGTTATTCTATATTCATCAATTATAACCGATGAACTGCGACATAAAGGAGAGTCAGTCAAGGCAGATTTTCAAGTATCAAAACCAGACCTAAATAAAATGGCAGAAATGGCAATCAAATTGATTGAAAAAATGTGAAATTGACAATAAGCTGTCGTTTATTTGCCGGTTAACGTTTATCTCCATGAATGATCAAACAGTGCAATCCATCATAGCTATTATAAAGTTATGAAATATAAAGATGACATCGATGTTCTTTCTACCTTTTTAATCGAGTGCAAGGATCATCTGGAAGTGATTGAAGATGGGATATTAAGGCTGGAAAGCAATATGAGGAAAAACAACCAGGATCTGGTAAATAAAATGTTCCGGGCAGCTCATTCAATAAAGGCTGGAGCCAATCTGATGGAGTTCAGAAATATAGAAGCTGTTGCCCACAAACTGGAGGAGGTTCTGCAACAAGTCAGGTCTGGACAGTTTGATTTATCGGGAGATGATGTTACCCACTTTCTGATGGGTATTGATAAACTCAATGAGATGGTGGATAACATTCAACATAGTGATATCATCAATGTTGAATCTCTCCTTAAACTGCTTAACACGATCACCTATTAGTGGGACTAGATCTAGAATTGTTATGTTTTCCTTTTCCGCATAAAAACGAGCCTTCCATTTTCTAACACTTATTTTAATTTTATTATAGAACCCGTGGCTGTTTAACTGCACCATTCAGAGTAATCATGGAATAGCTTTGAAAAACTGATGCTTCAGCATTGTTGATGGCCCGCCCGACCTTTACATCCCGTAACACACATTTTTTAAATCAAGGCGGTCATTTTCTTTCATCTTTTGCAGTGACAATGCGTTCCCCAAAAACAACATTTCAATATATCAACAACGTCTCTAATCCTCAGTCTGTTACTTTGTTTGTAAAAATAATTTGATAAACGTAAGTATTTGAGGTTAGAATAGTATTATTATTGGGTAATTATTCAGCATAAAACACATGACCTATTTGTCATTCTGATGGGAACCTTGGACGACCGGAAGAATCTCAACGCTGGCCACATCCGGAAATAACTTGATTACATGAATGACCTTCCATACTACATATACCGGGTTGTTTGTATATAGCCCTATACGATGTCAAACGACACCCATTGCTTTTGGCCTTTTGAGAGGTCCTTCGTTGTCCCTCCTCAGGATGACAGATGGCAGAGCTTAGAGTCGACTAAAAAATAGTTCACATTTTGTTTACAAAATGTCCGATATTTTTGGAACTTTAGCTATGAAGTTATTTTTTAACGATCTCTTAACTAATTGACATTGTGCCTTCGCAGGAATGACGTAATACTCGGAGTAATGCTGAACAGTTACGTTATTGGCACAAATTGTGAGTTTATCTGCGATGCAAAATGGGGATAGTAACGAACAATCTTTCTGATGTGATAGGTTATAAAAATGACAGCCAAAGTATTAATTGTGGAGGATGAATCCTTGGTTTCATCAGAGATTCAACAGACTCTTGAGAAAATCGGATACTCGGTTGTGGATGTCGTGGATACAGGAGTTAGTGCCATCAATAAAGCAATTATGGAAAAGCCCGATATTATTTTGATGGATATCCATTTAAAAGGCGAAATGGATGGTGCTGAGGCGGCGAAGATAATAGTATCTGTATTGAATATCCCAATTATATTTTTAATAACCTTTAATGAAGAAGAAAAACTGGAACAAGCAAACCTGACCCTTCCTTTTGGATATCTTCTCAAGCCGATTCGGGAGAAAAATTTAAAAACAACCATTGAAACAGCGCTTTACACTGCAAAAATTGAAGCAGAACGAAAAAGAGCTGAAGAATTGTTATTGGATAAAACGTATAAGCTTGGAGAGAGAATTAAAGAATTAAATTGTTTATATGGCATATCCGAGTTGATTGAAAAACCGGGAGTTACCCTAATAGAGATATACCAAAAAATCGTTGATCTTATCCCCCCAGCTTGGCGATATCCAGATATCACATGTGCGAGACTTATTGTTGATTGTCGAGAGTATAGAACCGACAGATTTCAAGTAACTACCTGGGTACAAAGAGCAAATATTGTGGTTCATGGCCGGATTCACGGACTATTGGAAGTGTTTTACATGGAAGAAAGGCTAACGGTTGATGAAGGACCGTTTTTAAAAGAGGAACGAAATCTGATTAACGCTGTTACAGAACGATTGGGACGAATAATTGAACGAAAACAGATGGAAGAAGCCTTGATACAATCGCAAAAAAAATACCAGGATCTCTACGAAAATGCGCCGGAGATGTACGTTGCAGTAAATGCTGAAACGACATCCATAATTGAATGTAACCAGACATTGGTTAAAACAACCGGTTTTTCAAAAAAGGAGATTATCGGCAGATCCGTTTTTGACATGTATACTCCTGAAAGTGCTACTTACGCCCGGGAAGAAGTTTTTCCACATTTTATTAAAACCGGGAAAATTGAGGGAGCGGAACTTCAGTTACAACGAAAAGATGGAAGTGCGATAGAAGTAAGTTTAAATGGAACGGCTGTCCGTGATTCAGAAGGAAATATTATACACTGCCGATCAATCTGGCATGACATTTCTGATAGAAAACGGATTGTCGAGGAACGTCTTGAGATGGAAAGACAATTGCTTCAAGCACAAAAAATGGAATCATTGGGTATTCTGGCTGGCGGCATTGCCCATGATTTTAATAACATCTTGTTTCAAATATTGGGGTACACTCAACTTGCTCTTGGAACACTACGCAAAGAAGACGAACTCAACAATTTTTTAATGCCGATTGAAAAAGCAACAAAACGGGCATCCGTTCTGGTAAGGCAGATTTTATCCTTTAGTCGCGGCATCATCAGCGAGCTTCAACCAGCAGTTATTCAATCCGTTATCAAAGAAAGTTTACAGCTACTCCGCTCCAGTTTACCGGCTACAATAGAGATTAGACAACATATTGATGAGCAATGCGGACCTGTCTTGGCAGACATTGTAAAAATATACCAATTAATAATGAATCTTTGCACAAATGCTTTCCATGCCATGCGAGAAAAAGGAGGCACCCTGACGGTTGGTTTGACGGAAATTTTTGTATCGGTGGAAAATGCTGTTCATTATCCCGAACTAACCCCTGGTGCATATTTGGAGCTGACAGTCACCGATACAGGACACGGTATGGATCAAGAAACAAAAGCAAGAATGTTTGATCCTCTTTTTACTACTAAAAAAGGAAATGAAGGGTCCGGGTTGGGTCTCAATGTTGTTAAGAAAATTGTAAACGAACACAATGGTGCCATTTCTGTTTACACTGCTCCCGGGGATGGAACGACTTTTCGGGTATACTTTCCAAGAACAGGAACAAACAAAGTCAACTCGTCAACCATTAAATCAATGCCTGAAACCTTGTTACATGGTTCGGAAAAAATAATGATTGTTGATGATGATCATTCGGTAATTGCTATGGAACAGGAACTGCTCAAACAATTGGGTTACAGGGTATCCTGTTTTATCAATAGTCCCGATGCATTAAAAGCCTTTCAGATCAATCCGCACGATTATGATCTGGTGATTACGGATCAAATCATGCCAGACATGTCAGGCACCGAACTTACAGAGTACTGTGTACAAATTCGCCCGGATATTCCTGTCATTCTTTTAACAGGTTATGGCGATGTCATCAACGAACAACAAGCATTGGATATCGGGGTAAGACGATTTATAATAAAACCATTGGATATCAACCATTTTTCCCGTTCTATCAGGGAGATATTGGATAATAAACCGGGGATTGAATTCGGTAATAATTCCATCTAAATATTTTATTGAAATCGACCGGTGGAAAAAATTTTAATCATTGACGACGAAAAAGAAACAAGGCAAATGCTCAATCTTCTCTTAGCACGGGAGGGATATCAAGTCGGAACGGCAAATGACGGGGAAATGGGCCTGGAACTGATGAACTCTTTCAATCCCCGGATCATTATTCTTGACTTGAATATGCCGAAGATGGACGGAATCGAGTTTTTGAAGCAGTTACAACCGGAAGTGGATAATAACTATTCTATTATTGTAATAACCGGATATGGCAGTGATCAAGAAGTTAAAACGTGTTATCGATTGGGTATTCATTCATTCCTGAGAAAACCGGTTAACATCCATGAAATATTGGGCTTGATTAAACGTAATCTGGGTTTGATCAATTTTGCCGAACAACTTAAAAAGGAAAAAAAGGAAAAAGAGAACGCTTACCAATTTATAAAGAATACGTTTGATAGCATGTCTGAAGGAGTAATTACCTTGGATTCACAGTTCCGAGTGCGAATGATTTCGGACAAAGCATGTCGAATGCTGGAAATACCAGTGGAAAAAGCCCTGCACAATCCGGCAGCAAATATTTTAGGGAACATGGTTTGCGGCCCAACCGGTAAATTAATGGAGCTTTTTAACCGAAAGACAGAAATTTCGGAATGTCAAACTCAATTCATGCCTGTAAACGGTGCAACCATTCCGGTTAATCTCATCATTAAACCTCTAAACAGCCAAGCTGTAATCGATGGGTGGCTGTTATTGTTCAGCGATATCAGGGAAGAAGAAAGAATCAACAGGGAAAATCAGTGTGGGACCGTTTTTGGACAAATGATAAGTAATGCCCCCAACATGTTGGATATTTTTCGTCTGATTGAGAAGATCGCCCCCAGTGACGCTACCATCCTAATACAAGGAGAAAGCGGGACTGGAAAAGAACTGGTTGCAAGAGAAATCCACAATAGGAGCCGTCGAGCACAAAGACCTTTTCAAGTTGTGAATTGTGCTGCCATCCCTGCTAACCTTATGGAAAGTGAACTGTTTGGTCATGAAAAGGGAGCTTTTACCGGTGCTGTCAGAAAAAAGATCGGTCGCTTTGAGCTGGCGGACAGCGGCACACTTCTTTTGGATGAACTCAGTGAGCTTCCCCTGGACACACAGGCAAAACTCTTGCGAGTGTTGCAGGAACGAACCTTCGAGCGTGTCGGCGGTACAAAAACCATCCAGGTTAATGTTCGGATAATTGCCGCCACCAATCAAAATCTTAAGAAACTGGTTGCAAAAAAACAGTTCCGGGAAGATCTTTTTTTTCGCCTGGATGTTATTACTGTTGACCTTCCCGCTTTACGAGACAGACTTCTGGATATCCCATTACTGGTATCTTATTTCATAAAAAAGCTGAATGAAAGGGACGGTCGTCGGATTAAAAACATATCGGCGAATGTATCTTTAAGTCTACTGGCATATTCCTGGCCGGGAAACGTCCGTGAGTTGTTTCATGTCATGGAGTATTTATTCGCTGTTAGCAATGGCGATACGCTTCAACAAGAACACTTACCCAAAAAACTTCGATTACATCCGGCTGTTTCCAAACAGCAGAATTCTTTGAGAAAAAATGAGAAAAAAGTGATCATGGAAGCTCTCAAACAGGCTTCTTACAATAAAAGGACGGCGTCAAATCTATTAGGAATGTCTCTGGCTACGATGTATCGTAAAATCAAAAAACATAAGATTTAATTCGGTCTATTTCCCCGATATTATTGTATTTGATTATCCAGGAGATTTGTTGATGCTATCTCCTTAAAATAGATAACCTTTCATAATATATCAGCTTTTTCTCAATTCCACAGAAATCATCCATTTTCACTCATAATAAGCTTTTTTCATTTTTCCCAGCTTATCTAAATAAGTATAATTATCTGTATTTTTTAGATAATCATTCCTGGTACACTTCTAGCTAAAACCACTATTAAAAATATCACTTAACTTGATTATTTTGAGAGCTTATGGGATCACGTCCAGTGTGACGACGATAAACTGTCAAGTTAACAGTTTAAAATGGAGAAATAAAATGTTTAAAGATATGTCATTAGCAAAAAAGCTGATTATCGGTTTTGGTATTGTTCTTATTCTATTATCCGTGGTGAGTGGTGTTTCCTATAGCACCATAAGCAATTCTTCAGACAGCTTCTCAACCTATAGAGGTTTAGCCAAGGATACCAACTTGATGGGAAGAGTTCAGGCCAACATGCTGATGATCCGTATGAATGTAAAGGATTTCATTATAACTGGAAGTGAACAGGACAAGGAGCAATATACTGAGTATCTGAAATTGACCAATGGATTTATGGAAGAAGCTCAAAACGATATCCAGAATTCGGAAAGAGCTCGACTGGTAGACCAGGTCGATAATTCATTGAAGGATTATGGAAAAGGATTTATCAAAATCGAAGAAGCCAGGGATGCCCGAAATTCTTTGGTTAATAACATTCTGAACGTTAAAGGTCCGTTTATGGAAAAGACCCTGACTAACATTTTGGATTCCGCAGAAAAGGACCGGGACATGGGGGCATCCTATCATTCCGCTCTTTCCATGAAGCATCTACTGTTGGGTCGTCTTTATATGGCAAAATTTCTCGATGAAAACCAACAAAATCAAGTGGATCGAGTTTATGAAGAATTTAGTGGGATGCAGAAAAATCTGGATATTCTTGACAAGGAACTGCAAAATCCTCAACGCCGAAAGTGGCTGGCACAGGTAACTGATGCCAAGGCCGTCTATGTTGAAAACTTTGACAAACTGGTAAAGGTAATTTTTGATCGTAATCGGGTGATTTCCGGCACCCTGAATCGATTGGGCCCGGAAATAGCAAAAACTGTGGAAGATGTTAAACTCTCCGTTAAGAATGAACAGGATATCCTGGGTCCAAAGGTGCAAGCAGCCAACGATCAAGCTATATTAGTCTTGCTTATTTTGGCCGCTGTCGCGATTTTAGTTGGCATTTTTATGGCCTGGTTTATTATCAAGGGTGTTCTAGCCCAATTGGGTAAAGATCCTCAAGAGATCGCCAAAGTAGCCATGTTGCTCGGCCAGGGAGACCTGGATATCCAGTTTGATGAAACCAATATCCGGGGTGTATATAGTCAAATAAAAGCCACCGTCGATAAGTTAAAACAGGTTGTCGGTGACGTGTTGTCCGCTTCAAACAATGTTGCCTCGGGAAGCCAGCAGCTCAGTTCCACGGCCCAGCAGCTTTCCCAGGGAGCAACCGAGCAAGCCTCCTCGGTAGAAGAGACGACTTCCTCCATTGAGCAAATGAGTGCCAATATTCAACAGAATGCCGAAAACTCATCGCAAACGGAAAAAATATCGCAGAAAGCCGCCAGGGATGCTGGAGAAAGTGGAGAAGCGGTAACGGAGGCGGTAGGAGCTATGAAAGAAATTGCCAGTAAAATATCCATTATCGAGGAAATTGCCAGACAGACCAATCTCCTGGCTCTCAACGCAGCTATCGAGGCTGCCCGGGCTGGAGAACACGGCAAGGGGTTTGCAGTAGTAGCCGCTGAGGTTCGAAAACTTGCAGAGAGAAGTCAAACTGCGGCTGGAGAGATTTCCGAACTTTCTGCTACCTCCGTGGATGTAGCGGAAAAAGCCGGTGAGATGTTAAGCAAGCTGGTACCGGATATTCAGAAAACTTCGGAACTGGTCCAGGAAATAAGTGCTGCTAGTAATGAGCAGAATAGCGGCGCCGGACAGATTAATTCAGCCATTCAACAATTGGATAGCGTCATTCAGCAGAATGCCAGTGCGACTGAAGAGATGGCTTCAACCTCCGAGGAATTAGCGTCCCAAGCCCAACAGCTCCAAGATACTATTAGTTTTTTCAAAGTAGACGGCTCTGGAGGACTTGCATCGAAAGTAGTACACCAGACACGTAATTTATCCGGCGGTACCAGGATAGCGCACTTGACACATAAAGCCAGCACACCGGTTAAAAGACAGCCTGAGTTAATAAATAGCAATTTGAATGCTGTTAAAGAGCTTCCCGGAGTTGCCCTGAAAATGGAAGATAAAAGCAGTTTTGAAGATAGTGAATTTGAAAAGTTCTGAATTTCACTTTGTCATTTTCATGAAAACCCAATGTCATTATGCCAAGCTCTGTCATCTATCATCCTGAGGAGGGACGACGAAAGGTCTCAAGGCCAAAAGAAAATAACGTCGTTTAACATTGTCTTGGGTTTTATACAAATAATCTGATGTGGAAGGATGTTCATGCAATCAAGTTGTTGCTGATCGTCGCTTGGACTCTGTTGATATGCTTCTTGTCGCCTAGGCGCCTGAATGACAATAAGCAAATAACTATCCTCATCTTAATGACATTGTGCGAAAACCGGGATGATAGGGCATCTGCATCAAAAAAAAACAAATTTATTAATGTGGGACATCTCTTTGCGGCTGTCCTACATTAACCCGATATTTTTACTTAACTTGTTGCAGATGATGATAACAGAATGTTTTTTATAAAGCGAAATTATTACTTTATATAGCTCGTTTACCAACATTGGATAGCACATTGGGAAAATACCATGGAAGAAAAGGATTTACTTGAAACAAATCAATATCTCGCATTTATGCTGGAAACCGAAGTATTTGCTTTTGATATTTCAAAGGTGAGAGAGGTCCTGGAATTTAACACAGTAACCAAGGTTCCCCAAACTCCTGAAATGATGAAAGGAGTAATTAACCTCCGGGGAAGCGTAGTACCCGTCATCGATATGCGGATTAAATTTGATATGGGGAAAACTGAAAAAACTGTAAATACAGTCGTCATCATTATAGAAATTAAAATAGATGATGAGATCACCATGATCGGTGCCTTGGTAGACTCCGTTGAAGAAGTAATGGATCTGGATGCGGAACATATTGAACCTCCCCCTAAAATCGGTACAAAAATGGATACAGAATTTATTAAGGGAATGGGCAAACAAGGAAACCGGTTTATTATTATTCTTGATATTGAAAAGATATTTTCTTCATACGAATTGGAATTGGTGAAACAGGTAGGAGAAAAAACTCCTGCGGCTTGAAAGTTGAATAATTAAGTAATTAAAGCGATCGATCCGTTTTTGGGTAGATAGATTAAAATCATGTAACAATGCCTTCGGGCGTTTCCTTTATAAGGTTTTAATTATGTCGAAGCAGTTCGGTAATTTCAAAGAGATCTTTTGTTACTGGTTTCAAAAGACTTGAGGTAACCACGTTTTCAGATAATCAGCAAAATCTCTTGTTTTTGACCTGGGGAGATCCTTTGTCGTACATTATCAGGAAAACAAACCTGAAATAAATTCAGAAAGCATTTTACCGCAGATTCATCAATTGATTTTACAATTATTCAGACGATTGAGTCGATAATTCCATCGATTAATAACTGTGGATTATCCAGCCCTTTTTCAACCTCCAAATGTCCGGCCAAGTGTAACTCCACCAATCCATGAATAAAAGCATATAATATAGCCGTTGCTTGCTTGGGGTTATGATGTGTTGTTTTACTTTCTTTTAGCGCGTCAGTTACATATTCCAATGTTTTTTGGAAAACAAGATTTGCCACACGTCTCAATTCCGGATATTGTTCAGCATCCCATTTGGTATTAAACATCAACTGATAGTGTTCTGAATTTCCATACCCAAATTGATAATAGACATTAAACAGATTCACCAGCAACTGTTTGGGTTGAGTCAGGGGATCTGCTGATTCCAATATATCTGCCAGTAGAACCTCAAAATTTTGCACGACTATTGCTGCCAACAGAGATTGTTTGTTCTCGAAATGCCGGTACAGCGCTGTACGTGATAATCCGGCATGTCGACCTACTTCTCGCATCGATACACCTTCAATTCCTTTACTGTCAATAAGTTCGCGAGTAACCCTAAGAAGTGTATTTTTGGTTTCATTATTCATTTTTTAATAGGACCTCATAACGTTGTGATAAAATGGGATATCTTTTTTTTTTACAATGTGTTGTTGACACCGTCAACAAATACCTATATATTTCTTGTTGACAGTGTCAACAATATAAATAATAGGAGGTTAAATGAAAACATTTTTAGTGACAGGTGCAACGGGCGGATTAGGGTTGGAAATCGTCAGGAATCTTGCAAAAGATCGAGACAACAAAGTGATAATGGCTATTCGGGATCAGAAAAAGGGATTGGAAGCAAAACAGAAAATTGGAAACAATGTGGAATTGCTTCAACTTGACTTATCGCAATTATCCCAAATTTGTGCTTTTATTCATGATTGGGATACACCGCTTGATGGTTTGATAAATAATGCAGGAGTACAATTTGTTAATGAAACCAGTTTTACACCTGATGGATTTGAAAAAACAATTGCCGTGAATCATTTAGCTGCTTTTATGTTAACAGTGGGGCTTAAACCGTACCTTACAGGAGGAAGAGTCCTATTTATTGGTAGCAGCACTCACAAGCCGAATGATTTGCTTGCTCGAGCATTTGGATTTAGAGGCGCTCAATATACGTCAATTGAAGAATTGGTACAGGGTAAAAGTAACGCTAAAAGCATAAAACAAAAAAACCTAGATAGATATGCAACGTCAAAGCTTCTAAATACAATAACTTGCGTGGAACTGGCCAGAAGATACAATGAATTTTCTTCTTTTGTACTCGATCCCGGACTTATGCCGGGAACCGGGCTTGCCCGACAGCAAAACAGAGTTGTTCAGTTTATATGGAAAAACATTATGCCGATATTCGGTTTCTTTTTGCCCGGAGCAACCTCTACCAGAAGGTCGGGCAAAACTGCCGCCTGGATAATATCAGCACCAAACATACCATACAATTCCGGTGAAATACTATTTTACAATAGAAAACCTGACACACATGTATGGAAGGAGGTTGTTTTTAATGAAAAAATTGGAAAAGAAGTATACGAAGATTCAATGAAGTTGGGGTCACAATGAAGTTGGGGTCAGGCTTGCGTTATTGCGTTAAAGAACTGGGATCAGTCTTGTTTTTTTAGTTGTCAATCTCCTACTTCTCCCAATTTTACTGATTTACATCGTTATATTTTCTTTTAAACGCAATAACGCAAGCCTGACCCCTTTTTTAGAAACTATACTTCAGAGTCATAAAGGCGCGATCTTCCTTTCGATATTCATAAAGAAACTGGTCTTTATCATTCGCCTCATAAAAGATCAAACCACCGTTGACTTCAAAAGCGTCTACGATATCGTATGCCACATCGAAACGGTATAAATTCCCATAGTTCTTTCCTAAGGTCGCCAACAGTGCGTTTAAGGACAGTGTGCTATTGAGTGTATCATAGCTTAATCGAATGGAAGCAGAATCGGTTGTATTTTTCGGAGCCAAATGTTCTTCATAATCGATGATTTCCTCGTGAATCGCTTCAAGTGAGATAGTTAAATCCGTAACACCTGAATAGTCCGTCCCCAGCATTAATATAAGGGTGTCTTTTTCACTCCATGATTTGATTTCGTATGAAGCATTTTGTATTTTTTGCGCCATTTGAGTGTTCAGATCATTTCTTTGAACTGCTTTATGGAATGTTTTGCTTCCCTCAGTTTTCCAAACAAACGAACCACTGACGATGTTACCCGAAAATCCGACTACCTTGATGCGTTTATGCTTAGGTGTCATTTTTACTACAGGTTCGGCGTCCACAAAATAAACGGTTGAGTCCAAATAGGAACTGTCATCAAATACATCCGCCCATATCAATGAAAAATCGCCTCCTGACATATTTGCTGTGAATCTTGTCAAATATTCGGTGTTTTCAATCTTATTTTTCGGAACTTCTTCTTTCAATATTATGACATCACTTTTTCGTAATGCTTTAAAAGGATCAAAATCTGATCCCTTCTCTCCATTCCGATTGGTTCGTATTTCATGAATCGAAACCAAATCAATTGTCCAATTGTTCTTTAAAAAGGAGAACTTTGATGCCGTAACGGGAATTCTGGAGTCTTCAAGGTCGATTTGACCAAATTCCCTTTGATCCCTCGGATTCGCCAAGTCAATAATTTGAACACCATCTGACTCCCCCCAAGCGATAATTTGCCTGCCAAACTTGATATTAACCCCATCTGTTATCACACCATTAACAAACATCTCTCTAATTTCAGATTCGGATTCGTAAGCGTCCAATGTCTCATCGGAAAATTCATCCTTGCCTTTCAGTTCATAGGCATAATCATAAAACCCATTCCAACCGGCTTTGACTTGCCAGTCTGCGGAAAATTTATATTCCAGATTTAAATTAAGCACTGATCGAATTTTGGTCCAATAGGGGGCATTTTTCGCATAAGCATATACCATTTCTTCTCTGAAAAATCCATTGATTGATCCGCCTGTTTCTTGAATTATTTCGACATCGGCCAAGTCGATGTCTGAATCGGAGAAGTCACTCTCATTATCAAAGCCTTCTTCATCTCCAAAACCATCGATATCCTCTTTGGATCTTCCTTCGTTAATATATTCAGAATCCGAACGATTCTTATTCAAGTTATAAAGAGATTCGATCTGGATTTGGTTGATTAAAGGGAAGGGATTTAGATTCTGGCTAAGCGCTTTCACCGAAAAAACCAAAGTAATCATTATCACAATCCCCAGAGTTTTTTTTAGAATGGCAGAACTGTTACTCATCGCGTTATAATCCCCTTTCCATTTTCTGAATGGTGAAAATATTATCTTTTAGTTCAATGTTGTATTCAACTTTTATGGTTTTGATAATTGAAGAATGTTCAAATTTCTTCTTTTTTGTTGTTGTCATTCGGATTTCATGAGGTGTCCAGATTCCATCAATCTTTTTGATTTCCTTCGCTGAAAAATGTTTTATTTTTTTCCCTTTTTTTACCCAAAACATTCCTTTCACCATTAAATAATTATCTTGACGAACCCACATCCTGGATTTTAAGTAACCGGTTTCTTTGATCACTTTTTGTTTTTTGGAGACTTTTGGATTTCCTGTGATAATCCATGTTTTGAAACTATCAACCATATCTTCTTTTTTTTTATAAAATTCATAATCCCAATCTTCTATCTGAAAACCGTTCATATCGGAGTAAGTGAAATCACTTCCCATAAACGAACCGGACTTATCGCTGGAAGCGATTCGCTTTGGTTTTCTCAACGCCGGTAGATACAACCAAGTATCGTCGTCTCTGTCCTCTTCATCCCAATCATAACTCAGAAATGCAGTATTTCGAACATCAGCCGGACTTATAAAAAACATAACGCTTTTTGAATCTTTCCCGAAATCTTTTCTAAAGCTTTTTAATTGTCTCACTCGTTGGTTTTTTCTTTTATCGATCAAAATCATGACATTTTCCGAAACAGACATATCTCCATCATCCCTAGCATCGACTTTTTCCATAATTTCCCTGGCTGTTTGAGCGGATGACTGAATTGGGATAAATAATAGGAACGATATTATTGAAATTATAAGTATCCGTGTACCTTTTTTTATGGGACTTTTTTTCATGATGAACCCTTCAATTAATTTATGAGTATTCAGCAAACGACTGATTGTAGAATACTCACTTAATGTGCAAATATTAAAATAACCTCTATGCTCTAAGCGGGCATAACGAGAAATGAAAAATCTTTTATCGGCAAGACAACCCAGTTTTTTTTGTTCTTGTGGGTTCTTGGCAAAATGTATTTTTTATTTAAATAGCTTGCTCGATAGTAACAACACTTATTTTGGATATTAATTGTTTGATAATACCTGTTGACTCTCTCTCACCGAATAAGCCTTTTTATCTCCTGTTAGAAAAATGACTGCCGGTAGAAGAATCAGGTTGGCAATTAGAGCGGAAACAATAACAAGTCCTGCCAAAAATCCAAAAAAGATGTTGGGAACAAATGAAGACAGTATTAAAACACTGAATCCGAAAAAGAGAATAAACGAGGTATAAACAATAGCCCTTCCAGATTCTGTCAACGCTGCATTTACCGATTCTTTTCTGGTTTTTCCATTTTTCCGTGATAGCATATACCGGGTCATCATATGAACGGTATCATCAACCGCTATTCCAAATGTAACGGCGGCTACGATCATTGTCATAATATCTACGTCTATGCCCAGTATTCCCATTATACCACCGGTTATAATAATTGGCGTCAAACTAGGAATTATGGCAAGTATACTATATTTAAAAGAGCGAAAAAGTACAAAGAAACATAAGCCAATCACAGCGATGGCGATTAAAAAAGAAGATACAAGACCTTGTTTGATATAGGTATTCATGTTGTCAAAAAGTACCAAATCTCCAGTCAGGGAAATGGACAAATCAGGAAAATCCAGTTGGATTTTATTCTCAACTTGTTCAATTGTTTTTCTTAATTCGGAATTTGAAACCGTTGCGTGCCTAACTGAAAGCCTCATATAACGATAATCGAACGATACCATGTCACTAAAATCTTCATCTGGTCCGGAGTTTGAGTACATCAACAGCAACTGAGCCACTAACTCTCTTGTTTCTGGAATACGGTAAAAATCCGGATCATTGTTGTTCATGACTTCATAGATTCTCCTTATGTAATTCAAAATTGAATCGGATTTACCAACATTTTTTAGGGACTCTATATAATTTTGTAGTTGAAGTACTCTGTTTAAAAAAACGGGATCTTTTACTCCTCCCTCCTTTTGACTGTCAACAATGATTTCAAGATTAAATCCGCCATCAAAAATGCGGTTAAAATAGTCGATATCCTGACGAACCGGGTCACTTTTCTTGAAGTATGAAGATGGATTGGCGTCAAATTTAAGATCTTTAATCACTCCAATAGAAAAAATCACAGCGATTAAGCTAACCAACACAATCGTTTTGTTGTAAGTGAATGTGAAATTGGTAATTCTGCCAACTAATTTCACCACCAGACCGGCTTGTGTTTTTTTATTAGTTTTATTTTTCTTAGGTCGAAGAAAACTGGTTAAAGCCGGAAGAGTGGTCACGGAAAAGATAAACGCCATAAAAACACCAATTGACGCTAAATAGCCGAATTCTTTCAAAGGAATTAGTTTGGTAGAAGTGATCGCCAGAAAACCAATCGCTGTGGTCAATGAAGTATAGAAACAAGGTAAGAAGAGAGTCTCAATTGAGTCCTTGGCCGCATATTTGGCTGTCATCCCATTATCCAACTGCTGAAAAAACCGCACCAGAATATGAACCGAATCACCGATTCCTATCGTCATGATAAGGGTAGCCAAACTGAAATTGATCATGTTAAACGACCAGCCGATTACCCCCATAAAACCAAACGAGACCAAAATTGAGCTGATGATAACCACAAAAGGGAGGATGATGCCGGAAAAACGTCGAAATGATAATAGAAGAAACACTAACAAAAACAAAAGCATCAATGGTGTAGTTGTTTTTGAATCCTTTTCACTGGTTGAAGAAAAACGCTCAGCCATATAGGCATCCCCTCCCCAATGCAAACGTATTCCTTTTTCTTCAAATCTTTCTTTTTCCAAAAAATCTTTTAGATCATTTACCAGTTTTATCTTATGGTCGGCGGTGTCTTTTTTGAATACCTGTCGGGCGACGATCATAGTATGTCGTAGATCTCTGGTAATTAATGCACCGATCGCCATTTCTTCATTTTTCATAATGTCTTCAATACGGTCAATTTCTCCGGCCGATCCTTGGAAATCATCAAAATCTTCAATCAGATCCTCAATTTTGAGAATATCGTTTTCAGATTTCATGTGCTGGTATTTTGATAAAGAGGCAACCTTGGTAACAAATTCATGATCCTCCAGAAACTCTGTTATTTTATGGATCGCATTAAGATTCTTCTTGGTAATTACTGTTTTTTCATTATCTTGAGCTTCCACGCCGATCAACTGGTACTGACTGCTGCCAAACAAATCTCTTAATTTTTGATATGTCATTATTGTTGGATCATCTTTCATAAACCAAATTTCATAGTTGTTCTCAAAATAAAGATTTTTCAAGGGAACAACTGATAATACCAATAGTACTGCTGATATCATCAACACTAAAAGTCGTTTTTCAACAACTATTTCCGCAAAAGCGTGAATGAAAGTTTTTTTCATTGGATTTCCTTTTGAATATGTTTAACCGGCATCATGAGATTAATGCGGTTATTAGTGGCTATTGAACCATGACCCGGGCATTTTATTTCTTTGTCAGAATACTTCGTTTTGCGAAGTATATAGACCCAGGAATCCTTAGGGTTCAACTAAAAAATACCAGTCGCCAATATAATAACATCAGCGTTATGACGATTGTGGTAAGCTGCGGAATAGCAGCATAACACAATTTTCGATGATTGTTGTTCAATAAAGATGAGTTCTAATCCGAATCATTTATGATACCAATTCAAACACAAATGGACAAAATTCCGGCTTTAATAAACTCACTGATCATCGCAGTCCCGGGATTCGAAGAATAATTTCCACTTAATCAAAAATTTATATTCGAACCACGAAAACTTCTACAAACGAACTATTATAGCAAAAAAACCTACAGATCTTCGCTAATTTTCTTAAACAATTCCACCAAAATGCGCTTTTCAACCGTTGTCAAAGGATCAAGAAATATCTTGGCGAAAATGATGCTTTTTTGTTTAGTAAGAGCGGCAATCTCTTTTCCCGATGACGTCAAAGAAAGCCTGACAATTCTCCTGTCTTCATCGGAGCGATCCCGGCAAACAAAATGTTTCTCAACTAGTCTGTCAACTAATCCGGTAGCCGTGCTCAAAGGCAACTTAAATGCGTCGGCTAATTCTTTCATGATACAACCATTTCGATCATTTATAAAGCTTATGATCTTGCCATCTTGAAAGGTCAATTCAGAACAAGAATCCGTTGAGCAGCTTGATTCGGATTTTTCAAACGCTTTTTCAAATACTTGGTTGATAATCTTTGATAATTCAATGGCTAGCTCTTCTTCACTCATAATTCTTCTCGCGATAAACAATTCGTATAGTGAAATATATATTTATGGATTAAGTAATAATCTGTCAAGATATTTATTGATCGTCTTTCCTAACAAAGATCGGCGCGTTTGCCTTTGAGAAGAATAAAATTCCATAGTGACATAACTGGCATGTGAAAAGACAATTTATTGATATTATTAATTATATAATTTCCATTCTTTGCCTAATTCGAATATTGTTCTGCTCTCGATTTTGATAGGTAATTAATTTTTCGTAAAAATCCATTTTATTTCCCTAACGGTAATAATTCTCATATGCCTGCATAGTGGGTTGTAATAACATGGTTTTTATCAAGAGAGATCAGCGGTTAAACAAAAAACGAGTTATCTTGGATTTTTTAACAATGGTTAAGTTAGCAATCGTGAGTATACCTGGCTGTCTTTTACGTTCAACCCCTTTAACAATAAACTGATTAATTCATCCAACAATTCCTCTTCACTATATTTATTCAGGATATTCCATCCTCTCAAGGGGAGAATGATCATTAAAAATGTCATCATGTTGGCAAAGATGCCGGGATTCTTACAATCGAAAACGCCTTGCCGGTTTCCTTCTTCAATTATTGACTCCATAAAACTGACATAGTCGGACTCCCTCTTTAATATCACCTTCATATTTTTTTTATCCAGGGATTTTGTTTCCGTATGAATAAACAGAATCTCCTCCCTGAAGTATGAGCTTGTGTAAAACCCCTCTTTTATTAATTTTATGAATTTATTAACATAATTTCCACTTTTCTCCGTAATCTTCTCATAATCATGATAAAGCTCCTCTAGAATATTGCTGTGTACCAGAAATAGAATGTCTTCTTTTTTTTCTATATAATCATATAAGCTACCCAGGCTAATCCGACTGGCTTTGGCGATTTCCCTGATGGTAGCTGCATGGTAGCCCTTTTTTTGAAAAACTTTCATGGCTCCACGGCAGATTTGTTTCTGTCGATTTCGAACTCGTTCCGCATCTTTTATTTTTGTTTTTATCATCGATTACTTTTTAAACTGTTTAGTTTTAATTCATCACTCCGACTTGGTCCGGCGAGGTACACGGAGCGAACCAACAGATTCCGGGTCAACTGGCTGTGTTATAATAGTAAAACCTTTGATTTTTAACTTTGTCGCTCCGGGTTTGATCCAGAATCCAGTTTTTTAACCTTTTTAAATAACTATGGATTTCAGTTCGGAACGATACGTTGCACAAGTTTGCTGATTTTCTAATTGTGACACAGCCTGCAAGCCCGGAATGACGTTGCAAACATTTAAAATAGACTTTAATTATACAGATGATTACATGAGAATTCTAAACGGTAGTGTTTTTTATCTGTTTAGTTTTAATTCATCACTCCAGGCTTGATCCCATAGCGTTAAATTAAAATTCAATTGCATAACCCCTGAAAGCGGAGCTTATAATAACTCCGGGTGTCAACCGGTGTCAACACAGGGAAGACTGAAAAAACAAAAAATACATCCTGAAAGAATGCTTCAGCTGTTTTTTACTATTTTGAACCCCTTTTTCAGAGCGATCATTGTATTTATATTTTCTATCATGAAGTTACGTTGTCGCCCCTTCCTATGCTGTTATAAGATACTCTGTTGAAGCAAATCCGAACCGAATTATTGCACTATCCGGTTGAATTGATCAAGCCATTTCCGAACAACCGTTCGTGATACATGACTCCGTACATTTCTTGTCAATCATTGCTTTTTTCAGAACTTATAGAATCATATACCCTATTATATTAAATAGTTACATTAGCTGTTTTTATTCAAAAATTTGATCATTTTTTGATACAACCAAATAAACTTGACAAATATTTCCTTCTGATAATACATTGCGAACGGATGTTAGGAATTGTATTTAAGTCAAATTATCAATTTTATCCAGTTTGTAACGTTAAAGTCTGAAACAAGACAAACTTATAATATTTTGATTTAATTATATTTGCAGGTTATTTTAGTTATTACACTCTGATGCAAATATCTAATGACTTAATCATAAGTATAAGCTCAATTAAGAACGAACGATCGTTTGTTTTTTAGGTTAAATGAATTTTCATTCCTCATCTAGGTTTTTCAATGAAAGGAATCATGTGGATGAGGTTTCAGAATTTTTTTCAATTAATCATAAAATCACAACGGAGAGTTACATGGAAGATAAACAATGGCACAAGAGCTATGATAGCAGTGTTCCCATAGATTTGCGCTATCCACGCCTGCTGATTCATGAGTTACTCGACATTCCGGTTAATCTCTATCCAGATAAGCCCATGATCAGTTATTTCGGTACTGAAATGACTTTTGAAGAGGTTCGAAACGCTTCTGTTCGCATTGCGAATGCGTTGTCGGATCTTGGCGTTAAGAAAGGCGATCGGGTTGGAATCAATCTACCAAACACACCGCAGTATGTTATCAGTTTCTATGCTGTTATGTACCTGGGGGCGATCGTGGTGAACTATAACCCATTGTTAACGCCCGATGAACTTAAAGCTCTGATCAAGCAAACGGGAACGACGGCCTTTATTACATTTGACACGGTTCTTCCTAATATGAAGACGGTCTGTCAATCCGTAGATGTTCCTATTGTGATTGCTACATCTGCTTTTGACTTTTTGAAAGGTGTGGAAAGAAGTACGCCGGAAAGCCTTGAGTTGGAAGAGGGTTGGTTTCACTTTTCACAGTTGTTGGATAACTCCAAAAACAGTAAACGTCCTCAAGTGGAGTTGTCTAATGAAGACCCGGCTTTGATACAATTTACAGGAGGAACGACCGGAATTCCAAAGGGAGCCGTTCTCACTCACCGAAATATGGTGGCTTCAACCTATTCTGTAACTATATGGGGCACAGATTTAATTAAGAACATTTTACCTGAAAACAGGGTTACCATGTGCGCCCTGCCTCTTTTCCATGTATATGCGAACATTGTCTGTTTGAACTGGGCCGTCCTGAATTTTGCCACGATTATATTAATACCCAGGTTTGAAGTGGATGAATTCATGGATACTTTGACAAAATTCGATAAAATTTCTTCCTTCCCTGCCGTACCCACCATGATTAGTGCGATCGTCAACCATCCGAAATTTGAAGATGTGAATCCTGCCAAACGTATTGATCTGTTACTCAGTGGTGGTGCCCCTATTCCGATGGAGTTGATGGAGCGGACTAAGGAGTTGGGGATTTTTTGTAGTGAAGGGTGGGGGATGAGTGAGACCGGTTCGTTAGGAGTATCTAATCCGGTTATCGGCCAGAAAAAAGTTGGATCGATCGGTATTCCGCATCCAAGTACCGACGTGAAGATTGTTGATCTTGACAAGGCGGAAAGTGAAGTTGAACCGGGGCAACCGGGAGAACTTCTGATAAAGAGCCCCCTTATCATGAAGGAATATTGGAACAACCCTGAAGCAACAAAAGAGGTCCTGACCGATGGCTGGCTGCATACGGGTGATGTGGTTATCCAGGATGAAGATGGATATTTGTTCGTTGTGGATCGGAAAAAGGACATGGTGATTGCGGGGGGGTACAACATTTATCCCAGGGATATTGATGAAGTACTCTATCAGCACCCCAAGGTTTTAGATGCAGTTGCAGTGGGAATTCCTCATGATTACAGGGGAGAAACCATTAAGGCCTTTGTTGTTTTAAAAGAGGGAGAGATAGCCGACGAAAAGGAAATCATCGATTTTTGCAAGGAAAAGCTGGCAATATACAAAGTTCCCAAACAGGTGGAATTTCGTCAAGAAATACCAAAATCTGCTGTGGGTAAAATTCTCCGTCGGTTATTGCGTGATGAAGAGATCAAGAAAGCAGAATAGACAACAAGGAAAAATAGCGGATTTTTGCCAGGGAAAGCTGAATACCTTGCGTTTTTTAACTCCTATAAATTGCCGAAGCATCAACCTCTTGCTTAGCGTTTATTGGAAAGTGACAGCTTAACTGTTAAAATGAATTCATCGTTTTTTGATGATTATTTTGTTCAAATGATGATATAACCTCGATCACCAAATGAATTTCATGATTCAGTGAAGAACGTGAGAACGAGGCTTGTATTTAACATTAAAACAATACAATAAATTGGAGAAAAAATGGCACAAAGAGAAGTTGTTTTTGTAGATGGAATGCGAACGGCCTTTGGACGAATGGGTGGAACGATTCGTGATATTTTCAGTTCTCAATTAGCCAGTATCGCACTCAAAGGATTGATAGAAAAAACTAAAATCAACGAAAAAACACGGGTTGACAGTGTTTTTCTGGGGTCTGCCACTCATTGCTCAAATGCTCTGAATCCTGCCCGTTGGGCAACACTGGCTTCCGGTTTGGGATATGAGACTTCTGCATCTTATGTAGAGATGCAGTGCGGTTCGGCCATTGATTCCATCAATCATGCCGCCTGGAAAATCCTGGCAAACCAAGCCGATGTATTGATTGCAGGTGGAATGGAGTCATACAGCCAGTTATCGATCAAATTTTCCATGTCAACTCCTCCTTATAAACTTATTCCACCTACACCGATAAGTCCAACCTTATCTCCAGTACCTGAAGAATGTATTGGAATGGGAATCACCGCAGAGAATCTACAGGAGATGTACAATGTTCCCAGGGAAGCATCGGATGAATTTGCCTTTAACAGCCAAATGCGAGCAAAGGCAGCTATGGAAGCAGGATTTTTTGAAGAGGAGATCGTCCCTGTTACTATTCCAGCGACAAGAAAGACACCTGAAATCGTTTTTAAAGTCGACGAACACCCCCGCCCTACAACAACTTTGGAAGGGTTGGCAAAACTACCTACAGTTTTTAAACCTGATGGTACAGTCACTGCTGGTAATTCATCTGGCCAAAACGATGGCGCAGCTGTTGTTTTGATGATGAGTGCTGATAAGGCAAAAGAGCTCGGTTATCAACCCATGGCCAGATGGCTGGCAGGAGCGGATTTTGGTTGTGATCCAAAGATCATGGGAATCGGTCCGGCTTATGCTATGCCCATTGCTTTAAAAAGAGCCGGACTAAAATTATCCGATATTGATGTTTTTGAATGTAATGAAGCATTTGCTGTTCAGAATCTTGCCGTCATTAAGGAAACGGAAAATCAAACCGGTGGAAAAATTGACATGGAAAAATGGAATCCAATGGGAGGTGCTATTTCATTCGGTCATCCCAATGGTGCCTCTGGAGCCAGAATTGGAATGTTTGCCATGCGTCACCTTATCCGAAGCAATGGGAGATACGGCATCTTCAGTTCTTGCTGCGGTGGTGGATTAGGCGTTGCCACCGTCATCGAGAACCTGCAAAAATCATAAAAAACAAACAAAGTTAATAAGTCAATTGGAGCAAGAACAAGCGGTTGTACGATATGGGCAGTTTAACCTTGCTCAATGACATCACTATATAAAACTCGGCTGAAACAAAGGTCGGGTAAGTTTTCAACGTTGTTGAAAAAACTGTTTTTAAAATTTTATAAAACATCAATGGAGGTCTTATGTCGGAAATCAGATACGATAACAGAGTCGCGATTATAACCGGTGCTGGTATGAGTATCGGCAGAATGTATGCGATGGAACTTGCAGCAAGAGGTGCCAAAGTAGTTGTTAACGATCTGGGTGTCACCCGTGATGGATCAGGATCGGATCAGTCAGCCGCAGATAAAGTGGTTGAGGAGATCAGAGCCGCTGGGGGAGAAGCTGTGGCCAACTATGATTCAGTCGCCACCATGAAAGGAGGAGAGAACCTCGTCAAAACAGCCGTGGACGCATTTGGTAAAGTTGATATTCTTGTCAATAATGCCGGTATTCTGAGAGATAAATCTTTTCTAAAAATGTCTGAGGAAGATTGGGATGCAGTAATGGCAGTCCACCTGAAAGGAGCCTTCTGTGTAACTCAACCTGCTGTAAAAATCATGAAAGACAATAATTATGGTCGGATTGTGTTTACATCATCAGTGTCAGGTCTTTATGGCAATTTCGGGCAAACCAATTATGGTGCGGCCAAACTGGGTGTTGTTGGTGTTATGAATTCTCTCAAATTGGAAACCGCAAAGTACGATATAAAGATTAATTCAATAGCCCCAAATGCATGGTCACGCATGACTGCCGACATTTTTCCGCCCGAATTTGAACAAAAACTCGATCCTCAATTCAACGCTCCCATGGTACTTTATTTATGTTCCCAGGAAAACCAAGCCTCTGGGATGACATTTGCCATGGGTGGTGGTTGGTACGGGCGTTCATCTATTGTTTCAGGAAAAGGAGTCTGCCTGGGCGACGGCAAACGAAATATAGCGGTTGAGGAGATCAGGGACAATTTTGATGGAATTTCCAGCCTTGATGAGGCAAAACCCCATGATAATGGTGCTGGTATCTTCGAGTACATGGCTCCCTTACTAAACAAATAGCAGGTTTATTAAGTTAGTCTTTACTTAATGGATTGCGGTTCTGAGGAGATTGCGAAAAAACATCGTCGATCTCTTCAGGAATTGGTGCAATATAAAACCAGTACCGATGGCTTCACTCAATTGCTCCTTCCAGTTTTAGTAGTTTTTCTTTAGTATCCAGACCACCGACAAAACCGGTTAATGCCCCGTTTTTTCCAATAACTCGATGGCAGGGAACAATGACAGGAATAGGATTCTTAGCATTGGCCATACCGATGGCTCTTGAGGCTTTGGGATTTCCGATTTTTTTGGCTAGTTCCCCATAATATGTGGTAGTTCCATAAGGGATTTTTAGAAGGTGATGCCAGACTTGTTTTTGAAATTCAGTGCCTATTGGATTGATATTTAAAGAAAACTCTTTTAAATTCCCCACAAAATAGGATTCCAGTTGTTTAATAACATCTTCAAATGGGTCTTTGTTTTGAACCCACTGCGGATCAATTTCTCTGTTTTGATGATGCCTTGGAAAAACCAACTGTTCCAATTTTCCATATTCCTCAACCAATAAAAGTTCTCCTATGGGAGACTGATAAAACCAGAACTGCTTCATAATATTCTCCATATTGCATTAGCAAAGGGTCGGCTAAAAAACCAGTTCACATTCTGTTTACAAACTGTCCATTGTTTTGGGGATTTTTGTAAACAGATTATGTGAAGTTTTTTTTTCGATTCCTAATCTGTGATATTTAGATCTTAAGGAAAGGGATGAGTAATGTCGCTGTGAGTTTTCTGATAGCGGATAGTGCCTCATTCTATCTTGATGCTGAAGCACACCGACTATGCGTCTTTTCTTCTCGGAGAATAAAATATAAATCAGTTTTTATCATTATCATTTCTGGTGAGGTTGAGTTAGGCTCAAAGTGAATTGTATACTAGCCGGAGCTAATATCAATTGCAGAGATATTCCCATTTCCTGCGATGGCAAGCGGTAGCGGATAATCTGTTTTATCGATATGTACCCAACCACCAGTGTTATAAATCTCCAGCTTGTTTCCCAACAGATCTGTCTGCCAACCGAACAAGGGCACATGTGTATGTCCAAATATCAATCGGGAAAAACCGGTAACAGATTGTCGGTTGATATATGGCAAAGACATGACCATATAATTTTTTACACGATCTGCATTATTTTCGATGAACTTTTGATCATATCTGGCATCAGTCCCAACTGCACCTAATATCATATCTTTGACTTTTTTATCAATTAATTCTTTAACCCATTTCCAGTCTAAAACATCAAACGTAATCCCGCCAACTTCCTTTTTTAGATAATCAAATAAGTCGTTTATCAGGTCCGGGATTAATTTGGGATATATTTTGTTCAGTAGACTGTCGTAGATCGTTTCGATCATATCGTATTTTCCCATCATTGCTGTGGAATAGTTCCAGAACTCTGTGACAGGAGAATTGAGCATTTCCAGTATCTTAAGATTCATGTTTTTTATTCCCATTTCTGCAAAGGAGGGTTTGAGAATATCTGTCACAATGTTCCACCCGGGATCGAAAAGATGACCATGTGTCAACAGCATGGCTTCCTTTTTTCCACCGCACTCATAAATAACATAAAGATTGGGATATACAGTTGTCACCGGCAAGTTGGATGTATCGGTTAATCCACTAATAAAGCTTTTACCTGCATCCGGATCATTATTATCACGGACTGTTAAAGTGGGGGTTGAAGCGGTCAGGTCCAGATAGCCGGCTAACACCTGAGGATATGAAAAAACCTCATCTTTTCTGTTACTCTTTTGTCGACGTTTACGCTGACTCTGGATATTTTTAAGTGGATCCACCACACACTTCTGTGTTTGGAACATCCGCCATAGATGGTGATCATGATTACCGGGAATAAAGATAATTTGCTTAAAATAATCCTCCAGCCCTATGTGATTAAAAAAACCAAAAGAAAGATTAAAGGAATAAGGCATTGGCTGAACCGCCAAGTCCCATTGATCTCCCATTAGAATCAGGTATTGTATTTTATTGGTTTTATTCACTTTATATAAATTCTTCAATTTGGTTAACAAAGTTTGGAATTCCTTACGAACAAAAACACCATCTTCCAACTTAACATATGAATCACCGCCGACACCAGATACACCGCCTTCATTCTCACCAATATGAACATCGGACAAACAGATTGCAACAGGTTCTGCTATACTCATAGTTTCTCCTTATAAGATCTTTCATCTGTGTCTTTTTTAATGTAAAAAGCCTATCCTACTGTATTGTTGAGGTATTCTAATCCATTTACTTATCAAAGTCAATTTATTTGTATGAATGTGTCATATTGACAGCCTCGGAAGAAAACTTATCCTTTATATATTAACCAATCATTAATTTCTCATAGTAAATATTAAGGAAAAAACATAACATCACTCTGTCTGTGAAGTCTCATTGTAGGATTACAGTAGTTCTTATGCTACGCTGGACGTACAGGCAGGTCCGAACAAACTCGCCTGGCTGAAGAGACGCAAATTAAAAGCCATAAAAAACAGAACAGGCACAAATTAAAAATAACAATCGCAATGGTCTTGCAGGTGTTAGGAGCAGTGCTGCTGTCAGGGTTTTTTACAATCTGTAAAAAAGGTCATCGAATTATCGATGAACCGGACTGAATCGAAAATGATTGCATTTGTGTCCATACTATCCTGGCATGTTATATTGATAGAATATTATTTGGTTGGAATGCTTAATGCAGAAGCGTTATTATACCTGTTGAAGGGAATTTTTACTGAATTATTGTCAGGTGATCGTTATTTAGAACAAGCGTGCATTTGAACGTGCGACTCCTTTTTTTATAATTTAGTTAAACTATTTGACAAAAACGTCAGCCTGAACGGAGGATACAATGGATTTTGAGTTTAACAAGGAACAACTGGGAATTCAAAAGGCAGTAAAAGATTTTTGCAAGGGAGAGTTCAGCAAAGAACTGGCTTACGATTTGGACGAGAAACATGAGTTTCCGATGAACTTATTTAAAACAGCGGGGGACCTGGGATTTATCGGTATTGCATTTCCAGAGGCTTTTTCCGGGCAGGGCCTGGGGTGTATAGAAAACACGATTGTAGTTGAAGAATTTTGTAGGGCGGATTCCACCATCGGGACGGCATTAACCCTGTCTTATTTTGCCTCCGAATGTATCCTTCATTTCGGTAGTCAGGAGATGAAAGAACGGCTGCTTCCTGAGGTGGCGGAAGGGAGGATGCTCTCAGCGGGAGCTTTTACAGAACCGGATCATGGTTCAGATATAACCCGCATGGACACGACAGCTGTTTTGGATGGTAATGAGTGGGTAATTAACGGCACCAAAGTGTTTATCACAAATGGTGCTCTGGCTGGCTTTTTTACAGTACTGGTGCAGACCGATCCTGATTGCACACCATCCCATAAGGGAATGAGCATGATTCTGGTCGAAGCGGATAGACCGGGTGTTTCTACGGCAGATGTTGGGAAAAAAATGGGAATTCGGTCTACCGCAACTTCCGAAGTTGTGTTCAAGGATGTTCGTGTACCGGTAACCAACCTGATTGGAGAAGAAGGAAAGGGATTTTATCAGGTGTTGGAGTTTTTTGATGAAAGCCGGATCACCATCGCTGCCCAGGCATTGGGAATTGCTGAATGTGCTTATGACAGAGCGTTGGCTTATGTTAAAGAGCGGGAGCAGTTTGGGAAAAAGCTGGCTCAATTTCAGGTAACCCAGCACAAGATTGCAGACATGTATACAAAAGTGGAACTGGCAAAATTAATGACCTATAAAGCAGCCTGGAATTTTGACCAAGGTAGGATCGATCCGACTCTGACATCCATGGCTAAAATGTATGCTGCAAGGGTGGCAGTGGAAGTCGCAGATGAAGCTATTCAACTTTTGGGTGGATATGGCTATATCACCGAGTACGAAGTTGAGCGGATCTACCGGGATGCCAAAATTACTGAGATTTATGAAGGCACCAAGGAAATACAAAAGAACACCATCGCTGGCCAGATATTGGGGAAGCTAAGATAGTTGAAGAAAGAGGGGGCGATTTTAGGAATAGCCCCCTTTTTGAATGTGTCAACCTGACTATTTGTATATGATACTAGGGGAGCATCATGAAAGAAAATCCGATGATGATTGTCGGGAGCAAGGCTCCCAAAGCCAGTTTGACGGGGGAAACCCCATACTTGAAGAACCCCTGTAATATGGAAATTCCCGCCGGATTTGGCGCATTTGCGATAACGGTCAGCCCCCCTCCAGTAACTGCCCCGACAATCACTGCATATTTCATGGATTCTGTCAGAGTAGGTACTAACGTACTGAGATAGGCAATCGCGGCGTTGTCATTAAATGCAGTCAAGAAGGTTGATCCCAGCATTAACGTTGTCTCTCCCAATCCACCCAGGATAGGAGCGATCCACCATGCCTGCAAACCGCCATGAACTACCAGACCTGCCAGGAAAGCACCTACGAGAAGAGGGGGCTTTATATTGGTATCGTTTTGCCAATGGGCTGTTGCTTGACGAAAACCAAGAAACAGAAAAAAGCCTGGAAAAAACAGGACCGGATAGTGACTGCTGAAAACCGTCCATGTCATAAGAAGAATATGAACCAGTGTAATAATGGGTGGAATGGGGTCGTTGTGGTTTTTATTTTCTACTAAATTATGATGATCGGATTGAGCGAGTTTAACAAAATCCATGCGCTTAAACTCGGATCGAAAAATCGTAAAGTAAATGATATTGGAGGCGATAATACCGAGCACTGCTTTCCAACCAAAATGGGACAGCATAAAAAGTGTATCCCAGTTCCATTTTCCGGCAACCATCAATACAGGAGGAGCAGCAAAATGGGAAAGCGTTCCGCCAACTGATACGTTAACAAATAATAGTCCAATGGTCGCATATGAAAAGGCCATGCTCGGTTTTTTCTGATAAAAATACTTAGCCAGCAACACAGCGGAAATGGTCATTGCACCGGGTTCAGTAATAAAAGAACCCAATAGGGGCCCAATGGTCAGCACTGCAAACCACCAGGCAGCAGTTGATCCTTTACCGATTCTTGCAGCCATTCTCATGCAGGTCTCCGAAAACTGTTCAATCGGCCTTGAGGAAGCCAGTGTCATAATAACAACTACAAACATCGGCTCGGTAAAATTCACGGTTGTCATATATTGAAGTGTTATCTCCCACCCGAAACTGAACGCTATTGACCAGAATACAGGAATAACCCACATACCGAAGACGATTTCCACCTCGCCCAGAAGATAAAAAAATTCTGCCCGACTACAGACCTTTTTTATTACCTGACCATTGTAGGTAACCTTCTCTACACCATTTATCTTAGCGTTGAGCTGGTATTGCTCTTCCAGCTTTGTGGCAATTTTCCTGAAGTAGCCGACGCAAAAAGTATGAATAATGGCAGCTAGAAAAAGAAGGGATACAACCAGGTTCATTGGTTCTTGTTTGATTCGCAGCAACAGTATTTCCCCGACATCGGTTAAATGATGATCCTGATAAACGCTGAGTGGCAAGGGGAAAGCCATATCGGGCTGACCACGCATTCCTGAAGCATAAATAAAAAGCGGTATTACCACCCCAATTATCAGTAAAACGACTAACAAAACATTCTTCTTTTTTTTCATATCATCCTTTTCCAAATGTAATTGAATTCTGAAAGTTCCCAGACCGGCTTTATTTATTGTATAGACATGTAAGATATACACGTTCCTTTTTTCCTGATTCCGCACAGCTTTCAGCAACGTCTGTGCCAGTCGGATAGGGATGAGAATAGGTAGAAAAGTCAAAGCTGTTTGATAAATCGTTTAAATTGAAATACATAGACTGACTTCTGACAGATTTTAATGTTTGCTGAATGGCTTATTTCCTCACCTGCAACATACCTATATGGAAAGTAACAATCTGAAAAAAATTCTGACACATTGTAAATTGTTTTATTTACACCGATAGTAAATCACCCGGTCAGGTTAGAATGATTTTGTGCCACAAATAGATGAACTGTATTGAAATGTTAACAGATTGGTATTATATAACCGTCGGTATATTAAATGCAGAATGGAGTGTTACAGACAGTTTTGATTTTAATTGAATATGATGCAGGAGTTTAAAATGAGTATTTCGAATGGTTATCCGGTGCTGACGCCGGAAGAAGCAGCTCTTTATATTAAAGATGGACAGACAGTTGCATTCAGTGGATTTTCGCCTGCCGGTGCCGCCAAGGTCGTACCTTCCGCACTGGCAAAACAGGCAAAGGCGCTTCATTCAGAAGGAAAACCCTTCAAAATAAGGGTGCTAACAGGAGCCTCCAGTGGTATTGCTGTGGATAAAGAGCTGGCTGAAGCCGATGCTGTTTCCTGGCGAGCTCCATACCAGGGCTCTCCGGCTGCTCGCAATATTATAAATCACCAGGACGTTGAATATATGGATATGCATCTCTCAGCATTTCCACAGGCTGTTGATGCCGGATTCTTTGGAGAAATTGATATCGCAGTTATTGAGGCAACCGAAATAACACCTGATGGACGGGTTTATCTGGCAACATCAATCGGTGCGACACCCACTTTTTTAAAATGTGCCAGAAAGGTCATTATTGAAATAAACGAATATCATTCCAAGCGCCTCAGGGAAATGGCCGATATCGCTATTATGCCTCCACCACCGCGTCGCAATCCCATTGCCATTTTCGAGACTATGACCCGAATCGGGTGGCCTTATGCCTGTGTCGAACCGGATAAGATAATTGGTATTGTCAAGGCAGATCAACCTGATGAAGTGGAAGAGTTTGCTCAACCCTCTGATATCAGTCGGCAAATTGCCAATCATGTTGTTGAATTTCTAGTCCGTGAACTAAAACTAATGAGCCATTCACAAAGGTTATATCCATTTCAGGCCGGTGTCGGAAATGTAGGCAATGCTGTCGTCAAAGCATTGGGAGAAAGCGATGCCATTCCGCCGTTTTACATGTATACTGAGGTTATGCAGGATGCAATGGTGGACCTGATGCTTCAAAAAAAACTGCTTGGAGCGAGTTCCTGTGCGTTGACCATCTCTTCAAAGAAACTCAGGCAGATAACTGAAAATATGGATTTCTTCGGTTCCCATATTGTATTGCGGCCTCAGGAATATTCGAATCACCCTGGAATTATACGGCGACTAGGGGTGATTGCCATGAATACAGCCATTGAAGTGGACATATATGGAAATGCAAATTCCTCGCATGTTTACGGAACCGACGTCGTTAACGGAATCGGTGGAAGTGGCGAGTATACACGAAATGCTTATCTTTCCTTTCTCATGACACCCTCAACTGCCAGGAATAACAAAATATCGTCCATTGTACCAATGTGTCCTCATATCGATAATAACGAGCATTCTGTTCAGGTTATCGTCACGGAACAAGGGTTGGCAGATCTCAGGGGGCTGGGGCCGATGCAGAGGGCAAAATTAATGATTGAAAAGTGTGCACACCCAAAATATCGCCCTTATCTGAAGGACTATATCCACGATTCAAAAAGAGGTCATATCCGGCATGATCTGGGCCGTTGTTTCGAACTTCATCAAAATCTGATTCGTTATGGTGAAATGCTTCCCGAATGACTTAACTGTTATCTCTTTATAGTCTGTAAACTTTGTTGTCATTTCCTGAAGTGGGCTTTGTTGTTTTCTGAAGCGTTTTGCTGTTATAGCCGGAGGTGCCGATGAAATTGTATTGGCATAATACTGGAATAACAATGACAGGAATGTGGCGTTAGCTGATATCGATCAGGAGGCACTTGGTAGTGCCGCCTCTAAACTGAAGAGGAATATGGCGACAGTTTTATGCGATATGACAAAGAAAATCAGGCAAAGCTCGCATGCCGGAAATTCCAATTGTTCTGGACAGGTTGATTCGGCAAGCAGTAATCCAAATTTTAATCGAAATATTTGATGCAGTTAGACGATTGAACATGTGAGTTATGAAATAATTCTATTTATCAATATATTAGCTATATCAAAGACTGATTTATTTGTACTGTCAATAATCTCTGATTTCACTGATCTAGCTTTTTCCAACCTATCCAGCGCAAGAGATATAGTTGTTGTTCGTCCTTTATCTGATGTGATTCTATCCTTTAATACTGAATCATCACATGTCAGAGTAACATGGAAAAACTCATATCCTCTTAAATTTATATGATCGATGATGCTATCAACGATAGAGTTTAGATGTAGAACCCATGTAAATAAGACAAAAGAGAATTGAGCTGAGATAAATGAATTCAATACATACTGAATATTATTAGTGACCATTGCCTTAGTTACTTCATTTACGGTGAATGGATTCATTCTCCAGACATCATCACCGTCGAGCCAAATAGAGTTTTCAAGACGATCCAGGAGTATTTTAGCGACAGTGGATTTGCCAACTCCAGGTGGCCCCCCAATAAATATAAGTCGATTTGCCATAAAAAAACTTCATCTTACAGTAGAAATCCCTGTTGAACTAAGCCGCAAGCGGCAGCTGTCTCTTGGCAGATGTGGTTTCCCAGCCTCACACCCCTGAAGTATCAAATCTTTTTTAAGAAGTTCTTCTCAATAATTTGGAGCTTCGTTTTTTTTAAAGTCCTCTCTTTCATT
>JBFFHJ010000032.1:0-75803 GCA_041556995.1 bacterium | reverse complement strand
GTCTTTGGTGTTAGATGCCTGTACTACTTTGCCTACAACACCTATTTGGTAAAACTCATCTATCGATTCCGGAAGAGGTAACGGCTCAGTGAATGTTTCCTGCCCTTCCTCTTTATTTCTTACCAGCACCAGCCCAAAATAGGAAGATGCTGCTTCAATGGCCTTCAGAACTTCCTTAGTCTGATCATTTTTCTCCAGCATAACCGGTGCCATCATTTTGGGAAAAAGTGGCCGATCATACAACGGTATCAAAGCCAGAACGGCCGGCAGCATCGTATCCGCAACTACAATAGAGGTTTCATCGGACTGAGAAGGCTGTTCCTTTTCTTCTTCACCTGTTTCAATTTCTACTTCATCAATTATCTTAACATCATCAGCCATCTGTATTCTCCCTTATTTGAATCTATTAGCATTTATAGTTCGATGAAAAATATCATTGAAAAACATAGATCTTACCGGCAACAAAAAATTTTGCCATCCGAGGTTTCAACTTATCAATCAAACAGCAACGTTATTTCTTTTTTTACCCATTATTTGTTGTTTTATGCTCGTTCAAAATCAGATGCTTTAGGTCAATTGTGGATAACAATTGAAACATGTCACCCAATTCAACATCAACCGTTTTACTTTCCTATTTTTATTATATGTGTTTAAACCTGTTGTAGATTTTATACCAAATCATGCCGGATTAGTAAATACCAAATCCCGCCGTTGTTCTCATCCATAGCAGTTATCTGTATATTTAACTCTATTCTCACTTTTTACAACTTTGTGAAACAATTGATTGCTATTCAAACTATTAATCATGGGAGAAAAATCATTCAATCTGGGAAAGCCCCCTGTTGCATTGATAAAGTAGGCGATTATGGAGCCTTATAGTGCATTTATCTGATTTATCATTTAATCCATTGTCTTAGATTTGTTTTTTGTGAAAACATCTGAGAGAGCAAAACCTTTATCGGTTTAATCACAAATAACACTTCCTTAAATTCATTATAGATGATTTTTAATCGCATGGCGAAAAAACACTGCAAAAAAATCATTAATAGACAAACAATTTTGAAAAGGACAAAAAATGAACCTAACCGCTCTTTTTAAAGTCAGTTATGGACTGTATGTTGTCAGCTCAAAAATGGATTCAAAACTTAATGGACAGATCGCCAACACGTTAAACCAGGTAACAGCGGAACCGGCACAGGTTGCTATCGCATTAAACAAGGATAACCTGACCCACGAGTTTGTCCGGCACAGCAATGTTTTTTCCGCTTCCATATTAGCCCAGTCTACACCAATGAAATTTATCGGACATTTTGGCTTCAAATCTGGCCGGGATATCAATAAACTGGCGACTGTTGAATATCGCACCGGACAATCCGGCGCTCCAATTGTTTTGGAAAATACTGTTGCTTACATTGATGCAAAGGTGGTCAGTTCACTGGATGTGGGATCTCATACAATATTTGTAGGTGAAGTGATAGATGCCGATACGTTGCTTGATCATGAACCGATGACATACACATATTATCACCGGATTAAAGGTGGAAAATCACCGAAAAATGCCCCTACATATCGCAAAGAAGAGGACCAACCTGTTACTGTGCAAACAGAAAAATATAAATGCAGAATCTGCGGATATGTATACGACCCTAAAGTTGGTGATCCCGACAACAATATAAATCCTGGAACACCGTTTAATCAAATCCCGGATATATGGGTATGTCCGATCTGTAACGCTGATAAAAGTGAATTCGAAGCCTTAGGTTAGAGAGGTATTAACGGTTGTTCAGTCACGACCAAAGTCGTCTCTTCTGATTCTCCTATTGTTGATCTTTTTCGGTGCTATAAGCTTCCAACTGATAGAAGGATTATCCCTGGCGCACGCTTTTTTCAGTATCGTAACAATCATCACCGTAGGCTATGGCAACAACTCTGGGAAAGTACATATCGGTTGCAATGATCATCGTAGGAGGAATCGTATTCCTGGCAGTTTTGGCCAATGCAACCGAAATCTAAATGGATATTTGAGAACCTCAGATTCGAAAACAAAAACTGAACAATGATCGGAAAGAACAGGATTTAATCAACAAGTACCCCGGCACTTTTTTGAAATAATCTGATATACTCTTCATATCCGGCATCCTTAAGTTCACTTTTGTCGATAAATTTCAACGCCGCTGAATTGATACAGTATCGCATGCCTGTTGGTTGAGGACCATCGAAGAACAGGTGTCCCAGATGCGAATCAGCTTTTTTACTCCGTACTTCCGTTCGTTTCATAAAAAGTGAGTTATCCTCCAATTCGATAACATTTTCTCTAACCAACGGTCTGGTAAAACTCGGCCAACCTGTCCCTGATTCAAACTTATCAAGGGAGCTGAACAAGGGCTCACCCGATACAACATCCACATAAATCCCCTCTTTTTTGTTATTCCAGTATTCATTGGCAAAAGCTCTTTCCGTGCCGTTCTCCTGGGTTACATGATATTGAAGCTGTGTCAATTTCATTTTTAGGTCGCTTTTGGATGGTTTAGCAAAATCCTTTTTTTTGTGGGGTTGATAGTTTTTCCAAACTCTTTCGATAAAATCGTCTCTACCGGATCGATAACGATAATACTTGTATCGAACCGGATTTTTTTTATAATAATCCTGGTGGTACTCTTCTGCCGGATAAAATGTCTCCGCCTTAATTAATTCGGTAGCAATGGGTACTTTAAACAATCCCGAATCATTTAACTGTCGAATGGAATTTTGTGCCATTTGTTTTTGCTCTTCATTATGATAAAAAATAGCGCTTCTATATTGAGATCCCCTGTCAACAAACTGCCCACCACGGTCGATCGGATTTATTTGTCTCCAAAAAATCTCCAACAGTTTTTCATAGCTTACTTTGGATGGATCATAAGTAATTTCAACTGCCTCCAAATGTCCGGTGTTGCCGTCGGATACGTCTTGATAAGTTGGATCTACCGTCTCACCGCCGATATAGCCCGATACCACTGAATCAACACCATCTATTTTTTCGAAAGGATGCTCCATACACCAAAAACACCCACCGGCAAAGGTTGCTTTTTCCTTTCTGGTTTTCGCCATTGTTCCCGAATCTACAATCAGCATGGCTAATGCAAAAAAAACCAATCTCAGTTTGCCGCCAATCATTTTTACCTCTTTTTTGTCAATTATGTTAGTTTTCCAAGTAAAAAAAACTTTTTTTACAATCCATAAATCACTCTCAAAACCATGCTCCTGGCCTCATTTAGACAATGATGCAAGAAAAATATATCTTAACTGGTCGAAGCATTATCCAACGCATTTGAGCCGTCATCACTGTCATCCATCTATTATTCTGCAAACAGCGGACCTTTAAAAATAACTGGTTTATCTGATAATGGTACTACCCCTTGATCTCGCCTATGACATCTCTTTTAGTTCTTAACTAAACCACATGTGTATCAAGTTAAATTGACACACATGCGTCTCTTGTATTTTTTGCAATACATTATTTCTCAAGCATGTGATCGTTCTAATGTGTCATTATTCCTTCCCACTTTATTTCATAAACTTTAACTCTCGTTCTCAATATTTATGTTTGCAGGAAGTCATCCTATTTTCACTACTCCGTTAAAATCAACTGATCCAGGTTGTACTCAATTTTAACCATGGCATGGTTTTTTCAGACAAGACAATAGAAGCTTAACAAATTCAAAAAAGCCAAAGAATAATGTCATCAAAAACCATTCTTTTTTTTAACACGATATGATTTGAAAACAAAAAAATAGAATGGCATCGGAGAAATTAACATGAAAGCGGGACAGACAAGTGTATTCAGCGACAGATCATTTGTTTATGATTGTAAACGGTTTTTGTAAAGAGGTGCTCAATGAACTCCCTATGGAGTTTTGCTGTAAAAGCACCTAATCTATTGGATATCAGCCTTGAAGGAAGCGTTGGTTAATGAATTCCGCCATTGCGAGCGTAGCGAAGTAATCTCCCCATGTTGGCAAATTTCTTGTCTCATCGCTTCGCTCCTCGCAATGGTGTAAATCATGAAATCCAGACAAAAGTTCAGGTTTTATATTTCTTGCAACAGCGCGCATTAAACTCTTGATCGGATAATAAAATGAATCAATCTTTACCTGTTCATCATTCAACATCAAAGAATAGACAAGCGATGTTAAATATCAAAAACCTGCATGTGTCCGTTTGTTTTTAATTAATTTTGTAAAGGACAACGGAGCCAGGTTCCTTAACTGAAAAGCACTAAAAAAAACATGTCATTGATTTTTATTTCTTTTTTGTATAATATGTTGGGGTATTTGATCTTATGCCATAATGACGTTTTATGAAGACAGATATGATTTATTAAGATCAAAAACAGAAAGCATCGTTTTTAATGATCAAATTGCCGCCCCCCTTTGATTTAACGATTACAAACCTAAAGCAGACAATTAATGATGAAAGTTTTAATTACCGGCGGAACCGGTTTTGTCGGAAAAAGTTTGACTCGTTTACTGTTGAACCAGGATTGTCAGATTATCTCCATAGCCCGTTCCGCGCGACCCACTGAATATCAAAGCGAAAATCTGAAACACGTTGTAGCCGACACTTCAGTTCCCGGTAACTGGCAAGATGAGTTGCAGGATGTTAATGTTGTAGTGAATCTGGCCGGAGCCAGCATTTTTCGGCGTTGGACAAAAGCTTATAAGGAATTGATATACAATAGCCGCATTTTAACCACCCGCAACATCGTTGACGCTTTGCCAGCAAATCGCAACATTACTCTCTGCTCAACGTCCGCAGTGGGATACTATGGAGAACGCGGAGATGACGAGCTGGATGAGAACGACCCCATGGGTGTCAGTTTTCTGTCCAAGGTGTGTAGAGATTGGGAGAATGAGGCGCTAAAGGCATCGAAAAAAAATATTCGAACAGCTATCACTCGATTCGGTATTGTAACTGATAAAAGCGGAGGGGCGATAAGGTTAATGACCCTTCCTTTTCATTTTTTTATTGGGGGTCCTGTGGGTAGCGGGCAGCAGTGGTTTCCCTGGATTCATTTGTCCGATCTGACCGCTGCATTCTGGTATATTATTCAGCACGATGATATGAATGGCGTGTACAATTTTAGTGCTCCCAAGCCCATTCGTAATGTCGACTCGGCCAAAACTATCGGCAACATTTTAAAACGACCATCTTTTATGAAAGTGCCTAGATTTGCTGTCAAACTTTTAATGGGAGAATTCGGTGACGCCATTCTGGCCAGTCAACGTGCCATTCCCAAACGATTGCTTTTACACGGATTCCAGTTTCAATATGCGGATTTTGAATCAGCTATGATGGAAGTGACACAAGTTCCGGATATATTAAAATGTTAAGGTTTATCTTGTTACTACCCCTCATCTACCATAGACAGAAGGACGAACAGGTCTTTGCCGCTGCTACAAAATGGACATGACCAATCATCCAGAAAATCATCAAATTTCGAACGGGGTTTTATTCCTCCTTCCGGATACCCTTCTTCTTCATTGTATATCCATTGGCATACGGTGCATTGATATCTTTTCATATAATTTCATTTGTAATGGTCATAGCAATTACAGGTTTACAATAATAAAAGTGGTTGTATCAACAAAACCTGTAATAATAATTTGCCAGCTCACTCACAATGCTACATCAGAAAATCACCTCAATTTACAACTCGGCCAAATCTTACATTATCATTTTCATTTTTGACCTAGCCAGTTTGCCAGATAACTTATAATACTGTTAAAATAGATCATTTATAGCTGGTATGTTATATGCAAAATAATAAATATTGGATTTATACTTTTAGCTGATTTTTTTCATCAATCATAATTATAACAAAACCAATATCAGTATAAAAAGTAAAAAACAGGGGAAGACGAAATGTATCAAACCAATAATATTAATCGTCGATCAAATAAAGACATGATTTATATACCATCTAAAAACGGATATATCTCAATACCGGTAAATAATCTAAGAAGTGAACTAAACATTGAAAAATCCAACTCTGTTAAAAGTGCACACTGGATAACCAGTCGTATTATTAATAACTTTCAGTATATCAGTATGTTAGTTGGAATGATATTTATCCCGGCTTACATCAGTTATTTAATCGGCGGTTTATTTGGTTTGATTATCGCCACTGCGATCGGTAGCATTGGCTTTTATATCACTTCCGATTATAGCATCGAACAGTTTTTAAAAAGAAAGCGGGTCAAACCAATTCACCCCATGGAAAGCCGGTTGCTTTATTCCATGATAGAAAAGCTGGCTCAAAAAGCCGGCTTACAGCAGACTCCCTATCTGTTTTTAGATTATGGACAGGAAATGAATGCGTATACCATTGCAGATAAAGAAAAAGCAGCCATTGTGATTTCAAATGGATTATTAGAAAACCTGGACAGAAGGGAAATATACGGTGTTCTGGCTCACGAAATCGCCCATTTGAAGAATAATGATATCAGACGAATGCTGGCCGTCGAGCAGATCCGTCGTATGACTGGATATATGGCAATGTTGGGTCAAATTCTATTAATTTTAAACCTGCCGTTGATGCTCTTTAATCAAGTGATTATTCCCTGGAGTCTTGTTTTGTTTTTAATGGGGGCACCTTTTGTCAGCATGTTAATTCAAGTGGCACTTTCCAGAAATCGTGAATTCCAAGCTGATCTGGAAGCAGCTGATTTATCCGGTGATCCACTGGGATTAGCATCAGCCCTACAAAAAATCTATCGGCAAAACAATCAATTGATAAGATTTTATGCACCATACCTTAGGGAAATACCGGAATTGCTGCGTACACATCCGGCAACAAAGCAAAGAATACAAAAATTAAAAGAGTTTCATAGTGATAAAAAAAACCAACTCAGCTGGGCTTCAATATAGATCCCATCGTTTTTTCCACTACCTCTTTTAGTTCTTATCTTCGCAGGATTACGGATTATCAAATATTCGGCATTTGGGCAAGGGAAGCCGGTTCTCATCCGGTTTCCCTTGCGATTTTTGCCAGGGCTTCAATCAGTTTTACATTACTTGGGTTTTCTCGCCATTTGACTGGCAAAAAGTATCTTGAAGTTCGGTCCTAACATTTCCCCTGACTCGGTACATTTTCGGTACAAATTTCATATTCCACACTGAGCGGAACCAATGGCAATCACCTGTTAATGTGAATTCCCCGGCAATTCAGAAATTATGACCGGTAAAAAGTCCGAATTGGCAAGCATACTGCTATCTATCACAAACAGCTATTTCTATTTTTAATTCCATTATACACATCCCAAAGAACCACTAAGGTCATTGTTTCATCCGTAATAAACCAAACTTTAAATAATGCTTTGAAATCCGTATGTTACAACAACTTTGTATATGTTTTGGTTATTTTTTGGTATAATTGCAGGCGAATAACTAAAAATTGAATATCCTTAAAGACTGTTATTGTGACAATAGCCATCATGTACGAGAAATTACTGATATGATGGCTCAATAACCGTATTTTGAAACTATCAAATTTGAGCTTATGGATACCAAAAAGAAAAAAATATTTGTCCTGGATACGAATGTCATTCTGCATGACCCTGCATGCATCTACCAATTTACTGATCATGACATCATTTTACCGATTACGGTTATCGAAGAACTTGATAATTTTAAAAAAGGAAATGAGACTATAAATTTTCATGCCAGGAAATTCGCCAGGGAGCTAGACTCTTTTAGCGATGAGAATCCATTTGACGGTGGCTTTAAGTTGGGATCAGACAGAGGGCGAATATTCATTAAACTGGAAAAAGAGTTTCACCAAAAACTGAGACAGAGCTTCTCAATCGACAAACACGACCATCATATATTAAATATTGCTTACCATGCGATGGAAGAATTTCCAGATAAAAATGTGATGGTGGTGACCAAGGACGTTAATCTCCGGATGAAAGCAAAGGCAGTGGGTTTAATGGCAAAAGACTATACAACCGATCATGTCAAGGATGTAAAATCTCTGTATACCGGCCACCGGATTGAAGAGGCGATACATGACGATTTGATTGATCAGCTGTATCAAAGTCCTTTTCAGATTAATGCGACTGATCTCAATGTAGAACGTGATTTTAAAGCGCATGAATATATGATTTTAAAAGGGATAAATAAATCTGCCCTTGCCATTTTCGATCAAAATACACAGTGTATCAAACACGTTGAAAAACAACGTGCCTATGGCATTATACCCAGAAATGCCGAGCAAGCATTTGCCTTAAATGCCTTGACCAACCCTGATATCAGATTGGTGAGCATTTCCGGTAAAGCGGGAACAGGTAAAACGCTTCTTGCACTTGCAGCCGGATTGGAAAAAAGAAAAGAATACCGACAGATATTCCTGGCCAGACCGGTTGTCCCATTAAGTTACAAAGATATCGGCTTTCTACCGGGGGATATAAAATCAAAACTTGATCCTTATATGCAACCTCTATTTGACAATCTGGGGGTTATTCAAAACCAGTTTCAGGAAACCGACAGCAAACATCAAAACATCCGCCGGTTTTTGGATGAGGAGAAACTTGTGATTGCGCCTTTGGCGTATATTCGGGGAAGAAGCCTGGTAAAGGTATATTTTATTGTGGATGAAGCTCAAAATCTAACGCCCCATGAAGTAAAAACCATTATCACCAGGGCTGGAGAAGGAACAAAAATAGTATTTACCGGTGATTTGTTCCAGATTGATCACCCCTATCTTGACAGCCGATCCAATGGATTGAGCTACATGATTGAACGAATGCAGGGGGAAAAGCTATATGCTCACATCAATCTGGAGAAAGGCGAACGATCCGAGCTGGCTGAAGTGGCCACCAATCTGCTGTGATGCCGCGATGCCATCTCATTGTAATTACCTGTTTTTTTTAAGTGACATATCGGTTCGGATCTTCGGATAAACGTTTTTCCATGGCTGCCATACCTTCACTGACGTTCAAACAGCATCCTTCCTGCTGGAAGCTCATTCCCATGGCATATAATGTTTTAAAAAGATTATGCGACCGGCATTGCTCTCCCATTTGACCGATTCTAACAATATTTAATCCAAATGCGCCTGATATTTCCACATGAAAACGTTCCGCCATGTTTTTACGAACTCGTTTGGCATCGATACCTTCCGGGATTTCAATGGCCACTACAGAGTTTAATCGGTATTCGCTGGGTACAAATAGCTTTAATCCCATGGTCTCGATGCCATCCTGAAGTGCCAAAGAGCTGAGTTCATGCCTAAAGAAACGTTCTTCCAGGGTTTCCTTACAGATTAACCGAAGCGCTTCGTGCATGGCAAGAATACCTGGAACGGGGGCTGTATAATGATACTGATGATGTCCCCAGAATTCAAATGCAGCCAACGCATCCAAACACCAATGGGGCTTGACGACGGTTCTTTTCTCAATGGTATCCCAGGCTTTTTCGGAAAATGCAATTAACGACACTCCCGGAATAGTGGAAATACCTTTTTGACCGCCGGTCATTACCACATCGGCATTCCAATTATCCATTTCCATGGGCATGGTCGACAAAGTACAGACGGCATCGACGATGGTCAATGCGTCATTTTCTTTGCAAACGGTCAGAATTTCCGGTAATTCCCTGTTCCACACACCACAAGAGGTTTCTCCCTGTGCAACAGTAACCACATCAAAGGCATCTTTGGAGAAAGCCTGCCGCACCATATCAGCTGAAATCGGTCGAGCTAGTTTCGATTCCAGAATGCTGATATCCGCCCCGACTGCCTTTGCCATTATTCCCATACGTTGACTAAAAGTTCCGTTTTCCAGAATAAGCGCTTTCCGACCAGGCCAAAGCAGATTTGTGATGCCCATTTCCATAGCTGCCGATGAAGGTCCTGCTACCCCCATAATTTTATCGCTTCTCGTCTGAAAGGCATACTTAGCCATGATTTTTACCCGATCAATAACTTTCCCCATGGTTTCACCCAAGTGATTGATCACTACACTGTTGGCTTGCGCAACAGCATGAGGTATGGGGACTGGACCAGCTCCCATAAGCAATAGTGGTTCAGAAGGCAGTATATGTGAAAGCGGTATATTTTCAGGTGGTTGAAAAGTAACAGTCATCTCAGATCCAATGGCATGGGATTATATAAAATAGTGTTTAATTGCTTATAAATAGCATATCAAACATTTTTCCACAATAAAGAATTGATCATGATTATAATCCGACCAATGGCTTTCCAGAAGAGTTCTTCGTAGAAAGTCCTGCAACTGCTCTTGATTATCAAGGCTATCAATGAAATGTCATTCCGTTCCGAGAGGAGCATAAGCGACACGAAGAATCTCCCTGGTTTCAAGGAGATTCTTTATTGAATCAGCCAGGCTTTTTACATTAAAACTCATACGATTTTAAATAAAACCATTTACTTTATGCCTTGAGAGGTCCTTTGTCGCGAGTTCCTCAGGATGACAGATAGTGAGACATTTTAATGATTGCCCTGTCTGGATAATTGATTCATCTTTCACTTTTTTAAAGCTAATGTTAAACTTTTTTTTATAGTTGGTTCAATAAAGCATAATTTGGTTACCTTTCAATAATTCCAAATTGGTCGTTGTTTTTTTTCAAACCGATTGGAGTTTTAAAATCTGCAATCCAAGGAAAAAAATATGCTGTTCCAGAGGCAACTGATAAAAACTGTTTTATGTGCATTCTTTCTTGGAATACTGCTATCAACAGATGTTTTAGCAGAAAATTGGTCTAAAGAAAGAACGATGATGGTGGAAAGAGATTTGCGCAGTAGGAATATTCATAACAAAAATGTTTTAGCTGTTATGGAAAAGGTGGAACGTCATCTGTTTGTCCCGTGGACAGTCCGTTCATTTGCTTATACAGATCGCCCCTTGCCAATTGGAGAAGGTCAGACCATCAGCCAGCCCTATATTGTAGCTTTGATGAGCCAGTTGCTGGAAATAAAAAAGGGCATGAAAGTTCTGGAAGTCGGAACCGGATCTGGATACCAGGCGGCCGTAATACAGGCTATGGGAGCTGAAATCTATTCTATTGAAATTATTAAAAAACTTGCCACTGACACCCAAAAACTTTTTAAAGATATGAAGCTTCCTATCCAGGTAAAAAATGCCGATGGGTACTACGGTTGGGAAGAAGCCTCACCATTCGATCGAATCATCATCACAGCTGCGGCCAATCATGTTCCTCGTCCCCTCTTGAATCAATTAAAACCAGGAGGTAAGCTGATTCTCCCCTTGGGCAATATTCGTTTTTACCAAACCTTGACACTCGTTACCATGGACAAACACGGTAAAACCTCCGTTGAACACCACGGCAACGTCAGATTCGTCCCCATGACCGGGAAGATGTTGAATTAATTTATCAATAAAACTTTATTTGAATGTGACTCAATTATTATAAAACTGGCTCATTGTATGGCTTGGCCCAAAAAAGGAACACGAAAGATAACTGTCGATAACATTGAATTCTTATGGCATTATTCCGGTCATTGCCCTTTATGCAGTGACACTGTTTTCACTGTTGGGATTTCGGGGAAACCACATGTACTTTATATCGATCCATTCCCCTGGAACTTTGAAATAAGTCCATCAAATATATCCAAAGCCATTCTATGGGCCATTACAAATGGATGGACACCCGATAAAGGACCAACCAGAGCAATGTCTTTTGATGATGCAACAAATAAATTTATCTGGCTGGCGGAAGGAGAGAGACACTTTAAATGTCAACAAAAATAGAAATCAAAATTATGCTTGCTACCACGGCCTCGGAAAACTGAAAACACTTCCGCTTAGTCTCCCCCATTGAAATAAATGTCTTCTCCCCATAATTGTTGGATATCCGTATAGTGATTCAGGAATGAGAATACACACAAGTGGAGGAACACAATCGCCACCACAGCCTCAACAATACTAATAAATGTTGAATAGGAGATCAAAATCATACTGGAAAGTAGAATTGTTTTTTCTTAAATTTGCATATTTCATGATAGTCGTCGAATTGCCCCCCAAGCCAAGCTGTAGAATAAAGCCGACCATATAAAGAGTGATGACAAGCCGCTGATTTGGGCCAGTAACATGGCACCTACAGAACCGATGACTGAGGCAAAACTGTTTAAACACCATGCCAGTGATATATTATCTGTTTTTTCTTGTTGTTCCGGTTGGCCGATTTTAAATATACCTCGTGGAAAAGGCATACCCATTAATATACCCGGAATAGCGGTAACAACCACTGATATAATTAATCTGGAGAAAAACCCGTACCCTTCAAATACCGACAAAATACCGGCAAAGATAACGGCATACATCAACAGGAGAGTTAGCAGTCCCAAATGACCAAAATCTCTAATATGTTCAGGCAATAATTTACTCACACTGGAACCGATGCCTGAAAAAACCAGCAAACTGCTTAAAACAATGGCAAAGGAATAGGTTGGTTCCCCCAGAAACAGCATTAATTTTTCGAACAGAACAATCTCAACAGTCATAAATCCAAGACCGATCCAGAAAAAATACATCATTCCCGGTTTAAACAATCCGATAGTTCCTCTTATGATTATTAGTGGCACAACAACAAAAACCAATGCCAATACGCCTACCATCACAAAAATCAAAGGTAGCAAAAGGCCTGTTTCAATTAATGCTTCCCATTTTTTATCAAAACTGTGATAAATCTCCGGCAAATACTTGAAGCGTAAAAAGTGATAAAAAAACGGTTTATCATCAAAAACCGGTTTCACATCAAAGATATTGTCTCTTAGAAAACCGACAGAATCAGAAAATATATGGTCAACCGCCAAGGCATAAACAGGAATATTAAATCTATTTTCCTGGTTGATTTCATTGGGTTGAATTCCCGGGTAATAAACCATGGCATGACCTTGAGAATTGCAGAAATCACGAAATGTTTTTTTATCATCTTCCGACCACTTTTGAGCCGAAACCAGGATCATCATTGTGGATATGGTTCGAAATATCCCCAGGTGGTTTGGGGAATCCCATCCCCTTTGTTTCATTGCAGTATTCAAGGTGGTTAGCAATCTAAATTCTGCTCTGGGTGGGGGCAGCAAATATCGATGTATACTCAACCAGCCATCGTTATCCAGGTGAGATAACAATTGGCTTAATCCTTCCACTGTTTCCAGTGAGCTTTCCTGAAGCACACTCATGCCGGACTCACCCGTTGGAAGGCTACCTTCCAGGGAAACCACAATTCTGTCATATCTTTTTCTGGTACTGGCCAGATATGATCGTATCCTATCGGCTCTAATAAAAACGTTATCCAATTGATTTTGTTCCTCTAACCAATCTGCTAACAGAGAGTTTTCCGTTTGTACATCAATCCTTTCTGCTCCAGAAAAAATAGCTGATTTTACATCTTGACCTCCCAATGTTTGTAACACCAGTATGTCCTTGGCTAAAGGGTTTAGATGGAACAAAATCCTTGATGGTAAATGGATTAAGTACTCAGTGTTTTTGTCATTCCAATCGGAATAAGCTGTCAATTGACTGCCATCCAGGGTAATGCCCAATTGTTCGGGTAGCTGACCATGATAATTTAAACTTAAACCCGGCGCAAAACGAGCCAGCGGACTTTTAAACCAATCGATTCTGGATACGGCATCCCTTTTTGTCATTAATAATCTGCTACCAGGATATTTTAAGGCTTTGGGCAATGTTTTATAAGGATTCATGTGTAATTCAGGCAATTCCGTGACCATCCGTCCGCCGAAAACAATCGCCAACAATAAAATGGCCAACGTAAACTGTCGGGATTCTTGGACCAACAATAAGGTTGAGATTATACCTATCAGCATAATTATCCATAACATATCCGTTTCATTGAATCTGGATGCCAAGACAAAAAACACCGAACAACCAGCGGCAGCACCCAAAAGATCAAAACTATAAAGACGAAACGATTCGGAAGGATATTTTCGAAGCAACAGGTTTAATGTCATCCCGGCAAAAAAAAATGGAACTGCCAGCAACAAAAAAATCAGTACTATATATAACCAATGGGTGAAATCTAAGGGAAGCAAGGTTGGATCAAAGGGCAACCGATTGACCAAAATATTCAGCGGAAACAATGTTAATGAAAAAAGCAAGACTGAATGAAAGGGCTCTACTGGATTTTTAAAAATCAAAAGCCATGAGCCGGCCGAACCGTATCCCAGAAGTGCGCAGCTGATTATCAAAAACGCAAAATGATGCCACAATGTTATAGATAGAAGGCGAGACAAGCTGACTTCAAACATCAATGCGGCAAAAGAAATAAAAAAGATTCCTCCAAATATCCGATAGGAAACTCTGTTGCCTGGATATTCCATGGGAAATCCCCTGAATTATGTTTAGTTTATTGGAGTAGTTATTTTTTAACTCCACAGTTTAGAGCTCTCATGTACCAATCTGTAATTTAAGTTTATTTTAAATGTTTGCAGCATCATTCCGGGCTTAACCCGTAATCTATTGGTAGCTTCGGGTATCTCTCCCTTGGATACCGGATCAAGCTCAGCATGACGACGAGGACTTTCAACTGTCAAGTTTTTAATACAAGCTATAACAATGGTTTAAAAAATAATCTGGATAAGCAAAGGTCAAATCCAAACCCTAAATTGGGTGTTATTAAGTATTTTTGCACATCTAACTTTTTCTTAAATTAAGAAAATTGGCAATTTATTTTTATTTATTTTTGAATCTTAAGAGTGATACAAGAGGTAAGATTCAGCTATTGTTTCAATATAATATTGAAAGTATCGTTACACTTTTTGTTTCAAAACAAATAGACACGCCATTCGAATGAAAATTTATTATTGATGATACAGACCATCTTCAAAGCTTAATCTTCAGCACTATACTGATTTGGAGATGAGAAGGCGGTTTCTGAATAGAATTGATCTGAGGTCAATTGATATTTATTAATATTTCAATCTGGATTTCAGAGCAATCCCGGCAAGATACTTCTCTGAAATTTTACAAAACATGTCCGGTTTTCGAATTGAAACACAGCCTTTAGATCCCTCATGACGTATGTATATATCATATTTCATGAAAAATATAATGTACTTGCTCCGTATAAAATGCGATTCTTCTATACCAGGTTATTTGTAAGAGACTCAAGATGATGTTAAACGACATTAGTTTGTTTTTGGCATTGAGAGTCCTTCGTCGTACCTCCTTAGGATGACGAAGAAGAGAGTTAAATGTAATAACATTGATGATCGCCCTGCCATATTTATTGTTTGGTGTAACCGAGATCTGAATCAAGAACGACGGAACGAATGGGAGATAGAGAGCTTAACACAATGATATTTGGCTCAATGCAACTGCTGACTGCGTTGTATAAGATTTACTGAGATTCTTTATAACATTGGCGTTCTATTCATAATAACAAAAAGCAGTGTTAGCGATATTTCATTCAGTACCTAATATAAAAAGCCTTAGGAGTGATAATATTTTGAAAATCAATGAAATTAAAAAAATTACAGATTTTAAACATGTGAACATGTTTATGGTCAATTATACCGATAAGTTGGGAAATCAAAAAAAATGGCAAGTGGCTACACGGGCGGTTGAACCCAAATGTGTCAGCGGTGATTTTGAAATTCCCGATGCAGTTGTCATCGTACCGTATCATACGGAGAAGGAAAAACTTGTTGTTATAAAAGAGTTCCGGGTGCCCCTGGGAGATTATCAAATTGGTTTTCCAGCCGGATTGGTTGACCAGGGAGAAAGCAACGAGGAAGCTTCGTTTCGGGAGCTAAAAGAAGAGACGGGATTACAACTGACAAAAGTTTTAAAAACAAGTCCACCGGCGTTTACAACGTCAGGTCTGTCCGATGAATCTGTTTCCATGATTTATGTTGAATGTAAGGGTGAACCTTCGAATGAGCATAACGAAGCCTCCGAAGACATCAACGTGATTTTGGTATCCCAGGACAAAGCCAAAGTAATGTTGACTGATCACACGCTGAAATTCGATGTCAAAACCTGGTTGGTTCTATCAACATTCGCCGAATACGGAAGAATCTGATCAATTTATTACTACCATGGTCGAAGTTTTGAGTATCAAGTTGATGGATTGATTCGGTTGCGGCGGGGTGATATCAATAGGTAAATAAAATAATAGTGTAGAATGATTGTCAGTTTTTACAGATATCTGATAATTAGCCCCCTGAAATCGCCTATCCTGGACAATCGCTTTTATGAATACCTCATCTTTGGCCGCCCTCTCATTTTCTTCAACCATACGAATTCCTTCGGGACGTATCAATACTTTCACCTTATCTCCTTCTTTCCGAAGATGTTCATCCAGCATCAGTTTACCGAATTCCGTTTCAACCGTATATTTACCTTTTATAAAACCAGGTAGTAGATTTTGAAAGCCTAAAAAGCCTGCTACAAATTGATTAATCGGACGGCGATACAAATCTTCCGGGTGATCCAATTGCTCGATAAATCCTGTATTAAACACAGCAATTCGATCAGCCACGGTAAATGCTTCGTTTTGATCATGTGTCACAAAAATCGCCGTAACATTCACCTGCTTAAGAATTTGTCGTAAGTCCTGAATTAAGCGCTCTCTCAGCGCTCGATCAAGTGATCCCATGGGCTCGTCCAGCATCAACAGTCGGGGCTGAGGCGCCAGGCTGCGGGCCAGGGCAACTCTTTGTCGTTCGCCTCCAGACAGTTCATCGACATTGCGTGTCTCCATCCCTTCAAGGCCGACCAGTGACAACACCTGGCAGGTCTGTTCTTTTATTTCATTGTCTGACCATTTCTGCATTCGTAGACCAAATGCAACATTCTCAAAAACGTTTTTATGGGGAAACAAGGCAAATTCCTGGAACATCATACTAAAGCGCCGTTCATGGGGCTGAATTCTCACCATATCAACGCCGTCAAATATAACCTGTCCCTGGTCAGGAGTTTCCAAACCGGCAATAATCCTGAGCAAAGTGGTTTTCCCACAACCTGAAGGGCCTAAAAGACAAAGAATCTCCCCCTTTTCCAGGTTTAAACTGACTCCTTTCAGGGTTTGATCATCATTGTGCGTTTTATGAATGTCGGTTACCTTCAATAAGGACATGTTAAAAATCTCCGATGTTTTTAAAGCGAAACTTTTCCAGAAATAAAAATCCCACTGCTGTTACCATCATTAACAAGCTGCACATGGCCATGGCCTGTCCATAGTTGATTTCACCGGGTTGTCCTAAAAAACGATAGATAGCCAATGGCATGGTTGGCGCTTGAGGTCTTGCAACTAATACTGATGCACCGAATTCTCCAAGACTAACGGTAAAGGCAAATACTGCCCCCACCAAAATCGCCCGTCCAATGATGGGAAAATCAACCGTTTTAAATACAATAAACGGCGACGCTCCCAAAACGGCAGCAGATTCTCGAAGGCCTTGGGGAATACTGCGTAACACTGGCAGTAAACTACGTATCACAAATGGAAAAGCCACCAGGGTATGCGCCAAGGGAACAATCATTATTGATGTTCTGAGATTTAACGGCGGTCTGTCCAGGGCAATAATAAATCCAAAACCCAAGGTTACGGCAGATGTGGACAATGGTAGCATAAAAATAGGGTCCAGCAGGGAACCGAATCGGTTTTTTGATCCGGCAAGGTATACGGAAGCCAACAATCCTAGAATCAAGGCTAAAATAAGGGTAACAGCTGCAAATCCCAGTGAAAACGCCACTGCTTTGACCGGCTGGATATAAAACACTGATCGAATTGGATTTTCAAAAAGAGCTTTATAATAAACAAGTGAAAATCCCCGTTCGGTTGAAAAAGACTTTACTACTAAAGCCAGAAGTGGTGCTCCCAAAAATATCATCATAAAAATAGTATTTCCGATGACCAACACCTTTTCCCTGAAAAATACGACTCTTTTTTGAGTGACGGATAGCGATTCCGGGCTTAGAGAAACGGATGTTTTGCGTTGTAACATGGTGTAGGCCCACATTAATACAAAAGTAAATCCTATCTGCACAATCGAAAGGGCTGCCGCCATAGGTAGATTAAAAAGATACACTGCCTGTCGGTATATCTCCACTTCCACTGTTGCTAACCGGGGTCCACCCAAAATGAGTATCACGCCGAAACTGGAAAAACAGAAAATAAACACCAATAAAGATGCCGTTAAAATGGCGGGTCGAAGCAGAGGCAACGTAATTTTAAAAAAAACCTGCCTGGGTGATGCTCCCAGCATATTTGCCGCCTCCACCAGAGAGGGTTGCATACCGGCCCAGAATCCACCCACAATTCTTAATACAACAGTATAATTATAAAAAGCATGTGCCAACAGGATAAACCAAACGGTGTGATTGATTTGTATGGGCGCTTCCGAAAGATCAAATCCATTCATCAGCAGGGTATTGACGATACCATTTTCTCCCAGGAAAGCCTTAAATGCCGCTGCAACCACGATGGTGGGCAAGACAAATGGAATGGTAGTAAAAGCCTGGAGTAGATTTTTACCGGGAAAACGATATTTTGCATAAACATAAGCCCCGGGAAACGCAAGAATCAATGTCAGTAAAGTTGAAACAGCAGCCTGCCAGCAGGTAAACCACAATGTCCGAACATAGTAGCTGGAAGTCACTAATTTACTTAAATTACCTAATACCCACGCTCCATCCGGTATAAAACTGAGTGCAAAAATTCGAATCAGAGGATAAAAATAGAATACTGCCAGAAACAACAAGGGGATTCCAGCAGTTATCAGATGTGTTTTATTTTTGATGGTTTTTACCTTAATACAATTTCAGTCCAACTATTGATCCATTTTTCCCGCCCGGCGGTGATCTTTTGTGACGTTAACATAATGGGCTGGTTAGCGATTTTTGCATATTTAACGAAAACATCCGGTTGTTTGGCCTCTGTATTGGCTGGGAAGACAAACATTTGCAACGGTATATCTTCTTGAAAAGCTTTATCCAACATAAAATCAATCAGTTTTTCCGCCAGTTTCCTATTTTTGGTGCCTTTTAAAATACCTACAAATTCAATCTGGCGAAAGCAGGTTTGATTTGCGATTACGGCAGCAGTCGGAGTGTCATCCAGTTTTGTCTTGGAATAGTGGACTTCAGCCGGGGGACTGCTGGCATAACTGACAACGATGGGTCTGTTTCCTTTTGAAGCAGCGGAAAAACTACCCCAATATGCCTCTTCCCAACCATTGGTCACCAATACATCATTTTGTCTCAGCTTTTTCCAATAATCCAAATAACCATCCTCTCCAAATCGTCCAATGGTTGTCAGTAAAAAAGCTAATCCCGGGGAAGAAGTGGCAGGATTTTCGACAACAGTCAATCCTTTGTAGTCAGGTTTGACAAGATCATTCAGATTTGCCGGTGGTGGCATCTTTTTATCTTTAAACCACTTTTTATCATAGTTAAGACAGACATCACCAAAATCAACTGGTAACAATCGATTCTGCGGATCCAGTTTCAGCTGATCAGATATCCGGGTCAACATGGGAGAATTATAAGGCTCGATAATATCGGCTTCCAACGCACGGCTCATAAAGGTGTTGTCCACCCCGAAAAAAACATCCGCCATGGGATTGTTTTTGGATAGGATGGCTTTGTTAACTGCGGCACCTGCGTCTCCTGCCTTTAAAAATCGAATCTTGGCTTTATGCTTTTTCTCAAATTCCGCCACCACCTCTTTGCTGACATTAAAACTATCGTGTGTCATCAGGATGATCTCTTTCTCTGTTTCAAACAGCTGACATGCCGTAATAATCATGCCCAAAAGGGCAATTAACAGATAATACATTATATTTTTCATTTTTCCTCCAACGGGGTAAAAATCCGATATAAAAACGCTTTTTCAAATTGACAAAAACGGGGATAAATGGAGTGAGCACATTCCAAATAGGACCTTGGGGAAAAATGGCAAAAAAAAAGCCATCCGAATGAATGGATGGCCTGCAATCAATCTGCAAAATTCCTCCACCGGCATTATCCGGATCAGGTTCAACGGTCGTACCCACAACAAACAGCAAGGGTTCTTCTCAGCCTGGTTTATCCAAGCTCCCGACAGATTTCTGATGTTTTCTGAATATATAATCACAGCTTAAAAGCCTGATCCTCGTTATGTCAAGGTCGTTCAGTCCTTTGATGTACCAAGAACATTAAAAACCAATGTATTACCCTGTTTTTTTTAATCAGTAAAACATGAAATGTTTAATAAAATATCTGCCAGAGATCTAAACCTGTAAACCCAAAACAAGAATACGATTAATACCAGTGTTGATATGGTTGTCACTCTTTCAAGAAAATAATTCGGGTCATTTCTAATTCGGGACGTTCGTTCCAAAAGGGTTTTTCTAATTCGGGACGTTCGTTCCAAAAGGGTTTTAAATTATATCTATAATTCGGGACGTTCGTTCCAAAAGGGTTTTAAATTATATCTATTCTTAAGAATGTAATTCGGGACGTTCGTTCCAAAAGGGTTTTAAATTATATCTATTCTTAAGAATGTAATTCGGGACGTTCGTTCCAAAAGGGTTTTAAATTATATCTATTCTTAAGAATGTCTTCTTTCTAACATCAAAATCAAGGATTTTATGAAGTCTTTATTTTTAAACATCAACCAAATAGCTTTGATGTTATTTTATATCATACTCCTTCTCAATTTTGTATAATTATTGAATTAAAAGTGAAAAACGTAAGATATAAAAACCTATAAACTTATAACTTCAACAATTTCGGTGGTGTAGGGTAATTGATTTAGAATAAGTCCAGATGTCATGAATAATTTCGACGAAATTTACCTGGGGAAGGGATCAATTTTTCACCCTCAACCAGTATTTGTTTCCAGGTTAAAAAACTGAGATTGATCCGGTTAAAGCGATCTATGGAATTAAAACCGACAATAAAACCATTTCGAAAAGGTTTTTCTTTAGCGATACTATTTTTTGTCCTTGTAATCCATCCCCAAACCTTGCCGGCCCAGGAGGTTTTATCCGTCGGTAGGAGCTATCGGGCGTTGGCCCTTGGCAACACTGGTGTTTCCAGTGCCAATGACAGTGCAGCCCTGTTTTACAATCCGGCTGTTCTGGCCAATGTAAAAGGTTGGTGGATCGATTATGCTGCCTGGACGATTGAATTTTCAGACGGTTTTACTATCCCGGAAACAATGCTTTCGCTTGCTTCTACAACTTTTCCGTATATTAATCGTAACGGTCTTTCGGATTCCGACAAAGACACATTTTTATCCAAGACAAATCCATATCTTCGAGGCAGCGCAGGTATGACATTGACAGCCAGCATCATGGACGAAGGATTATCGTTTGCGGGGGCTTATATAATGGAAACCATCATCACTACCACTCAAGAAGGTAATATCATTTACCAAAGAGACGATCTTATTAAAAAGTATGGAGTATCAATTCCACTGGGAATGGGATCGCTGGTAGTGGGGATCGCCAGAAGTGATATCGATAGAAGGGTGGCATCTGATAATTCATCCGATAGCATCCCGGACTGGAGTGATCGATATACGGGATCGGGATACGATGTTGGTATTTTATATCGCATGGCTAATAAGGCCAGGGTAACCTGGGGCCTGGTTGCCTATAATTATGGCGGTGTCACTTATGGAGACTCTGATATTGAAGATTCGCAAAGCATCGCCTTGGGTGTGTCCATGAACCATGAACTGGGAATCTTTAAAATCATGCCGGCCATTGATATTCGTGAGATTAATTCCTCGGCTGCAAAAAATAACACAGTTCATGCGGGGCTCGAAATTGGAATGTTTCCAAATTCAACGGGAGGGAGTTACCTGACGTATCGCATTGGCTATAACCAGGGATACGCAACACAAGGAGCAGAATTGAATTTTTTCAACCACTCCATGATTATTGGTTATGCAACGTACAGCGAAGAGGTTGGCACAGGGACAGAAAAATCAGAAAGCAAGCGGACAGTTTACTATTTTTCAATGGGATTTTAATCCCTTGGGACGGTTGAATTCACATTCCTTTGAATTATCACTGTCCGAAGTTTTTAAATCGTCACCAAATTACACGGCCTCTACACGACATGGCACATAACGATGCAACGGCGTTCCAGCTAATTGATCTCTATGAGTATTCAGAGTTAAACGATTGACATTGGCACCAAACACCTTTCCATTATATTTTAGCCCAAATCCGTGTGGCATTAATACCTGACCTATTCTGGCCGTGTCCGTTATTTCCAGCTCCACCCTCTCTGTACCGGCTTCCGTAATGATTTTTACTATTTGAGTATCTTTAAGGTTGAGTTTTTTTGCATCTTCTGGATTCATGCTCAAGGTGCAAGCTCTTATACCTTCATTCCAGGATGGATCACGCATAATGGTATTCGCATTGTACGGTGTATGTTTACCGGCACTGAGAATCAGTGGAAATCTGGTATTTCTGGTCAACTCTTTTTCTTCCGAAGCCGCATCAATGCTTTTGACCCAATCCTCTACTTCTGGAATAAAAACATCCACCTTTCCATCCTCATGACGAACTGACTCCAGGTTTTCGTCCGGATCACAGGCCCCGATCCAAAACCCTTCCGGTTTATTCAAGACGGTTTCAAAAAGCTCTTGTCCCAATGACATTCCTTCGGTAAATCCCATCCGAGCAGCCAGTTTATAAAAACTCTTGGGCAAGGTTTGCAGCATTCCCCAAAGGGCAGCCTTGTGGACGGATTTCATTTCCGGTCCCAAAGTTTTTGCCAGTATAAATGGCATGTTTTTAAGCGCTGTGGGCTCCTCCTGAGCGAACGTCATTAACGCCATTCCATATTCCATGTAATCTTTTTTTGCCGCGTTGTACAGAGATTGCGGAATATCGGGGATTAAATTAAGGGCATCCGCCAGCCGAGTTATAATCTCACCGTTTTCCAACGGTTCACCGACCGGCTTGATGATCGGTCTCCGCATTTGAAAAAAGATATTGGGAAAGGTCCAGGTAAAAAAGGTTGTATCCCACGATTCATAGGCGGACAATGCAGGCAATACATAATCAGATAAAACAGCAGTTTCGGTCATGGCTAGTTCGATAGTTACCGAAAGATTCAATTTCTTAAACGCTTTTTCATATTTCGACGTATCAGCATAAGAACGCAATGGATTGGAACCAGAGATAATCATCGCCCGAAGACGATCCGGTTTTTTGCTTAAAACTTCTTCCGGTACTACATTTGGTGGGAAAAAACCACCAATTGCCGGAAAATCCGTTTCCACCGTACGCCATGTTTTGGGATTTCGTTCATCCGAATGTGCCGACATTGGAAACAAACTGCCGGGAACGATATTTCCGCCCGGAACACCAATACGCCCGCAAACAGCCAGAAGGATAATCTGTAAATACGAGGTTACTGTACTATGCCTGCTCATAAAGCTTCCCAGATCAGGATGCATGCACCATTTTTTCTCCGACATCAGTTTACAAAGCTGGAACACCTGATCAAAATCCAGTTCACAGATATTTATGGCTGATTTGGCATCAAAGGATTGAAACCAGGGGGCAACAGCATCAAATCCAGAAACATTCTTTTGAAGATAGTCCTTATCTTGCCACTCCTGTTGCAAAATGATGGCGATCATGGCTTTAGTCAGTAAGGCATCGGTTCCAGGTCGAATCGGCAGATGGATATCAGCGATTTTTGCTGTTTCTGACATCCTGGGATCAATCACTACCAGCAGTTTATCCGGGGCTTTGGCCAGATGTTTTAGTTTTTTCGGTGCCTGAACCATCTGGTGTGAATGCATACCGTTCCACCCCACCGCCAGCAACATATCCGTGTTATCTTCGTCCGGCAGTGTTGACAGATACTGCCGCCCCAATGCCCTGCCCCAAGACCAAAAATGTCCAGTCAGCTCTTGAGACAAAGCACTGTAGTGATAATGCGATCCCATTCCTCTCAACAAACGGACACCAAAGGCAGCTTCCATGTGACCGCCCTGCCCACCACCACCCATATATGCAAACGACTTGGGGCCGTATTCATCCACAACTGATCTAAGTTTCTCGGCAATTTCGCTAATTGCCTGATTCCAACTGATTTTTTCAAATCCGCTGCCTACTTTTTTAAGCGGATGAGTCAAACGCTGTTTATGATGCTGATACATATTCACTCTGAGCCCTTTTCTGCAAACATATCCCTGGCTGCGCACATTTTCTTTATCCCCTCGTACCTTTTTAATACGGTTGTTTTTAACCAGCAATCGCAAACCACAGTTTTGAGCACATAACACACATCCGGTCTGATACCATTCTTCCATCTTTCTCCTCCTTAAGATAATGATTTTATTGCTGCGTTACCTTATTAATAATAAAAAACGATATCGATCAAATCGATGAATTGAAAATGTAAATAACATCAATTTTACTGAATTAATGATTTGTTCCTGGTTTATTCTCGAAGCGTTATCTATTTTATCGAGTGCTTACAGTTTTTTTGAAAGGAGTTCAAAAAGCATATTGTAAAAAACTTCCATTGATTTTGAATTTCTAGCTACTTTCATCTGTATCAAAGCTCCCTGAAAACAACTGAAAATCAGATCACTGACATCGTCAATATCCAAATCTTTACCAATTTCGCCCAAATCCTGGGCATCTTTTAAATAACTCCTGATTTTTCCTTTGAGTTCAATGAAAGTTTGGTTTAGCTTATCCTGAAACACATCCAATGTATCCGCTAGTTCCTGAGACAGATTCCCCAACGGGCACCCCCCTTTGTAGTCAGCCTTTTCGTTCATTGTTAGAAACCATTTAAAAAACTGCTTTAGTCTTTGTATGGGAGATTCTTCAGATTGCCGGTAAAAGGAATCCCATTTTTCCTTTATGAAATCAGCATAAAAATCAATTAATTGTAATCCAAAGTCCTGCTTGTTTTTAAAATAAAAATAAAATGATCCTTTTGGAACATTGGCAGCATTTAATATCTCTTGAAGACCGGTATTATTGTATCCTTTCAGATGTACTATTTTTGCTCCTTCTTGAAGGATCTTTTCCCTGGTGCCTTTTTTCACGTGTTATTCTCTTCAATTTTTGGTTTTTAGCAATTGATGTGACAGGTGTATAGGATATGTTAAAATAATAGACCGGTCGTCTAGTTATGTCAAGTTATAATACTATCACCTATATACCAGATAAATATTTGATATCACACCTTATCTTTAGTTCTTTCCTAAAATCTGATCAATTTCTGTCAGTTCTTCCTGAGAAAACTGGGTTGAATGAGGCACTGCGGCTATTTCCTCAATTTGTTGGATGCTGCTGGCACCAAACAGGGCCGAGGTAACGTCCTTAGTTCTCAGAACCCAGGCAATGGCCATCTGAGCCAGTGACTGGCCCCGTCGCTCTGCAATTCGGTTAAGTTCGGTGGCGATTTTAATCTTGTCACCTGTAATTGAATCGGGAGTTAAGAATTGTCCCGATTTTGCCGCCCGTGAGTTTTTGGGTATATCTTTTAAATATTTATTAGTTAGAATTCCCTGGGCAAGGGGGGAAAATACGATACATCCGATACTGTATTTCTTAAGAGTTTCCAGAAGACCATTTTCGATATCTCGTTCAAAAAAATTATATCGTGGCTGATGGATCAGGCACGGTGTTCCCAAGTCCTTCAAAATAGATATTGCCCTTTCTGTCAATTGTGGCGAATATCTGGAGATACCTACATATAGTGCTTTTCCGCTTCTAACTATTTGATCCAGGGCGGTCATTGTTTCTTCCAAAGGAGTATCGGGATCGGGACGGTGGTGATAAAAAATGTCAACATAGTCAAGTTTCATTCGTTTCAGGCTTTGATCCAGACTGGCTATCAGGTATTTACGCGACCCCCAGTCACCGTACGGTCCCGGCCACATGATATGACCGGCTTTACTGGAGATGATCAATTCATCCCTGTAACCTGGAAACTGGTTTTTTAGTATTTTCCCAAAGTTTTCTTCGGCCGCACCCGGCGGGGGTCCATAATTATTGGCCAAGTCAAAATGGGTAATTCCCAGGTCAAAAGCACGACAAACCATCTCCTGTGCTGTTTTAAATGAATCCTGTTTTCCCCAATTGTGCCACAAACCGAGTGATACTGCTGGAAGTTGCAGACCACTTTTTCCGCATCGATTGTAAATCATACGATCGTATCGTTTATCCGAGAATGCCATCATTGGTTTTTTACTTTAAAATCTGTTATTATTCAATTATTCATATGTTTATAAGTCTTAACTTTTACTTGGTTATCATATACTATTTGAACATTGAACGAAAACCCTTTTATTTTATCCGATTATTGTCTAACAATTTTAAAATAACAAATCTAAAAAACCACTTACTATGAAGATAGTCATCGCCCCTAATTCATTTAAAGATAGTTTGTCGGCCATAAAAGTTGCTAAAGCCATGGCAGATGGTATTCGAAAAGTTATGCCAAGAGCTGAGATTACTACCGTTCCCATAGCCGATGGAGGAGATGGTCTGATAGAGATTATATCGCATATCAAAAAAACTCAAATCAAGCGGTGTCAGGTACACGATCCACTACATAATCTCATTGAAGCTGAATTTTGTTTCATTCCGGACAAACAATTGGCTATTATAGAAATGGCATCAGCCAGCGGCTTACGTCTTTTACCCAACACAAAACGGAATCCCATGGAAACCTCAACTTATGGTACTGGAGAAATGATTAAAGCGGCCTTGGATCTAAAAGCGGCCAAAATTCTGGTCGGTCTTGGAGGTAGCGCCACCAACGATGGAGGAACGGGTATGGCCGCTGCTCTGGGGATTAATTTTTTGGACAAACATGGAAAAAAAATAATCGCCTGCGGAAAAAACCTCGGCAATATACACACCATTAACACCGCCCACATCGATAAACGTATTAATTCCACTACTATTGAAGCCATTTGTGATGTCACCAATCCCCCTTTGGGAAAAGAGGGAGCTGCGTCAGTTTACGCTCCTCAAAAGGGTGCAACGCAAAAGCAGGTAAAAGAACTGGAAGCTGGACTAAAAAATCTGGTGAATTGTATTAAACGAGATTTAGACCTGGATGTAAGAGATTTAAAATCCGGTGGTGCGGCAGGTGCCTTGGGCATGGGTTTATTCGCTTTCCTGGGGGCAGAACTTCGTCCGGGTATTGAGGTGATCTTTAACCTGATAGAACTGGATAAAGCATTGGAAAATGCGGATTTGGTTTTCACCGGCGAAGGACAGTTGGACGAACAGACCGCTTTTGGCAAAGCTCCAGCCGGCGTTGCATTGAGGACAAAAGATAGAAATATTCCCTGTTTCGCCATTGCAGGATCAAAGGGATCGGACTTAACAGCCATCCATTCCACCGGTTTCTCCGCTGTTTTCTCATTATGTCCGGGACCGATTACCTTGAATGATGCCATAAAAAATGCAGCTTTTTATCTAACCAATACAACCGAGCAGGCTTTTCGGGCGTTCCTGGCCGGTGGAAATAAAAAACATCTCCTGAAGTGATCACTTTGAGTATGAAAGGTATAGCGCGGATGTGGCGATATCAAGTGAAGTGGGTATTTTTCAAACAACTCTTTCGTGTGATGACCTTCCCAGGATGGAATATATTTAGTCATTATTGGTCTTTCCGGATCATCTGCGTCAAATCGTTTTAAGCTATTGCAGACAAATTCAATTTTTCCAGACTGAGTTTGGAGTCCATGACCAAATTTCTCAGTATAGTCACCAGGCAACGGTGCTAACTCCGGTGTATCTTTCATGCGTCCTTCTGCAAACCATCGATAAGAAGTTGGGGATCTCAATTCAGGTTTAGGTGCGGGGACCACATAGTAACCTTTTTGCAAAAGCTTTTTCCATGAAATAAAATCCGGCAGGTCGGTTCCATCAAACAATCTGCGACACCAATCAAATTCGGTGGAACCTTCTGAAACTGCGGCAGATAGTCCCAATTTTTTGGCCACATCCAGAAAGATCTGTATATCGGATTTCGATTCGCCCAAAGGTTCAATGCACTTATGCTGAAGAACCACAACTCGATGATTGCACTGGTTAAAACTGTGCTGAATATAACCACCGCAATTTGCAAATTCGCTAATGTCCCAGCGTTCGAAATTAGTACAAGCCGGCAAAATCACATCCGCAAATTTAGCTTCGCCTTCCATCCAGATAGACTGGTTAACGACAAAAGACAGATTCTCAGACCGATAAGCTTTGGCAAAACGATTGGTATCCCCCATCGTTCCGAAGTGAGAACCACCGTACTTATAATACATCTTAATGGGTGAGTTACCTGGTGCAGGGTATTCAAACTTCATAAACTGTCCTTCAATCGTTTTTGCGTCCGTGGGATACCCTGATGTTTTTTCGTCTAAGATTGCCTCAGGGATTCTCATCCGTGGAACTCTTTGATACACTGTATTCATAGTCGGTAACTGGGGCATCCGCTGATACATATTCACGGATATCGCCGTTCCTTCAATATCTCCAGACAACCCCCCTTCTGCGTATCCCGGAAAGAAGAAGGATTCATCCACCGGTGTTCCTTGCTGTAGACACCCCATATTGACACCCGGTTTCCCGAGTCCTCGCATGGCCATCAAACAGACCATTGATCGAGCCCATTCATTTCCTGTCGCACTCCGGCAGGCACCACCAAAACCACTTAATCCACCAGCCGCCAGATATGTTTTTTTGCTTCCCCATTCCCGTGCCAGTGCCCGTAAATCCTTTGCCGGAATTTCAGTTTCTGCTGCCTGCCATTCCGGAGTTTTTGGAATACCATCCTCTTCCCCTAACACATAGGCTTTCCACTCATCAAATCCAATGGTTCTTTTGTCAATATAATCCTTATCATAGAGATCTTCTGTCATCCATACATAAGCGATTGCCAATGCCATTGCATTGCTGGTTGCAGGTCGAGGTGCTATCCATTTGCCACCGAATAGAGCGGCGGTATGATTGAAAAAAGGATCAATATGGATCATTTTAATCCCGACTTCCTTCAGCCATTGACGACGAACTGTTCCTTCATAAGCCCCATAGACGCCACCGGTGGATTCAGGATCGCTTGCCCAAAAAACAATCATTTCACATTCTTTCAGGCAATCTTCCACTGTTCCGTATGTTTCCGCAGCACCAAGCCTCATACTATGCCCCCAATGATGCATCGCCCCCCAATACCAGCCTTCCCAACTGTCGGGATTATGGACCACCGGTGTAAATCCGATGGAGTTGAAAAACCGCAGTCGAGCACTCAGCCAGTAGCCTAAATTACCCCAGGTATGATGTGATCCACTACCATTTAATATCGCACCGGGTCCATGAACCTTTTTTACTCGCTTGATCTCATTGGCCACAATATCCGTAGCTTCATGCCAACTGATTCGTTCATATTCGGATATCCCTCGATTTTGAGGGTTTCGTTCGCCATTGGGATCAAAATCAACTCGTTTCATAGGATAAAGCAATCGATCCGGAGAATAGATCATAGACTTCCAAGACAGCGAATGGGGCGATATTGTGGTCTTACGTGGGGGAGTGAAGGTTTTACCACGCGCCTCAATTTTCCATGACGGTGCATCCTCTTCGTCAAAATCAATGGGTGTGATCCGTAAGATTTTCCCCTCTTTGACATAAACAAACACAGGACCACCATTGGTATTATTGGTATAGCGTTTGACGCCGTTGCCCATATCAATCCCATATTCGGCACCGATGGTCAGCATCAAACTCAACGTTTCGGTGAACCATGATGTTAATTCATCCGGCCCTTCCATTCCCATTTGGAAGTTTTTCGCTGCATTGATTCGAAGCAATTGGTCAAAGGGTGGTGTGATCAATTTTAATGCCGATCGATAGTCCCTGAAGAAAATAGTGATGTCAGGATCTTTATGGATACCGCTCTTTGAGCGAACCTTGCCATCGTTGAACTGAAAAAAACGTCCGGCAGAATTATCCTGAATTTTGAATTGGACATTCAGGTTTTTTTCAGTCAATCGTTTTTTGAATGAAGGGTAGCGAATCGCTGCCAATTTCATCATTTTTTCCAGGCCAAACAATAAGGTGGAAAGCTTTGTTTTTTCAAACCTCATAATTTTTCACTTAAATCAGTAATTTTTAGTTAGAAAATTGAAAGTAATGAAATAAAAACAATTATTTACCTAACAACAGTCCAAAAAATTTACGATTCATGAACATCAAAAGATAATCATTACAAATGGATAAGATATTTTCCGAAGATTGTAGAAATTTAAGAAAACGTTAGACTCTAAATCGTTCCAATGATGCGAATTTCTCAAAAAAACTGGGTCGGGGATGAAACACTCACTGGCATGCCAATGAGTGTTTCTGTTTTTTCTTGACTGTTTATCTGATCTCAGGAATGACAAGCGAAGCAAAATAAATTTTGCTTCGCTATTTCTTCAATTTATTTTGGTGCTTTACGTACTGTTTGGCCGCAACATAAAAAAACAGGCCAAAAGCAATCACACACCCCATCCAAATTTGTTCCATTATTCAATCTCCTTGTCTTTTATGCCAACTATTTTGACTACCAGTGAGAATAAGATTACTATCCCGAAAATGGTCCCTGCTGCGGTTAAGAATAGTTCAACTGCAAAATTCATTATGCATTCCTCCCTTCAAGATGTATTTGGATATTTTGCTTTTTAAAATAGGCAGGTTTGGCAGTCTTAGCCAAGCTATAACCTATGACAGTCATAAACAGTGCAACAATTGCAGTAATATGAGAGTTTTGTAACACAGATAGACCAAGAATGTTTTTTATGTCAGTAAAGGACCAAGCCAGGTTTGCAACCCATGAAACCAAGACAACGGTTTGTGCAATTGCTGTGTTTCGTTTCCAGAATAAACCGGCAATAATTATAAAGAAGAAAGGAACTAACCAGGCAAATAACCAGGTGATACCTGCAACAATACTAGGCTGAAGGAAAAACGTTATTCCTGCTGAAAGCGCACACATACCAATGATTACACCACGAATAAGGCTTTTTTCCTGTCTTGCATTTAAGCCTCCTTTCACATTTGATCCAATAAGATCTTTTACGACGATGGTCGCCGGTGCGAGTGCTGTCATTGCAAATGTAGATAGCAATGCACCCAAAAATCCAGCTTGAAGGATCACAACCAGCCATGTTGGTAGCAGCTTAACGATTAAAGTCGGACCAGCCAATTTTGGACCTAACTCTGCAAATTCCGGAATTGTTGCTGCGGCTAAACCAACCAGTACCGGAAATACACCAAACATTCCATTTATTGGTGCGGCTACCCAAATAGAACGTCGAATTGTTTTTTCGTTTTTCGCTGACATCGCAGCTTGCATACCCTGCTGGTTAACTGACTGAGAGAACACTACAGCGAATATTGTCGCGACACCAAAGCCCAGGAATATATCAGAGGTTGCAAAAATCGAAAGCTTAAACTCTTCACCTGTATTTATATAGTGCTGAGTAACAGCTTCCCAGCCACCCGGTAGTACAAATGTTAGATAAATACCTGCGATGATTACAGATCCGTACATCACAACGGCATTAACAAGGTTAACCCACATGGTTTGTTTTATACCACCCATTGTCACATAAGCCGTACCTATGATCATACCGAGTACAACACACCAACCAAGTGACCAATCCGACATTGAAGTTAAACTTATACCTAAAGCTTGCGTCTCAAGAGTTAAGATACCAAATACAACCATGACAGTAATACCTGCGGTTAGTATTCTTATTTTTTCACCGTAAAGCGTGCCAAGGAACTCAGGAATAGTTGCACAACCAACGCGACGGATCCAACGGCCGGTACCCAAACAGATAATACATAGAAGTATGGAGTGGGCAAAACAGAACCACAGTGCTACTGCGCCAAAAATAAACGAAAGTTCCATCAAGCCGTAAACATGTGCCGAACCTAAATAGGTAATTGCCATTGTTACTGAAAACATGGCAATTCCCGCATCACGCCCACCAAGAGCCATGTCCGTGACCTGATTCGTCTGTTTTTCTTTCCAATTTAAGTTCCAACCTATTCCACCTATAACGATGACGTTATATACCAGCACCATGAATAATACATTGCTCATATTGATCTCTAATATACGTTTATGAATTTATACAAGGCTAAATGTGCTACTTGACTTCTAATTGAAGATAACAACACAAATTAAAGTCCCATAGTTCATCTAAAGGTTCCTTTTTTATAAATTAACAAATTAGGTTTTTTTAACCTAAATTATTGTAAAAATCAAAATAGCTATTTTAATATGTGTCACAGTCTTTTTTAATTAAAAAAGGGTTAACCACTTATTAAAATTATAGACAGATATAAAAATATCCGGTTTTGTATAACCATCAGTTCGATAAATATTATACGGAAAAGGTGACAACTACCTTCGCTTCGCAATCACCACTATTCCACATTTTACGTTTTTCGTTTGGAAGTATGGAAATTGAATCGAATTGTTCCACAACATATTGCTCACCGGCTTCATTTTCGACTGTAATTGAACCTTCAATAACAAAGTATGTTTTCTCGAATTCGGCTCCGAAAGTACCTTCAGCATATTGCCAGTCAGCGCCACCGTTTTTGGCAAAAGTAGAAACCCCCTGCCAAAACTTCGACACCCCCGATTCTTCTTTACCCTGTACCTTTACGCACTTTGTACCGAAGTGTTTTGGAGGCTCATATTCTTCAACATTAGAAATTTTTACCAGTTTCATTTTGTTTTCTCCTTCTTTAAAGTTAAGCAGATCGGTTGGAATAAAAAATTATTTTAGAGGAAGTCCAAGGATTGATCTTGCCTCATCCGGTGTGGCGATTTCTTTGTTAATCTCCTTTGCGATTCGTTTGGTGCGTTCAATAAATTCCATGTTTGAATTCGCCAGAACCCCTTTTGAGTAATAGATATTATCTTCCATTCCCACCCGTACATGTCCACCTAAACCAAAGGTTGCGTACATGATGGATAAATGATCCTGACCAATACCCAAGGCGCTCCATGTGCAATCCTTAGGAATAAGACCTTTAAGAAAAATCAGATTTTCTATGGTTGCTGTAATTCCACCAGGAGCGCCAAGTACAAATTGAAAATGCAGTGGCGCCTTTAATATCCCTTTTTTCAAATAATATAGAGCATTATAAACCATACCTGCATCGAATATTTCAATTTCGGGTTTAATGTTATTCTCTTGCATCGTTGTGCCAAGTTTTTCTAGAAAGATTGGGCTGTTTTCAAAAACAGTGGAATGAGCCCAGTTCATAGAACCACAATCAAATGAAGCCAGTTCGGGTTTTAACGCAATAATATGCTTCATACGGGCTTCATCGTCTAGACCCAGTTGCCCCGAAGTTGTGAGGTTCAGAACAATATCGCAATCGGTTGCACGAATAATCTCAACAGTTTCTTTAAACTTATCAAAATCCATTGAAGACTTGTCATCATCGTCACGAACATGAATGTGAGCAATAGAAGCACCGACTTTCCAACAGGCATATATTTCGTCTGCTATTTCTTTCGGTTGTAGAGGGATATTTGGTACATCTTGCTTGGAAGGCCAGGCTCCGGTTGGAGCGACCGTCAATATAACTTTATTTTTCAGGTTTTCCATCATGATAAAATCTATTTTGTGGGGCAATAAATCATTTATGCCATTTCAACAGTACGCGCTGTTCCCAGACTGCCACCGATACAAAGTGTAGCAAGACCATATCGGGTATTTCTGCGCTTTGATTCATAAAGTATGGTAGTGGTAATATGAGATCCTGATGAACCGATCGGATGTCCCAGAGCAATCGCACTACCTTTCACATTCGTCTTATCCAGATCAAGCTAAAGGTCTTTCATTACGGCCAGAGCTTGCGCAGCAAACGCTTCGCTTCTACCAAATCAATATCATTTATGGTCAATTCGGCTTTATCCAGAGATTTGCGAGATGACGGCACAGATCCATAACCCATAATTTGGGAATCGAGACCTGCTGACCCATAAGAAACAATTCGAGCCATCGGATCAACGTTCAGTTCTTTAGCCTTTTCTGAAGACATGATGACAAGCATTGACGCTCCATCATTGATACCGAATGTGTTTCCCACAGTAACTGACCCCTCTTTCTTAAAAGCCGGTTTGAGTTTCGACAATCCCCCCTCCGTAGCAGTACCGAAGCGTAGAAATTCATCCGTATCAATAATTTTCGGTTTTCCCAATTCAATAGCAGATGTACCGGAAAAAGCCCCTCCAAAACCTCCTGTCAGCGTTCGGACAGCACTCACAATTACGACATCACACATCTTTTTTCCTACTCCATTAAAATATCTTGGAGCAGCAGAAAATACTTTCCACTGCACCGCTTTATTTCGTTAATGAACTCTTTTGTATACCTGGTGTCGGTGCTATTAATGATCACCGTAAGGATAAACACGATCTGGTACATCAAGAACCTGATCTTCATCAATGATAGCAAATGCTCTAACCATTGAACCGTCACCACAATAAAGATTTAGGGGAGCGCCAATTAATGCGAAACGTTTTCCAACGATCTGCTCAATATTACCACCAATGTTTTCCCAGCCAACTTTACCGTTTCCGAGAAGTAGTTTGTGACATGGCTCCCAGGTTCCGTTACAAAGGCCTTTTTCCTCAACTAGTCCGTATAGTTTATTGTATGCTTCCTGACCGTGGATTTTGATGTACATTTCACGGTCAAAGTGTGCGTATTCTTCTTCTCCAAACCTTTCAATGTACTCATATTTCAATTCACGACCGGAGTAACCAGGAAGGTTCATTGAAAGTGGTCCAGCCTGAGAACCAATGGATGTATGAAGAGGATGATCAAGTGCCTGCTGATCAACACCAAGAGACTTAATCTCATGCTTCATGCACCAGTGACCAACAGAAGCACCAACACCGGCAGAATAGCAGTAGTATTTTTTAGAATCATCCCAGAGTTTAGAAACACCGGTGTAAACAATTACGACCATGTCCTTAAGCTCATCATGAGTAACATTCGTTTTAGCTAATGCTTGATCCATGTGTTCAGCTTTAATAAGCGTCCACTCAGGAAGATGAGAAAGGTCAAGACACACTGCGTCACCACAATAATCTTCAACTCTCATTTCATGTGTGTAACGAGCTCTACGACCGTCAAATTCGGTTTCGATGACATGACGTGGTGAATCTGCATGGGTTCCACAATGCATTGGCATAGTGAAATACTGACTTAAAACACCCGATTTTGCCAAACTATGACCACGAGAGATGGCTGGTTGTGGAAAGTAAGGCCATTGCGGAGACTGTGTACCAAAAGGATGACTCAAGTCGATAATTTTTTTTCCTGCAAAAATACTTTTATATATGTCTGACATTGGATAACTCCTAAATTATTAATATGTAATAAACTTTTATTAAACAACCACCGGTCTAATCCTTTTGACTCGTCACATTGATCAGGTGTTTGGTCAGGTTATCACGCACTTGCTGCTGCTCATCCGGTGTCCATTCCATAAATCCCTTTCCTGTTTTAAATCCAAGTTTTCCGCTAGTAACAAGCGCTTTCAGATAAGGAGAAGGTTTCGGGGAACTTTCGAGATGAGGCAACACATATTCATGAATGGATAAAGTCAGGTCTGTTCCCACCAAATCAGCATTTTCCAGGGGCGCCAGAACCGGTAGTCGCATACCGAAACTGTATTTGATGGCCTCATCAACAGTTTGGGCATCAGCGATGCCGTTTTCAACAATCGAAATCGCTTCCCGCCAAAGGGCATGTTGTAATCGATTGGCTAGAAATCCTGGCACATCCTTGTTCACACGCACAGGATGTTTCCCGACTGTTTTTAAAACTGCCATGGTTGCATCCACCACGTCTTCATCGGTGAAATCAGATTTGATGACCTCAACCAGAGGAATCAGGTAGGGAGGATTCCAGAAATGGGTGCCAACAATTCGTTTTTTTGATTCCGCTTTTGAAGCGATTTCAGAAATGGACATTACCGAGGTATTTGTGGCAAAAATTGTATCCAGTCGACAGAGCTTCTCCAATTGGCAGAATAGATCCTGTTTGAGTGCCATGTTTTCAGGGATACACTCAATGATTAAGTCCGCATCAGAAACGGCTTCAGCTAAATCTTCATAATGATTGACCCGCCCCAACAAAGCAGTAGCATCCTCTTGGGTCATCAGCCCTTTTGATAAGAAGGCTTGTAAATTTCCGAGAATTCTGTCCTGTACATCATCTGAAGAAACATAGCTGTCGAATGTTGATACACTAAATTCCAGACACCCTGAAAAAATCTGCGTTATCCCGCATCCCATGAGTCCTGCTCCGATGACGGAGATATTTCTAATTTTCTGTGGAACCACTGCTTTCTCCTGAAAAATTAACCAGCTGCGTATCCGCCGTCTATATCGATGATTGTACCTGTCATAAAGTCTGATGCAGAAGAGGCCAGCATGAGAAGAATACCAATAAAATCTCCTGGCTCACCTAGGCGTTGTAACGGAATTCGACGCAGAAAGTTTTTATAAAATGCTTCATCATCAAACATCCACTGAGTCAGTGCTGTCCGGAAAACGGTCGGAGCTAAACCATTTACGTTAATTTTGTGCGGTCCCCATTCACAGCCCAGTGATTTTGTTAGAAGATTAACCGCTCCTTTGGAAGGACAATAAGCGCTGTAATTTGCCATCCCAAGGTTTCCTCTAGCTGATGAAACAATGATCACTTTACCGCCACGTCCCTGCTCAATCATCACCTTTCCAACCTCTTTGCAGTACAGATAAGTTCCATCGTAATTGGCCTTCATGACGGTCTGCCAGTCATCAAGGGATTGCTCAGTGATTGAGCCGACAATATTGACACCTGCTGCTGTGATGAGGATATCAATCCCACCAAAAGTTTTTACGGTGTCAGCTACTACTTTTTTTACATCTTCATAATTATCTGGAAAGCCTACTGAATAACCCACTTCAGCTCCGGTGGATTTTAATTCTTCTGTAAGCTCTTTCAGCTTTTCTTCAGAGCGGCCGGTGACCATCACTTTAGCTCCTGCAGCAGCCATCGTTTGACATGCAATCACTCCAAACCCACCAGTGGCTCCAGTGATAATGGCAACTTTCCCTTTAATATCAAAAACAGTATTCATATCAGGTAATTCCATACTCTTCTCCTCAAAAATTTCAAATTGCATTCACGGCAGTAACATTTCTCCCAGCGCAAATCGTTAATGTTAAATGATCTTTATTTGGGATTCCGAACCAAAAGCTCGGCTTCAGTACAACCCAACACATCATTAAGATCAGAACCGGGCATAATCTCTACTAATTCAAGCTCTTTTTCAGTGACTTCCATATACTCATGAAATACCTCATATACGAAATGGGTTACTGCAAATCAATTTAAGCATTTTCTGCTAATTTTTAGATATTTTATTATATCAGAATAATAATAATTGTTAGTAAACGTTGACTTACTTTAATAACAGTACTCAGTAAACATTTACTTACTTATAGAGGATTCACCCCCCCCAGCTGTCAAAAAAAACTATTTCCTTTCATCCCGGAAATTTATACCAAAACAACACTTGATTGATGATTAGGCAAAAATCTCATTTATAATACTTTTTGTGCATTCAGACGTCAAATAAGCTCCAATCGACTTATTTTTTAAGCCGATACCCCTAAGTATAAATACGACCATTCCGTTAATTTGTTCACTTAGTGAGTTTTGAGAAGGAAACAGCGCTTCACCGGACAAATGTAAAAAGTTCATCGCCATAGCTAAATGGTGAGATAACCACATTTTAGCACCCGTATCCACAATCGGCTCATAAATATCACCTTTTTCAATCGCAATATCCATACTTGCCTTCCAAACTGGCATCAACTCCTTGTCATACAGAAGAAAAGAAGATTTCGCAAAAGAGGTGTTCTCTAATAAACTGTATACCAACAGTCGCTCAAAAAGCTTTTGTTCTTCTGCTCTCCCAGGCATTTCTGTCATGATCATGCTGGTAAGCGCATAAACAATTCTGATCAGGGTCTTTGTCGAAGGTTCCTGATTTTTAAAATAACCTCCAAGTTTTCTTACCTGGGTATCCAGATAAAAAAATATTTCCTTATATAAATCTTCTTTGCTAGAAAAATGTCTATATATCAAAGCTTCTGAAACATTGGCAGCTTTTGCTATATCCCTTATGGATGTTCCATAAAATCCCTTTTTAGCAAATTCCCCACGTGCCGCAATCGTTATTTCCGCTTTCCTCTCTTCAGCGCTCAGTTTTTTTTTCACTGTAACTTTATTTTATATTAAGTGATCATTTACTTACTTAGTAAAACAACGGTCATTAACTTGTCAACGAAAATTAGTCATCGCTCAATTTCTAATGCAAATAAAGACCAAATACAAACCCGAATGTCGATCTAATCAGACAATAAAGAGCACGGGGGTCAAAAAAGAAACGCTCTAAACCGGCTATCTACAATAGTTACTACTGAAAAAGAGTCAATAATCCTTTCCTTTATACCAATTGAGTAAATTGTGTAATCCTGTACATTGAATCCGCTAAATACTGTACTCGCAACGAGTGGATGCCCATTTGTTATCACCTTGCTGGCCTATCATGTTTCTCATTCGATACGGTATCGGTAGCAAAAACACAATATTCAAAAGAGCAATCAATACTGAATATTGTCTTTTTATAAGTATTTAATTTTTTCGCTATGCTCTTTTTATCACCTCAATAATACTCAGCTGTATAAATGACAACTGACACAATGATCACCGGTTTCTCCGCTGTTTTCTCATTATGTCCGGGACCGATTACCTTGGATGATGCCATAAAAAATGCAGCTTTTTATCTAACCAATACAACCGAGCAGGCTTTTCGGGCGTTCCTGGCCGGTGGAAATAAAAAACATCTCCTGAAGTGAATAGCATTATAGTGACAAAAGTAAGAATATAATTCATCAAGTACATCTGATTGCCATGTTAATTGGCCATTAAAATAGGTAATCCAAACAGAAGAATCAACAAGAATCATTTATCTAACCTTATTTCTTCAAGGTTTCCTATTTCCTTAAGCCTTCTTCAACGACGGCTTTTTTTGTTTTTAAATCAGTCGATTTCAATGTTTCATTCATCAGTTCGCCGTTGATTATGATGTTTGTTCTCATTACCGCTTTTTTTGTGTACGTTTGACGCTTATCATACATACTGATATCAATAAATTTAAACCATAAAAAACCTAACGCAATAATGCAAGCTTGACCCCCCATCACTTAAATTTTGATCAATCAGAAAATTTAATTCTCCCCCCCCCTGAAAAAAGTAAAAGAGTGGTCTCTCAGAGTGAATAACAGAAGTATTTTACTTCCCGATTCTTTCAACTCTTTCCAAAAAAGTCTTTTACAAAAAAGTCAGAACACCCTAATATCTCATATCAAACGAGATATCAAGTTTGAATTAGACCCATTCAACCAAGATTTTACGGAATGGCAGATCCATAAACATTTCCGGCACTATGCACTTTGATATATAAATATCGACTGTAGTTTGTGACCTGTGTTCCGCCACTTGATTTGATTTTACATATTATAATTTTGTTCCTGTTTAATTATCAATTTTATTAATATTTCAGTAAAGATGATCTTTGTTAAGCTTCGTAATTAAAAATGCTTACTCAACATCGAAAGAGATAAGTATGGGACCTTTTTCCATTCAGGTTCTTAAGAGTAATTGTATTTTATCATTTAAATTCTGTGCAGTATAAAAATTGCTGACTACCCTTAAAGCAAATAGTAATGTTTGCCATGGATGACCCTGATTCGCACATCGCAATTAGCCAGATGGACTAAAGCTCGCCATTAATCCGGTTGATTCACTTTGTTAATTTATTTTTGTTTAAACCTGCGGCGTGCCTTATTATGGAACCTAATGGAATTTAAATGTTACTACCTGGAGATAGAATATGGACGTAACAAAATTTGCTATTCCTGAGATAATTTTTGGACGTGGAAGCTTGAACTACGCCGGACAATGTGCTTTGCAACTGGGAGCAAAAAGGGTGTTTCTAGCCAGTGATTCGGGTATTGAAGCTGCCGGCTGGGTGCAGCAATTAATGGATATTCTAAAAACAGAGGGGATAGAATGGGTCTATTATTCCGGTGTGACATCGAACCCCCGTGATTTCCAGGTGGAGCAGGGAGCTGAGATTTACCTGAATAAGGGAACGGACGTGATTTTAGCAATTGGTGGCGGTAGTGCAATGGACACAGCCAAAGGGATAGCGATTATTGCAAGCAATGGGGGGCAGATCAGGGATTATGAAGGTGCGAATCGGGTTAGTCGTCCTTTACCGCCAATGGTTCTAATCACTACGACGGCAGGTAGTGGATCGGATATTTCCCAGTTCTGCATTATTACGGATGTTCAACGAGCGGTGAAAATGTCAATTATCACCCGCACACTGGTTCCCAATATCTCCATCGTTGATCCCCTTATTCTCCAAACCAAAAGCGAAACCCTCATTATCCAGTCGGCTATTGACGCACTATCCCATGCAATTGAGGCGTATACGTCAATTATCTCGTCTCCGTTTACGGAGATGCAATCGTTAAAAGCCATCGATCTCATCATCCGGAATCTTCCCAGGGCGGTGGAAACCAGATCATTGGATTCGCTTGAAAAACTAAGTACCGCATCGGTTGCTGCTTCTATGGCTTTCAGCAATGCCAGTCTCGGTGCCGAACATGCACTGGCACATTCCCTGGGCGGATATTTCGATATTCAACACAGCATTGTTCACCCGATATTGCTCACGGCAGTTATGCGTTTTAATTTGGATTTTGCAGAGTCAAAGCTTGCAAAAATCGGTCGTGTGGTGCTCAATCGAAATATTAAGTCTGATCGCCAAGCGGCCCTGAATGGAATCGAGAAACTGGAAGAGTTTTTCGCTTCTTTCAAGGTGCCGCTTAAACTTCGTCAGGAAATTAAGGAGGAAGACAAAAGTTGTCTCGAACCTATTTGTAAAATGGCAGTAAACGATGCCTGCAACCTTACCAATCCGCGTCCTGCAACTTGGCAGGATTTTCTGAAAATTGGAGAAGAGGTATGGTAATGAAACCTTCACCCACTCTAGAGGACCTGGTCGGTATTGAGCACAGTAAGCTGGGGTTTTACCAGGAACTACAACAAAAAATGGAATTACTAAAAGCCTCCAACCAGGAGTTGGAAGAAAAGCGAAGAGAAATTCAGGCACTGCTTGACGGTATTTCAGATCTGATGATTGTCCTTTCCGAAGATTTAAAAATTCAGCGGGTTAATCATGTTTTTCAGCAGTGGTTTCCCGGGATCAATCCGATCGGACTTCATTGTTACAAGCTGTTCAGAGAACAAAACGGCAGATGCGAAGATTGCCCTGCCCGCCGTGCACTCGATGGCGAAGAGATTGTTAAAGATCTTCGAGCATATAAAATAAATGATGAGTTGCGGCATTTTGATATTGTGGCTTCACCGTTGGAAACAGGTCCTAAAGGTGAACGTACCGTACTTTTATTCAAACGCGACGTCACTCTTGAAAAGGAATATCAGGCTAAATTCTATCAGGCGGAAAAAATGGCGACAATAGGTGCTCTTGCCGCAGGCGTTGCTCACGAAATTAACAACCCGTTGACAGCAATCAGCGGTTTTGCTGAAGGGATACAACGCAGGATCAAATACATTGAGAATCTGGCTGATCAGGAAATGCTTGAAGATTTCAGAGAATACACGAGGACCATTATTGATGAATGTCTCCGCTGCCGGGACATTGTTAAGTCACTTCTGACATTCAGTCGACCTACGGCCTCCAGTCTGGGGTTGGTAAACATTAACCAATGTGTTAACAATACTTTATTTATACTTAAGCACTACTTCAATGAACGACACGGCATTACAGTCAACACCAATCTGGCAACCGGTATACCGCTTGTCATTGGCAATGAATCCCAGTTGAAACAGGTCATTATTAATCTCCTTACCAATGCTTTCGATGCAACTGAGGATGGTGGTGAAATCATCATCATTACCCGTTTTGTAAAGAATGATAGCATTGAATTGATCGTTAAAGATACTGGGTGTGGGATTCCTGATGAAATACAGGATAAGCTTTTTGAGCCGTTTTTCACTACAAAACCGGTCGGGAAAGGAATAGGAGTCGGTCTTTCCACCTGCTATTCAATTGTCAATAACCATCGGGGAGAGATAACAGTGACCAGTGATGAGGGACAAGGAGCATCGTTTAAGGTTTCTCTTCCGGGGGCTGATATATGATGGAAAGGGAAAAATACACTATTTTGGTAATTGATGACGAGCGTTCAATAAGAAGACTTCTGCAAAAAGAGCTCGCCACCGAATTTCGGGAAGTTATGACAGCAGAAAATGCTGCCATGGCCATGAAAATGATTCGCAACCATTGGTTTGATGTTATCATTTTGGATTTACGTCTACCGGATACTCAGGACCTCGACTTCCTGATCAAAATCAAGGAATCGGTTCTCCAAACCGAAGTGGTTGTGATAACAGGACATGGTGATATTGAAATCGCAGTCAAGGCGATGAAGTTGGGGGCTTGTGATTTCATCCGCAAGCCGTTCAACCTGGAAAGGTTGGATCTGCTGGTGGAAAGAGTCCATCAGAGAGTGTTACTCTATCGCGAGAATACAATTCTCCGGCATAATAACGTTGATTCGGTACCGGTACAGTTTATAGGTAAGTCACAATCGGTTCGCGAAATCAAGTTTCTGATTAAGAAAGTGGCGCCTGCCAATGTGCCTGTTCTGATCACCGGTGAATCCGGAACTGGTAAGGATGTTGTTGCCAGACTGATTCATCAGCAGTCCAAATGCGCTGTCCAACCAATAATCATAAAAAATTGTGCCTCTCTGCAAAAGGAACTGGCTCGCAGTGAATTGTTCGGTCATAAGGAAGGCTCGTTTACCGGAGCAACCGAATCCAGAGAAGGTCTTATGGCCTATGCTCACAATAGCACTTTATTTCTTGATGAAATAGGTGAGTTGCCTTTAGGTGTTCAGGCTTCGCTGCTAAGAGTCTTGGAAACACAGACTTATAGGAGAGTTGGAGAAAAGGCAGAGCGAAAAGTCAATATACGTTTTCTATTTGCCACCAACCGCAACCTAGCCGAAGAGGTAGAACAGGGACGATTTAACGAAGCATTTTATCATCGCATCAATGTTTTCAACATCAAAATCCCATCCCTCAGCGAACGTAAGGAGGATCTACCTCTGCTCGTTGATTATTTCCTGGTGCGTTTAAGTCCTGACAATACCTCATACAGGATCGTCGATAGCGCCATGGATTGCCTGCTCCGGTACAATTGGCCGGGAAATGTCAGGGAACTGCGTAACGTTATCGAACGGTCAATTATCTTGGCAGAGAATAACATCATTACCGAACGTTGCCTCCCTCGTGAACTTGTGACTGTATCTGAAAAGAATCAAATGACTCTCACGCTGGAGTCAGTTGAAAAAAACCATATTCTGAAAATCCTGGATTTTTTTGATGGTAATCGACAAAAAACGGCTGAAACCCTTTGTATAAGCAGAAAAACACTCTACCGGAAGCTAGCAAAATATTCCGTGTTGTAACTCTGCCAGGGGGAAAGCGGAAATCAATGCAGATATGGTCAATCCTACCATTTGCCACCTCAAACGTTATTTGCACCCTATCGCCTTGGCCAAATCCTGCTTTTTTACTTTGCATACTCTGTTCGACACTACCGATCTGATAAAAGTAGTGGCCAAGCAAGATTGTTTTAAAAATTCCCAGCAGTTCTGAGTCCAGATAGTCACATTGTAAAGTATAGGCAGCAATATAAAAACGAATTGCTAACTTATCGGCGAAACAAATACTTACTTAGGACATTTTGACTCTTTCCTTAATTCCAAGTGTATCATTTTGTCCCGTTGCTCCTCAATAAGTTATTTCTGTACGCTTAGAGAATTACTTATTGACAATCTTTTGCTATAGCGCCTTGATTTTGGGAGTTCAAAGGACAAATTTCCATTTCTGACCTAAGCCAAATATCTATTGTTTATTGATATATATGAACATTAAAAAAGGGAGCGCTCTTTGCAGCTGCAAAACGTGTATATTCATGGATCAAAAAATCTGCAAAACTTTAAAACATTTTGTAACACAAAAAAGGAGAATAAAACAATGGCTGTAAGAGAAGAAATAAATGGTTATTTTATACCCAGTGTAACTTTGATAGGAATTGGCGCGGCTAAAGAAATACCGGGCAAAATCAAGGCACTTGGAGGTACAAAACCGTTGATTGTGACTGATAAGGGGATCACCTCTGCGGGTATCGCAAAACAAATCAGCGATTTACTTGAGGAAGCGGACATGCAGTACGTCATTTTTGACGATACGATTCCTAATCCGACCGACACCAACGTCAAAGACGGCGTGGCGGTTTATAATAAAAACGCCTGTGACAGCTTGATCACCCTCGGTGGTGGTAGCTCGCATGACTGCGGCAAGGGTATCGGCCTGGTCATCGCAAACGGTGATTCTATTCACGACTACGAAGGAGTGGACCAGTCATCCAATGCCATGCCTCCGTATGTTGCAGTTAACACTACTGCCGGAACCGCCTCAGAAATGACCAAGTTTTGCATCATAACTGACACCAGCAGAAAAGTAAAGATGGCCATTGTGGATTGGCGGGTTACGCCCGGTATTGCCATTGATGATCCCCTGTTGATGATGGGGATGCCTCCTGCGTTGACAGCCGCCACCGGAATGGATGCTCTAACACATGCGGTGGAGGCCTACGTTTCCACCATTGCTACCCCCATGACAGACTCTGCCGCTGAAAAGGCGATTGAACTCATCGCGACTCATCTCCGGCCAGCAGTCGCAAACGGTCAGGATATAGTGGCTCGGGAAGGAATGTGTTTTGCGCAGTATCTGGCAGGTATGGCTTTTAACAACGCAAGTCTCGGACATGTTCATGCAATGGCTCATCAACTCGGTGGTTTTTACGACCTACCACATGGTGAATGCAATGCCGTCCTGCTCCCTCATGTGAGTGAGTTCAACCTGATTGCCAAAATAGATCGTTTTATAAAAATTGCCCAACTGATGGGTGAAAATGTCGATGGTATAGCTCCTCGACAAGCTGCTCAACTAGCCTTGGCAGCAATCAGGAAACTTTCGGAGGATGTTGGTATTCCTTCTGGTCTTGTCGAACTCGGAAAACGATATGGTAAAGAGGTCAATCCCAAAGATATCCCTATCATGACAGGTAATGCACAGAAGGACGCCTGCGGCTTGACAAATCCACGTATACCTTCCGATGCGGACGTCACAGCTATTTACACAGCAGCATTGTAATACATAAAAAAAGTGCATTTTCGGGGTTGGATCCATTCAGCCCCATTTTTTTGCGTTTATAACGGAGTCCCCTAGAATCCTAAATTGTCTTCCTTTTCAGGATGATATGCCAGGTTTTCGGTATTTAGAGATCGTTCATAAATAATTTCATATTCTATTTGCAAAAGTCCCTAAAGCACTGGACATTATGCAAATAGAATGTGACAGCAACGTGTTTCTTTATCGCTAATGAGAAACACTTGACTAATTTATGAACCGACCCTTGGTAAAAGAGAGAGTCTATCCTTACATCGAAAGGCAGTAAGGATAAAGTTTGTTGTATCGGCCCGGCCAGCGAAAAATTATTAAAAATCGCCGCGATCATGAATGATAAGGACCGATTAGGGGTAAGGGTTGCTCCACCAAAACCGGACCCTGCTTTATTGGTATCGCCGATAGCCCATAATCCTGCCAAGGTTGTTTGCATATCTAAATTGGTTTTAATGGAAGCCATTTAGCCGATAAATAGCGGCACGACCTCAGGTCTCCAGGCCTTGTCGGCAGTCATTTTTCCTTCTTTAGCCATCAGAAGGAATCAAATCCAAGTCCCGTCAGCGATTCGAAGAGAATATGGAGCAGGTTCGTGGGGGACTCAATAAAAAACGAGGCACCAAAGAGCTGTCAAAAATCCACATGGGAATCGGAAGAGCAAAAGAAAGGCACAATAGAGTATCCGGTTTATACAACATCAAGGTAAAACCCGATGAGAATAAAAAGAATGCCATTGATGTCACGTGGGAACTTCAACTCGAGAAGGGAAAAAAGAAACTTCAGGGCACAAAAGACCAACCTCCGTAACGCTTCCAACTAAGCCGGAATCCCTTTCCAAACCTCTGGAATCGTAACCACATTACAAAACACATGCAGGAGACATTCGAACACAAAAAGAGTAATCAATACTGAATATTGTCTTTTTTATAAATATTTAATTTTTTCGCTATGCTCTTTTTATCACCTCAATAATACTCAGCTGTATAAATGACAACTGACACAATGATCTCCGGTTTCTGCTTTTGTTATTGTTATTTTTGCAGGGGCTTCCCGCCGACAGATATCCATTACTTTCGTGCAACGAGGATGAAAATAACACCCATTTGGAGGATTTACCGGTGATGGAACGTCTCCTTCCAGGTAAATACGTTTTGTTTTTGATTTCTCATCGGTAACGGGAATTGAAGATAACAGCGCTTTGGTGTATGGGTGTTTTGGGTTTGAATACAGTTCATCCGAACTGGCAGTCTCAACCAACTTTCCCAAGTACATGACACCTACATCATGTGAAATGTGATGGATGACAGATAAATCATGAGAGATGAACAGAAAGGCAATTCCAAGATCTTTCTGCAACTCCGTAATCAGGTTTAATACCGAAGACTGAACTGAAACATCCAATGCAGAGACAGGCTCATCGGCTACAATAAAACTTGGGTTCAAGGCAAGCGCTCGAGCGATGCCGATTCTCTGGCGCTGACCTCCGGAAAACTCATGAGGATATCGGCTTTTGGTCGCTTTTCTAAGCCCCACTCTCTCAAGCAAATCATCAATCACTTTGGGACGATCACCTTTAGTACCAATATTGTGGATATCCAATGGTTCTTGGATTAATTCCTTCACTGTCATTCTGGGATTAAGCGATGCATTCGGGTCTTGAAAAATGAACTGCATTTTTTTACGATAGGTCTGCATCTCTTTTTGGGAGCATTTCAGGATATCTTTCCCTTCGAAAATAACTTGTCCTGCGGTAGGTTCATGCAGTCTTATAATAGCTCTCCCCAACGTTGATTTGCCGCACCCGGATTCTCCGACCAAACCCATTGTTTTTGATGGTTTGATAGACAAACTTACATCATCAACAGCCTTAACATTGGCCACTACTGTTTGAAACAATCCTCCCCGAATCGGGAAAAACTTCACTAAATTTTTGACTTCCAGTAAATCTTTCATCTTTTAACAATTAGATTATTCATTGGGGAAAAAGCAGGCTACTTTTGAGTTGTCCGGCATTTGTTTAAGTGTTGGCTCTTCTTTCAGGCAGCGCGCCTCAACTCTTGGGCATCGGTCTGCGAAATTGCAGCCGGTGGGCAGGTGAAGCAGGTCCGGGACAATCCCCTTAATAGTCGGAAGTTCTTTCTGTTTTTCATCTCTGATTTTCGGTAAGGACGTCAGAAGACCGACTGTATATGGATGTTTTGGTTTTTTGAACAGCGAGGAAACATCGGCCGATTCTATCACATTGCCACAATACATCACCAAAACGTTTTGACACGTTTCATAAATAACTCCCATATCATGAGTGATCAAAATCATGGCCGTATCAGATTCATCCTGTACTTTTCTAAACTCCTTCAACACCTGTGCCTGTACTGTTACATCCAACGCTGTGGTTGGTTCATCGGCAATGATGAGAGACGGATTACAGGATAATGCCATAGCGATCATCACCCGTTGCCGCAATCCACCGGACAGTTGATAGGGATACTCTTTCATCCGTTGATTCGGAATAGGAATATCGATTTTTTGCATCATCTTTATTGCCAGCTTCTTGGCATCAGACCTAGAGAGCTTTTGATGGTTCCGTATCACGGACGTTAATTGATTTCCAACGGTATAAACCGGATTCAGGGCCGTCATCGGCTCCTGAAAAATCATGGAGATGTCTTTTCCCCGAACCGATCGCATCTCTTTTTCAGTTTTTTGTAAAAGGTCTTCTCCATTAAAGAAGATATTTCCCGATGTTATCCGTCCAGGTGGTATGGGAATTAACTGCATAACAGCCAGGGCTGTAACAGATTTACCACAACCGGATTCCCCGACAACTCCAAGAGTTTCACCTTTATTCAATTGAAAACTGACGTGATTAATGGCATGCGCGACACCTTTGTCAGTATGAAAATCAACAACTAAATCGTTAACATTGAGTAATGGTTCCATGATGATTTCTACGATACCTTTTTAGGATCCAAGGCATCTTGTAATGCGTCGGAAAATATATTAAAAGCGAGTACCAGACCGAAAAGAAACGCGGATGCGGTCAGGAAGTTGTTTAGAATCCCTCCCCCCACTTCTTGAGAGGCAGCACTGAACATTAATCCCCAACTTACACCATCTTTAATGCCCAGGCCCAGAAAACTAAGAATAACTTCGTTTTTAATGGCGGTCACAAAAACAATGGTCATTTGCACTAACATGATGTGATACGTGTTGGGCATGATATGTTTAAAAATGATTCTATAGGTGGGGACCCCAATGGCTTTGGCAGACTCAACATATTCGAGGTTTTTGATCTTGATAAACTCACCCCGGATGAAGGTACAGGTTGATGTCCAGAAAACTGAGATCATCGCTATGTGCATGGCGTAAGGGTTTTCCTTCAGGGCAAATGCAATGGCAGCCACGAACAGGTAGAAAGGAATCGAATCCAACGTTCCGTAGATCCACATAATGATGCGATCGATATAAGTACCGCTGAAATAACCGGCCAAACCGCCCAAAACTGCACCGATCAACGTGCTGATAATAGCAACGGTTAAACCGACCTCAAAGGCGATCCGTGTTCCAAAAAGTGCCCGTTCCAGAATATCCTGCCCATTGATATTAGTACCAAGGGGATGGGCTTCTGACATCGGTTCCCACATGTCACCGGCGATTTCATCCCATTCCGTTCCCAGAAAACCACCCCAGACTCCACAGGCAATGATAAAATAGATGAATACTACAAAAAAGCTAACCATTCCGAATTTATCATGACGAAATTTATAAAACGCCTTACTCCAAAGGGTTTCCCTGGATACTACGTCCTTTTCTTGAGTTTCATCCGCGTGAATACTATTTTCCATTTTTCAGTCTATATAAATACTATGTTCAACCCTAACGAAAGATATTGTTAGTGAATCGTATTTGGTTATTTAAGTGTGATCCGTGGGTCGACGACTTTGTACAAAACATCAACACCTACTAACATCAACACATATAAAACTGTGGCGCAACTAACGACCGCTTTCACCAAAGGCAAATCGCCGGTAACAATGGCGGAAAGCGTTTCATAACCAATTCCCGGTATGCTGAAAAAAAGCTCAATCAGAAGAGAACCTCCGATGACCAGAAAAGGGATACTGAAGATAATTCTGGTGATAATGGGGATCATGGCATTTTTTAACACATGTTTAAACATAAGCTCAAACGGACCGGCACCATAAGCTCTGGCGGTTCTGACATGATCCCTGCTCATCTCCTCCACCAGCACTGCCCTGTAAAATCGAGTATTGTAACCCAAGGCCACAAAAACAGTTGCCATGGTTGGAATGGTTACATATTTTACATATTCACCAAAGGTTTCAGTCGACCACCCTTGGACAGGAAACCAGTTCAATCCGAAAGACGAACAAAATATATACTGGAATCCGATCAGAACTATCAGAAAACTAATACTCATCCCAAGAACAGCGAATATCATGATTAATTTATCACTCAAACGCCCTCTGTGAAAAGCAGCTAACAATCCCAGCGCCACCCCTGATAAATGCCCCAGAATAAAACCGGGAAGTTGCACCCAAATTGAAATAGGAACCGTACGTTTTAAGATATCGGTTACTTTTTCACCGGTAGATTCAGAGTGACCGAAATCAAAGGTGAACACTTCTACCAGGTAGTCTTTATACCGGACTATAAAGGGTTTATCATACCCAAGCTCATGTCGAACCTGGTCTATCTCTTCCTGTGTGGGATTTTTGCTAAGCAAATCATAGGTTTTATCCGGTCCAAAATAGACCATTAGTAAAAAGGAGATAAATGTCACACCGATTATCATCGGTGCTGCGTAAGCGAACTTACGAATCGAGTATATCAGAGTATCCATAGAACTGAATAAAGTCGTTCAATAAGGAAAACAATTCGAGTATCATCAAAACAGACTGTGCTCGAAAAACGATTTAATTTAACAAAACAAACGCACAGTATTCGTGTCATACTTTACGTTCTTTTCACATATATCCATGATGCGTTAGTTTTTTACGTCAACATATTTGAGTATATTTCCGATGATGTCTCTTCGGTAGAAAAGAGTAACATCTTTATGCCACATGAATATTTTTGTTCTGGAAAAACCAGAAAGATTCGCGCAATCATCAATCAGAATCTTGTTCATCTGCTTATAAATCTCGGTACGTTCAACAGATGGTAGCATCACAGAACTCTTCTTGTAGAGCCTATTGAACTCCGGATTGTTATAGTTTGCTCCGTTCGATCCTGGAGACTCGTTAGGTCCGTAATACAACTGAAGAGTGTTTTCTGCATCCGGATAATCCAATCCCCAGCCTATTCCCCAGAATGTTCCTTTTTTTTCACGAATGGCTTTAGAGAAATCTCCGAAAGTTGCGTATGAAACCATTTTGATTTTATTGGATGGATAACCAATACGTTTCATAAATCCACGAAATTGCTCGTAGAACTGCTTATTTCGAGTGTCGTTAGTTGTATTGTACTCCAAAACAGGGAGATTTCTTGCATTCCAACCGGCTTCTTTCAACAAGCGTTTTGCTCCTTCCGGATCGTAAATGATAGAGTCTTTTGAAAGATCAGGATCAAATCCATCGGTACCTGGAATAATGACACCCGGGAAAGCTTCACCGATGCCATTGTAGAACCGTTTAATCCGTTGGTCCCAACTGAATCCTTTTCTAATGGCACATCGTAATGATTTGTTTTGCTCATTTCTTTTTGGGTCCGAATTATAACCAAATGTCGGATTGTCCATGTTGAAATTATTGTAAACGAATCCCGGTTCTCTTTCGGCGATATAATGGAATTTTTTCGCCCATTCCGGCTTTAATTTTACAGGTGTTTTAGATTCCAATACGTTGTTGGCCATTTCCAAAAGCATTTCACCAATTTGAACCTCGCTCCCTTTATTCAAAGAGTTCCATCGCGCAACATGTTCTTTCATAAAGTTGTATTCAACACGATCAACAATGGGAAGTCTTTTTCCTTCCAGTGCTTTCACACCATACTTTCCATGGATGGCTTCATCGTATCCTTCAAGATCCATGATATCACCACGGTATGTTGGACTTTTTATCAGAACCGCTTTTTGTTTATTAAAACTTTTCAAGTAGAAAGGACCGGAACCTACAGGGTGTAATCCGATCTCTTTACCATACTTATCTACCACTTCTTTTGCCATTACTCCGGCAAATCCCATGGCCAAGGTATATGTCAGTTGGGGAAAGGGAGCCACCAGTTTGATCTGAATGCGATATTTACCAATCGCTTTTAAGCCTTCGACCTCTTTATTATAATCGGAACCTTCTTTTTTCCATTGATCCAGTCCAACAATCTTACTTCTCCATAACCAGGAACCAGCGGACTTTGTCCTGGCATCAAAATGTCTTTTAAAGGAATAGACAAAGTCAGCAGCAACGACTTCACGTCCTTTCCCACCTGAGAATGCAGCGTCATCTGAAAACAAAACACCTTTCTTGATATCAATGGTATAGACCAGCCCATCGGCGCTAACCTTCGGCATGGCAACCGCCAGATTCGGTTTTAACTCAAAGGGTGACTTTAGATACTTGTATTCGTACAACGTATCAAAAATCGACGTAACAATTACATTCGAATACTTGGTATTTGAACGAACCGGATCCAATGAAATGGGAGAACCATCCTCAGATGCATAGTAAACCTTCTCAGCCAAAGCGATCGATGAAAAACTGCCGACGAGAACCAACAAAATAAAGAAAAAACGTTTCATTTCTTTCCATCCCAACTTAGGTTAATAGCAAAAAACTAAGCCTCAAAAAAAAGTACACATCCTTTAGTTTATTCGAGTCTTATTCATCAAAAAAATAAATCCACGATTATCTGTCAAAAATCATCAACTAATTGCCGATAATCCCAATTTCCAAAACAGGAAAAGGGATAACAGGTTATATTATAGATACCTGTTAATGAAATTTATGACTCATAAAAATGCTTATTATGGTTAACGCTATCAACAATGTAAAGCACTTTAAAACAAATTAGAATGTTATTCTCTGTTTTTACGCAATATGTGGCAACATAAAACTGTTCTAATTTTTTTTCTGATTTTAACTCTTTTTAAACTCTCTAAAGAAAACAAAATCTCCACTTAAAAACAAAAAACCTCCAAAAATAAGAAAAAAATGATTTAAATCAAGAAAAGGAACTATTTAAAAAGACTACGCCAGAACAACTCATTTTGTGGTATTTTAAATCACAGGGAAAGACAGGAAGTATATAAGGGTGAAAGTTTTGAGGAATAAAATATGAAATACCATGAACTGGAACATATCATCCGTACCATTGGGGTAATTACGCAGAATAACGAATTTGTAATCATTGGAAGTCAGGCTATTCTTGCCAAATATCCAAATGCTCCAACTCAATTGATTGTCTCTCAAGAAGCAGATACATACCCACTGAAAGCGCCTAAAAATGCTGATTTAATAGATGAATTATCCTCTTTTCATGATCAATTTGACTACTATGCAAGGTATTGGTCCAGGAACAGCTTGTCTGGCAAAAAACTGTTGGAATCGAACAAAAGAAATTTGTAATAAATATACACGATTTGTAAAAAGGATATGCATATCGCAACAAGTTGACTCGTTGCAGGACGTGAGAAGGACCTGTTTTGTCATTTCAATGATACAAAACAACATTGCTTCCTTCGATGCAATTGAAAAATTATTCTATGAACATTCTAAAGGAGAGGTCGATATATTAAAAATAAAGAATATAATATTGATAGATCACATATAATTCTTTACGTGATACATTGAACCGTTTTTTTTTCTTCATCAATGAAATATACAAATCAATTAAATTCGTTTCCGATGAAAAAAGGAATAGTAGCGGACGTCTGCGGTGGCATGGGAGATATAACTGGATATGATTATAATTCCCATTATACCCCATTTTTTAAAGATACCCACATGGGGTAGAAGACCAATTAAAATAATTTTAAAAATAATAAAAATACCTCGATTCTGAAAAATCCATTTTCCATTACTAACCAGATCCATTGCAATAATGATTAAACCGGTGACAGCGGTAATAATAAAAGATGGAAAAATCATATTTGAAACCACATCAAAAAATACACCTCCGGTGTATACTCCCATTCCACATAAATGCAGCGTTCGCATGACTACATTCAACCATCGTTTTCCGGGAACGGTCCTTGAATTTTCCGGAAACAAGACATTATAAAGACCCATTTTTAACCAAAAATTACGCTAATTCTTTAAAATCCAGGAATTAATTCCCTACTACTCAGATAAATCAGAAGGATACTAAATCATATCACGTTTATACATCCTTTAATATATCGAGATTACTTCAGACAGATGATTTTATCATGGGCAGGACGCCTGTTAAAGCGTTTAAGACTCTCCACTAAAACAGACGTCATTGTACAGGTTCAACAGGTGATTAGTCCAATAGTCTGGAGATATTTTCCAGCAGAATAGCCAGCCCGCTAAGTTCCACAGTTTCAGTTTTTACAATACTATTATATCGAATCTGATACTGCTTAAATACCTGCTGATTTTTCTTCATAAACTGATACAACTTATCATCAAAATCACCACCAGATTTAGATTCCTTTATAATCTTAGTAAATGCCTTTTGCTTCAAAGATTGTAGCTTTTTCATCAACAACCCCCGATGCTCTTTTACCCAAACTGAATCGAGTTCCAGCCGCATGATTCGATTGTGTAACACCTGAAAATGAAACATGTTGTCGATCCCTTTGGAAAGAATAACAGCGTTTTCCAAAGACACTTTGGTTTTTTGAGCCTGAACAATGATTTCGAAACTGTTTTTTGTCAGGTCCAACATGGCAATGTTTCTGGCCAGATCAGCTGAAATTCCCATAGTCATCAATTTTTCACAAACGTTTTGAATTTCCTGCTTCTCTTCAGGATCAACGGTTAAATCAATCACCTTTTTGAAGGACTCAACCGGAGATATAAAGGTGTTGATCATTGAAAACGTCAGTTCTTTCGAATTAAAAGAAAACAACATCCAAATCAGGATATCCTTGATAAATTGTTCGAGCTTGATTTTCAGGTGATACGCCTGATTGATGTTTTTCGTTCTCAGTTCCTCCATTATTTGCTTCCTGATGTCGCCCAACTGAAATACCCGATCCAGGATAGTATAGGCTATAATAATGCTGATTGCATCGGTATCTACGATTGACATTATTTCAGGCAACAATGTAATTCCGGCTTGGTTGATGGTGCGATTAACCAACAGGGTTCCGATAATTTCCTTTTTCAAAGGATGTTTTATTTTTGTTATATCATACTTATTTTTTAAAGCTTCCGGGAAATAACTCAAATAAACATCTTCCAGGTACGGATCATCTAAGACATCAGATTTAATGATCTCCTTATAAAAATACATTTTTGTAAAACTCAGTAAGATAGAGAGATCCGGTCTTGGTATCCCGATACCTTTGGAAAAATAATCATCAAGATCCTCTAAGGTAGAAATCTTACCTGCTCTGGGATCCAATAACTCATATTCTGTTAATATACGGATTAAATCCAAGAACGGCTTTATATCTTTCCTGGAACGGGAATTATCCATACTGATAATTTGAACTTGCCCCTGGTTATCTTCTAATACAAGCTCAGCAATGTCATCAGTCAAATCCTCCAGAAGTTTGTTACGTTCGTCTTCAGATTTAATCTGTCCCAGACTGATTAAGGAGCTCATTAATATTTTAAGATTAACTTCATGATCGGATGTGTCCACTCCACCTGAATTGTCAATGGCATCGGTATTGAGCTTGACTCCTCTGGCTGCTGCTTCCAACCGTGCCAATTGCGTCAGTCCCAGGTTACCGCCTTCACCGATCACCTTAACTCTCAATTGATTGGCATCGACTCTAACTGCGTCATTGGCGGCGTCCCCTACTTCATGTGTTGTTTCCGAAGAAGATTTTACATATGTTCCTATTCCTCCATTCCACAATAGGTCTACTTTACTTTGGAGAATAAGTTTTATTAAATCTTCTCCCGAAACTTCATCTGCGTTAGTCCCAAGCAGTTTTTTAATTTCAGGTGTTAAGTTGATTGATTTGGCACTGCGTTCAAATATGCCTCCCCCCTGGCTGATCAGGCTTTTGTCAAAATCCATCCAATTTGATCGAGGCAGTTTAAACATCCGTTCACGTTCAATCCAGGTTTTGGCAGCATCCGGTTCTGGATCAATAAATATGTGGAGATGGTTAAAAGCTGCTACCAGACGGATATGTTTACTTAACAACATCCCGTTTCCAAAAACATCACCGCTCATATCACCAATTCCAATGACAGTAAAATCCGTGGTTTGGATATCAATTCCTTCTTCAAGAAAATGGTATTTAACACTTTCCCAACCACCCCTGGCAGTGATTCCCATACCTTTATGGTCATAGCCAAACTGACCGCCTGAAGCAAAAGCATCACCCAGCCAAAAATTCCGGTTATGACTTATCTCATTGGCCGTATCTGAAAATGTTGCCGTCCCCTTGTCAGCGGCTACCACAAAATAAGGATCATCACCATCGTACTTCACTATCCCTTCAGGTGATTTTACAGTACCATCCACAATGTTATCCGTTAATGATAACAATGAATTAATATATCTTTTATATTGAACTATTGCATCCGCAGCTCTTTCTTCTCGATCCGACAACTGCCTTTTGGTGATAAAACCACCCTTTGATCCTTCGGGAACAATAACAACATTTTTTAACATTTGTGTGTTCATCAGGCCTAGAACTTCGGTACGAAAATCATCATGACGATCGGAGTGTCTCAGTCCACCACGAGCGATCATAGCACCGCGCAGGTGAATACCTTCCACATGAGTACCATGGACATAGATTTCATAGAGAGGACGCGGCATGGGCATTCGTTCTACATCAGCGCTTTTAACTTTAATGGCCATAGTAGAAAACTGATCAATGTTAAAATAATTGGTTCTCAGGGTGGCCTCCATTAAATTAAAAATGGTTTTGAAGATGATATCTTCGGCAACGGTTTCCACCTGATAAATTTCATGATAGGTTTTTTCCCGCCAGTCAGCCAGTTCTGCGTCATTCAAAGGCATGTTTTTACCTGACGGATCAAATTTTGCAACAAAATAGTTCCGCAATGTCATCATAACAGACGGATTATCCAGAAAAGTTTTGTTGATAGGAAGATAAGGTGCACCAATCTGCCAATAGTAATTTCTATAAAGAATAAACAGGTTGATCTCCTGACAATTCAACCCTGCTGACAACAATAGTCCATTTAACACATCATCTTCCGTTCTGTTTTCCAGAACTGCCTGAAACAGTTCGCAAAAATTCCGATGGAAATTCTCAAATTGCTGTTCCTGTTTATCAAGCTTTTTCACATAATAGGTATAAATGAATACCTGTTTCCCCTTAATATTGACTTTATAAGTATTTTCGTCGATCACCACCAGGTTCAGATTCTGCAAGTGTGGCATGATTTGGGTCAAATGATAAACCTGCTGAGAAAAAATATAAATGATCGATTCATCCTTATCCTTCGCGTGTCTCAGGTCTACCTGGTCGCGATTGGTGTTTAACAATGCCTCCAAGAACTCAATATCATTAAGGGCTTCATTGGGAGTAGAAACCGCCTGATAAAACACGCCGAATGCATTGGAGTACCTTTCTTTGTAAATACTGGCTTTTTCGGAATCCAGCTCCATCAATTTTTCCTGAAACTGCTCTTCCCATCCCATTGTCAGAACGCATACTTCCTGTTCCAATTCCCTCATATCGATGCCTTCCATCTGCGGGTGATCTTTCGGAAACCAGTAAACGTGATGACTATAGGCATTTCGATGAATAATAAACCAGTATTTGATCTCGGATTCCACACCAAACCTTTCGGTCAGTTTTTGATCAATCTGTTCGAAAATGTTGGGGCTGAAACGATGGTGCGGTAGACAGAATGTTATTCTGGCATAACGTCTGGATGACTGGAGATAGGAACAGGCTTTGGTTTTCTGATAATCACCAAAGTATAGGAATTGCCGATACATAGCTTCCATTTCCGAGCGATCCAGTCGAAACAGTTCACTTTTTGGAATGGTATTGAAGAAATCGTATGCCATTTTAGTGGAATGGCCCTGAAGACCGCCGGTATTATCCTTCTCAAAATGCGCATCAAGGATTGAATTAACCTTTAACCGAGCCAGTGGAATAGACAGTGCCTGTTCCTTCATAGATTTATCGGTAAAAAGAATCTGAAAGAAATTCACCCGTACACACCCGTCATCCATCTTCTTTCGGCTGAAGAGCAGCTGAATGCGTTCTTTTTTATGTACTTCCGATCGTTCAGGGGTTTCAATTAAATTGATTTTTAATCCCGATTCCAGGAAGTAGCTACCCAATCGACCAATTTCACCGGGCAAGGTTGTATCATTTAGCTCTTTTTTCCCCCTTACATATCCCAAAGGTTCATCGATCTTATCCCAGCTTAATTGGGGAGTTACATCTTCCTTAGCAACTTCGCCCGATCCTAGAATAATAACATTTCCTTCGTTAATCCAAGAAAACAACCGCCTGCGCTCGCTTTCAATCAGCTTCTCAGATGCGTCTTTTTGTTTCTTTTTTGTATATTCCTCGATGGCTTTTGTCATCGCAAGAAAATCATCGGTTACATATGAAATCATCTCCATCAGCGACTCAATTTCCCCTGTCAATGTTGCTATTTCGTTGGGATCAAAATTGTCGATGATACAACAGACATATGTAAAAGGATGTTCGGTATCTTCAGAAACCCGACCAAGGAAGGAAACACCGGTTTCTTTTGAATATTTGATTTCCAAAACCGGATACAGCATTAATCCCAATTGGTATTTTTTTTCATGAAGATATTCGGTCAGACTATCCACAATGAATGGACGGTCTTCTGCCAAAATCTGCAAAACAACTGAAGATTTTCTTTTGGTAGTTATATCCGGTAAAAATTTTGAGACTGAAATGGCATTTTTCTGCCCAGCTGATTTTGCTAAAAATTCGAAGCGATGTTTGATAAATTCATATATTTCTTCGGTCGATAAACTGTTCAAAAAATCAAGAGAAAAACGTCTGCTGAATATTTCAGCAAAACTTTCCATTACCACTTTGTTTGGAACTTGTTTGTCTTTAATAATGAGGTCATTGATCTCTGTGATTTTATCCCTCAATAATTCTTCTTTTTTCTGGGCAATTGTTAAGATACACTTTGTTTCTTTCATACCATCACCATTGCATACAAATATAATTGTTGTTGAAATCAAGACCTAAGACCAACACCGAAAATTGATTTTAAATCCAATTTTAAAAAATGATTATGCATGGTTCACATCTACGTCATAGAATATTGTTATGCCGCAGTGAGACGTGTAACATAACCATTTGTTCGACAAAAAACTTTCCTCATCTATTCAATATGTTATCAGCATAAAACGAATGAAAACACATTTTAATATAAAAACGTTGTTGACAAACTTGAAAATTGCTTTATGCTAAATATTTAACAGATGAGAACATACATCAACTGGATATCGCGGGGTGGAGCAGTTCGGTAGCTCGTCGGGCTCATAACCCGAAGGTCGGAGGTTCAAATCCTCCTCCCGCAACCAGATCACCAACATCTCCTTGTTTTCCCCTTTCAATATCCATTTTCGGCTCAACTTCACAAGAAGACTCACAGACGCATTAAAAGGCGCACAATTTTCTTTAAAAAATTGTAAAAACAAAAATCTCGATAAAAACTGAAAAATCATCACTTTGTTTTCTCCTTTTAATGACGGTCAATAAGCCAATGTTTCACAAGCGATAGATAGCCACGTGAAAAATAGATTTCACTATTTTTTTTAACTACGCTCATAAATAAATACCGTCAATTAAAAATGGTGCGATTATTTGCCACAAGTTTTTTTTTGCAAGTATTGCCTCAAACTACATAGTTACCGAAATTTACATATGTATTAACACCTCCAAAAGTTCAAGATTTTGGTCTCCAATTTACTTTACTGTATATCTCCATAAAAGTTAGTTGGTATAGCTACAATACATTCTCCCTGCACCCATCCTAATCATTATTTATAATCTTCGAGCAATGTATTTTCCCCAGGATTTTACGTGCCTCGTCCACATCCTGCCCTTAGATTTCAGCCAACAAAACTAATTCATTCGTATTATTTATATTGAAACGTCCACCCAGTAGTCTCCATACAACATATTGTGAATCCTTTTCCCCATTGACAGCATCCCCCCATTTGGCAATCTCCAGCGCCAACCAACTGTTTTAAACAATGTTCCCGCTGTATTCAACAGCTTTCCCTTCAATCAACTTCCCAAACCTTTACTGTGCTGCTTTGGCATCAATCCCTTTATCAATCAACAATATTGATCCTCCCTCTTACAGCATGTCAAGTATGAAACGGATAAATATTATAAGTCTGGATTAAAGTGTCATCAAGTTTAAATATCAATATATTTTAAGATGCATCATCCGATTAACACAGGCCTTTTAGATTGATATTGGCTGTATGGGAAATCAATCTTGTATTAGTGAATATCACCACCTATAATTAAGATGGAAAAACATTTAATAAATCGAAAACCCAGCAGAGAAAAAAGATATCTAGGGAGAAGGATATGAGTTTTGGCAAAAGTATCATCGGTATCGATATTGGCTCAATTTCTATTTCTTTGGCAGAATTGGGTATAAATAAGGATATTTTGCATACCGCATATGCGTTTCACAACGGCAACATTACTGAGACTCTGACAACTATGTTGAAAGAGGTGGATTTCTCAAAGATATTTGGAATCGCAATGACCTCGTCCACACCTCAAATAATAAAACATGCCAAAAAATATGACTCTCGAATTTCTTACATCACAGCAGCCAAACACTTAAACTATCGGGTTGGATCGATTTTAACTGTAGGAGGCGAAAAGTTTGGTGTCGCCCTTTTTGATGATCACGGAGACTATCTGAGCTATAAATCCAATAGTTCATGTGCTGCCGGAACAGGAAGTTTTTTGGATCAACAGGCTAAACGCCTCAATTTAAGTGGAATCGAAGAGTTCAGTAATATTGCATGTCAAAACCAGGGTGAGATCCCCAAAATAGCGTCTCGATGCGCTGTTTTTGCTAAAACCGACCTCATACATGCTCAACAAGAGGGTTACAGTTTGGAAGCCATTTGCGATGGATTATCCTATGGCTTGGCAAAAAACATCGTCAACACCTTGTTTACTAACAATACTCCAAATCAACCATGTATATTTACAGGCGGTGTTTCGAAAAACAGAGCAGTAGTTGACCATATTTCGAAGATGCTGGAAATAAACATATTGGTTGATGAGTATTCAAATTTCTACGGAGCCATTGGTGCCGCACTGAACATGATCGAAGAAAGACGAGCGCCAGGGGATCAGATGGTGTTGGATATTCAATCCATTGACGATATTATTTTGACAGAAAAAAAAGATCGGAATTATACATATCAACCGCTCAAATTGCATCTATCGGATTATCCGGTTTTTGACAGCCTAAAGCGATATGAATTTACTTCCAAGCACTTTGGTCTAATGCCACCTGTTGAAACCGATGTTTATACCCAAGTTTTTTGCCAGGAAAACTATCCGGTTTATCTGGGAATCGATATTGGTTCCACCAGCACCAAAGCCGTATTAATCAATCCAAATCGGGAAGTTATCGCCGGATTCTATACAAGAACTTCTGGTCGACCGGTAGAAGCCGTTCAGATTATCTTTGAAGCCCTGGATGATTTTTGTCAGCAAAATAAACTTTCTTTTAATTTCATCGGTACTGGTACAACCGGTTCCGGAAGAAAATTTATTGGAGAAATCATCGGTACAGATATTGCGTTGGATGAAATAACAGCCCATGCCAGGGCAGCTTATGAGATTGACAAAGAAGTGGATACTATCATTGAAATCGGCGGACAGGATTCCAAATTTACCACGTTGCGTAACGGCATGGTCACATTTTCCATCATGAATAACGTATGTGCCGCTGGTACGGGGAGTTTTATTGAAGAACAAGCAAAAAAGCTCAATTGTCCCCTGGATGACTACTCTTTGCGGTCAGAAAATGTTGCTGCACCTGTGATCAGCGACAAATGCACCGTTTTCATGGAAAGAGATCTGAATCACTATCTCAGTGAAGGTTATTCCGTAAATGAAGCACTGGCATCCGCCCTCCATTCTGTTAGGGATAATTATCTAACTAAAGTGGCTATTGAAAAAAGTATTGGTAATACGATCTTATTTCAAGGAGCAACTGCTAAAAATAAATCCTTGGTGGCTGCATTCGAACAAAAATTGAAGAAACCGATCATGGTTTCAAAATATTGCCACCTGACTGGTGCTCTGGGTGTTGCTTTGCACCTTTGTGAAAACTCACCATTAAAATCAAAATTCAGGGGTATTAATCTATATAAAAATACTATCCCCATCCAAACCGATGCGTGTGAACTTTGTACCAATCACTGCAAGATTAAAATTGCCAATGTGGAATCAGAAACCATTGCCTTTGGTTTTCTCTGCGGTCGAGATTACGAAACACAGTCATTTGTCAAAGACAATCCTTCCAAATTCGACTTAATACAATCACGAAAAAAAATCTTTCGACATCAACTGCAAAAAGAATCCTATCAGAATATTGTAATTGGTATACCGGCTGCCTTGCACCTGGTCGACGAATTATACTTTTGGAGAACCTTTTTTGACCTGATGTCCATCAAAACAATAACCAGTGCAAACTATAAAACCGCTATTAAAGATGGTAAAAAGCTAACCGGGGCTGAATTCTGCGCTCCTATCACCGCTTTACATGGTCATGTAAAATACCTGGCTGAAAAAACGGATACTATATTTTTGCCCGATAACCTGGAAGCCAAACGTGAACGTAAATCCGGTAGACGCCATTATTGCTACTACACTCAATACATACCGTCATTAATCTCCAAGATAAAAGAGATTAATGAAAAGGCGGTTTTGCTGAATCCTACCCTTCGAACAATCAAGGGTGTTTTTCATGATAAAGTTCAGCTTTATAAAATGCTCAGGCAAATTACTGGAAGAAACATCAGCTTTATCAAGGTTTCTTCAGCATATGACAAGGCCATGTTGTTCCAGAATTCAGCCTTGGATAAGTTGAAGGAAATATGCCGACAGGAAATGTCAACGGCGGATAATATCAGTGTTGTTTTATTGGGAAGGCCCTATACAGTATTGTCACCAACCATGAACAACAAAATTCCCGAGATTTTTGCCAAGCTTGGTGTTAAAACTTTTTTCCAAGATATGTTGTCTTACCAAAAAAGTGACCTGAAAGCAATCGATCCCCTTTTAAACGTTGTACACTGGAATTATGCTGCCAAAATCTTTGAAGCCGCCGAAGTTATCTGTAATACAGATGGTCTTTACCCGGTTTTAATTACTTCGTTCAAATGCACACCGGATGCATTTGTTATTGATACATTTAAAAATATTCTTGATGCCAGGAAAAAGCCCTATTTAATTCTACAATTGGATGAACATAACTCAAATGTGGGTTATGAAACTCGTATCGAAGCCGGTATTCGAGCATTCCGAAATCACTATAATTCCTGCTACAACACGAACCTGGGAACATATTCATATGTTAATCCTGTTTTTTTGAAAGGGATAAATAGTATAAAAGGCAAAACCCTGTTATTTCCAAATTTTGATCCAATGCCCTGCAAGTTGTTGGAAGCTGTTTTTAGAAAGGAAGGAATTGATGCCAGGCTTTTAGAGGAAACCAACGACTCCATTAGACGAAGTATCAGTTTAAATAATGGTCAATGTCTACCTGTTTCCATATTTACTCAGGATGCTATAGATTTTATTGAAAAAAATAACCTGGACCCCGTAAAAACTGTTGTTTGGAGTATCGACTCGAATATCGCATGTAATTTGGGCGTTATCCCTCACTTTATGAAGAGTACTCTTGAAGCAATGGGCAATGGTTTGGAAAAAGTACAAATATATAAAGGTGATATCACCTTTTTTGATTTATCTCTCAAGATAACTTTTAACGCTTACTTTGCTTTCATGTTCGGAGGATTTCTAAAAAAGATGGGATGCAAAACCCGCCCTTATGAGGTGATACAAGGGAGTACGGACAAAGTTATAGAGCAGTCCATGGAGATCTTTTATGATGTTTTTCTTAATGATAAACCTAAAGAAGAAGCCCTGGAAACTGTCATCGAGATGTTTGAAGCCATCAAAATACGGAAAACATCAAAACCGAAGGTAGCTATATTCGGAGATTTATATGCGAGAGATAATGATGTGCTCAATCAAAACCTTATCCGAACCATTGAAGAAAACGGTGGAGAAGCTATCACAACACCTTATAGCGAATACATGAAAATGATAGCAGATCCCTTTATTCAAAAATGGTTTAGAGAAGGGCATTATTCAAATGCTGCTACAGCACAAATTTTGGTTAAGACACTTCCGATTCTGGAAAAAAAATATCATGCTTATTTTAACAGAATTGTAAAAGAGTCCAAACATAAGTTTTTGAGCCATCCTGAAGACATTCTTGCAAAATTCAATGTTAAAATGTTGCATACCGGAGAGTCACTGGAGACAATTCTGAAAATATTTACATTTATAAGTAATTATCCGGACATTGTCCTTTTCGTCCAAACAAGCCCTTCATTATGCTGCCCATCGCTGATCACTGAAGCTATGGCCGTTCAAATCGAAACAATCACCGGAATTCCAGTGGTTAACATCGAATACGACGGCACTGGCGGATTAAAAAACGAAGATATTATTCCTTATTTAAAGTATCCAAGAAAATCTGCGTTGTTTGACAGACCATTGGCTCTATAAATTGTATAGATAAACCTTATGTCCCCAAACAGCTGAAATTTTCTAAAACTATTCAACACCTCTATTACAAAAAGATCGTCAGCCCCGCTAAGGCGGGGATATAATTAATATATCAATTATTTTTTTAGCAAAGAATTCTCCTGAAATTAGTTTGTATCTTTACTCAATACCCTCTCGTTCAAATGACGGAACGCTCCATTTTTGGCTTTTTCTTTGCTAATACTCTATGGATAGTTTCTTTCATTCGAGTGTAATGCGACCCTTTCCAGTATATTCGGTTGCACCCGGGACAAATGAAAAACTCATTATAAAACTGTCTGGTTTTTATTTCCAGCTGATCCTCAATATGCTCCTTCTTTACTTCCTGCACCAGATTGTTGCAAACCGTACAACGATGAAAGGGTTTTATCTGGGTAAAAAGGTCAAACCTGTTTAAGATCTCATCAATCTGGTATTTTGGTTTTGGTGATCTGATCCAATATCCATGTGTTACCCGTCCAATTTTTAAAAGACCTTTGTCGCGTGTCAGTATAATCCGTTGTTGATTGACAGCCAATTCGACGATTTCATCGTCACTGAAGTCATTTCGGTAGAGCGTGTCAAATCCGAGCATACGCAAAAGCTTTGCCGTTTTACCCAAATGTACATCCAGTATAAAACGGGTGTTACGAAGTGGTTTTGCTCGCAATCGGATCAGTGGCGTAATATCCACACTTTCAAAAACAGGATAAACAGAAATCCTGTCTCCCGCATTCAAATGGTATTCGAAATCTACAGAAACACCATTCACAAGAACAAGGTCAACCTCAACATGGGGTACACCCAAAGCTTCTATAACATCTTTTATTGCTGGTGCGCCAAAAAAACGATAGGGAAATGGCCTTTTTCGTCTTAATGGAGGAAGAAAATCATTTAATTCCTCATAAAATCGGACGATAGCTTCTTTTTGGCCCATTTTTTTTCATTTAAATGATTCGGAAGATCAGAGTTTGGCTAATAATATCAATAAAAATATGAGTTTTATCAGATTACATGGATTTATTTAACCCGTCGTATTTGATATTTGATTGTATAGCTTTATTTCTGCTGGATAAAATCATTCCAAAGATATTTGAAAATTAGCTACATGGCAAGCCTATTTAGCCGATAGCTTTTGTTTCAAACAAAAAGAGGAAATCCATTCAACATCTTAGAAGCCAATAATAATTGCTTCCTCAGAACGACAGTATATCATTTTTCGTTTTATAATAAATCCTTAAAACACATTTCACCGTGATTGGTACACATACTTCTCAAAATCCAGTGCCAGTGCCATCACAAATCACAATATTAACCTTATCACCATTATCAAAAAAAGAGTCCATTTTTTCCTGTTTGATCGTCTTCGAAAAAAAACATGCCTTGGCTAATACTATTCAAGCGATAATCGTTTTGGGAAAAAACTGACAAAGGTAGTTAATCTGTTGTTATATACTACTTTTACAGGCAGTCGTGCAAAACACTGTTATCCCGTATCTCATTAAACACACAGGTAATTTAATATCTTTTTTTTTGCTTCGTACTGTCTTTGATTAAAAAAAATGTTAAAAAACTTGTCACAGTTTTTTTTTCATTTTAAAGTATAAGATCTTTTTCTTTTTATCCTGAGGCCCACTTTATATATGATATATAGCTGTTTTTAAATACCCTTTTTTTGCTATTATTCACTATGCAAAATCGAACATAAGAAAAAAAACAATGGTTCGAGTATTAACATTCACAGTTTTCATGCTAGTTTATTTATTGGCTGCACCGGTTGGTTTTCCCCAGTCACTAAACTCAGCATTGGAAACCACAGATTTAGACAGCCAAAAAGAGGAATTGACGGAACTTAAGCAGTCCACAAGGAAGGAAAAAGGTCTAAGTCAAGAAACTATTAATACTCATTTTCTTTCACCTGATGATGTAAAACCTTTACCTAACTTTGCCGATGTACATTCATGGATAAACAAATGGATCAGCCAAACTCTATGGATCATTCTGAGCCTGAATCTACTATTTATCACCTTTTTTGTCTTTCTATATGGCAGGCGATACAAGAGGGAGATCGTTCGACGAGAAATCGCTGAAGAAAAGCAAACGGAATTGCAAAATCTCCTTTCACATTTATCCAATAATACTGAGAAAACTTCTCCTCGAAAAGTGAGAATAACACCCCAGCCACTTTCAACACTGGGCAATTCGGAAGAGGAATATAATGTATTCCAAAAGTACCTGGATGTTATCCACTCTTCTGTTGTGGTTATTGGAAAAGATCAAAGAATAGAAATGGTGAATCAAAAAGCATGTGATATTTTAGGATATGAGTCAAAAGATATCCTTGGATATAATGCCTTTAAGAAATTCATTTCCCCAAAACATCGTATCAAAGCGCTCGCCGCATTTTACATGCATATTGCCGGGAAAAACCAGTCCAATAAAAGCGTTGAATACGAAATCATGAGAAAAGGCAATAAGTTCAAAATTCTATCCTGGCAGGGAACTGTTATATATAACAAGACCGGGGACGCTTTGGGGATGTTATGTTCTGGTGAAGACAAATCGGAACATGAAGATATGTACAACAAGTTGAAACAAAGTGAGGCCTTATTCCGCACCCTTGTTCAAACCATCCCGCACGGAATTCAAGAGATCGACCTGGAAGGTCGGTATACATTTACCAATAAGGCATACAATAAAATTTACGGATACAAAGAAGAAGAACTAATCGGTGAATCACTGTTCTATAAAATCATGCCGGATTACCAACGGGAAAAATTCATTAAGTACTATAAAATGCTGATAAAAATCCAACCGGAGAATCCTACATATTCAGCTCAAGGATTAACTTCCAAAGGTGAAATCATTGATGTTAGAGTGGATCTTAATTATAAGCGTGACCAGAATAACCAATTAACCGGGTTTATTTCGGTTATCACCGATATAACAGAACAGAAGCGAAAGCAAAAAAAACTGGAAGAGAGTGAAAGCACAGCCAGGGCATTGTTAATGGCTCCCACTGATGCAGTTATTCTGCTGGACACCAATGGCACTATCCTGGATCTGAATACAGTAACCGCTCGTATCCTGAAAAAAAGCAGGGGGAAGCTCCTGGGAACATATTATTTTGATCTGGTTCCACCTGAAATCGCTGAACAAAGAAAAGAAAAAATCAACCAGGTGATTCAGACGGGAAAACCGGTTCGTTTCGAAGGCCGGTTTGGTGGTACCTGGAATGACAGTATTGCTTATCCGGTATTAAGTACTAAAGGAGAAGTGACTAAAATCGCCTTTTTATCCCACGATATTACAGAAAGAAAAGTAAGGGAAGAGGAGTTACTCACAGCCAAAGCCCTGGCCGAACAAGCCAATCGCTCTAAAAGTGAATTTCTAGCTAATATGTCCCATGAGCTGCGAACACCGATGCATGGTATCCTGAGCTACTCTAAATTTGGTATTAAAAAGTTTGACATTGTTGATAAAGAAAAGCTGTTTAAATACTTTACTCAAATCAACAGCAGTGCCAAGCGGTTAATGACCCTACTGAATGATTTATTGGATCTGGCCAAATTGGAATCTGGTCAAAAAGACTATAAATTTTACAAAACCAAACTGTCTATCCTGGTTGAAATCGCCATCCAAGATTTGGTGTTTCTTTCAAAGGAAAAAAAGTCTGTTATCGAATTTGAAAAACCGAAATTTGATGATCGAATTATGGTTGATAAGGAAAAAATTGTTCAGGTCATTCGAAACATTTTATCCAATGCCATTAAGTATTCACCGGATGGAAGCCGGGTTATGATCAGGATTAAAGAAAAGGATAGTGGAATTATTCTTTCGGTTATCGATAATGGAATTGGAATTCCAGAGAATGAATTGGGAGCCGTTTTTGATAAATTCGTTCAAAGCAGTAAATCCAAAACCGGAGCAGGAGGTACCGGTCTTGGATTGTCTATATCAAGGGAAATCATCAAGGATCATAATGGAAGAATATGGGCTGAAAACAACCAGGAAGGCGGTGCCAGCTTTCATTTTTTACTACCGATAGAACATATTTTCTCTGATAACGAAAGTGCATTCCACAACTAATGAATTCGTTGATACTAAAATAACTGGTTAGCACATTTACCACTCGCCCTGGTTCGGCATGGACAACCATGGTTCCTCAGGCTGAAGCGCATCTCCTTCCTGCAGAATTTCAATTGAAATCTGATCAGGCGATCGAACAAAAGCCATTCTTCCATCCTTTGGGGGTCGCAATATCTTTACTCCCTGGTCCTGAAGCTTTTGGCAATAATCATAAATATTCTCTACACTAAACGCCAGGTGCCCAAAAAACCTTCCAGTACTATATGGCTCTTTTTGATCCCAATTATAAGTTAATTCAATAGCAGGTTCATCTGGACCAGTAGCCAGAAAAATCAAGGTAAATTTGCCTTCCGGGACTTCTATTCGCCTGATTTCTTTCAATCCCAATTTATTAATATAAAAATCCAGTGCCTTATCCAAATCAAGCACACGTACCATTGTATGAAGAAATTTCATAAAAAAATAATGTTAATGTTGGTTTTAAAATAATATAATATTCAAATAGTTATAAAAACTCTTGCGTTCTATTTTATCATAAAATGATATCCTTCAGGACTCATTTGTAATTCTGTTGAAAGCTTTGGAAAAATAAGCTGAAATTGGTATTTTTTAACAAAACAAAAAATGTATCTCTCTTGTGATAATATACAAGTGATTGTAGCATATGTACAGACCAAAGATGGAACTGGCCACTGGAGAGTTTTAAGGCTTGACGATTAGAATTTATAGGACCAGACAGACCGGAAGTAAGAATCTCCTGCCTTATCTCTGAAGATGACAGGGGGCTTAACCTGAAGAATAAACTGGATCGTACAAACTATTAGAAAGCTCGCTTGGTTATTGAAGAAAAGACAGGAGTCGATTTATTAAAACCGACTGACTACTTGAGCTAGTAACCCTGAAAAACATTGATGAATGGCTGGAGAGATTTGAGAGCTAACAAATAGAAAAAACATGGCAAATAAAAGACATATTACGACAGAAGAGCTTAAAGAGATTTTAAAAAACCATAGACTCTGGTCAAGTGAAAAAGAAAAGAGTCATAATGATCCAAGGAGGGCCGATCTAAATGAAGTCGACCTCAGCGGCGCCACACTCTGTGGTGCCGATCTCAGTCATGCTGATCTGAACGGTGTTTATCTCAGTGGCACTAACCTAAGTGAGGCCAATCTCACAGAAGCCAAGCTTGAAAAAGCAAATCTCAGAGGCGCTGATCTTAAATCAGCCTGTATTGTTGGAGCCGACCTCTTCAGAGCCGATCTCTATGGGGCTGATCTTACTAAAGCCAATCTCAAAGGTGCTAATCTCATTGGCGCTGATCTCAGTTACGCCAATCTTAGTGAAGCCAATCTTGCTGAGGCTGATCTTACCGAGGCCTTTCTCACTGGAGCCGATCTCTTTGATACCGACCTTAGAGGGACCAATATATACAAATCAAATTTCAGCAACGCTACATTAACAAAGGTTGATTTGATTGGAGCTGAATGTTTTAAAATTGGTGATTGGACTGATGCAAAATTAGAAAAACTAAAAATAAGTGAACACTTTGAAAACAAATTACCATTGGATTTGTTAAAAAAGTATCGAAATACCATCACTATCTTTGACGATATTACTCAAAAGGACAGACGTTTGTATGTTGAAATATCAAATAACAACAATCCTGATGAAACGATTGTAAAAACTCATATTAATTACTTTTCGCAATTTCTTTTGGACTTTTATGGAATCCATACATCAATCGATATTACGACACAACAAAAAAAAATTGTTGTTGAAGCTTATCCAAAAGATTCTAAAACCAGTCTTAAAACCATACTGGAAGCATTTATACACTATTTATTGTTCTCAAAAGGTGAATGCAGAATTATTCCCAATGATAATGTTGACCTTAGCATGGAGTTAGAAGATCTTCGGGATGAAGTTGAAGATTATAGATCTAAAGTAGCTAAACTGAGAAGAAGAATTAAAAGGCAAGATAGAGAATTAAATATTCTGGAAAACGATAATGATGAATTACATAAAATAGTAAAACTAAAAAACAGATATTTGACATTTGCTAAAAAATATATAAAAGAACAAAAACATATACTTGACAGAGTCACTACCATTCAAACCCTGGAGAAAAACCAACCAGTAGAAAGAAGTACGAAAATAACTGCCGGTCCTGGCATTAGTCTAAAAACTGGATCAATGAAAATAGCAAAATGGTTTAAAATTGAAGACTTTGAGTTTTCCAGTAGCCTTTTTAGTGCTGAATACAAAGGCAAAAAATCGGACTGACCTAGGGTGTCGCATTTTGTAAGTTTATGTAATATTAAATCATTTTATGCTAAAAACCCATTGGTAAACTGAATTTACTGGCTGTAGAAGCGATTCAAAACCAATTTTCTAAAAAAATTAGTCCCCCAAAAACCCTAAAAAAGCCCAATTCTCCAATAATAACAAACCCTCCCAAAAACTGTAGGAATGGGTTTTTCAAAATGCGACACCCTAGGACTGACCTAACCGACAAAAACCGAAATCATGCAATTCTATTGATTTTGGTTTTTGCCCTGAACCCGCAGTAAGGTGAGAAAGTGTGCAGCGGTTGTTGTATTTCTCGATATCACGAGCTAAACATTAATAACGGCTGTTGTTTATTCATCCTCAATCCGAAAACCTGAATGATATTGATGACAGTTCTATCTGAAATTTAAAATACTCCGTTAACCGTTTACATCAGGATCTTTCGCGGGCTGCAAATACTCAGCATATTCAAATAAAACACCACTTAAAAGGTCACTTGCGATCTCTTCAGTAATTTCAAGGATTTTTGCCAGAAACTTGGGGGGATATACTGGAATACCCATTTCATCCTTTGGAAACTTCTCTGCAATATCCGAGAATTTGCTGTTAAACAGCCGGACAGCACCCACTGTTGTAGCAACATTCTGAATATTCATAATGACATCATCAACCGGAACATTCCTTTCTTTGGCCAAGCTTTCCAGCAATTGTGCCATATCCTTTTCAGATGATATCACTAAGTTCTTCCTCATGGCCGTACCGATCATAATATCATAAAAAATGCTTTTCGTAATTTCCACACTCTCTTGGGCTGTATACCAATCGGCAGGTACTGATTCTGCCAGTTTCATGTATTCGGTTTCTTCCATTGTATCAACCTACAGTTAATGATGCTAATTTTGTCTGATTACCTTTACCTTGTTAAGTCAATCAGATAAACCATACTTGAAGGGCTCAAACTAACACTTCATTGAATCGAACACTTTATTGTATTTCCTTTTTATCTTCCGTCAATTGAATTCTAATCAAACGGTTCTTGTATATCAATTTGAGATCGATTTTCCTCCAAACAGAAAAAAGCAGTTGTAAAGGCCACTGACAATAATCATTTTTGAACCACATTAACATGACAAATTCGTCGAATCTTTGCGTTTCCTAACTTTCTTATTACGCAACTATCGTTTATTTTTTTCTTTATCCGGTTAAATGGTGACTCCTTAATAGCGTGTAAAGAAGCAAGTATATTATGGATTTGACTTAAATCTTCCCTAACGTTAGGCTTTTGGGTATAATACTTGTAAATTCAAAAAAATAGTAACTATTATAATTGTATGTCTTTATTCATTTCAGCACCATCACCGCCCATCATACATTACTTATGAAACAGAATAGTCGGAAAAACAATATAGTTAGTTGGATTGTCTTTTTCAGCTTGGCCAGCCTCCTTTTATTCGTGGGATGTAAAGACAGCGAAAAAACTGATAGCGTGTCATTGCTGGAAGAATGTAAAATTCTAATGGATGAAATGAAATGGTCCGAAGCAGCAGATACTTGTGAAGATGCCGGCGGCGATGAGGGATATCATCTGGCTGCACAAGCATATATGAAGCTGGCAAACTTTTCTATTTTCGATCTCATATTAAACCTATCAGATTCGTCTGAATCGTCGGGAGCTATTAATGCCATCTTTACATCCACACCGGATACCACGACCGACAAGAGCTATATGAATACCGCCCTATCATATCTGATGGGTTCGAATATTACGAATAAAAGCCAAACCGTTTATCTGGAAGGGTTGCTTGTATCTAGTTTATTGGTATTTGGAGAATTAAAAGATGTCTTTGGATTAGACATAAGCGGTGATTCACTGGTCATGTGTGACTTGGATGCTACTTCCGGTCCTACCCAATGTGGTTTTACGATGGATATTTCCGCTGATGCCACACCTACCCTCATTTTTACTGGACTGGGTAATGATTTTTATGATGCTTTATGTGGAGATTCATCCGTTACCCATGATGATACATCCATCGACACTCCCCTGACCATTAATTACGATGTCACCGTCGACGCTTGTGATATTCAGGCAACCAGCGTTCTTCAATATAATAAAGACGCCTTCGACGGTTTCATACCTTCCGCAGGTTTTCAGGATTCAGAGGGAAATAACCTGCTGAGCCCCCTTGATTTTTACTCAATGTTCAACTCGAACAGCTCATTTGATATGTCCGGTGATGAGGTTCCATTGTGTAAAACACCGCCGACGCCGGATACAACATCCGATGACACCAAAATAAACGATTGTGAAGTACTGGGGTCATTAACCGATCCTTCATCTGATCTTTTTTAAAGATGAATTGGAATCTATGATTTCTTTTGACATTATCAACAAAATATATATTCCTATGGTTTTTATAGCTCTATCTATGTTTTTTCTTGAATTTACCTAAAATCATCAAGCGTGGCCATATATATATCACGTAAACAATTATCGACATATGAAAAAGCTATTTATTCAAATATTTAGCAGCTGCCTCTTTTTGGTTGCTTTTACATTCCATGTATCTGCCAGAGATTTCTACCGAATTGGTCAGGACTATCGATCAATGGCTATGGGAAACACCGGTATTGCCAGTGCTAATAATAGTTCAGCTCTGTTTTACAACCCGGCCGCCATGTCTAACATCTTTACCTGGTGGGTTGATTTTCCCGCCCTGCAAGCTACGTATTCTGATGATGCAAAAGATTTGTACGAAACCCTTCAAAATGGACTTGATCTGGATACTAAAGACAAGCAAATCGAATTTATGGAGGATAATATCGGTAAAAACCCATATTTACGTATTAATTTTGGTTCAAGCCTTTTTATCAACATGAGCCAAAAAGGATTAACCCTGGGGGCTAATTATACTTATGAACTCATTGTTGATATTGAAGTTAGAAACGCCAGTGCCCCTGAAATAACTGCTTATGAACGCCTGGATCTTATCCGACAGGTCGGGATTTCCATCCCCATTGGGCTGGGAAAATGGATACTGGGAGTTAATTACAAAATGATAGATCGTAATGAACTTGACTTCACTTATACAATAGTCGATGCGGCCAATGAAACGAATTTCCCCACATTACAGGATGATGGTTTAAAGGGTTCCGGTGGTGCTTTTGACGTCGGATTTATGTACCGTACAGCCACCAAAGCTCGAATCATGTTTGGTGGCGTTTGGAGAAACGAAGTTGAGCTGGGGGATGCGTCTAATATACCCACGCAGCTGGACCTGGGAATGTCCATGAGGCAGGAGTACAGTATATTCCGATGGATTTTTGCCTTGGATTTACGCGATATCACCCGCCAACTTGGATCTGAAGACAAATCCACCTCTGAAAAGAGTATTTATCGCCGTTTACATATAGGAACAGAAGTGGGAATTTTCCCACTAAGCAAAAACTCCAGTTGGATTTCTCTACGTGCAGGGTACAATTCGGGATATTTAACCTGGGGAGGTGAAATTGCCTTTGCTCATGGTTTGATTTTGGGATATACTACTTATGTTGAAGAAACAGGGGAGTATGCCGGACAAAAACCCAGTCCTCGTACAGCTATTTATCTGTCATTAGGATTTTAATAACAAACCGACAAAAACCGATAAAACGGCAACAAAATGGAGAATCGGACGATGAAAAGAGGCTTTTGGTTTATTATCACTTTGTTTGCAGCAGTTGGACTTATTTCCTGCACCGCCTATACATTTGAAAGCGGCAACTATGTTATGTCAATTCAGCTGCCCAAAAAAACAGAAAAAATGCCAAAAGATGTTTCGATTACCTTAAATGGAGATAGGATTACCATTGTTAAATCCGGGAATAAAAAAACTTTAACCGGTACTCGTAAAGGAAATGAATTCAGGTTTTTTAGCCAAAGCAATTCTGAAAAAGTTGAATTTACAGGTCAGTTAACCGGCAACAATACCATCGAAGGAAATGTGATTCAAACATCACATGGTCAAACTACTTTGTCAGCTAAATTTACTATCTTAAAAGCAGGGAAATAAAAGGTGAGCCGCAGACTGAAAAGAGTCGTTCTGGAATATGATGATGGAATGATTGAAGAATTAACGGGAGAAAATGCGGATAGCTGGATGGACGAGATTGTTCGTATCTGTGATTTTGCCGACAGACACGGTGAAAATCCTAAATGGAGCCAGTATGAGTGGCAAACCATCAGAAAGGCACGACCTAAAGATTGATGTTTCAAATTTTAGACCGCAAATTCTATCTTCTTTCCAAAAACAGCTAGCCAAAATAATCTTTTAGTCGATTGATGGCTTCATTGATATTTTCCATGGAATTTGCATAACTGATTCGGATAAATCCTTCTCCAGCTTCACCAAAATCGATTCCAGGCGTCATAGCCACCCCTGTTTTTTCCAGAATATCCATGGATAGTTCCAATGATTTGATGTTTTGGTCTGGATATTTTAGAAAGACGTAAAATGCCCCCACCGGATTATAACCGGGGTCCAAACCGATATCCCGCAATCGTTTCAGTAAAAATAGTCGCCGTTTATTAAATTCTTGTGCCATTTTCTCACACTCTGGTTCTCCCTCAGAAATAGCTACAGCACCGGCATCTTGCACAAAATGTGCGGCTGAAATCATTATATTTTGATGAACTTTGGCTGCAACTTTCATCCATTCCTTTTTTACAATCATGTATCCCAGCCGCCAACCAGTCATGGCATAATATTTTGACAACCCATTCAATACAATACAATTATCGGTAAAATTGAGCATGGAATCGGCATTACCTTCATAAATCAAATCTCCATAAATCTCGTCAGAAATAATAGGAATGCCCAATGCCGCCAATTCCTTCATATTTTCCTTTCGAAGGACGGTTCCGGTGGGGTTCATGGGAGAGTTGATTAATATGGCACGGGTTTTAGGGGTAATAGCTTTTTTTACCTCCGCCATATCCAACTGAAAGCCGTTTTCTACACCAAGATGCACC
>JBFFHJ010000031.1:0-78275 GCA_041556995.1 bacterium | reverse complement strand
TTTTTTAATTTGAATTTTTTTTTTTTTTTTTTATATTTTAAACAAAAACGTCCGGGATCTTTATTAAAAACCCAGACCTAAAAAACCAAAGCGGACAGGTGATCTCATATGGATCGCCTGCCCGCTGTTTGGTTTGTAATGCATCCTTTTTTGCATTACTAGAAATCGATAACCACTTAAAAAAGTGTCAATCCCATATACAATTTAGCATTTTTCTGCTTTTACTGCGCCGCTGCTTTTTTCACCTCAATGGCCGTTTTGTATAAAACGGTTAGGATCAGTGCGCCAATCGCGTAAATACCAATCGTTATGGCAACTTCATGCGATCCAACAGAATATTCCATTACATGTTCCAACGGTGTCGGTACAAATCCACCGATAATCAGATTGATACCTTTGTCGATCCACAATGAAACAAACAGTGTGATACAGGCAATACCAAGCAAAAAGTGATTCCGCTTCAAACTTGGAAACAACAATATCAAGATGGCAAAAAGCCCTAGAATCATAGAAGTCCATGCCCATGGAACCAAGGCGTTATACCCATGCAATCCGACAAATAAATATTGAAACGTATGCATATGACCCGGAATATTACTATAAAAAGAAGTAAAAACTTCCAAACCGACAAAAAACAGGTTAACCAGAGCCGCATAAGTGACTATGGTTCCCAATTTTTGAATGGCTTCGTTGCCAGCATCAAAATCAGATACTTTCCTAAGTAAAAAACTTAATAAAATCAGCAACGCAGGCCCGGCGGCAAAAGCCGAAGCCAAAAATCGCGGAGCTAAAATCGCCGTCAGCCAGAAATGTCTTCCGGGAAGACCGGCATACAGAAACGCTGTAACCGTATGAATACTAACAGCCCAAGGTATGGACAGGTAGATAAATGGTTTGATCCACTTTGGAGGTGCAATCTGTTTTGCTTCCGATTGCAACGTTACCCACCCACATAATAAATTGAGTCCAAGGTAAACAGATAAAACAGTAGCATCCCAAAATAAAATAGAATTGGGTGACGGGTGCAGAAACACGTTCATAACCCTGTCCGGCTTTCCCATATCGACAACGACAAACATCAAACACATAGCCACTGCTGAAATCGCCAAAAATTCACCCAGTATAACGATTTTGCCAAATTTTTTATAATCATGCAGATAGTAAGGCATAACAAGCATTACTGCCGATGCTGCAACCCCAACCAGAAACGTCAATTGAGCAATGTAAACTCCCCATGATACGTCCCTGCTCATGCCGGTGACGGTAAGACCGGTCGTCAGCTGCTGAGCTAATGCATATACCCCTGCTGCAATAAGAAGTAGCAGGACAGTTAACCATGTCCAGTACTTTCGACTTCCAAATAACGCCTTTTCAATCATAAGCTCCTCACACTATATAAAAGACTGATGGTCCAGTACCGAGTTCAGATTTACGCTGAATGGTGCTGTTTGACTTCAGTATTTGCCTGATCTCCGAATTCGGATCATTCAAGTCCCCAAACGTCAAGCAACCTTCTTCAGGGCATTTTTCCACACAGGCAGGTATACGACCTGTAGCAAGCCTTTCAGCACATAAATTACATTTCTCAACAACTCCTCTTTCTCTTGTTGGAAAATCATGATTCACCTTTTTTCCACCAACCAAGGTTTTCTCGTCTTCCAGACGTGGGTTCATCCAATTAAAACTTCTAGATCCGTATGGACAAGCAGCCATACAAAAGCGGCATCCAATACATCGATGGAAATCCATCAAAACAATACCATCCGGTCTTTTAAATGTCGCCTGTGTCGGACAAACACGAACACAAGGAGCATCTTTACAATGATTGCAAAGAACCGGTAGCTGTTTGTTTTTTAATTGGTCGCTAACGAATTGACTACTTTTACTTGGAAAAACGTTATTATACTTTTCCTTCCAGATCCATTTAATTTCGTTTTTCGTATCCTCACTTCCGTCCGGTAGTTTAATATCAGGGACATTGTGAACAGCGTGACATTCTTCCGTACAAATAGTACAGCCTTCCCTACATTTACGCCCATCAATTACTAAACCATATCGCGTACCGGAAGCATCACTTTCCGACTGGGTTGAGGCGTTCGCTGTTTTTTCTGCTACCACATTAATAGCCGAAACGACACCAAGTCCTACCAGGGAACCCACTCCCGCTTTTTTTAAGAATTCTCTTCTGTTCTCATCCATCAGATATTCTCCTTCGGCTCTAGGTGGCATGTCCAGCAATAAGGAGCTACAGCTGTGTAATCGTGACAGCTATCGCAAAATTCCTTTTTGTTAGAATGACAATCCATACATGATTTCTTCTCACCGTGACCCATGACACTCATACCTGTACTCGCCAGGCTTTTGTCAAATTTAGTCCCGTGTTCTTGACTTGTATACACTCTTTCACCATCACGAACAACTTCATCTCTCCAATTGTTCAACAGCTGCATGTGGTTGGCTCTCATATATTCAGCCGATTCCACACAGGTCTGACCTGTTGTTTTTATCTCCGGTTCAGGCATATCGATGGACTCGCCAATACTACCCCAAATAGGATAGGTAACAATTCCGACAAAAATCACCAATCCGGTTATTATTTTTCCAGCATCATACATGATCAATCCTCCACTCCTAGATACGGTTCCTCACGAAGATCGCAATCCCTTACTTCTTTTTCGCCTTCCATTACCAATGCGTTGGCAACCATTTCGGTAACACCACAAACTTCGACATCGGGAGTCCAGTACTGTGTTAGAGCCAATAGTGTTGCTCGGTCGATCGCGCAAACACAAGACAACATGTTGACATCATGCTTTTTCTGTACGTGTTTCAGAGCACTTGCCCTGGGCAATGCACCTCTCATCCGAACATCCATAATTTCTTCCGTATTTAAACCGCTACCGGCGCCACAGCAGAAAGTATTCTCCCTGATAGTGTTTTCCGGCATTTCAAAGAAATTATTACAGACATTTTTAATTACATATCGAGGCTCATCCAACAATCCCATTGCCCTGGAAGGGTTACAAGAATCATGAAACGTCACATTGAGATGATCGTTTCTGCTGGGGTCGAGTTTTAATTTATTGTTCTTGATCAAGTCGGCCGTAAATTCCATGATATGAACCATCTTGGTAGAATTAGCGTTCTCGAACCTGGTTCCAGTTATCGGCGACACCGGGTTTTCCATTTTTCCCGGAGACGGACCGTTCATGGTGTCCATATACTGGTTGATCACGCGCCACATATGACCACATTCACCGCCGAGTATCCATTTGACACCTAGCCTTTCCGCTTCATGGTACATTTTAGCATTCAGCTTTTTCATCAACTCATTGGAGTTGAAAAGGCCAAAATTACCGCCTTCGGAAGCATAAGTGCTAAGTGTATAGTCCAAACCGATATGTTCAAACAGCATCAGGTAGCCCATCATGGTGTATACACCAGGATCGGCAAATACATCTCCCGACGGCGTGATAAATAAAATTTCAGCGCCTTTTCTGTTAAAACTCGGATTTATTGTAATTCCCGTGATATCCTCAATATCATCGAGCAACGATTCAATAACCGTTTTGAATGTATGGGGTTCAATACCCAAATGGTTACCGGTTCTGTTGCAGTTTGACGCCGGATCCATGATCCAGTTGATATTGATTCCCACCAAGTTTAGTAGCTCTCTGGCCATCATGGTGATTTCAGCGGTATCAATACCATACGGACAAAAAACAGAGCAACGACGACACTCTGTACATTGAAAAAAGTACAAAAACCATTCTTTAACCACTTCCATGGTTAAGGGTCTGGCCCCGGCAAATTTTTTGAGGAGTTTTCCGGCAAGTGTAAAATCATTTCGATAAACCGACCGAAGTAATTCTGCCCTTACCACAGGCATATTCTTTGGATCACCTGTGCCCAAAAAGAAATGGCATTTGTCGGCACAAGCACCGCAACGTACACAGACATCCATAAAAAGTTTAAAAGACCTGAATTTGTCCAGCCTGTCTCTAAAACCTTTACTAATTATTTCTTTCCAGTTTTCCGGTAATTTCCAGTCTTCTTGATCTGGCGACCAGTCTCTTGGATTCGGCATCTTTAATGCTTCAAGACTTGGGGCCTTGGCACTATACGCCCAGTTCCCGGGTCTGAATTCAGCCGGAGTATCCATCCATCCTTTTTCCGGACTCTTCCCGTTCAAAAGGGAAGGAGAATCCACTATGTCCTTCGCCAGTTCTTCCGGTTCAAGCATTTTTGACATATTATTCCTTTTCTACTGGTAGTCCAACTTTTTTCATATTTTCCCGGTAATCATCTTCATACTCTTCGTACGTGCGAATCTTGATATCGGGATTCCATGGGTTAATGTGCCTTTGCGCTCTACTATTGTTTGCCAGATTCCTGGTGGGACTCAAGAAAACGCCTCCCAGGTGCATCAGCTTACTAAATGGAAAGTAGATCGCCAGAACTGATACGAGAAACAAATGAATATAAAAAAGCACTCCAATGCCTTCCGGTACTGTTGGATTCAATGTTACCAACCCCCTGGCCAAGGCTTTAATGCTAACCACGTCAACCCTGATAAAATATCTCATCAATACACCGGTAATGGCGATTGAGAGGATTAAATAGAGTGGAAAATAATCGGCGGGTTGAGAAATATACTTTATCTGGGGCGAAACCACTCTTCTTAAAAACAGGTATGTAACAGCCGCCAGAATTGCTGCATCAGTCAAATAAAAAGCAGGCACAGTAATTTGAAATATACTATCACCAAACTCCAGAAGTTCAATCACTCCGGGAATAGGCAATAAAAAAAGCCTGCTGTGACGTACCAAAATAATGAGAAATGACCAGTGAAACACAATTCCACCCAGCCACAGCCATTTTTGTGATCCATACGCGATCGAAGCTCCTTCGTTTACTTCGGCTTTGGTATTTCGGAATAACGAACGAAACAAAAGAATCTCCAATGCCATTCTTCCAATAACACCCACCATGTTTGACGGGTTATCAAGCTTGTTTTGCTTGATCCACGGCAGAGATTTTTCCTGCCCGCAGGTTGTCGGAATACGGAATGGTACAGGTGATTTCGCCCATCGGGTGACCCTATAAATAAAACCTAAAATAAAAACAACAATTGCAATATAGGGAATAATAACACCAAAAAGGGCGGTCAGTTTGATAGCAACCCCGAAATAAGCAAGCGCAATTAGTACAAGTACTATTAATAGAGGACTTATGATTTTCATTCTCTCTTACCTCGCTTCCTTTTGTTTATCCATCTCATTGACTCTTCGGATGAGCATATGAGTCTGGTTTCGAATTTCATTTGCCCTAATTTCAAAGAGTTTCTCCCGACATTTTACATATGCATCAAATGCCATGGAAGCCATTTCATCAATCGCTTGATCAATTGGCCAAAGATCGTCCGCATCATAACCTTCATCTGGCTGCTTTTTTATAAAATCTCTAATGACTTGTTTCAATTTAAAAACAAATCCCAACGCATCTGATGGGGAAAAATCTTGAACGGCTTTTATTCTGACAATTTCTTCAAGGATTGGAGCTGTTGTTTCACGACTTACTCCTTTCATCAATTCGTCAAGCAAAAGCTCAATGTTCTTTGAAATAATGTGGGGGAGCGGATTAGCAAAGCGGTCCTTATTTTTTTTAAAAACAGTTAACGATTCAACAGGGTATGCTTCCATTGTCTTTCGAATCCATTCCCTCGCAATCTCTTGTTTTCCTTGAGATAACCTGTCTGCTAATTCCATATTTTTTAGAGATAAAAAAAAAGTCTCTCCGGATTTACATCCAAAGAGACTTCTTTCTGAAAGGTTTTAAATCATGTCAATTAAGCCGCATGGACACTCTTCCATACATTTGCTGCAACCGATACATTTATCAAGGTTGAATTCGAAGTGTTCGCCCTTGGCCAGCTTATTGACGGCACCATCACCGCAGAACTTCCAACAGTTTTCACAATCAAAACACTTCCCGCAACTCATACAACGAGCCGCTTCCGCTTTGATAGCATCAACATCGAATGGAATAATGTATTCATTAAAGTCAGCGACTCTTTCGGAACCTGCTTTTTCTTTAATGCTGTTTCTTTCCAGATCATTATAATGTTGTAAATGCATTTTGTCAGCTAAGATAACCGGCATCTCATCCGGGGCCCTATATTCAACACCCATCAGAAATCGATCCATATCTTCAGCCGCCATTCGACCATCACCAACAGCTTCTGTAACTAATCCCAGTCTCCTGGTGATATCACCACCCGACCAGATTTTTCCATCTTCAGTTACTCGACCAAAATCAGTAGCAACGGTTGTCCAGTTCTTTTCATTCTTCAGCTCTTCCATCCCTTCAAAATCAGCTTCCTGGCTAATGGAAGGAATCAGTGAAGTGGCTTCGATATCAAACTCAGAACCTTCGATGGGACTAAAACTAGCCCTTCCACTTTCGTCAGGCTCGCCCAGTTCCATTTTAATGCATTGCATACCGGTAACCTTTCCGTCTTTTAAGGTTAGTTTTGTTGGTGTGCACAGAAATTCAAAATTAATTCCTTCCTCTTCAGCACCTACGATATCTTCTTCAATGGCCGGCATCTCTTTTCTACTTCGTCGGTAAACAACGGTCACATCGGCTCCCATCCGTTTGCAACTTCGAGCAACGTCCATAGCCGTATCACCACCACCAACAACAATCACCTTATCACCGATGTCCATCTCTTCTTTCATATTATGCTTATAAAGAAACTCAACACCGGTATAAACATTGGAGGAATCTTCTCCGTCCAACCCCAATGACCAACCAACCTGGGCACCAATAGCACTATAAATGGCGTCATAGTCTTTCTTCAGTTGATCCATTGATATGTCTTTTCCAATCCTGGTATTCGTTTTTAGTTCAACGCCCAGATCGAAAATTCTTTGATATTCAGCATTGATAATATCTCTAGGTAGACGATATGCGGGAATACCCCAACGAATCATTCCACCGATTTCCGGTTTGGATTCAAATACTGTAACGGAATGACCTCTTCGGACCAGTTGATAAGCACAAGAGATTCCAGAAGGACCGCTTCCGATAACGGCAACTTTTTTCCCTGTCTTTTCTTCTGTTAATTTCTTTAGTTTCAGCTTTTTTTCCAGCCCGAATTCACCGATGGCCAATTCCATCTTATTAATGTTAACGGCCGAATCTTTATCTTTTCGATTACAAGCGGATTCGCAAGGGTGAGGACAGACTCTTCCCATCACCGCCGGCATCGGATTTTTATCTGTCAAGATATTCCAGGCCTCTTCCATGGACTCTTCATACGTTCGTCCATACTCTTCAGATTGTGCTATATAGGTTAGATACCCACGGATATCCTCGCAACTTGGACATGTATCGGTACATGGCGGCCGCTTGGCAACGTATCGAGGCAGCAATGAACCTTGGGATTTTTTCCCGCCGCCGATATGGGGTCTAACCGGTCTTTTTATTTTTCTTACAACGATAGCCATATTTCTTCCTGTGTAAAGTTATTTAACCATCCAAGAAAATAGGCAGTTTCCAGGTAATTAATGATTACCATATCCACCGACCATGAGTTAAATTAGTTTTCTATTTTCGGGTTTTACCAGTTACCGATATTCCTTATTTTAAACAAAATACGGTAACATGTAATTCTACTCTTCCTTACATGCCTTGCAGGATGCGTTTCCCACAGGGTCACATCCGGAAGGTGAAGTTTCGCAGTTTTCTTTTATATCGTTAGGATTAATAAACACAAATTGTTGTTGCCCTTCAAACTCACGAAAGTCGATAATCATAGCCCTCACGTTTTCAACCGATTCGTTATCTACTATGATTTCGACGCCGTTTACTGAGCAAACAATATCGTTATCCTTGGGATTATCAAACCCCATATTATACAATATTCCTTGCTGAGGTGATTTCCTGGCAGAAATCCTTAACGACAAATTGCCATCACCGATCGACTCAGCGGCGGCAATAAACTGTTCTGCTGCAATATCAGTAATTTCAAACATAACTGTTCATCTTTGTTTCATATAAATATCTTTCTATTTTGACTTAGGGCCAGAACAGAAAAAGATGAGTTATTTATTTTTTTGCAGCATCTTCAGCGGCCTTTGCCGCACCTTCAACACCCGGTAACTCAACCCATGACCCGTTGAAATATGTATAAACGAGTCTTTCACTGTCAATCAGAATACGAATTGCCGCTTTTGCATCCTTTTTGGTCAGACCTTCGTCTTTATATTTCTTCATCATCGCCTTTAAAACATCACCCGGCTTATATTTCTTAACACCAGCAACTTCTTCGACCATTTTAAACATGTCTTCAGCCACTTGATTTAAATCTACTGCCATTTTTTGCTCCTAGAATCTGAGTTGAGCGGATGTGTTATAGGATTTGGTTGCCAGTTTGTAATCATCAATATGATACTTGGTAAACTCAAAACCTGTCAGTTTAAAGAATTTTGCCCAACCGATGCGCTCAATCATTTCACCCAAGCGCTCCCATTTCTTGGCATTATCCTTGTACACTTGAATAACTTTTTTAACAGCGTCAACTACTTCCGGCCATCTCGGCGGATTATTCGGTAAATAAGGCACCAACAATTTTGTAAAAGCCGGCTTTGAACGAGCATTGGAAATTTTCCCACCAACCCAAATTGAGACACCATCATTTAGGGGATCAGCGATTGGCATATTCGGACAAGCTGTATAGCAGGCGCCGCAGAACATACATTGATCTTCAACAATCTTCATCGCTTTCTTACCATCCACAATGTCCTGGCGAATAGCACCGGTTGGACAAGCAGCGATAGTAGTCGGAATTTCACAAATTTGGCCCAATAGATGATAATCAACAGTAGGAGGTCTTCTGTGAATTCCCAATACAGAGATATCAGACGCATGCACCGCACCGCACATGTTCAGACAACAGGCCAATGCCATTTTCAGTTTGCCAGGAAGAGTCTCATTGGTAAAATCTTCAAAAATTTCATCCATTATCGATTTAACAATACCGGAGGCATCTGTAGCTGATGTATGACAATGAACCCACCCCTGAGTATGGACCATATTGGAAGCAGTTCTTCCAGTCCCACCAACAGGCCAACCATCATCATTCAGTTCTTTAATCATGGGTTCAATATTCTCTTCCTTGTCTGTCATGAATTCAACGTTGTTACGAGTCGTCCAGCGGAGAAAACCATCACAATATTTATCGGCTATTTTAAAGAAAAACCGTATTGATACAGTACTTAGTAGCCTTGGCGACGCAATTCTGACAGTGAAGATTTTATCACCGGATTCTGCTACATGGACCAGAACTCCAGGTTTTAATATCTCATGGTATTTCCATTGACCATAGTTCTTTTTCATGACGGGGTGCAGGAACTCTTTATAGTCCTTCGCTCCCTGGTCAGTAATTCTTTCTTCTGTCATCTTTTCCCTTTTTTGTATTTCAAGTTATTGGAAACTGGAACGTTTTAGTTTCTAAAAACGTTATACCTCATAGGCTGATGAGCCAATTAAGTTCCATCATCTTCGAGATACTCATCATAAAAAATGTATGGATTTTCACGAGGATACAAAATCTGGTCCACTGCGGAGCCCAGTTCGACCTCACTGTCACCATCCTTCAAGATTTCACCGACAGCTTCAACAAATTCACCTTTACCCATTCTTTCCATAAATTCGCCGATTCTTTCTTTATTCTTGCCATCTTCATCCCAAACTTCCCATAAAGCTTCAATGAGTTCCTTAAGGTTTTCAAACGGTTCTTCCAGTTTCATAAAAGGTATAATTACAGAAGCCAGCATCGCCCCTTCAACAATCGGAGCCTTAGCACCTAATAATACTGTTACACCGGTATCAGTTCCAACACGTAATGCTTTTGGCAGCTTGTTAATACAATGCATACATCGAACACAATTCCCGTTATCAATTTCCATCTTACTACCATCCCAGTCCATACACTGTGTCGGGCACATCATTACAACTTCTTTCATAATATCCACATCACCGGCTTTTGCATATGCAGACATCTCACCAGCATCAATTCGGATATCGTCTTTCCATGTTCCAATCAGGGAAAGGTCCGAACGGGCGATTGAGGCAACACAATCGTTAGGACAACCAGCAACTTTGATCTTAAATTTATAAGGGAAAGCCGGCCGATGAAGTTCGTCCTGGTAATAGTTAGTCAATTCACGTGTGATTTCCAATGTATCAATCATCGCATATTCACATCGTGCCGGTCCAAGACAACAGCTTGGAGTTCTGAGATCTGATCCTGATCCACCCAAATCCCATCCTTTTTTAGAAATATCGGTAAAAATCGGGTCCAGTTCGTCTGAAGTAGTTCCCAAAAGTACCATATCTCCAGTTGAACCATGCAGGTTAGTCATACCTGACCCCCGCTTGTCCCAAATATCCATAATCTCACCCAAGCCTTTCGTATTATATAGAAATCCAGATGTCTGGTTAACACGAACGGTATGAAAATGAGCAACCCCTGGGAATTTTTCCGGCATATCCACATAGCGACCTATGACACCGGCACCATATCCTCTTACTCCTACAACTCCACCGTGTTTCCAGTGAGTTTTTTTGTCTTTATAAGACAACTCAAGAATATTGATGAGATCTCTGGCTGTTTCGCTTTGCTTTCCAGCTCTTCTAATTTCCCTGACGAAACTTGGCCATGGGCCCTTTTCCAGTTCGTCAATCATCGGTGTATCTGACATTAATCCTCTCCAATTTGGCAGGCCGCCCTGATATGTTATAATATTTGGTAATCGATCAAAGCGCCCATTGTTGGCGATATTGAAAAAAATCCCCGGAACCTAGGAACCTGTTCCAGGGATATCAAAATTTATTTTAATCTATACACAACCTGTCGGCTTCGGCAGGCCGGCGATTTTACAAGCCTGCTTTGCAGGTCCTGCAGGATATAGCTCATAAAGCATTTTAGAAGAGTCACGCTTAGATAGATCCATAACCTTCATAATTTCTTTGATCAAGATTTTAATCATGGGAGCAATCTGATATTCCTGGTAATATCCCCTCAGGAAATTAATAATCTGCCAATGCTTCTCAGTTAGCTCGGGAATTTCTTCCACGTTAGCCAGGTAATTTGCCACATCTTCACTCCATTCGCCGATGTCAATCAAGTATCCATCTTCATCAGTTTCATATGTCTTGCCATTCAGTTCAAAACCCATTTTCTTTCTCCATTATTTAATTAAAAGTTGCTCAATTCGACTTAAACGTCAATATTACACCATGTTTAAGGCTAAATGAAAACCCTGTTTTTCCGCAGCTTTGATCTTAATCTCTCAAAACTGCGAATAGTATATATACTTGATTATTTATTCAATCAAGTATTAACCTACCCAGACACACTGGCTGGCTGGAGTTCGACAATCAATTGGATTACCTCGGCTTTTATGATCTGCAATTTCAGCAGAACAACCAACCATTCTGGCAAACTGAAAGAGGGTAAATGCAATATCCTGCATATCTTTTTCAGGCATTTTACCGCTCTTGATGTCTTTCCAGATTAAATCAAGAGAGATTGTTGCAATTACAGCATCAATGTTTACACAAAACACGTTCTTGGTTGCACCTACGTTAAAAAGCTGCTGTACCAAATGATGATAAAATTCCTGAAACGGATTCACTTCGTTTCGTGTCTTGAAGATCTCTCGAATGTGAGTTTCGCGTGGATCGTAATTAATCGGTTTATTTTTGAAAACCGGGTGATTCACACAAGGAACCTTAAAGTATTTTAGATCACCTTCTTCCTTTGCTTTTTTCTTTAAGGCGCCATATTCTTCAGCAGCCTTCAAAGCAATTTTTTCCAGTTCCTTATTTAAGGCTTCTTCTGAACCTGCACCATATGGATCAAAACTACCCATGTTGTCATTCACATATTTAATGGCTTCAAAACCGTTTCCACCATGATCTCGACCAGTATTCACCATCCAGCCGACATAACAAGAAGCGATCGGGTTGCCACCACTGACGGATTCTTTTGAGCCTTTGGCACTCACAGTACCGGGTCCATTGGAGATAGTCAGATTCAACATGGCATTCAAAGCGAATAGTTCTTTCTCCTCCGGTTCTCTGTTAAATAGAATCCTGAAACATGTATCTGAAAAGTCAAGATTCAATAGTGACAGATCTGCTTGAGTAGTTAGTTTTTTCCAGAATTCATTGTTCTTGTAATCCGGTGCGGAACAGCCAACAATTACACCGTTCAGTTTAAGATACGCACCCAAATCAAGAGCAGTTTCTTTTGGAATCTGACGTCCAGTCAAGGATTTCCAGGAAAGTGTCAATAACATGGCAGCCATCAAAACTGTCATTTTATTGACTTTGTTTTGCTCGGCATACTTAATGGCATACTTGGTAAAAATACTCTCCAATCCGTTTTTCTTAATAAGTTCGATAAAGAACTTGGCAGCGGCTTCTTCTTCAGCACTGGCTTCACCTTCAGGTAAAACACCTTTTTGTCCTAAGGCTTTGTCAATCACAGCATCGTTTACAGATTTATCATTCCAGACTTGAGTGTAGAACAAATCAATCATTTTATCTGTAATGGTTCTATAATCTTCGAACAATTGGCAGTCACCATTCATCAGAACGGCAGCACCCAGATATGCGTTAGGAAGTGCGTTATTGGCCCTTGTCTTGACTGCAACGTCCATGTTTTCAGCACCGGTAGCAACAAAGTAATTCATTATGGCATTTACTAACGGCATTTCCTCTTTTGATGGCATCTCCTTTGTCAACGCAAAAACGTTTGTGCCACCAAAAGGATATTCCACCAAGTCCAGAACAGAAATCCCATGAACTTCCGTAATCTGGGATTTTGGATTCATCATGCTGGCGCCGGATTTGTTGCGCATTGATTCTCGTGTAAGCTGAGCGCCAATCTGGTTACCCAATCTTTTAATAGTGTCGTTATATGGAGCCATTGCTTCAACAGCATCCATTTTTAGTCCATTCGGGTAATCAGAATTTTGATCGTTAACAAACCAAGGTTTTAGACTAAGGTCGCCAGTTGGAGCAAAATCCTTATCTACGCCGATTTCTTTCATTACAGCTGTCATGGCTGTCGGAGCATCCTGAATTGAGGCGATTCTCACACCTTTCTTTGAGACTTTTGGATTATTAGGATCAAATTCACCCACACCGAAAAAATCGTCGAACCACTTTTCCTTAGCAAGGGCATCATCTCCACCACCTGCAATCGCACCTGCATGTCCAACCGCACGAGACAGATTTGCCTTCCATCGACCGGTAACACAAACAACCATTGGTTTGGTCAACTTGTATGTACCATCTTCAATCCATTCCAGGGCTTGTTTTTCATAATATCCGCCCGGCTCAATATACAGCATGATTGCTTTTGTTCTGGAATCATTTTCAGCAGCGTTCAAAAATTCAGCCAATGCAAATTGGATGTAAAGGTCTTTTCCGCTACTTAAAACAGTAGAAGTACCCCATCCACCTGTTTTCAAATATTCAGGTATGGTTGTACTGAAGTTTCCTGAGTTACTGTAGACAGCAACACTTCCTTTCATCAGACTCTCACCCGGTGATTTCCCACCAAGAGCACCACCGACACGAACTTGCTCCCAGGAATTTCCAATACCGAGGCAATTGCCGCCAAAAACGTCAATTTTGTTTTTCTGACACAAAGCCCTGATAAATTGTGAGTCTTTTACAGACACTTTTTCAGTTAAAACAACAATCTTAGTCAGTTTAGGATTGTGTGTAACAAGTTCATCAGCCGCCGCTGCGACAGCAGTGGGAGGTAAATAGATAACGCCTGTATCGAATTCGATACCTGCATCAACGATTTCCTTGATACTACCAAAAACTGGAATTTCACCAATTTTTGTTTCCATCACCTGGCCGGATCTTCCATATTGGACACCAGCAACAATATTTCCACCACTGAATTCGTGTGATGTCGGTGTGACACCTTTACTTTCGCCACCGAGAATGTTCATCACGACACATCGGGTTTGTTTGTTCGCTATCTCTTCTAGACTATTTATTCCCACATAGTACGGGAACGGATTAGTTTGGCTCATAGCTTCTCCAATAAAAATGATTTATTTTCTGATTAGTTTGTTCAAGTTCATCGATTTGTCAAAACAATCGATTTTTCAGATTCTTTGGTAATTTTTGGATTAGCCTTCTCTATTTCTTCTTCTTAGATTCCATCCAGGCATCCAGCTCAAGAGTGTAATTCAACACTCCGATCATACTACTGTCAAAACCGAACATCTTATAAGGGATTTTCAGACTATCCAGAAGATCACGGGCATAAATCATCCCCTGAACAACATTTGGTCCGCCACGGCCGATCACTACTTGGATATTGGGATTCAGCTTAATATTTTCCCTAAGAGCATCGAGCATTGCCTTAATGGTTACAAAGATGTCTGTATTATTTGCTTTTCCACCAATGATTTGGACAATATTTGCCTGTTTTAAGAAATGCCTATAGCTGATATCGGCAATTTCTTTCATTTTTTGATACGGTGGATTTCCTCCGAAATCTGATGAGAAGATCGCCCTATCCCCCAGAACTTCAGTAGCCGCGCTGTTGGCTCCACCGCCAAACATAAATGGTAGAATGGTTCCGTTGGGGTTAATCTCAACGACGTCACTTTGACCTTGGTAAGTTCTCAGTTGGTTGATTTCTGATTCAAAATCAGTCAATTCAGTCGCAAAAACATCTTTGGGAAGCTTAATACGTTCATGTGCCGGATCATCTTGATCAAAAGCGGCTTTCACATCACAAGCAACAGGTATTGGACGCTTGCCTTTCTTCATACGAATCGGGTTAATCTCAATCATGGTTAAACCGTAATTATTGTACAATTCCCATAATTTGGGAATCTGTTGAACCAGCGGACTGATAAATGCTTTGGGACACCCCAGTTTAATAAGGGCATCGTTGACATGAAATCCTTTCAAGCCTTCAAACGGATCAAATGGAACAATCGCTTTTTTTTCAGGAGGTAGTTCTTCAACTTCCACACCACCTTCAACAATCAGCATCATGACTGGTGTTCGAGTTTCGGTTGAAGTTGTAATACTGAAATACAATTCCGCATCTGACTCAACAAATTCTTCAAATGTCACACCTTTAGCTTTATGCTCGACAGGTCCCTGCTTATATTTGGCAAAATACATATCTTGCCTTGCTTGATCGGCAGCAGCATAACTATCAACAATTTTCACCAATCCGGCTTTTCCTTTTTTACCGGCACTACCCATAAAAGACGGCTTGACAACACATTTCCCGGACCCTTTCATTAGCCCCTCGATTTCCTCTTTCGTAGCAGTTTCAGTCAGTGTTTTAGCTACGGGAAAACCGACGGTATCCATCAAAATCCTTCCGTATTTCAATCCAGTTAGTTGCATTTTTCCTCCCAGATTATTTAATTGAATCTTTTTAAAAAAACTCTTCTTTTTGAGGACACTTAAACATCTTAATCAAATACCCGTGGATGACTCACTTAACGGATATTTAACGATTTGATCATATTCTAAATTTTAATAAAACATATAAAATGCTAAACATCGTAAAGAAATCTTCGCCACATTATCTCTGTTGTCAGTAAGTGAACAATAATCAGCACTCCATCACTCATGATTAAAAATTTCCTTACATTTTGGAGACTGAAGAACAAAGCTCCTCAATCCCCTCCCCCGAACGTCACATTCAAGAACGCTCTTTTTATCCACCAAAAACATCTTGAAGTGGTGGAACGGTTTGTTTTTTACGACTCATCATACCGTCAATCCAAACGGTTTTTCCTTCAAGCTTTTTACCAAAAGCTTTTTCAACAATAGAAGCGTCGTCGGTCACAACCATCAGATCAGATCCTTCCTTCATGATATCGGTCAGCATCAGGAATACTGAATGTCTTCCACCTTCTGCTTTCACTTCTTCCAGTGCTTTATATAGATCGTCTCTGACATCTTCTATCAACGACAGGTCAACCAGTTCCAGCTGACCAACGCCAATCTTGTTTCCACCCATTTCAAAATCTTTGTAATCTCTGAAAACAAGATCTTTTGCAGGAACGCCTTCAACAGCTGATTTGGCCTTGAACATTTCCATAGCCAACGCTTGCATATCATCAACACCGGCTATTTTAGCCAGTTCCTCGCACGCTTTTTCATCTTCTTTTGTACTGGTTGGAGATTTAAACATGACCGTATCGCTCAGAATGGCGCACAACATGATTCCTGCAATATTCTTGGGTATTTCAATTTTATTGGTTTCAAATATCTCTTTTAAAACAGTACCAGTACAACCAACCGGTTTATTATAATAAAAAATAGGGCTGTTGGTGGTTATATCGCCAATTTTATGATGATCCACAATTTCGATCACTTCCCCATCCCCCAAGTTATCCGGAGCCTGAGATAGTTCACCGTGATCAACCAGGATCACTTGTTTACCGGCGGCATCTGATAATTTTTCCGGTGCGGAAAAACCAAACTTGTTCAACACCATTTCTGTTTCAGGATTCAATTCACCTTGACTGGCCGCCACTGCGTCCATTCCCATGGCTTTTTTTAATTCCGCATAAGCAATAGCAGAGGTAACGGAGTCGGTATCCGGATTTTTATGTCCCACTACGTATACAGGCATTTTATATTCTCCTAATAAATTGATTTATGAATGGAATATTTACTATAAGGATGTAACATTTTCGGTCTCATTGAGTCGTCAACTACATCAAAACTCAAATCGTTACAATGTTGTCTTGCTGTCACCCCCGCCCAAACGACATCACAATTTAATAATTTTTACTAAAATTGGATTATCACCTCCGCGAGAATGACAGTACTTTCAGAAAAAGATTGATTCTGATAATCACCGGTTTGAATGTCTTATTCAAACCGGCAGATTCAGATCTCTAAAACCGTGTATGTTTAATTTAGGTATCGGTTTTAGACTTTCTTATGTACTTTTATCTCAACTTTCTCCGTTAATCCCGCATAGTACTCTCTCAGAATTACAAGTACTTCTTCACGTCCAAAATGATCCGCAACTTCTGTCCCTTCAGACAATGCCTTGCGAAGTTTTGTTCCACTTAGAAGCACACGATCCTCTTTATCATGTGGACATGTTCTGAGTGATGCCATTCCGTCACACTTGTAGCAGTAGAAAGTCCAATCAATTTTTAAGGGTTCGCAAAGAAGTCTTTTAGCATCTTCTTTCGGCTGTGGAATCTTATTAAAAATAGTTTGAGCTTCAAATAAGCCATAGAAGTCGCCAACACCTGCGTGATCACGACCAATGATCATTCGGGAAACACCATAGTTCTGCCTGAAAGTCGCATGCAATAAAGCTTCTCTGGGGCCTGCATAACGCATATCCAGTGGATAACCACCTTGTACAATATTTTCTTTTACAAAATAGCCATCAATCAGCTTTTCAATACACTTAATTCTAACTTCCGCCGGAATATCACCGGGCTTTAAAGAACCAACCAGTGAATGAATAAAAACACCGTCACAAACATCGGCCGCTATTTTAGCCAAATGCTCATGAGATCTATGCATAGGGTTTCTTAATTGAAGAGCGGCGACAGTTTTCCATCCTCTATCTTCAAAAATCTTTCTACTTTGTGCAGGAGTCAAATATGTTCCGGGAAATCTTTCCGGAAAATCGCCTTCACTAAGTACTTTTACCGGACCTGCCAAGTTAACATCTTTCTGGTTCATTACCATTTGAACGCCTGGATGATCTTCCATGGCAACTTCCCAAAACTTGCCGTCAACACTGTCTTCGCCTTCACCCATGTAGCATTTTTCACATTCCCACTTTTTGTCAGCTTCAGACATTTCGTACTTTTCTTCAACCTTCATGGTCGCCATGATTACGCCGTCGACGTTTTGCAGGGCTATTTCATCACCAATATTAATCGCACCGGCATCCTCTTTAGTAGCAGACAAGGTTACCGGAATCGGCCAGAATGTTCCATCTTCCAACAAGTATTCTTCACATACACGTTTCCAGTCAGCTTTTTTCATAAAACCGCTCAATGGACTGAATCCGCCAATCCCCATCATGATGAGATCACCGTTCTCTCTTCCGGAAATCGAGATTTTTTTTAATCCTTCAGCTTTTTTCTTTTCAGCATCCAGTTCAGCACCTTCAAGTAAAGCGCAAACCAAACCTTTTCCACCATGAGGGGCAATTAATTCAGACATATGCTTTTATCTCCCGTTAATTATTCAAAAAAATTTATCCACAGTATTAACTGTGGAGTTTGTACTATAAATTGATTCGACAAAAGAGAATGGTCGTTTTCTTTATGAAGCTTCTTTTGCCTCTTCAGTTATTGCTTGTTGAGTCCCTTCCAAAAGGTTAATACCTGTACTCTGGCTGCGACCCGAATACCTAGCGTATACCAAGGCAGTAGTTCTGTAGAACATATGTCCAAACTTTGAATAGGGTGCGTATGCGAAGAGGAAAAAGACTAAAACAAGATGGATATAATAGATGAAATAAGCGATTTGACTGCCGGCAACTCGAAACACCTGGCAAAGAATTCCAGTGATGATAATTAGAGCCATATCACCAATAAAAATCCAGTCAAACGCCACAGATTTTCCAATAGTTGGACTGCTAATCCGCCTTACGACGATCATGCCAATCCCGATTATTGCAGCTAAGGCACTAATATTCCCAATTATTTTAACCGGATGGAAAAAATACAAAGGTGTGGGTGTTAACGTCCCCGGCGCAATTTTATTTATATAATAAATGCCAGTTACGCCTGCGGTAGTCAGCATCAAGCCGCCGAAAGCATAAAACAGCAACATATGAGAAATATTTCTGCTCTGGTTAACACCACACTCTCTAAACTTCTGGTGAGTGGCAAGATCAACAATCGTACCGATCAGCGCATTCAAGATACTCTCTCCATTTCCATTTGGCGGATATTCTTCTTTCAAACTCGCGATTAGTTTTCTTATGCCTAAAACACCGGTTATAATCCCAAAAAAGAATGCCGGGATGAAGACGACTTCAATAGTAACCTGGTGCATCATACGTGAAAAATCGATAGGTCCTTTGTCCAAGAAAGCAAATTCACCTCCATTTACTCCAAAGATAACCACCGCTAAAAGAATAATGGGTACAAGAAGTAATCCAAAAGCACCGCCCAATGATTGCGACGCTTTTCCCAAAAAAGATGGAACGGCAACATTTGCAATAATCATATTGCGAATAGCAGCCATAACATCCCCTGGTTTGGCCCCACGCGGACATTGTTCGGAACAATCATTACAATGAAAGCACAACCAAGGGTCCATACTCTTGATGAGTTTATCCTTGATTCCCCATTGGGCATTAATCATTTCTTTTCTTGGGAAAGGTGCCCCTTCGGGAGTAAGCGGACATACAACTGTACAAGTAGAACACTGGTAGCATTTTTTCAGATCCTGCCCACCTGCTTTAATTACTCCTTCTACAAATTTCAAATCCGCATCTAGTGTTACTCGGTCTGACATTCGTAAAACCTCCAATTTATTTGGTGTTCAACAATCTTTCTGAATCAAGAATTAATCCAGACGTTAAAAGCCTTTAAATGGGTTTGCCCCGAAATCCTCCAGTTCTTCCATAAAATCTTCAATGATTTTAGGCAATTTATCAGCATCATTCATGCTGACTTCAAACTGTTGAACACGTTCGGACTCAAGAGACAATCTTCCAATTGTTTCCTGTACTTTACCCAACCGTTCATTACAAAGTTCACTACCTTTGATGAAGTGGCATTGATAATCATCACCATGCTTGCAACCCAAGTACATAACGCCATCAACTCCGACTGATAGGGAATCAGACACGAATACCAGGTTGTTTCCACCAAGACATCTCAGTGGAATATACCTAATGTACGGACTCAGCCTCACCCTGTTCAGAGCCAGCTGATCCAAAGCAGGCAATGCATCGTTTTCACAAATAAACGCAATAACTCTCGGTTTTTCTTCATCTTCTTCCGGGATTTCGATATTCTTGATCATTTCAGACAAAATCGGAATGCTGTAATCCGGGAATGAAATAACTCTTTCAGGACAAGCTCCCATACAAATTCCGCATGCTCGACATCTGGCTGATTTTGGTAAAGGTGTCCCTTTTTCATTTTCATCAATGGCTCCAAACGGGCACTCTTCCGTACATCGTTTACAGTCTGTACATCGCTGTAAATTTGGTTCCATAAAAGTCAGGTCACCGGCCCTTGGATGTACACGCTCACCCCGGGCAGTCATTTCGACTGCTTGAATGGCTTTTAGTACGGCTCCAGTTGCATCTCTTTTAGCCGCATTAATGTCCATCGATTGTCTTACAGTACCGGTTGCATATACACCGGTCCTTCGTGTTTCATAAGGAAAACAAACAAAATGGGAATCCGGATATCCGTACTTAAGGTCAGGCAATTCACCTCCCTGTCGGTATTGAAGATTCAAAATTTGTGTCTCTTCGCCCAATGTTGATGGTACTTGACCAACTGCCAGCACAACTAGATCGACTTTCAATTGAATATCTTGACCGAGCAACGTATTGTCGACATCGACGGCAACCCGTTTATCCGATTCCTCGTTAACCGCAACAACATCTCCTTTGGTCAGAAAAACACCCGGATCATCCTGTTGTGAGCGATAAAAGTTCTCATATTGTCCAGGTGTTCGCATGTTTTTATAAATAATATATGCTTTGGCATCCTGGTCCAATTCCCTAATATACGAAGCCTGTTTTAAAGACGTCATACAACAAGTTGATGAGCAGTAAGGCAGATGCTCGGGATCACATGAACCCGCACATTGGATAAATGCAACACTTTTAGCCGGTTGACCGTCTTTTTTCTTTATCGATCCGGCGACCGCCATCTCCTCAAATTCAGCACTTGTTATCACGTTGTCAAAACCAGATCCTAATTTGGTCAGCTTACTTGCATCATAGGGAACTGATCCGGCGGCCAAAATAACTCCACCTGTTTTAAAATCGGCTCCGCTTCCCTTAACTTTAACTTGAAAATCTCCAGGCTCTCCCTCAATGGATTCAACAGTACTGGATGTATGGACAGTAATCTTATCAGATCCTTCAACTTCCGCTACCATTTCAGCAATGTAATTTGGAACCAATCCTTCATATGGAGGTTCGGGAGGAAGCATGCTCTTGTAATTTAACGCATATCCGCCCAGTTTATCCGATTTTTCCACCAAGTTTACTTCAACACCTGTCTTGGCTGCTTCAATCGCCGCCGTCATTCCGGCAACACCACCACCAACGACAACAAGACCTTTTGATGTTTCTCCTTGTTTATACGGCTTATACAGCTCATGCGCTTTAATTCGCGCAGTGTACATACGAACATAGTCTTCCCCGGCCATCTGAGTGTCTTCGTTAACCTTGCCTTCATCATCGCGAGGTTCCAATGTCCAGGCCACCAATTCTCTTATCGGCGCCCTTAATAGGATGGTTCCTTCGCCCATATTGAAGACATTTTGGTGATATCGTTGTGAACAAGCCGCAATAACAAAACAGTTTATTCCTTCATTGTTCTGGTCGTCTTTTATAACCTGTAAACCCGCCTGACTACAAAGAAAGGGATGTGTCTTACAGGCGGCAGCTTTAAATTCGTTGACAGCAACCTTCTCCAGGCCTTCAACATCAACCGCTTTATCAATATCGCACCCAGAACAAATATAAACACCTATTTTCTTTTCCATATTTTAGCTCCCCACTACAGTTTGAATAGCTTTTAAGGCTGCCCCGGTTGAATCCTGAATCGAACTGTTTACATCGGATGGAAATTTTGACGTCCCTGCCGCGATAATACCGTTCGTTTGTATTTTGGGAGCAACAAACCCGTTCTCATCCACCTGAACGGCTTCCGGTAAACTTTCACCTTTCAAACTGGATTCCATACCGGTTGCCAAAACAACCATATCTACTTCCATATTTACCATGCCGCCGTTGAGAATATCTTCAGCTTCCACTATAACTTTCTGTCCTTGGCCTTCACTCAATTTTGCGACTTTACCCTTAACCAGCATGATATTGTCATCATTTTGGATCTTAGCAGCGAAGTCTTCATATTTCCCAGGAGTCCTAAGATCAATGTAGAAGATAAAAATTTGAGCATCCGGATTTGCCTCACGAACATAATTTGCCTGTTTTAACGAAGCCATACAACAAACTGCTGAGCAATACGGCAAATGGTTTTCATCCCTCGAACCCGCGCATTGTACAAAAGCGATTGATTCAACCTTCTTTTGGTCTGAAGGCCTGAGTATTTCACCTCTGGTTGGGCCGTTTCCTGCGGCGATTCTTTCCATGGTAACATTGTTTATAACGTTTGGAACCTGGCCGTATCCTAAGTTTTTTATTTTGGTCGCGTCGTAAGGCTTCCAGCCGGTTGCGTAAACAACAGATGCCACTTCAACTTCAGTGATATTGGCTTGCATTTGTAAATCGATGGCATCATAATCGCACGCATCAACACATTTGGTGCACCCATCAGGACAAGCTGTTCGCTCAATAACAAATTTTGCGGGCCATGCCATTTTGTGAGGCATATAGATCGCTTTGGTTTTATCTAGCCCGTAATTATGAGCATTGTCACGTTCTCCGGGACACACATCCGTACACTTGTCACAGATTACGCACTTTTCATTTACATAGGTAGGGTTGGTCTTGATTTTGACTTGGTAACAACCTGCATTACCGGTAATTGATTCGACTTCAGAGTTAGTAAACATCTGAATTCTTGAATTCGGTCTAAGTCTTCTATAGTTGATTTCCAGTCCACAAAGGGGAGGGCATAGTTTTGGGAAATACTGATAAAACCTGGAAACTCGACCTCCAAGGGTAGGATTTTTCTCAACCAGAATTACTTCATAACCGACCTCGGCTGCTTCCAGTGCTGCAGTAACGCCACTGATTCCGCCACCGATAACTAATATCTTTCCTTTTTGTTCTGCCATTCAATTCCCTTGTTGTTGGATCGGATAGTTAAATATTCAAGGATGATTCTTAATAAGCTTGTGGAACAAATTCCGTTTAACCACTGGATATTTCACTTCCGGAGATGAACGAATTGATGTGAAAATCTCTCATGCAAAAAATATCAGAGCGAGATGTTAAAATATACAAGTCCTTTTTTAATAAATCGCTCTTCCGCATATCTAATTTACCGGTACTCAGCCCGTACCCGAAGATGGGATAAGCTTGAGATACCGGCCCAGTCAGCACTGGATTAGTCAGGAATGATCTGATGATAATCTCTCTTGAAGACTTTCCACTCTCTCGTATTCTTGTCATACGTAGAATTGGTGAAACATCTCCAATTATCATCGTCAATTGCCAAGAAATCACCACGATAATAATATCCTGGATATCTTGTCTCTTCTCTGAACAGAATATGCCGTGCGTGAGCTTCAGCAGCTACCGTTCGATGATGGTTTTCCCAACATCTGAGAAGTTCATGTAGATCTTCAGCTGCCAAATGAACAGCATCTTCCTTCAACATTTGCATATAATTCAAACCTTCTTCCAGCATGGTCTTACTGGTCATGTACCAAGTACTAACACCACCTGCGTACTCATCCATAATCTTTTGCAGCCGTTGTTGATACATAGCCGGTTTGATATAATGCGGATTGATTTCAGGATCGGTTGTGTAACCGGAAAACTTGGCATAAGTTTCCATCGGCATGAATACTTCTGCTGCCAATTCATCTGGAGTTTCAGCAAATTCAGGCATATCAGGATTATCCATACAGTATGCAACCATACCTTTACCGGCAATACGACCTTCCGCATGCGCACCGGATGAAAATTTGTGACCGGAAGCACCGGCACCATCACCAGCTGTAAACAGACCTTTTACGGTGGTCATCCTGTTGGGTCCCCAGCAGTATTCTTCAGGACCAAAATCACCAGGGCCACTGACCCACAGACCTGCACAACCAGCATGTGAACCCAACATATAAGGCTCAGCAGGCATCAATTCGGATGGAACCTTTTCAGGAGCCATGTTATTCGCTGCCCAAACACCAGCTTGTGAGATTGACATATCTAAGAAATCTTCCCAAGCTTCTGCTTCCAGATGCTTCATCTGCTTCTTATCCATTGTCTCACCCATTTTCTGGAGAGCTTTATCCGTATGGATTTTAATAGGGCCTTTACCGGCCTTCATATCAATCATCATCATATGGCCCCGCATACATGTACCCATAGCATCAACATACTTACCATACAGTTTCTTACTTTCTTCTGCATGAGCCACTTGATAGTCTTCACCCAATGCATTGGTTGCCTGAGCTTTGAAGAGTAAGAACCACGCACCTACCGGGCCGTAACCGTCCTTAAATCTACAGGGTACAAAACGATTTTCCATCAATACGAGTTCAGCACCTGCTTCCGCACCCATGGCATAGTTAGAACCGGAATTCCAAACTGGAAACCATGCACGACCTTGACCTTCAGCAGTTGCTCGGCCTCTAAAGAAGTTCACACAGCCACCACCGGCTAGTAAAGCAGTCTTACATTTAAAAACATATAATTTATGTTCACGAACGCTAAAACCAACTGCACCGGCGATCTTTGTTGGATCGTTCTTGTCGTTTAGTACTTTAATAATAAAAACACGCTCAAACAAATTCTGATCTACACCAGTTGCTTCCCTGTTTTGCTCAAGAGATTTCTTACCTGCTTCACCGACAATTACTTTATAAGACTCACCGTTAATCATGATCTGCCACTTACCGGAGCGAACCGGGGCTACACCATCACGAAGAGTTCCTTTACCTGCTTTCGCAGCCTGATGACCGTCCAGAGATTCTCCACCATCACCTTTTTTCCAAACGGGAAGTCCCCAATCTTCAAAAAGATGTACGGAATCATCAACCCATCGGCCCAGATCGTATACAAGGTCTTCTCTTATAATTCCCATTAAGTCGTTACGTACCATACGTACATAATCTGCGGGATCATTTTCACCCAAATAAGTATTAATAGCAGAAAGTCCCATAGCAACAGCGCCACTTCTATCAACAGCAGCTTTATCAACCATGGTAACCCTGATACCTTGCGGACTAGCCCATCGATCTGCTTCATAAGCAGCACCGCAAGCAGCCATACCACCACCGATTAGCAGGACGTCAGTCTCATGGACGACGATTTCCGGCTTCTCAATATTTTCAAAATTATTAACTTTTGGTTCCATTACGCTAACACTCCTAATTAGATGTAATGTAAAAAATTAAGCGAAAAAAATATGTCTAAACTATTATCCTGGAACAGGAAGTTTAACGTTATTAAAAATCTGAGTATACAGACCTTGTTCCTTAATCCTGGAAGGATCAACCTCTACTGCCTGAACACCGCCTTTAATATCGGCAGAGCCTTCGTCGGTTGTGCGGATTGGGAACTTAAATCGCTTAATCATTCCATCACGGAACTTGATCGTCCACATGATAGTATCCGTTCCACGCATAGGGATACAGGAAGCTCCCAGAGGAGCAAAATCGGCGTAGCATCTAACTTCAATTGCCTGCTGTGGGCAAATTTTAACACAATTGTAGCATTCCCAGCATTGTACAGGCTCTTGGTTCCAAGCCTTCATTGTGTCCATGTTTAGCTTCATCAAGTCGTGAGGACAAATATACATACAAGCTGTCTTGTCTTGTCCTTTACAACCGTCACACTTTTCAGTCATTACAAAACTTGGCATCTAATATCTCCTAGAAGAAGGTTTAGTTTTGCAAAAAAGGTTAATAAAAACACTTCTTTAAGATTCTAATTTTTTAAGAATCCTTACAGTTTAGATCCTTTAAAAAAACAAGGATTATTTTACTCGACCAAAAACACATGTCAAGAGAATTGGAATGACATAAATCATAATCCATGCGCAAATATCCGTGTGTTTACGCGGGATTTGACCTTTCTTAAAAAACATAAGTCATCCACTATGTGTTCTACTTCCGCGGTCGTATCGGCCCTTCGGCAAAAAGTGCATACTCCAGCCATTTGAAGCCGAAATTAAGCAACTCATCTTCATCGTCTTTGATCTTCTCAGCCATGTCTTTGCTGATTTCAAAACGACTCAAAAAGCTGCTGTCAAACACAAAGCTGCGAAATGTATCCAAATCAAAACTGGTCATGATAAAAATATTCATTTTTTGATCTTTATCATTTTTTAATGTCAAGGACTTCAGTCTTGCCACGATCTGTAACCATGGTTTGTTTAACTCATCAAGTTCAATTGCCCCCTGGTTTTTCTTCCATTCCGAAATTGTCCATTCTTGACCCTCAAAATGTCCTTTACACATATCCTCTTCAATAACAAAATACGGATTGGAACTATGACCTTCCAGTGGGTTTTGAGTGGCCAGCCCTGTAGGATAATTTCGACAGACTACAGGTCTGGAATCATACACCATGCAACCGCTTTCAGATAAAAATGAACACCTTTTCCCATCCACCATTTTTAACTTTAATAAGGGCATTTCGCTGTCTTTATAGTTTTGGAGCTCCGTATACTTTTTTAAGAATTCATCCGATCGAATGCCCAGTTTTTGTTTCATTCGCAAAACATCAAACGGCGTTAGCAAAACATCTATTTCACGGCAGCACCTATTAAAGCATGAAATGCCGGGGTGGCATGAAAATTTAAATGTTCCGTCATCAGCTATGGGGCGTAGGTGAAACTCCTCTTTTAATCCAGTTGGCTTATCTTCCTTCATCTTTTTATTACTGATTTTATTATTTTTTTAGGTGGAATTCAGTTCTTACTGTTCATTATCAAAACCAAATTCAGGTCCATATTACTATCAGATTATAGTTGTATTTTTTAAAAGATCGGACAGGCGTTTTGGAACTTGATTCAGATTTGAAAATAATTGTTTTAGTCTAATAGGTTTCCAATAAACTTTCAAATAATGATTTAAATTGAAGAATTCAAGTCATAGACTTGTTTTAGGTTTGCTATTTATGCCCATAATATCAATGTCTAAGCTATGTGAGAGCAGGTAATGGATGGAGAAGTGGTTTAGCTATCATAATTTTGGACAAGAATCGACTGTTAAATAACATCTTTTAAATTCTTATTAATTTTAATCAATTGACCACTGTTTACATCTATTATTTTCACCCATGGATAAAACCTCCATCCCCAACTACCAAATGCAATACAGATCAACTAGTTATCACCAAACACTTATCTACCTGATTACATCATCCGGTGGAAGCTCAAATGAACATGTTCCTAGCAACCCCTGTCTAAAATCCAATAATATCTGCCCACAAGTCTTGGTTATGTCTATCTCACCCTTTTGTTTTTTATAGTTCAAACGTTCTCCGATATGTTGGATTACTTTGTGAATCGATCCCTCTAAGTAACTCAAATCATATTTTCTTTTTAACCCTTCCGGATTATTCTTCAGCAAGAAGTTAATAATATAAGTGGCTACCTTTTCTTTACCCACAATCTCATCTTTGATGGCATGGATGGCACACAACCACATGCCTTGCTCCTCAGTTTCTATTTTGGGAGGCATTATACCGGGTGTATCCAATAACTCAAAATCCTTCCCCAGGACAATCCATTCCTGAGATTTCGTCACCCCCGGTCGATCCCCGGTTCGAGCTGCGTGCCTTTTGGTCATTCGATTAATAATCGTAGACTTGCCTGTATTCGGAATTCCCACAATGATCAGACGCAACGGCGGATGGCGAATCCCCTTTTTTTCAAAAGTGGCCCATTTTGATTTCATTATCCTTTTGGCTTCGGTCAATAGCTGCTTTAAAGTACGGGAATCAAATGAATTGACAAACAAAGCCGATTGGCCGTTTTCACGAAACCACTTTTTCCATAGCTGCATATTGCCTCTATCCGCCAGATTGGCTTTGTTTAAGGCAATAATTCTTGGTTTGCCTCCAGACAAGTCATGGAGGGATAAATTACCAGAAGACAAAGGCACCCGGGCATCTCGTATCTCCAATACCAAATCCACCAATTTAATTTTTTTCTTTACCTCCCGTAACGCCTTAGCCATATGCCCTGGAAACCAATTGATTCGTTGAGTTTCGCTGACCGGTAAGTTCAATTCTGTTGATTTTTTATCACTCATAATTTATAAATAAATCTATTAAAAGATAGAAAATGGGAAAAAAGTTCAGCTTCAAGACATTCATCGGATGAATGTCATTTTTGTCATTCAGAATAAAAGAAACTTAGATTCCGGTTTAGCAAGTACTTTCAAGCCCAAATGATCTATTCACATCAATACATGGTTTTTCAAACCATAATAATTTACTTAATAAACCGAAACCCTTTAAAGCTGAATGATCAAGAACCGGTTTTACAAAGATGAAAATTTCAGTATGTCACTTCCAGATATTTAACATTTTATTTAAGCTGCTGAAAATATTGTCTTTTACAAAGCCATACCTTAGCGATTGATGAATTCATGAGAAATTTATTGATTTATTGTTTAGGGTCATATAATTTAAAAAAATTAGCCAAATATGTTGAGTTTGATCCTGAAAGAGAAAGTGATTGATCTGGAAAAAGCCGATTTGTACCAATAATGTTAAATTTTTTTGATCAAAACGATAAATTTTATTGATCTAAGCAAAAATTTTCAACTTTTCCGGTATGAATCATCTCAAGAAAACCGAAAAGAGAAGGAATTTTATGAAAGGCGCTCCTGTTAATAAAAAATTCGACCATGAAATCAGGGTGGCAACCTTAAAAACGTTGGAATTATTTAAGAACCTTAACCACGATTTATTGCTAGAACTTTCCAAGCTGACAACCATTCGAACACTGAAAAAGAATGAAGTCATTTTTGAGCAAGGCGATGTTGCCAAGAGATTTACATTTGTAAATAAAGGAATGGTAAAGGTCATTAGAAGCTTAAAACCAGGGCAAGAGATGATTTTAAGAATTGCCACGGAAGGGGAGTTTTTTGGCATACTAGCTATCTTCAGTGAGCAGTCATACTCAGTTAGAGCTGTTACGGAAGGTGAGGTGACGCTGGTTGAGATTCCCAAGGAACCATTTTTTGATTTTCTTGATAAACATCCGGAGATATATCGCAAGTTTTTAAAACTCAGCAGCCAAAATAGTCAGCAGATGATGCGCAAGGTACCTGAAATGGCCTTGACACGGATTGAATCCAGGGTAGCCAAGATTTTACTCAATCTTACTAAGAAAATTGGCTACAAACAAGACAGTCTGTATCAACTAGAAATGCCTCTGACGCGTAAAGAAATCGCTGCCATGGCCGGAACAACCACCGAAACAGTGGTCAGAGTTTTGGGAAGATTGGAAAAAACAGATGTTATCCGGATGAATAAGCATCACATTACATTGCAGGACCAGGATTATCTTGAATCACTGGTTGATGAAACCGATCACCTGTAATTTCTCCACCAACCAGATAAATAAGGCTGGTAAATGCAAATTCTATCAGTCTTCCTCCATTTTGACAGTCACTGCCCGGTAATTTGCATCACGGCATTGTCAGTTGAGACGATTCACTTGTAAAACATTACCATGGCGACATCCAAAGTCCGAATCGACAAATTGATATATGAACACGGTTTGGCGCCAAGTCGCGAACGTGCACAGGCCTATATATTAGCGGGAAAGGTTCTGGTTAATGAACAAAAGATCGACAAACCTGGTACCAGAGTGATGCGTAATGCCCAAATACGGATTAAGGGAGTTGATCAACCATATGTCAGTCGCGGCGGACTTAAACTGGCCAAGGCAATATCCGCTTTCAATATCCAAACCAAAAACCGAATTGTGATGGATATTGGGGCGTCAACCGGTGGCTTTACCGATTGCCTTTTGCAGCATCATGTTTCATATGTTTTTGCCATCGATGTGGGGTACAATCAGTTGAATTGGAAATTGGTAACCCATCCCCGGGTCAATAATATGGAACGAACCAATTTTCGACACCTGACAATGGAAAAGGTCGGCACATTTGTTGATCTTATCGTTATTGACGTCAGTTTTATTTCACTGACCAAAATCCTGGCCAATTGCTTCGACTTCCTGGTCAAGGGCGGTGATTTAGTGGCCCTGATCAAACCTCAATTCGAAGCGGGCAAAGACGCCATCAAAAAAGGAGGCATTGTCACCGATCCCCAAATCCATCGGCAGGTAATCGAAACCGTTAGCCTTCATGCAAAAAAAGTGGGTTTTATTACCAAGGATCTAGACTTCTCACCCATCCAGGGGAAAAAAAGCAAAAACAGTGAATTCCTACTCCACCTTGTCAAATCCGCATATTAGCTTCAAACAATCTATTTTTGACGAACCTCCCCAAGCTCCACTATCATCATACAGATAACGCCACTAAGGATAATAGGAGAACCATTGAAAATTGTAATTGCAGGAGCCGGTGAAGTCGGTTTTCATCTGATTGAAAACCTAAGTAGGGAAAACCTGAACATAGCTGTAATCGATATAAATGCCGAAGTGTTGAATAAGCTAAAATCAGACTATGATGTGTTAACAGATAATACGAACATTGTTGATAGTAAATACCTGACAAAAACATATTTGAGTGATACAGACTTATTCCTGGCTATTACAAACTCTGACGAAACCAACATGATTGCCTGTAAGTTGGCTTCGGAAGCCGGAGTAAAGAAAACCATGTGTCGTATTAGGCAAATAGATCTAAGTACGGCCAACAAAGAGTTTTCTCTTGATTCCCTGGGCATCGACTGGGTTATCAATCCAGTTTCACTGGTAGCCGATGAGCTTTCGCGGCTCGTGTTAACCCCAAATATTGTTGACAGCCATCAGTTTTTAAATGGCGATATCACGTTAGTGGGTTATAAGATGACAGAGTATTCGCGCATCATTGGCAAAACCATTCGAAAACTGGAAAAAGAGTGTCGGGGACATTCCATTCAAATTGGAATTATCCAAAGAAAAAGCATTTCAACCGTTCCTCAGAAAGATGAAACTATCAGATATGAAGATGTGGTTTATTTTATCTGCCCAACCGATGAACATACTGCCTTAAGAAAAATAATTGGATATGAACGGCACCAAAACAAAACAAAACGGATTTTTATCAATGGTGGCGGTCATATCGGGCTCCGTCTTGCAAAAATTCTTGAAAAAGCCAATCAGGATGTCAAAGTTGTTGAAAAGGATATCTCTCGAAGCTTTCACATTGCAGAGAAACTTCAAAAATCATTGGTACTGAACTTTGATGGGACAGATTTAATTCAATTGGCTGCTGAAGGAATTGAAAATGCAGATTATTATATTTCGGTGACTGATTCGGAACAGATCAATTTAACATCATGCTTAATGGCCTGTGAGCAGGGCGTTGAGCATACTATATGTCTGGTAAAACAACCTGAATTGGTCCAAATCATTAATCAGAATACTCCCATTGCCATTGGTATCAGCCCCAGGGTTTTAACCGCCCGATACCTGGTTCGGTTTATTCAGGGAACCAATGTTTCTTCCTATTTCTCATTGATTGACGGCCAGATAGAAATCCTGGAAGTACATCTTGATGATAAAACCTCATGTTTAGGCACACCGCTCAAAAAAATAGAACTTCCTGAAAACGTGATGATCGGTATGATCAAAAGAGGAGATCAATATTTGCTGCCCAAAGGGAATAACAAGTTAATATCCGGTGATATTATTTTATTAATTCTGCACCGATTTGATCGGGACAAAGCCATGAACTTTTTTTAATTCCAATTCACATTTTATATATGTCCTGGATGGTGATGACAGAAAAACACGAATCTGACTATATTACTTTGACATCGTTGTTTTGAGCTTTTCAAAACTATTCCCAATACACTTCATTCTGTTTTGTAATGCAATATGCGTCCATTTTTAAATCCTTGGGATTTATCATTGTGGTTTTGTCCGCATTTTTAATAATACCAACCGTTTACTCTTTTTTACTTGAGACCAATGACTTCAAGGCTTTTTTATATTCGTTCTGCTTATCGGTTACTATAGGTATTGCTTTATCGCTAATTCCCAAATCAAAATATCCCCTTAAATATAGAGATAGTTATGCACTGGTGACTTTTGGATGGTTAAGTGCCGGTTTTTTCGGTTGTTTGCCTTATTTTTTTTCCGGTGCTATGTCCTCGTTTACTAATGCTTATTTTGAATCCATCAGTGGTTTCACCACCACCGGGGCCTCCATATTGACTGATATCGAAGCCCTTCCACCAGCAATTCTATTGTGGAGAAGTTTTACCCAATGGTTAGGCGGAATGGGAATTATCGTATTCGCTCTGGCTATCATTCCTTATCTAAATATCGGCGGTATGGGTATTTTTCAAGCCGAAGTTCCTGGCCCCACAGCTGAAAAGCTAACCCCTCGCATCCAGGACACAGCAAAAGTTCTTTGGATGGTCTATTTCATTCTTACCCTGGTTTTAATCATTTTACTGCGAATCGGTGGCATGACATTTTTCGAAGCAATTAATCATTCTTTCACAACCATGTCCACAGGCGGTTTTAGTACTAACAACAGCAGCATTGCCGGTTTTAACTCACCGGTTATTGAATGGATTCTATCTGTTTTTATGATTGTTGCCGGCATTAACTTTGCTCTTCATTATCGCTTCATGTTTAAGGGATTAAAGTTAAAAACTTATAGTCAGGATTCCGAATTTGGTTTTTATCTACTTTTTATTTTTCTGGCCATTGTCAGCATTTCGTGCGTGATTTTAATCAAACAGGGAGGAAACATTGTAAACACCATTCGCAATGTCTGCTTCACGGTGGCATCCATTGTAACCACTACCGGATTTGGAACGGCTGACTATGAACTTTGGCCCATTTTCGGACAATTTGTACTATTATTTTTAATGATCATGGGCGGGTGTGCCGGCAGTACAGCTGGCGGGATAAAATCTGTTCGTTTTATGTTGGTAATAAAATATATATACGTGGAACTATTAAAACTGATTCACCCCAATTTGATTAGAACAGTGAAGGTGCGCGATTCGGTTGTTGACCGCAATGTTCTGGCCAGTATACTGGGATTTATTTATATTTATACTGCCGTCATGATTTTATCCCTGTTGCTGGTATCGTTGGAAACCAATGACATGGTAACAACCTTGGGCAGCGTGGTAGCCAGTCTGAGCAATATTGGCCCGGGATTCGGCACTGTGGGTCCCACAGATAATTATGCCCACTTGGGAACTTTTACCAAATGGATTCTCTCCCTTGATATGGTGATGGGAAGACTGGAAATTATGACAATTCTAATTCTGTTTCTACCTAAAACTTGGCGGAAATAGCTTTTTTCAAATCTTTACAAAATATAAACCAATGAAAAAAATCCTGGTTGTAGGTGGTGCCGGTTATATTGGAAGTCATGTGGTGCTTGAGTTTCTAAATGCCGGATTCGAAGTCACAGTTCTTGACAATCTGAGTTCCGGCCAGCAGATCAATCTGTTCAAAGAAGCCACATTTGTACACGGTGATGTTCAAGACCGGATATTTTTACGAGATTTGTTGAAAGATAATTTCTTCGCAGTCATACATTTATCAGCTCTGAAAGCAGCCGGGGAATCGATGTTTTTACCCGAACGGTATGCTTATCAAAACATCAATGGGACATTAAACTTGCTGGAAGCCGTTTCCCATTCCAAAACAAGAATTTTTATATTTTCTTCAACCGCTGCCGTTTACGGAATGCCGCAATACCTGCCTCTGGATGAGTCCCACCCCTTGGAACCCGTCAATTTTTATGGTTTCACCAAACAGGAAATCGAACGGTTTCTGGATTGGTATTATAAAATAAAAGGTATAAAATACAGCTGCTTGCGGTATTTTAATGCTGCCGGATACGATACAAAAGGTCGAATTAAAGGCCTGGAAAAAAATCCTGCGAACTTGATCCCTATCATCATGGAAACAGCCATCGGCATCAGAAAATCGATGAATGTCTTTGGAAACGACTATCCAACAGAAGACGGCACCTGCATTAGAGATTACATCCATGTTTCTGACTTGGCAAATGCTCACTTAAAAGCGTTTGAACATATCAATATAACTGGAAAATCTCATGTGGTAAATCTTGGCACAGGTAAAGGATACTCGGTATTAGAGGTCATACATAAAGCAGAAGAAGTTTGCGGCAAAAAAATCAATTTCAAAATAACCGAACGTAGAGAAGGAGATCCAGCCAGTTTATATGCTAAAGCAGATCTGGCAGGGAAAATGATGGATTGGAAACCGAAATTCAGCGACTTGGAAACCATGTTGGATTCAACATGGAAAATGTATCAAAAATCGCATTCCTGAAACTGATCACTCTTCCAGCAGCCCTGTTTGACCCAATGAGTAATTGGCCAAACATTATCTCTCTAATTGGAGCCTAAGGCTGCATGAATAATCTCGGTGATTCCTAGATAGATCCTTTTAAATTGAACTAGTTGGACAGTGGGATTCGATTCAGCAGTACGTCTTGTGGTAATGTCTATTTATAACTGTGAAATATTCTTTGTCGATCAGAGCTGCAAAGTTCCGTTTCTCACCCTCAGAATGACAGATAGCAAAGCTTATCTGAAAGACATAGTCGTGTAATCACCCGCCGTTTATTGGCTGTTGTCTGAACCGACATCTGACTGAAACTTATAACGATCTAACTTATAAAATACACCGCACCCAGTCACCGTCATCCATCAATTCACTATCCAAATTGCTCCTAATTCATCAAGTTGGTATCTCCTGGGAAAAACTGGGCATTTAGCTCTTCAATTTTTCCAAATGACTCACCTTTTCGAATCATGGTTCTTTTCGCTTTTGTCTTATTCAAGCTGAGAATTTTTTCCTCTTTGAAAAAGCGAATAATATTCTTATAACTGACAGTTAGATTTCCCTCTAAAGAATTGATTTTACCCAAAAGCAACAATTTATGATGGGTTTCCCTGAAAATCGATATCAGGTTTTTTGATTCCATGGGATAGTTAGCTTTTTTCGAAGTTAGAACATTGATAGCAACATAAAAGGACTCTAAAAACGGAAGAATAATATTAGCCAACATATCTATTTGTTTGGATTTCTCAGCATTAACAAAAAACTCCTTATTTTTTTCCGTGATCAATTGACGCTGCAACGAAAAGGTTAGCATTGTGTCCACAGCCTCGGTAAAATCGTAGGACTTGGGAAACATAAACTCGTGCCGCAGTAAATCATTGAATATCACAATATGTTCTAGCAAACCTTCCCGTGTTTTGATGCCGTGTTTCAATTTTAGAGCGATAATCGACGGGATGACAAAATGATGGACAAAGATATTTTTGTACAAATTCAGACGAATTTTATCTTTCGAATTAAAATAATAAATATCCTCGTCTGGATCATGGATATGTCCAACCGTCCCGCCTTTAATTAAAAACTCCACTATACCTTCCAGTCCACCTTCGCTTTCAACCAACGTATCCTGAGCTCTGGGATGAACCGCCTGATAAACATCCACCAGAAATTTACTCTTTTCCAAAAGTTCGTTTTTATGGAATCCGCGATGTCGTTCCGATAATAAAGCAGTGGCTACAACCGGTACGGCCGATGTTCGAGTATAGATATTGATCTGATCCATCACGTCCGCACCAAAGCTGTATGCCATGGTATCAAAATCCTCTGAATCCGGTTTCGGAATTTCTTCAAGCTCGTTTTCCTTGACATAGTCACTCATCATTTGTTTCAGAGACATGGGAGGAGCGAATGATACGTATACTTTTCCGAAGTTTTTCTTCAGCACCTTAAATGCATTTAACATTTCAAAAAGGTTTTCCTGCTGCTTCTCAGCCCCATTCAATTCCTTAATGTAGGTATTTTCTTCCGGTACGCGTTCATAAGTGAAAGAAACCGGAACAAAATGAAGATCTCTTTCGGAATTTTGCATTAAATACTCAATTAAAATCGAAATCAACCCAATTCTCGGAGCTAAGTTTTTCCCTGTTCGTGATCGCCCTCCTTCAATAAAAATCTCGATAGGAAAATTATGATCCAACAGATAGTGCAGGTATGTAACGAATGCTATGGCATATACAGGTTGATTTCTGAATGATCTGCGCATAAAAACAGCTCCGCCACCTTTCAGCATTCTACCCACTCCGGTAACATTTAAATTATTACCCGCAATAATATGAGGAAGTACCATATAATTTTCATCCAGGACATATGACAGCAAGAGATAATCCAGATGGCTCCGATGACAAGGCATGTATACTACTTGTTTACCCTCGATTTGCTGTTTAAGTTTCTCCAATCCCTGAATCTCCAAACCGTTAAAAATCCGATACCATAATAACCTCAAGCTACGTCTCAACCCTTCTACTACTGTGCCAGATGGTGTGGCGACAATCTCTTTTAAATAGTCATGTACTGGATTTTTTGTTCCTTTGCCGAATGTTTTCTGCTGTGGATTTTTTTCCAGAACATCGAGAATGTCAGGATGTTTCTCCAACTCACGAATCAATTTTTTGGCAGAGTATCGATGTTCACCAAAAAGTGGTTTTTTTCTTGTTTCAAGTTTCATAATGTTTCTTTGTTGAGTTAGCAATATCAAACAAATTTAATTGTTCAAGTGGTTATCTGTTTTGATTCATATTTTAGTTGACAATTTCAAGTTGTTTTTCTTTCTGTTGGTCTCTATTTAGCCTTTTGCCAGTTTCTAGAAACCAGTAAGTGGTTTCTTCTGGCGGATCTAACTATTTATTTGGCATCACCAGCAAAAATCCATTTGGAAATAATCTAATATTCATAGAGGCTGAATATACTATGCCATACTGTAGCAAACTTGGCTTATAAACAAAAGTTTATTATATTTTCAATTCCAACTATTTTCTCTATTAATTCATCAATTTAATAACTTGATACTTGATATTAAGACGTACTTTGCACTTTCCGTGATATCTATACTTCCTATTGATTTGATTAATGGAATAACTTAATGCCCGTACAATACAATATGCAATCAGGCCAGATTGCAAAAAAATAATAAAAATACGACAATTGTATTACACAATATTCAATATCCTTAAAAATCATAAAATATTGTTTTAAAGTCCAACAAATAAAATGTCAATTTGTCCATATTGTGATAATAACAGTATTAAGCTTCTCGAATCGTCTCCAATCTAGTAAAATCAATTCACCATGGTGAATTTCATCAAAAGAATTATAGAGAAAGATTTTGCCACTTGTTGGAAGTCAGGTTTTTTTATATATTGACGTTTCGATTTCCAATAACGATATCAAGTTGGAAAAAAATGGTTAACCTGATTTGTGACGGTAGGATTCTACAACAAATCAAACTACACAGCAAATTAATTAACAAATAATAAGCGTTTGAAAATACTGGCTGACAACCACAGCTAGGTGAAATGAACAGTCCATAAAACAAAAGAGGATCTGTTAATGAGCAAAGGTTTTAGGAAAGATGATACCTCCGGTTTTTTAAAGCAGATTATTCACATCGGAATAAACGGTGGCCACGGATTGTCTAGCGCCCGAGAATTGGGTGACTTATACATCAACAACCCTGCCTATCCAACAAAAATTGAAAGAATTGATGCCTTGATAAAATGGGAAGGGCGTAAAAATTTTACTTCCGGTTTTCTCACCAGTTTGGGTGGCATCGTTACTCTTCCAGTCTCAATTCCAGCATCCCTGGGGATCAATTGGATTCTCCAGACGCGAATGGTGGCTGCCATGGCTTATATCGGCGGATTTGATATTGATGACCCGCCAGTACGCATGACAATAGCCTTGTGCCTGCTGGGCAAAAAAGGAAAGGAACTTTTGAATCAGGATGCTCAAGCCGCCGAGCAATTCATAAAAAAAAGAGGACTGGTCGGTATTCCAAAGCGGACCATTTCAATTATTAATCAAGCCGTCTCTTCCAAGTTGATGCAAATTGCCGCTGGAAAGGGTCTATCCAGAGTCAGCAAGGCAGTTCCACTAATCGGTGGGATGGTCGGTGGACTACTTGACTACAAAACCTGTAAAGAAAGTGCAGAGTTTGCCAAAGATTTGTTCCAATTCCATCTGGGGATTGAAACGGAATATGATTCGGTAAAAGATCTTCCTTAATCACTTCCCCATCTCATGCTCATGGAAAAAGTTCTGTGCATCCAATTAAAACAAATCGGTGATGTTTTAATGACAACCCCGTCCATTCGGGCATTGAAAAAATCAAATCCGAGCGCAGAGATTCATATTCTGACCCAATCTCCATCCGATCAGATATATCAATATAATCCAAATATATGTAAAATTATAAAAGTCCCCAAAAAGCCAGGATTTAAAAATGTTCTGGAAATGGTCAAACAATTAAGAAAAGAAAAATATTCCATTGTTATTGACTTCCTGGGCTTACCGAAGACAGCGTTATTGAGTCGATTAACCGGAGCCAAAATACGAATTGGATTTAACCTGCGGGGTAGATCGCTTTTTTATACCCATGCCCTTGATTCACCGAATCACATCACATACTCAGCCCTTCAAAAAACCTGGTTACTGACTCCCCTGGGTATACATACCGAAAATGCGCAGTTGGATTTTTTTATCCATGATAAAGATCGGAAAAAAGCCGATGAGATTTTCCACAACTTGGGAGTATCAAAGGAAAGACCGCTTGTTTCAGTTTCACCTGTCTCCAGACGAGATTATAAAATCTGGCCGGCGGAACGATTTGCAGCTATCTGCGACAGTTTAGTTGAGGATTATTCAGCCCAAATTCTCTTTTTATGGGGTCCGGGAGAATATCATTTCATTAGAGCGGTGCGGGATAAAATGCAACAGGATTCATTACCGAACTACGATATTCCGACCATTAGTCAGACAGTTGCCATGCTGGAACAAGTAGATCTTCATTTTGGCAACGATAACGGCCCCATGCACTTTGCTATTGCTGCTGGAAGACCGACAGTGACTGTTTTTGGAAGACCGTTAATGAAAAACTGGATTCCTCAGAACAGCATACAGCATTTGGCAGTGGAATTTGATCCAGGGTGCAAAAGTAAGTGTATTTACCCCAAATGCAAATTGGCGTGTTTGTTAGGAGTGACAGTTGAAGCAATAAAGGAGAAAATCGATGATCAGATGAAACGGAGAAACTGAAATAGTACCGATTTTTTCACTATCAGGCTTTAGAATGTGTAGCCCAGGTTAATACGGAATTCACTGTTTTCGTCGACATAAAAAGAAGTCGTTTTATCATACCCGAAATAAAACCCCAGAACCAATCCATTTTCAGGTACCCACAAAACACCGGCGCCCCCTCGGTTTTTAATAATGGTATCGACCTCTTCCCCATATAGTGTGATGGTAGAATCTAACTCTATTCTGGTTTCAGTAGCATTTAGAGAAAAAAGTAACCCGTTGATCATTAGTTCAGCTGCATAACGAGTCAATTTGGATTTTTGATGTTCATGAGATAATAAATCCCCTTGGGCATCACTTTTTTCATAAGGCTCTGCAGTGACTGAAAATTCCAATCTAAATCGAGTATCTCCGGGTTGTCCTGTTCTCAATGCCAATCCGGCAGAAGCACTGTTCCAGACATTTTCAACTTGAAAATCACTGGAATATTTTACCCGTTCAAAGCCACCACCAAAATACAGCACCTCAAACGCTTTAATAGAGACGCTACCCCCAATCCTTGTTTCAGTGTTTTTTTGTGAATCATTTGTAGCATCAAAATAGTCTTTTGAAGCGATCACATGCCCACCCAGTCCAACCGACACAAAATCGTTCCCGGCCATGGCGATGCTAAATCGGCTGTCGTCAAGCGAAATATTTATAGGCCCCTCGTAATATTGTGACACACTGGCATCAGTCGTTTTTCGGCTCATGTAGGCATCAACGGCCACATTACCAATTTTAAAAGCGCCGTTCCCACTAATACCCGATGAATCAAAATCGTAGACATCCTGATTATTCAATTTCCGTTTCCCACTTCTTTCGCTATATGAAAATCCCACAGCTTGCGTATCTCGCCAACCAGCTGCCCCCGGCATTACAACTGAATCCGACGGATCAAGTGGAGCGATGATAACTTGGGCTGTACTGCTCATTGCCATTAAACCACTAATGAGCATGGAAAAAACTAAACCGGTTATAATTCTGATGCCTTTCATGATATTATCCTGTAATATTTCAGTTTTATGTTACTCAGTCACGTTTGATCATCATTGCATTCAGATAAGACAAATCAGTTTTGTATTGTCATGGTCGGTATGATTATAAAAGTTATGCTATTTACATGAAACTGAATCCGACTGTCACCCGATATCGTTCATAAGGAGAATCTATTTGAATTAAGGAACCATCCCATTTAGTTCTACCCGCATATCGATATAGCCCTACACTAAAACTTTCTGTTTTTAACCCCAGTCCGTACCGAGCCTCAGTAGTAGTATAATTTTCATCAGACCCTTGATATTCTTCCATTATCTTTTGCATATAACCGTAGGAAAACATGAATGCTCCAGCTTGCAATTCCATAATTGCCTGCACTTCATTTGTTTTCTCCCTGGTTCCTCCAGAATCACCATCAAATTCAGCTTTCGGTAGCAATCTGGTAAACACTTCCGTTTTGAACATGGTTTTTCCCGGAGTACCTAATTGCATGGCCACCCCGGCCATGACCTTATTCCATTTTCTAGAATCGCTATCAGTATTGGTTTCTGTTACCCGTTGCATACCACCACCGACAAAAAAAAGACCATCCAATAATCGAAGGGAAAAACTGCCTTCGTAGGCAACGACACTTTCCTTACCAGCGTTAAAATCCGTTTGGCTGGACTCGTATCCCAGTCCAACTGATACCATCCTGTTTCCCCTGATGGCCAGTTTTAGAGAGGCATAACTACCATCAACAAATTCATCTGATGAAACATCAAGTGTTTTAAAAATAGGAGCGTAAAACAGCTCTCCTATAAAATTTGCAGGTTGATAGGCAATGAGTCCCCCGGACTGATATAGAACGTTTTCAGAATCACCGGACTGGGTTTCATGTTTAATATAATTTAGATCGACCCCAACAGTTGATCCAAATCTCCAGGCAATGGCAGATGCCATTTCATTGGGTAACGCTGGATCCAAAGAAGGAATAACAACTTGAGCAGATAATGGGAACGAAATCAGCAAAACAATCGCTATTAAAACGAACCTGTTCATAATACCTTATGATTAAATATTAAAATAGGAAGCCTATAAAGGAGTAACCTCGACCATATTGTCGAGAATAAAATAGTAAAAAAGTTATCTCCCTAATAAAACCGCAATATGAGTTTGTTTTAAATCTTCAATAAATGTATTGCAAGAAAAATGCATTTTGTCAGGCATTCCAGGTCCTACTATAAATTACCACAAACTATGAAGATCAAATCGCTATAATAAACAGCCACCCTGCAACAAAGGGTTACCAAGCAAGTTGCATAAATCTACCTATTCTTTTAATGTCATTTCGCCTACTGCCAATCGCTGGGTTAGTCAATGAATATTATACAAAATCCATTAACTGAAAACAAAGAATATGTATAACCCAACGTATTTTCTTCTTCATTTTGGGACGTTTTGCTAACAACCGGCTTAAAAAGTGAGATTTCTCATCGTTCTTCCTTATTATAGTATTTTATCTCCTTTTGTACGTAATTTGCAGAAAAGAACTCTGCGCTTAAAATGTGTCAGCCAAATTTTAAAGTGACAAATATTCATGGGGGAAAATACAAGTTAACTGGAATATGGAAGAAATTAATATTATTTGACAATATACCCTATAGAACGGATAATTTTAAATGCGATCGTATTTATTTAATATAATTAGATATTCATGGAGGTGAAAAATCAATCATGAAGAAAATATCGATATTTTCAATTATTACAGCGCTCTGTTTGATACTGATTGTGTCAGCCAAACCAACCTACGGGCTGGAAGCGGTCGCCAGTATCAAAAACCTGAAAGGTACGGTGGATATTCAACGTGACAATAATATCATCGCCGGACGAAAGGGATTGATCCTCCATGATAGGGATCTGGTGGTTACCAACAAAAATTCCAGAGTGACCCTTATGTTTCGGGACGGTTCGGTTATCAGGCTGTTTCCCAATACCAAGTTTTTGATTGAAAAATCAGTCGAAACAAAATCCGGTTCAAGGAGATTCCTGAACAACTTCCGATTAAAACTTGGATCATTTTGGGGAAAATTTACCAAGAAAAGGCAACAAACCGTTATTAAAACCCCGACAGCTACCTGCGGAATCAAGGGAACAACCGTGGCATTTACAGAAAGAGCCGGAAATCTATCGGTCAGTTTATCCACCGGAGCAGTATCACTCAAGAATGAAACGGAAGAGATTGACCTTCAATCAGGCGAATTGGTGGAAAATATCGGTATAACCGGAAAAATAAGCAACAAAATCAGACCACTTCCTTATAAAGTTACCATCAAAGCCGACAAACAAAAAATCGATCTACCACAACCTGGAAAAGAAAGGGAGATTTATTTTACATTGCAGCTTATAGATGTAAAAACCAATAAAAATGTTGCCCGTGCCGGCAGTGTTTATATCAGTCATGAAGTGGATAAAATCTCATTTGATACGGATATCCATCTTAATTCTCGTGGATATGCTCGGATAAAAGCCGTTGTTAAACCGTTTGAGAACAATGACTATAAAAGCGGTCAGGCGGAAATTATTGCAGTTATGGATGGTGAAGAGTATATGGATATTGGGGCGGGACACACGGTGTTGACTTACGACATACCTAAACAAATCAAGAAAAAGCTAAAGATTGATGCCAGCACCGGAAATATTCAATAAAAAACTGTTCAATCCCAAGGGCTCTTAAATCATAACATAGGGATCCACATCAATTGAAATACGGGTGGAGCCCTTGGGTCGCCAGTCACTTCGTGTCCAAAAAATCCGATAGAGTAGTTTTTTTAGACCGACTGATTTTTCCCCTTTCAATAAGATATGCCAATAATACCGATTGTTAATCTTCTGAATAGGCGATTCAACCGGTCCAAATACCTGAAAATTTAATATATCTGTCTGTTTCTTTAGGATTTCTCCTAATTGCTCAGCCGTCATTTGGACATGGGATGGATTGCTATCACTTACTCGAAGCAAAATCTGCCGGGTAAAGGGCGGATTAACCAAATCCTTTCGATATTGGATTTCCTGGTTGTAGAAACCAAGGTAGTCATGGTCGTTAGCTGATCGAATGGCAAAATGGTCCGGATTATATGACTGAATCAATGCTTTCCCCACTCCCAGTTCATCTCGCCCCGCTCTCCCGGATACTTGTGATATCAGCTGAAAACTCCTTTCAGTGGATCTAAAATCAGGAATATTCAAGCTCATATCTGCCAATACAATACAAACAATACCGATGTGTTTAAAATCATGCCCCTTACTGATAAGTTGGGTGCCAACGATAAAATCAACTTTGTGATCATTAATCAAATCAATGTATTTCTCCAAAGCCCCTTTTTTTTGAATAGTATCACGATCCATACGCAAAAAAGATGCTCTGGGAAACAATGCTTTCAGATCTCTTTCCACCCGCTGAGTACCGATACCCTCCATTTTGAAGGCAGAAGCATGACAATTATTACATATTTGTGGATATGGGCGAGTATAGCCGCAATGATGGCAAATGAGATGTTGACTGGTTGTATGCCATGTCATAGCGATAGAGCAATTGTTACACAAAACTGGCAATTCACATTCTTTACAGGATAAAAAGGAGGCATATCCTCTTCTATTGAGAAAAATCAACGCCTGTTTTCCTGCCTGATAGTTCTCACGTAGTATGGCGTACAGGTACTTGGAAAGATAAAATGCCCCTGACTGTCTTTTTTCTTCTTTCAGATTAACCACTTCAGCCGAGGGTAAGGGTTTGAGGTTGGCTCTTTCCGGCAGTGTCAGCAGTTTATACTTTCCTATTTGGATATTAAAAAAAGATTCAATGGATGGTGTGGCCGATCCCAACACAACCACTGCCTTTTCAGTACTGGCGATTTTTACTGCCACGTCCCTGGCGTTGTAAAAGGGCGTTTCCTGCTGCTTATAGGATGAATCATGCTCTTCATCCACTACGATGAGTCCAATATTAGACAAAGGAGCAAAAATTGCCGAGCGGGCACCGATGACTATATCACATTTCTTGGATTTGATGCGCCACCACTCCCTTGACCGATCCTTTTCCGCCATACCACTGTGCAAAACTGCCGTTCGATCACCAAATCGATCCCTGAATCGTCTAACTGCTTGAGGAGTCAAAGAGATTTCAGGAATCAGGATTAAAGCTGATTTACCAAGCTGAATCGTTTCCTTGACGGCATATAGGTATACTTCTGTTTTTCCGCTCCCTGTCACCCCGTGCAGTAAAAACGGCTGGAAGATATTATCATTAATCGCCCGTGAAATTTCCCCCACAGCCAATTCTTGTTTTTCATTTAATCGGATAAACCGGTCATTATAAACCACCGGTTGGTCATATGAATCGTCTACGGGTAACATCTCACGGTTTATAGCGTTTTTCTTTAATAACTGATTAATAGCAGGTCCGCTATTCTGCAAACGTAAATTTAGATCCTTACGCCGAATTTTTTTCTCTTTTTGTATGATATCCCACAAAATATCGGTTTTACTTCCTTTTTTGGTCTTCACCTGATCTGCTCTATCCGGTTGAAGAACCAACCATTCCTCTTCCGCTTCTCCTTTGTAGTGGTTGCCAACCAATTTGTGATTAAACATTACACACCCAGCTTTTCTTAATTGCAAAAAGCGTTTTTTTAAAGAACGTTGCTTGGGATCTTTGAAAACAGCCGATTCAGTTCTGTTCTCAATTGACACCAACCATTGCTGTTCTTCTTCAGGTAATTCATTAAACGATTCACAAGCTTTATCTATAATAATCCGCTTTTCAATCCTGGGTTTTAATCCAGTAGGCAAGGCGGTTTCCAAGACTTCACCCCAACTGCACAAATAATACTCAGCAATCCAGCCGGTTAATTCTAGTAAATACTGGCTGTAAACGGGCGCTTCATCTACAATATCAATGATAGGTTTTAATTTCTCTATTTCCGATTGATCCTGAATTTTAACCACTACACCAACCAATTCCCTAGGACCAAAAGGTACCAGCACCCTCATACCGATTTTTATCCGTTGGGTGAATTCATCAAAGATCAAATAGTCAAAAGGATTTGAGAAAGGTATACCGATAGTAACTTTAGCTATCATTCTAATCACACAATTTATTTTGAATTTAATAAAGCAATATAAATTTTGGACCTAAACGTAATTTTGAAAACTATTCCTCATTCAGGCAAGGTTTCATTTGCAACATGTAATAAAAACCAGTTATTCTCCCAGCTTGCAGGTGCCTGCTGTAAAATGGTAGGGTCAATTTTTAAAAATATTTCAACGACGATTTTCCACTCAATATAAACCACGCAAAATATTGACCCAAAAGGAGAATCTCGATCCTTACCGACATATTGTAATAAGGATTTTTCATGATTGAAGAAATTCTACCCAGTCTTTTTCGCGTTGAGATCCCCCTACCGGATAGCCCTTTAAAATCAATCAACTCATATTTTTTTAAAAGTAAAAATAGAAACCTGATTGTTGACACAGGTTTTAATCGGGCTGTCTGTCGCAAAGCAATGAATTCGGCACTGAATAAACTGGAAATTGACTTAAATGAAACAGATTTTTTTATCACCCACCTTCATGCAGATCATTTCGGGCTGGTTGGTCTGCTTAAAACCGAAACCAGCACTGTGTACTTTAATCGGCCAGATTCTGAAATCCTGGACGGTTGGCAGGGGTTTGATCAAATGTTCGGGTATGCCAAACAAAACGGTTTTCCAATAGATGAGTTAAAAACCGCTTTTAACGCACACCCGGGACACAAATCAACACCTCACTGGAAACCGGATCTAAAACTACTAAAAGACGGTGACAAAATTCAAATTGGCAATTACAACCTAATTTGTGTTGAAACTCCCGGTCACACAATGGGACATACCTGTCTATATGAATCCAATGCAAAATTTTTTCTGACAGGAGATCATGTTCTTGGTGATATTACACCAAATATCCAGGGATGGTCGGATGATCAGAATATGTTGCAGTATTATCTGGATAGTCTGTCAAAAGTTTATAATTTTGATGTAAATCTTGTCTTGCCTGGCCACCGTAGTCTATTCAGCAACTACAAAGAACGTATCGACCAACTGAAAAAGCACCATGTAGATCGATTAGACGAAGTATTGTCAATCTTGGCAAAAACATCAAAACAAGCTTTTCAGGTGGCGTCAGAAATGACATGGGATATAAAATGTGAAACATGGACTCAGTTCCCGACACCACAAAAATGGTTTGCAACCGGAGAAGCCATCGCCCATTTACGATATCTGGAAGACAAAAACCTGGTTTACAGGGAAACTACAAAAACAAAAACCATATACTCCCTTAAAAAGTCTGTATAAATGTGTATCGGTTATGCAATTGTTTATACATGATGATAATTTTTCTGCGCTGTATTACCAAGCGCAGGTATGAGATAGTTGAAAGTTAATGATGTTTGGTTTTATTCGTAAGGTAGTCATTACTTGACTGATTGTGTTTAACAAGCCAAATTACAACAGTTGGGAACGTTTCGGCTATCATATTTCTCTTTTGCATATTGCCTCGTCGACAATTGAATGTAATGATACAAAACAGACAGTTCATGTTAACATATGACTAAATATACCGTATGATATAAAGAAGGTATTACAGTTAAAGAATCAATAACCTTACTAAAAACGTCGATAAAGTTTTTGGTTATATCGACTGATTGATTCACCTGGTAACATAAATGCCCTATGATAAAAATAAACAAAGACATTTTTGAACGATTAAAATCGTCTGTTGAGTTTTTCCACAATTTCTCTGACCTGGAGTTATACACCTTTTTAAAATTCATGAACCCGGAAAATTTTTATAAAGGGGATGTAATTTTTGAAGAGGATAGCCAGGGGGACAAGATGTATATTTTAATCAACGGCCATGTCGCTATTAGTAAACGTGCGGGTAAAAGAGGAGGTGTGATAAAACAGACCGAACTGGCTGTTATCAATCCTGGTCAATGTTTCGGCGAAATGGGTTTGATCGACCGAAGAGCCAGATCCGCAAAGGCAACGGCAAAATCCAACGCCCTGCTTTTCTCCATTACCGATAAGATGTTAATAAAGATATCCAACAATCGAAAATTTTTTCCTATCAGCCTGAAACTCTACCGGAACTTTGCCCAAATGCTAGCCAGAAGGTTGCGTGATTCAAACCAAAGAGTCGTAGAATTAGCGGCCAAGTTCCAAGGACAAAGTTTGTTGTAAATGTTTTTTTAATATTGAGACAAGATCCAATATTAAAAATTATTAAAACATAAACCATTAGTGTTTATTACCATTGACAGGAGACCGTCATCATTAAGTTCTTGCTACAGCTTTTGCTTCTTATCGTTTTGCTGGAAGCCCTGTTTTTCAACTTGGGTTTGAGTTTCGAAATATGCTTGGCTGTCGGTGCCTTAGTAGTACTGTTGGCTTGCCAAATCTACTTTATTACCAGGCGAATACGGGTAAAAGGTGAACAAAGCAGCATTGTTGAAAAACCAGTTGCGAAACAAACGCAAGTAAAGAAAAAAACAGCAACTCAAAAGGCAGCTGTTACAACAAATATAGACCAGCTTATCGATCCTGAGGTTTTTTCAAAGTTTCAGAAAAACCTTAGTCAAACACAGGATTCAGCTCTTCCATCTTCTAAAAAATCAGCTGATGAAGACGATGATGTAGTAGTATCGATTTCTGCCAGCACAAAAAGGCTAAAAAAAGATAAAAAACCGTCACTGGTCCCACCCATCAAAAAAACGGTAGTGACGCCCGGAACTCGCAAAACCGGTATAAAAACTGCTCAAAAAAAGACACTCCCTAAACTGGACAACAGTATTGAAGTGGCATCGATCGGATCATTATTTGATGATGTGCGTGAACCTTTGGATCAATCTCCAGATGACACCCGGCAGAGCTCAAAAACAGTAAAACCGAAAAAAAAGGAAGTCTTAGCTGAAGCTGAGCCGCTGATCTCAAACGAGTTTTTATCAAGTGATGACCTGGAGCCAAACTCGGAAAATCCCCTGGAAGGAATTGATCTGGCACTATCTGCCTCCCAAAATGAATTCCAAGAGGGTAAATATGAAGAAGCTTTGGCAACCATTCGGCAGTTTCTTCAAACTCAAAACCAAAATATTGGAACCTCCGATCCAATAAGACAATTGGTCAAGCTGAAAGGTGATTGCGAATATGCTCTAAAGCAATTCGAACGATCCTCTAAAACCTGGCAAGATATTTTTATTAAACACATAAAAAAGGACCATCCCGATTTTCTGCCCTTACTGGAAGAATTTATCCAGAAATACGTAGTAGTAGAAGAGCAAAAGCATGCAGTCCATTTTTTATTCACCGCATTGAATGAATATCGGCAAAATCATGAACACCCAAAGATGGATCTGGCATACCATGAGATAGAAAACGCCTATCGACAGACTGAAGATTGGCCTCGATTGATTCAAACCTACCAGAATCATCTGACCATTAAAAAAGTATTAAAGGATTATACCGGACAATTGGATATACTGGATCACTTGGGAAAGCTACTGTATGATCAAGGAGATGCGGAAAATTCACGTAAGTGTTATGAACAACGACTGACCATAGAAAACGAAATGGCCAAAATAAATAAGCAATAAAAAGCCAGCAGTCAATCCAAATATTCTGCTAAAAATCGACGTTTGAATTCCTGATATTGCCCCTCCCGAATAGCCTCTCTGGCATTGGATAGGAGTTGTTTAAAAAACCATAGATTGTGATAGGTATTCAAACGCGAAGCAAGAATTTCGTTTGCTTTAAACAGGTGTCGTATATAGGCTCTCGAATAATTCCGACAGACATCACACTGACATCTATTATCTATCGGTTGTTTATCTTCCGTATACTTTTCCTGCTTAATGGTAATTTTTCCCTGGGACGTAAATAAACAACCATTTCGTGCATTCCGCGTCGGCATAACACAGTCAAACATATCCACACCCGATTCAATACTGTTTAGCAGATCAACCGGATCACCGACACCCATCAAGTATCGTGGTTTGTTTTTGGGTAGAACAGGAGCTACCACCTTGACAATATTGTTCATAATCTCTTTGCTCTCGCCCACACTCAAACCGCCAATGGCATATCCGTCAAAAGCATTATCCTGCAACATTTGAGCGGATTCAAGCCTTAAATCCTCATATTCAGCCCCCTGTACGATGGCGAAAAGGTTGTTATTTGTCTTTCTGGCTTGTAGGGCCCGTTTTGCCCATTTGGCGGTCAGCTCGATAGAACGTTGAACTCTTTCCCTCTCTGTTGGAATCCCCAAACACTCGTCCAGTACCATCATGATATCCGAGCCCAAGTTCTCCTGTATTCTTATGGTGCTTTCCGGCGTTAATACCATCCGACTACCGTCCAGATGATTTTGGAAATACACCCCTTCCTCTGTCACTTTGTTAAGTTTTCCCAGGGAGAAAACCTGGAATCCACCACTGTCGGTTAAAATACATCGATCCCAGTTCATAAAAGAATGAAGACCACCCAGGCGGTAGACCACTTCGTCACTCGGTCGCAGGTGAAGATGATAAGTATTTCCCAGGATAAGTTGATACCCAATGGATTTCAACTCATCAACAGTTATGGCTTTAACAGTGGCATTGGTGCCAACAGGCATAAAAACTGGAGTGTCGATAATTCGGTCCCGCAGGTAGATTTTTCCTGCCCTGGCAGAACCGTCTTCTGCCGTTAGCTCAAAACGAAGTCGAGATCCTATTGGTTCAGTCTTTCCGCTCAATTTACCGTTGTTTTTTAGAGGTCTCACCGCTATGACGCAGTCAAACGAATTAACTCATTGAAAGGATTTGGTGAGGATATTCATCGCGTAACTTCTGAAAGGTGTAAATACCGGTATCATGATTATCGCTCCATAAAATCTCCAACGCATAATTCCCGATATAGGCACTCTTCACCACGTGAATTCCTTTATCCACTGTATTATCATCCAGGATCTTTTTGCCTGTCATTTCATCAACACATGCGGCACAGGGACAGGATGTTCTCAATTCCCAGTAATCATATACTGCATGAACACCATCCTGCCAAATAATATTCATTTTACCATCAAAGAAAATCTCTTTGGGTTGGGTCCTTTTCCTGTTAGCTGCCATTTTTAAGGCTCCTGAATAACTTCATCCAGTTTTTTCGCCATCTCAATAAAAACTTTGGCACTGTTTGAATTCGGCATGGAATGAACCACCGGGTCACCGTTGTCTGACCCTAACCGGATATCCATTTCGATCGGTATACGACCGATAAAAGGGATATTTTTGGAGCCACTTTCGCGTTCCGTACCGCCCTTCGAAAATATAGGCGTTTCCGCTCCACATTTTGGACAAACAAAGGAACTCATATTTTCAATCATGCCCAGGATAGGAATATTGACCTTATCAAACATACCGATCGCCTTTCGGGCATCTAATAAAGCAACATCCTGCGGCGTACATACAACTACGGCACCACTGGCAGCCGTCATTTGGGATAGAGAAATCTGAACATCACCAGTCCCTGGTGGTAAATCCACAATCATATAATCACCACCCTGCCAGGCTGAATCTCTCAGGATCTGTTCAATGACCTGATGTATCATTGGACCTCTCCAGATAAGAGCCTGATCCTCTTTAACCATGTTACCGACAGAAATAAAATCCAGGCCAAATTGATTCAATGGTTTTACCTGGTTTCCTTCCACCTTCAACGGCTCGTTACGTAAACCCAGCATTATAGGAACGGATGGGCCATAGACATCCGCATCCATTAGCGATACTTTTTTCCCAATGGACTTAAGTGCCAAAGCCAGATTAATAGCCACTGTGGATTTTCCTACACCACCTTTTCCACTGGCGATCAAGACTACGTTTTCGTAATTTTGCAGATAATTGGCCTGTTGGGGAGGTGTTGGATGTACTGTCTGGGATTGTTGTTGAGCTTCAAATTCAGCTTGCGATGGAGCAATATCAATCCTTACCTGCTCGATTCCTTCAATTGCCTTAAGTCGTTCCTTAACTGCACGAGCTGTCTCGCTTTCAAGCTTTTTGAACTCTTCGGGAATGATCAATACAACACTAGCGATATTCTGATTAATTTCCAATGAATACACAACATTGCTGTCCAAAATGTTCCCGCCATTGCTACCGAACGGTATTTGCTTCAATTCTTCTTTGATTTTTTCTTCTAATGGGTCCATAAGTTCTTCACTTACCTATTCAGCATCACTGCCGATTTGATATTTAGATTAAAAGATACAATGGCGGTTGTTAACCAGAACTTACAGTTTTTGGCCTTTCTTTACAGTAGGTCAATAATGTAATTAGTATTTCCAGGACAACGCCAACATTATTACATCTGTAAATTTTATAGCCTGAAGACCCAATTTGTGATGTCTAAAATAATAAATGTTGATCCTAGTCACTCGGATTTGGTTTTTTGGCAGATTTCGGACGAAATGCTTTTACCACTTCCTCATAGGTCTCAATATATGGACCGTCCATCAATTCTATACAATAGGGGATGGCTTCAAACAACTCGTCCAAGGTCTCAGCAATAGCCTTGGGCTGCCCTGGTAAGTTGATAATAAGACACTCACCACGGATAACCCCAACCTGCCTGGACAATATGGCAGTGGGAACATATTTCAGGCTAATAGACCGCATTCTTTCTCCAAACCCATCCAATACCTTATCCGCAATGGCCAAGGTCGCCTCCGGTGTAACATCCCTTTTGGCCGGACCAGTTCCCCCACTGGTCAAAACCAGGTGACACTTTTCTTTGTCCGCAAGGCTTTTGAGAAGCGCTTCAATTTGATCCTGTTCATCTGGTATAACCGATTCCCTGGCAATCCATTCGGAACGTACTGCTTTTTTAATCCATGCCATCATGGCCGGTCCGCTTTTATCTTCATATTCACCTTTGAAAGCACGATCACTAATAGTAACAATGCCTATTTTAAAAACATCTTTGTTCATATTTTTTCCCGTTTTTTGATTTTCGAGCAGACACAAAGGTTCGCCCTTACATTTTACCTTGTCATTTTCATATAGGAAGACCGGCATATCTACTCGGTTTGTCTATCACGCCAATATAGATATATAGGACCCAATGCCATTAAGATAAGCTCTGCCCTTTGTCATCCAGAGGAAAAACAATGAAGAATCTCTCATAGCCTGAAGTAAATGACATCGTCTGATATTGTCTTGAGCTTTATACAAACAACCTGATATAGAAAGATGTTCATACAATCAAGTTATTACGACTGAATGTCTCTTTAGCTCCATTGAGATTCTTCATATTACCTTACAATAAACGAACAAGCTTCCTTAACCTAATGATATTAAGATAGGATCTCCCATACGAACATGCTCATTCAAATGAGTGATTGAAAGACAACCCGGATTAAAAAATCGGTATAAACAATTTTCTCCTACCCCAAATAAAGATTAGTCGCTATGATATCTTCAAACTACAGAATCACCCAATGGCAATCAACCTAATTTTCCTTTTTACCGGCTATTAACAGCCCTTGCCACCTGTATATACCATAAATGATTCATGGTGTAGGTACTCACCGAAACTGTGAAATGTTTGTAAAACAGTTATAACAACTTATAAAAATGGAAAATCTTATTGAAATTTTGAGACACGTTAAGACCAACCAGTCCTTACAAATGCTGGATGTTGATGAATTAAATGAAGCTGTTACCTTGTTCGAAGCGCTTTCCTCACAAGCCAAAAATCTGATCACCGAGTTGTCAAAAGATGATGAAGAAGAAGATGACGATTCAGAATTTATTGAAATCATAATCGACGGAAAACCGGATCTGATTAAAAAAGATATCGAAGTTCTGAACATCTCCTGCAATAACTTTACAACATTGCCGGCTGCTATTTATCGGCTAAAAAAATTAAACAAACTGTACCTTTACAATAACAATTTCCCTTTGGAGGAGAAAAGGAAAATCAGAAAACGGTTCCCACCGAAAGTTGAGATTCATTTTTAAAAAATAACAGAATCAAACAAGACAATTAGGAATGACAAACGAAGAAAGGGACCAGCACCTAAAAAAGGGGGAGGAATTCTGCGACCAGGCAACCGCCCTTGCCAAAAACGGCGATTATTCAGCTGCCCTGGATTTTTTTAACAAAGCGGAAGAAATTTTTGTTGGCATCAGGGACCAACATTGGTTGAATTTTTTAAGACATGAAAAGCTTCAAACCCTTCGACAACTTGGCAAGTTCGACCTGGCACTTAAACTCGCAGATCAAATCGCCGACGGTTACCTGGAAACCGGTAACAAACATGGATTGTCTTTAATAAAAATCCATAAAGCAGACATATTATCCGATCATGGTGACATTGTTGAAGCACTGGAAAGTCTATGGACGGCAGAAGCAATTGCCGATTCCGAGAAGTTTACAAACCTGAAGGGATATATTTACTCCAGTATTTCCATCAACCTCATGTCACAGGAAAACTTCGCCCTGGCCATTGAATATCTTCAAAAAGCCTTGGAAAATTATTCTCCATCCGATAATATGCCTGAATGTGCATGGTGTTTGAGCCAGTTAGGAATTTGTTATCGAGCTGTGTGTTACCTCGACAAAGCCGAAGAATGTCTTGAAGGAGCTTACCAGGGATATTTTAAGGCTGGTGATCAGGAAAGCGGACATAAAGTGGTCGATCGGCTCAAACAATTATATGAAATATCCGGTCAGGTCCAAAAACTCAACCGATTGGACCATAAAGTTCATCAGGTGCTTCAACAATGTCGTTGAGAGTGGATTTACCTGATGTTATAATACTCCGGAATATCCGGGAACATGTTGTTTTCATATTTCCTGAAAACAAGAAAATCAACATGTTCCATGTCATTATCAATCAAGTGTTTTAATCGATAAAAATAATCAAGATATTTCTGTATTTCCCGCTGCATGTCCTCTTCAAAATCACCGGACATAATAACAAAAGTTAAATCAGAACTTTGAGATCGTATCAATTCCGCTGCCATTTGTTCTACTGCCTGTTTCTGAAAATCACTAAAATCACCGTTCAGCACTTTTCCAAGATATTCACGCAGGACACCATCAGCCCGTTCCAATTCTTTGTACGTCCAAATAACCTTAGGATCACTCCATCGAACATGAACCGCTTCGTGGCCCCAGGTTGACGGATTGGGCATGATTTCTGGAATTTGCCCACTATTTACCAGATAGTGAGATGGGGTTGTTAAACCAATAGCATCACCTTTTCGATAAAACTCCCTAAGCAATTCTTCTATAAAAACAGGACCTTCAGACCAATGGTGCCCAAAAAGTTCCGCATCATATGAACAACTGATCAATGGAATGGTTTGAAACTCCCGTTGACTTAATTCATGGGCTTTTTCGGATAGTTTATGGTGAAAATCCCAAGCCAGTTTCCTGGCCGTTGATTCTCCATGGTCCGGGTTGTAGGGTTGTTTATCATCATGTGATTTTGAAGTAATCCGTTTCAACGGCAAACCCATATGCCTAAAATGGTATTCACGAAAATCCGGATGTCCGGCATAACCCAGTTCTGCATCCCAAACCTGTGTACGGCCCAGGCGACTCCTGCCAAAGGCAGTTAAATTGCTGCCAGGAAGAACAACCGGGTTAAATTCCTCTTCCAATGGCTGGCTGGAACCGTACAATACGGCCTCCGCTTCAACAAAAATGAAATTCAACGATTCCTTTGCCAAATATCCTTCAATCCCGGGGAAAAATGAATTCTCGGCCAGCCAAATTCCACGGGGACGATCACCGAAAAGACGATTATGACTTCTGACTGCCAACGCGATTTGAGTATTTAAAGTATCCGGAATACTGGCCAGTTCTGCCGGCATTCCGTGAGTGGCGGTACAGGTGATGATCTCAAGATATCCTTTTAACTCCAGATCTCGAAACGCCCCGACAATATCTTTATTCAATTCATGATTATAAAATCCGTCAATCCCCTTTAAATCATCAATATACCTTTCAGTTGCCCAGATATATTCAGGAAAATCCAACCTGGATTTCATCAAGGCTAATTGACCTTTGGCAAACGCTTGTTGTCGTATAAGATATCTGGACATATAATCTTTAAATCTAGGGCTGGTCAGCGTGTAAGCAACTGGCGGCGTGATATCAAGACTGACCTGATAGTCCACTCCCTCATCAGCCAGTCGCCTAAACACCCTCAATAACGGCAACCAGGAATCAAGGCAGTTTTTCAGCACCCATTCACCTGGAGGATTATACACTTCCGTCCCATATATAGTTTTTATGGGCCAGGTTTTGTCTTTTAGAAAACCTTCCCGAAATGGTTCTACTCGAATAAGATTGGGAGAGTGAAGATGCAAATGCAGTATCACCTTTGCTTTATTGGCTGAATCCTTGCCATTCTGATGGCAAACCTCTCGTTGCGATGTATGATACCAATCAACCACTGGCAACCGATGTCCTGAACCCACTGAGATACCAGTTTGTTCTTTTGGAGTGACAATGGCGTGGGATACCGGTGTCAGTGCCATTTCTTTTTGATAATGACGAGCTACGATTTCGACAGAAAAACATTTGTCAGGTTCCACATCAAAATAAACATTCTGATGCAACGAAAATAATTCGACCAGGTGACAATCGAGATCACTCCGATGACGCCGATCTCCCAAATACTCTTCATGTACTTTCAAATAAAAACCAACGTCTTTCATATCCACATTCCACTGGGAATTAATCAACGCTTCCACTTCGAACTGGTCCAGGTCCCACCAAGCTATTAATTTTGAAGCATGATAAGGTTTTAAAACCACCTGCCTCGGCCAAAGCATCCTTCTTTCGGCACCAGATTTTAATACAACCATGATATTATTGTTGTTTTCCAAATCTGACAAAACCCATTCACATCGACAAAACTCCGTTGGTTGTTGTGGAAAAAACTCCCAACGCAGATTATTGGCGTTATCTCTCTGGAACTCATGCCAGTCACGCCCATCTACACGAAACCAGGCAACCAGCTCAATCAACGCTTGATCCCAGGAAACATGAGGATTAAGACAAAATAGATTCTTTTCCGCCTGATTTATTTCCTCCTCGGAAAAGCCGACCACTTTATCCTGTCTCAAAACGCTATATATTTTCTCTTTTAATATATGACGATACAATTCCCGATGAGCCGAGGTGATTTGTAACTGTAGCTTGTATTCCCTTACTTGTTTTCGTTGTTTCTCCTTCCATTCATCCAATTGAATGTGATCAATCAGCGCTGTTTTTAATCTGGTGCTAAAACCAAACTGTCGAACCTCACTAGTAATCTGATCATTTTCATAAAATCGAAAAAACCCGGTAATTCTTTCAGGTAGTGTCTTGGGAAATCGTTTCAGGAAAAAATTTTGCCACAATAAACGGATTTGAAAAAACGGACTCAGCTCAGCCCTTACTCGCCATCCACCTGTAGGGTGGACTACTGTAGCCAATGAAAGCCGTGTGGGATCTTTTTCCAGCTGAAAATCCAACGATGCCTTGACCTCTTGCTGAGGTAGATTGGATGTCAGCTGAAATAGAGAAAAACCATTATCAAACTTCACTTCAATCTTCCCCGGCCGGCCGATAATCTCACAGCATGCCTGGTTATTAACAGGAATTTGCTGATCTAACTGATCGTCAACTATCACTTCAAAACACTTGGCTGATACAGCTGAAACCATTGCTTGGTAATCGATATTCCCCCAGACGATTTTCTGCAAATTTTCGTGCTGGGAAACTAAATCAACCCATGGCATGACATCCAGCGTAGAAGACACCTGATATTGTAGAAAAGGGACACACAGCAGGTTCAGTCGATAAGGGACATTCTCTTTCAGACAGAAAAACAGAGGTCCGTCAGAATTGGGTCTAGCTAATTCCTTCGGCAACAAGTCTGCTTGGGGTACAATCTCAACCAAATAGTACTCTTTTTGAGTATTGATGGACGGTAATTTTTCCCAATCAAAATAAAGTTCTACAAAACGCCCACACATCTGCTGGAGTTTTAAACCTTCAATTTGAAAACAAGTGGTTGGTTTCATGTGTTTTTTAAGGGATGTTATCGTAGATTACGATACAAACGAAATACACTAATATATGGAAAACCGATAAAAAACGGTGTAATGGCAAAAACCAATCGCCATAGTGAGATATCGATAATCAGCAGAATATCATTTATTTCTTCAAAATTTCCGTTTACCTGGATACAGTCCGTTTCGGGAATAGCAGACAACAATCCCATGATGATACCCTGCTGATAATAATCTCTCATACCGATTTCCCATTTCAAGAAATTGATTCTAACAGCCATAACAAGACGATACAATAAACGAAACAAACTGCGAAGAATTTTTTTAACTGCGGAATCATTTAATAATTCAATTGCTTTAGCTGCGGTTATTTTCAGCTTTGTTTTCTTTTTTTTAGATGGTTTTGAAGGTTTTTTTTGCTTGTTTTTTTTGGGTTTTGTAAAGACAGGCTTGTTGAATATACGGTATTCAGCTTGTAGGGAGCCTTGGTGCATCGTTATATGCACCTTGATAAAAATCCATTTTATGAGGCAGGAAGGTCTGGACTCAAACCGAATCCTTATGGGTAGGCTTAATATCAGAATTATCAGCAAGCCAATGGCCAGCAGAATACTGTACAGAATCATCCTTCGGGGCTTTTTTTCTTGCGAATTTTCTGCAAAATATTAATAAAACGATCCAACGCTTCTGGGGCCTTATCGAGCACGTTTTCAATGGTTCCGGCACTTAAACTATGGATAGTAACATCAGTTCCTTTTACAACGACAAAAGCCACTGGCGTCATCAGCACGCCACCGCCGCCGGCTGAACTATCCACTTTTTTTGTAACATCCCCCTTACCAAAACCAAATCCAACCTTGACAGAATTAACCGGTATCAAAGTTATATCTCCCAAGGAATAAGGTTCTCCGAATACGGTTTCTGATTTAACAAAACTTTTTAGCTGGGGTATAAAATTATCCAGAATAGACTTCTCTCCTTCCATTGTGTCTCCCGGGGTGGTTGTGATATGGTTTGTATAAATTAAGTTTTGTACCCAATATTTCAACTAGTGGTTAATACTAAAAGATCGTTAAAAATAACTTCATATAATCTGTTTACAAAAGTTCCAAAAACAATGGACATTTTGTAAACAAAATGTGAGTTAATTTCTTAGCCGATCCTAAGTGTGATTGTTTTTGTCAATTGCCGCTTTATTACAGTAGAAGTTTTGTAATCAACGGAATCGCAATAAATGTACCGATCATGCTACCAAGATTACTCAAAACAACAATCAACAGGATTTTTGTTATCTCGTTTTTTCTAAAGCCCCTGATAGTGGTAATATCTTCTGCCAGGTTCTCAAAATCCTCTACTTTTGGTTTTCGAATCCAGGCTTCAGTTAAACCGGACACCCATCCGGCAGCAATCGTCGGATTTAAAGTAGTTATGGGAGCAGCTACAAAAGCTGCAAAAACTGTTAAAATATGCCCACCGGCTAATGCAGCCCCTATAGCGGCCAAAACACCATTGGCCAATACCCAGCGTTTAATCATTTCCAGACTAACCTGGATATCCATTGCATAAAAACCATATCCGATAACCGCTATAATTATCAAGGGAATCCCCCATTTTAGGATAGTGCCAAACTTCCCTTTTGGTGGGATTTCCTCAAGTTCTTCCAGGTTAACTGGTTTACCAAGATACTTAATAATACCAGGAACATGGCCAGCTCCAACGATAGCAACAACTGTTTCGCCTTCAGCCTCGGTAATTTTAGTGGCCTGGTAACGGTCTCTTTCGTCAATCAAAACCGACTTAATACCCGGTAATTCCTTAGCCATTGACTCAATGGCTTCATTTAGCATATCTCCCTGTTTTAATTCTTCTACTTCTTCCTCTGAGATATCGGGAGAGTCAAAAATGCTGATAATAATTTGAAAAATCAATTTGATTTTCTCCCAAAACGACAACATGCCCCAAGCTCGCTTCAATGTTACCGTCACATCCCGATCCGCCAAAACGGTTTTTGCGTTGATATCTTCCGAAGCATTAATGGCAGCAATCATTTCCGCCCCTGGTTTGACCCCCAGTTTATCCCCCATTTTTTTCTGAAAGGCAGATAAAATCAAATTAGCCATCAACATGGGAGCTTTTCCCTCCTTGATGACTTTCACAATATCCATATTTCGCCACTGCTCGGGGTTACGAATGGATTGGTATCGACTGTTGCACAATTCCACGCAAACGGTATCCGGTTTTACTTCTCGAATGACCTGTTCTACTTCATCGATACTGTCTTTTGATACATGGGCTGTACCGATCAGGATAACTTTCTTACCATCTAATATTATTTCTTCTTTCATTTAATAACCTATTGTTCCGCCCAATGGTTTATTTTTGGGATTCAAGAACCTTTTTCATTGCAAAAAAAGCGAGATGAACTGCCTTTTAGTTTTTATAAACACCGGACCAGTTTATGCTATTTCAAACTTTTATGATAATAAAAAATCCGATGGAATATGATTAAATATCCGTCAGAGAATGGAATCAATGAAACGTGCTGTTTTTGTATATGCTCCCGGATGACCCAAATCGTCTTTAATTCTAGCCAGATTATTCTTTATTCTAGAATATTCTTCGTCCTGATTCAGGTACACCCGAACATCCTCTGCCATTTTTTTGGGAGATACGAATCGCTGGTTCTCCGGTACCAGTTCTTCCTCAGCGATAATATTGGGTAAACCAATCAGTTTGATCCGTAAAAAATACTTTCCAATGATATATGTAATTAACGACGACTTATAAAAAACTATTAATGGTGTCTGTAAAATGGCTGTTTCCAATGTAGCAGTACCGGAGGCCACTAACGCAAAATCCGAATGTGCCACAACATTATAAGTATCCCCTTCAACAATTTTAATATCTGCTTTGGTATTGTTTAAAAACGGACGTATAGGCTCATTTCCCACTGTGGGAGCCAAGGGAATGATAAACTGAAGATTATCCTGGTAGCTGTTTAAAATTTCGGCCGTTTGAAAAAGAAGAGGTAGATGTTTACTAATTTCATTCCGACGACTACCGGGCAACATGCTGATATATTTCTTTTCCGGGTTAAGACTCCATTTATTAATAACAGATGTTTTATCGAGATTCGGCTTCACCACATCCAGCAGTGGATGGCCAAAACAATGCGCCGTTACTCCTTCTCGCTGAAAAAAGTCCACCTCAAATGGAAAAAGCACAATCAATTCATCTACGGTTTGTTTAATTGCTTCAATCCGGTTTTTTTTCCAGGCCCAGACCTGCGGTGCAACATAGTAAATAACCTTAATGCCCCGTTTTTTTGCTTCGGCTGCCAGTTTCAGGTTAAACCCCGGATAATCTACTAATAAAACAACATCGGGACGCTCTTCATCCAATGCTTTGACCATTTGATCAAAAATACCTTTATAATAACTATACCGCTTGGCCACCTCAGAAAAGCCGATCACTGCCAAGTCCTCAACCCTGTATAATAGGCGGGCACCCGCTTTGGCAATCAAATCGCCACCGGTTCCGAAAATTTCCAGATCCGGACGATATTTAATTAATTCAAGAAGGACGTTCCCCCCGTGAAGATCACCTGACGCTTCTCCGGCAATGATCAATAATTTTCTCATCTATTTTATATTATAAATGCATGAAGGATTCAGCGTTAACACTGGTCAAAAAACGCCTTGATTTCATGACATACCCTTTTCACCCGGGCTCCATTTAACTCTGGAAACATGGGTAGGCTTATCAATTGCTCGGCACATCGTTCGGAAACAGGATAACTACCTTTTCCCTCCCCCCAAGCGCTGTAAGTCTCTTGGAGATGAAGCGGAATAGGATAATGAAAAGCGGTGTAAATTTCCTTTTGTTTCAGATAATCAACCAGTTTTTGAGCCTCCTTTACCAAAATGACAAATATATGAAACACATGAGCACTATAATCGGAAACAACAGGCAAAGTCACTTCCGGCACATCCATTAATTGTTCTGCATATAGTTTAGCCAATTGACGTCGTTTCTCATTCCACATATCCAGAAATGGAATTTTACCTCTTAATGCCGCTGCTTGCAGATTATCCATACGGCCATTGTAACCATCCATTCGGTGATAGTATTTTTTGTATTGCCCGTGGTCTTTTAAACAACGAATCGTATCAGCAACTTTATCATCATTAGTAGCCACACAGCCTGCTTCGCCGTATGCTCCCATATTTTTCCCGGGGTACATGCTGAAAGCAGCTGCATCTCCCAAAGATCCGGCTCTTTTTCCTTTATAAATAGCCCCATGAGCCTGACATGAATCTTCCAGAACCTTTAAATCATGGGTTTTCGCAATCGTAAGAATCCGATCCATATCAGCTACTTGACCGTATAAATGAACCGGAATGATAGCTTTAGTCTTTTGGGTGATTTTTTCTTCAATCAGATCTGGATTGATGTTATAACTGTCTGGCAAAACATCTACAAACACCGGTTTTGCTCCAGCCTGCAAAATAGCTTCTGTCGTCGCAATAAAAGTGTTGGGAACCGTGATCACTTCGTCCCCTGCACCGATTCCCATGGCTAACAAAGCAAATAATAGTGCATCGGTTCCGTTTGCCACACCGATAATATGCTTCACACCACAAAACTCGGCAAATTCCTGCTCAAATTGGTTAACATGATCGCCACCCGCAAACGCAGTATTCTGGATTATTTCCATGAACCAGCCGTCCACTCGATCAAAAATCGGATGAAGTGCCAGGCTAAGATTTAAAAAGTCCACCTGACCTGATATTTCATCTGAATCCAGATCCAAAACCTGTTGACAATTCAGTATCTCTGCTTCCAGTGGTTTTTCAGTGATATTTTCACTCACCAGGTAGGAGATTTTAAACATTTTTGTAGCAGCCAGCGCCAAACCTATCGAATAACCATATGATGACTGAACGGCTTCTTTGTTCAAACTTGCGTTTACTGGAATCTGTGAGATGCCTTCCAGAATCGAATCAATCTCTTGAGGCGATTCACCCTGGTTGGCCAACACCTGGATTGAATCAGCCATTGTCCAGGCTTGAATATAAAAGTCATTTTTACACCGCTCAAGCAACTTCAGTGCCGGACTATCTTTTTGTGAGATGGCTTGTAGCAGAATATCGGGAAAAATAAGTAGCTTTATCATAGAGTGTCCAGAGGGATGTTTCTTCCTTGTTGATCAATGGATAACTGGGCGGCCGCCAGCATTTTTACAATATCAACACCAAAATTACCGTCGCTGATGGGTTGATTTCCGTTTTTTATGCAATCTACAAAATGTCGGCATTCGGTCTGCAACGCTTCGGTTTGATCCAACTTAGGCGCAAACATATCCCCGGTTCGATATTGAATCAGCGTTTTATAAAGCGCATCTTTATCACCCGGTTTAATTTCCACTCCCGAATCATATACTTTGATTTTTTCTGTATTCTCCATGTCGTTGTAAACAATCATTTTTTCCGAACCGCCAATCAGAATCTGCCGAACCTTAATAGGAGATAGCCAATTCATGTTAAAATGAGCAAAGGTGGAATCTTCATAAAAAACCGTCATATAGGCGATATTCTCCAGATTATCTTTTACATGGGAAACACCAATAGCGCTTACGCTAACTGGCTGTTTTTCAATAATGTATCGCATAATTGACAGATCATGCGGTGCTAAATCCCAAATAACATTGACATCGTTTTGAAACAATCCCAGATTTACCCTAACAGAATCAAAATAGAACACCTCCCCAATCTGCTTGGATTCAACCAGTTCCTTAATTTTTTTCACCGCTCCCGTATACAGGAAAGTATGATCAACCATTACTGTCAAATTACGATCTTTGCCCAAAGCCACAAGCTCCTGGGCTTTTTTCACATCGTCGGTCATAGGCTTTTCTATCAGCACATGTTTTCCCGCCTGTAGCGCTGCTTTGGCTACTGAATAGTGTGTATTCACAGGTGTAGCAATGGCAATGGCCGATATCGATGGGTCCTCTAATATTTGTTGATAATCAACAGTGGTAATCTCAACATTGGGGAAAAGACCTCTCACTTTGTCCAATCGTCCCTGATCGACATCACATACATATTTTACTTGTGTGGTCTCCAGCCACGAAAAATTCCTGACCAAGTTGGGACCCCAATATCCGTACCCAATAACGGCAACATTCACTTTATCCATATTATAATTATCACCAAAAAGTAACAAAATCGGCGTGCTGAATTTAGCGGCAAACACCTCTTTCCGAAGTTTCAATAAAAGATACAAACATATCAATAGTTTTGGATGATGGAAACTCACTTTTTAATTGACTTAAGGCAGCATCTTTTGTCAAACCGGTTTTGAAAAAAATCTTATACGCCTGGTTAATCAGATCAATCTCTTCGGAAGCAAATCCTCTGCGATCCAAACCAATATAATTGACACCGGCCATTTTTGCTCGATTTCCTGCCACAATGGAATAGGGAACCACATCTTGAGTAATCATACTTTGTGCGCCGGTAATAGCATATTCACCGACACGACAAAACTGGTGAATACCGGTCAATCCACCCAAAGTGGCAAAATCCTTTATCACAACATGCCCACCAAAGGTTGTACCATTGGACATTGTCACATCATTTCCCACCAGACAGTCGTGAGCAATATGACAATACGCCATGATCCAGGCCCGGTCACCTATTTTGGTAATGCCACCACCGGCTTCGGTACCTCGGTTAATAGTTACATATTCTCTGATAGTATTGTTACAACCGATTTCAAGATAGGATGTTTCACCATGGAATTTTTTATCCTGAGGCTCTAATCCGATGGAGGCAAAAGGGAATATTCGGCACTCAGGGCCGATTTTGGTGGGACCTTCAATCACAACATGATGGCGTATTTCCGTTTTTTCGCCGATTTCGACACCCGGACCAATTATGGAATAGGCACCGACGGATACGCCTTCATGCAGCTTCGCACCCGGATCGACAATGGCTGTTTTATGAATCATTAGTTAATATATGTTAATCATGTCAATAGAAACCACAGATTTCACAGATGATACAGATTTGTACTATCAATGGAATCAAAATATCCATATTAAACAAATCTAGTCTGAACGTTGGCGCTTGTTCTTTTTAACAATGTCTCTCTGCTGTAGATGTATTAGTTTCACCAGTTCTTTGTTCTTTCACCATAAAAAACCGGAAACTGGATAATTGGTATATCTTAAAAATCAGTAAAATCGGTGTAATCTTTGGTTCCAATCTAAAGAACTTTGGACATTCTAAAAAAATCAGTCTAGTTGGTCTTTGTCCGGCAGGGAAACTGTTGCCAACTTGAATTCCGCCTTAGCTACCAGTTTGCCATCCACAAAAGCTTCACCTTTCATGACCCAAATATTCAATTTTCGTTTGATAAATTCAGATTTAAGAATCAGCTGATCACCAGGAACCACCGGCTTTTTAAATTTGACTTTGTCTAAACCGGCAAAAAATGTAATGTCTTTATCAGCTTTATCATACAGCTTATAACCGGCAATACCTCCAGTCTGTGCCATTGCCTCAACAATCATTACTCCTGGCATAATAGGGCTTTCCGGAAAGTGTCCCTGAAAATAGGGTTCGTTATAGGTCACATTTTTTAAGGCGGTACATTTTACCCCCTCTTCCAATTCCAACACTCGGTCTATTAGCAGAAACGGATACCGATGCTTCAGTCGCTCCTTAATCTGCAGCATATCAAGTACCATGCAGACTCCTTTTAACTCGTGAATAAGCAGGTCGTTTTCCTTGCTATCCGCGACGATTATGTAGATTCATCCATGTCCACAAAACAACGATCTGACATAAAATGACAATTATTTATTCAATGATTGAATTTTATTATACTCTTCGATCACCTTTTTAGTGATGTTCACCATGTCGTACTTGGAATACAAAATGGTTTGTTTGATGTTGAATTCCAGAACCAGATCATATTTATCCTGTTCAGATATCTTTTTAATCACGGCAATCAGATCTTCGAAAATTTTTGCAGTATGACGATTTTCATCCTTGCGAAATGCGTTCTGTTCCTTTTGAGCCTCTTGCATCAGGGATTGTTTCAGCATTTCAATCTCCTTTTTCTTTTCGGCTTTGGCTGCCTCACTCAACATCAGGCTTTCCACCAATTCAGCTTCTTTTTTCTCTATCTCTTTTTTCTTTTCCGCCAGCTGCTTTTTTGATTGTGCAAACTGTGCTTCAAGGAATTTCTTAGACCGCCTCCCTTCATTAGATTCATTAATCGCCTGATTCATGTTTACATAGGCAACCTTCATCTTTGTTTGAGCAACAACAGAACAAGAAAACAGCAACAAAATACTGGTTAATAATAATTTCGATAGTCGTTTCATAATTATTTCTCAGCTTTAGCTAATCCTTAAAAAAATAATAGACATTATGTTTAAACCTGCCGTCATGCTTGTCTTCAATAAACCCCGGCGGCAAGGCATCTAATAAAAACATCACGTTCAGCGCTTTTTTATGCAAACCAATCCTAGGATTCTGCTATCTTTATAGAAGATAGTCAACGGACGTTTCGGCACATCATAGATAGCGCCCCAGTGTCATTCACAATAGAGTTTAAAACCCGTTATTTTCAAACAAGAAGTATCGCCCAACCTAATTTGGGACATCCAAGCCGGATATATTTCACAAAACCATGACAAAAATGTCATAAAACGCATGTGTCATGCATACTACGGAGAATCCTCTGACTGAATACAGGGTAGTGAACCATATGCCGGCAAAAAACCGAAACATAAACGAATATAATTCAAAATTATCAGCCAAGTTTCCAACATAATGGGCTAAGGAGAATAGGAAAGACGCCACCAGGATGGCTGTCAAAGCAGACAACCACTTTTGTTTAAAAATCTTTGACCCAATTTTTATAAGGATGGTGGTTAACACCACTCTAAACAGCAATTCTTCGAACAATCCAGCCCCAATGGCCAGCCCCAGATCGCCAATCAAAGAGCCTGAAACAGAGCCTGTCATAAAAAACAGGTTAGCAATGACCAGATTAATCAAAATCCCGGAAATAGCCCCCCAAAAGAGGGATTCAGCAATCATCAGTACCACGATCCTTTTTCTCAGCACTACTGATGGCTCATAAAAAACTGGAATGGCCACTAATGATACACCGAGCATCAAAAAGCTGATGTGATAATGTGAAATGCCCAGAACATTTAATATCGATCTCAACCATGCTTCCGGAGCGTTTCTGATCATTACACCCGAGGGAGCTTCCCAGATAATGAAGATCTCATACAGTGTTAGCATGACCAGCGCTGTGATAGCTCCATAGAAACGATGTGACGAGTTTTTAAAGTAGGATGAAGGACTCGTTTTCATACAATATACTAAGTCTGTAACGTCGGCTTTTTCTTTAAATAAATGACCAATCCTGACATGAGCATAATAAAAAGTCCCATCGCAGGATAAACCAGTCGTTTCTTGGAAAACGGGAGATCAATATAAATGGGAACTATAGTATCACCTTCTTTTAAGGTTTTGGTTGTTGAATGGTATATTTGTCCTCCCACGTTTTTTTTCTCTTCAACCAATCGATGCCCGATTCCAGCGTTTTTCATGTCAAACCGGATACCTAATCCCCCGGTCAAGGTGGCAATTTCTATTTCATTGGTATTGGGAAAGGTGTAACCGATAAAATTCAGATGACTACCGGTAACGGGAATTTCGTAACTGAAAAAGATCTGATGTGCCCCCGGTGGAACTATAAAACTCAGCTCCATCTCTCCACGACTAAAGGAAATATCAATCCCATCCTGTTTTTCGATAACTCCGGTATTAACCGCCGATTCAGGGATGGGTCTTTTAAAAGGAATTCTTTTTGCATCAATCAAATCGTCGGATTTATTGAAAAAAGAGATAAGCTCAGTAATGCGTATCGTCTCATTCAGAGATTCAAAAATTAAAACCTGCTTTGTGAAATCTATTAATTCAATATTATTAATCACTTTAGGAAACCTCAGGTCAATGATCAATGTGGATTCTCCCGGTTTAAACCGCGCCGGTTCAGATCCAATCGATTGTCCCTGCTGTCGTGACGTAATTCTAAAAAACGTCCTTTCCTTTGGAGAATCGACCGAAATGGCATAACTTCCATCAGAATTCGTTTGAATAGTTTGAATCAGTTTTATGGAGGGACGATCACTCATTGAAATTTCCATTAGAGCGATTGAAACGTTGCTAGCAGGATCACCGTTAGCGCCTGTAACTTTCCCTTTAATAACAAAAGTATCGGTAGCGAACACTTGTTGAAACAAAAAAAAGACACCGATGAATAATAAAATAACAACTTTTTTAGTAAACATATTGACAGCAAACTGTAAAAATCAACTTTAAGGATGAAACGAGGCCGATTATGGACATTGAAAGTGAAAACAGCTCAATGATCTATTCATTGAAACACATTTTCTGTAAAAATCCTGAATGTACAGCCTGTTCACAAGGTAAAGGGCATGGTCCATTTTGGCATGCCATATTCAAGATTAATGGCAAGGAACAAACCGTTTTTCTTGGCAGGGAATTCAAAACCCTGGATCCGGCCGAAAATCCTGTTAAAAGCCCCCGAAAAAAAGTACCAGATATATCCACTAAGAAGAACAATACTACTATAAATAGTTTTCAGGCCCCTTCAGATAAACACTCCAATCTTATAGATCATATCGATGTGAGGCAGATTCCCCCAAAAAATACGAAATCATATAATAAGCAAGCGGTTTTACCACCGTCACAACAGGAATTCGAAAGGGATCTGGGTATATTAAAAAACTCCAGTCGATTTGGTAATTTAAAAACCGTCTATCGTAACCTGATAAAAAAATACCACCCGGACAATTATCCCAATGAACACCAGGTCAGTGCTTGGATGGCAGAAATCAACAGCCATTATCAATGTCGAACTAAAACCGGTTCTATTTGATTGGCTCCTTCTATTTTTTATTCTTGTAAGAGGCTTCAACAAAGGTGTAAAACAGCGGATGCACATTTGTTGGTTTTGATTTGAACTCAGGGTGATACTGCACGCCAATAAACCATGGATGATCTTTTATTTCAATTGTTTCCACTAAGTTCAATTTTTCATTCTTGCCGGAAAAGATCAAACCTTTTTCAGCCAGCATGGGAACATATTTATTATTAACTTCGTACCGGTGCCGATGCCTTTCTGAAATATCAGTAGTGCCGTAAATCTCAGCTATTTTCGTATCTGCCAGCAACTTGGCCGGGTAGGCCCCCAGTCTCATAGTTCCCCCCATGTCCTTAACGTTCTTCTGTTCACTCATGAGGTCAATAACATTGTCTGGTGTATTCTGGTCGACTTCGGTAGTGTTGGCATTCTTTAAACCGAGAATGTTCCTGGCATATTCGATAACCGCCATCTGTAGCCCCAGACAGATACCGAAAAAGGGAATCTTATTTTCCCTGGCATAACGAATCATATCAATTTTACCTTCAATCCCGCGCTCTCCAAATCCACCTGGGATAAGAAATCCGTCATAGCCTTTCCATGGAAACTCATCAAGCTGTTCAGAAATTTTTTCCGAATCAATGTATTTGATAACTACCTTCAGGTTTAGAGAAATACCGGCATGTTCCAAAGCCTCGTGCAAACTTTTATATGAATCACGCAAATTTACATATTTACCAACCACACCGATAACAACTTCATCCTTGGGATGTTTGCTGGAATAGACGATATCAGCCCATTTTTGGAGATCGGATCGTTTGGTCCAAAGCTGGAGAAGCTCTACGATTTTATCATCCAGACCTTCGTCGTGAAAATTAAGCGGTACTTCGTAAACAATATCCGCATCTTTAGCTTGTATCACTGCATCACGGGTGACATTAGTAAAAAGGGCGATTTTATCTCTTAGTTCATCACTCAAATCACGATCCGTCCGACAAAGCAGAATATCCGGCTGTATCCCGATTTCCCGTAACTTTGTAACACTATGCTGAGTCGGTTTTGTTTTTAGTTCCTCAGCTGCTTGAATATAGGGAACATAAGTTAAGTGAATATAAATCACCTGGTTACCCTTCAGCTCGTGACCTACTTGGCGAATAGCTTCCAAAAACGGTAACGATTCGATATCTCCCACAGTTCCGCCGATCTCGATCAGCGCCACATCCAGACCGTCAACTGCTTTATAGATATTTTCCTTGATCTGGTTGGTAATATGGGGAATCACCTGAACAGTTTTTCCCAAATATTCACCCCGTCGTTCCTTTTGAATAACGGAATCATAAATCTGGCCGGTAGTAAAGTTTGAAGTACTGCTGGTAATGATATTGGTATATCGTTCATAATGTCCCAAATCCAGGTCAGCCTCATAACCGTCTTCAGTTACGAAAACCTCACCATGTTGAAACGGACTCATCGTTCCCGGATCAACATTAATGTAAGGGTCCAATTTCACAATGGTTAGTTTTAAACCCCTGGATTCAAGAATTGCCCCTATGGATGCAGCTGCAATGCCTTTCCCCAACGAAGAAACAACACCACCGGTGATAAAAATCAATTTTGTTTTCATACTATTTTAGCTAGGATTTGAGTTGTTAAAATGATCTTTTTTAAAGTCCATATAATAGTAAAACAGGTTACGAATTATTCCACCAGTTATAAATTTTACAATGTGAATAAAAAAACTGTAAAACCATTCTCTTGTTCATTCTGAAAAAGATGGAAATTCTAATTTTTGGAATAATTCAGTGCTTTTTTCAAGTACTTTCCAGTATAGCTTTTTTTAGATTCAGCCACCAATTCCGGCGAACCTTCCGCCACCAGTTTGCCACCCTTATCGCCTCCTTCGGGTCCCAAATCAAGAATCCAATCTGCATTTTTTATCACATCCAAATTGTGTTCTATTATCACAATCGTATTACCCAAGTCCACCAGTCGCTGTAAAACCTGCATCAATTTCTCGATATCATGAAAATGAAGCCCGGTTGTAGGTTCATCCAGGATATAAAAGGTCTGGCCAGTGGATCGTTTACTCAATTCCGATGCCAGTTTTATCCGTTGTGCCTCACCTCCGGAAAGCGTAGGAGAAGATTGTCCCAGTTGAATATAACCCAGTCCCACTTCCAACAGGGTTTTTAAACCGGCATGGATTTTTTGATGATTTTTAAAAAAAACACAGGCTTCTTCCACCGGCATTTCCAATATCTCGGCTATATTTCGACCTCGAAACTTAATCTGAAGAGTTTCCCTGTTATATCGAGCTCCTTTACAGACCTCACAGGGGACATGAACATCAGGTAAAAAATGCATTTCGATCACTTTTACCCCTTGCCCCTGACATGCCTCGCAACGACCGCCCTTTACATTGAAAGAAAATCGGCCCTGATTATACCCTCTTATTTTTGCTTCCGGAACCATAGAAAAAATCTTTCGGATACCATCAAATATACCGGTGTAAGTGGCGGGATTCGACCTGGATGTTCGTCCAATGGGGGATTGGTCGATATTGATAATTTTATCGATGTTATTGATTCCTTTTATTTTTGAATATTTGCCGGGCAACACTTTGGCATTACCGAATTCCTTTTGGATGCCCTTTAACAGGCATTCGTTCACCAAACTCGATTTCCCCGAACCCGAAACACCGGTAACACATATCAATGCTCCCAGAGGAAATTTAACCGTTATCTTCTTTAAATTATTAGCCTCGGCTTTTTCTACGGTTATGAATTGATTGACCTTGATAACCCGTCGATTTTCAGGAGTTTCAATGCTTCGATCTCCCCGCAGGTATTTTGATGTTAAAGAATCAGGACACTTCAGTACCTCCTCGGGATTCCCTTGCACTACGACGCGACCTCCGTGTTTTCCCGCTCCCGGACCCATATCCACCAGGTAATCTGCACGACGAATCACCTCTTCGTCGTGTTCCACAACGATTACTGTATTCCCCAAATCCTTTAACTGCACCAATGTCTTTAACAACCGGGCATTATCACGCTGATGCAATCCAATTGTCGGTTCGTCTAGAACATAAGTGACTCCCACCAGTTTGGCCCCAACCTGGCTAGCCAGTCGAATTCGCTGTGCTTCACCGCCTGAAAGGGAATTGGTGGCACGATTCAATGTCAGGTAACCCAGGCCGACATTCTGTAGAAACCCCAACCGCTCCAAAACTGCTTTTTTAACAGGCTGGGCGATTTGTTGTTTTTCCTTTTCCAGATTCAGGTTGGAGAAAAACGTGACTGCTTGTTCAATGGTCATCTCTGTTATCTGAGAGATATTCAGATCAGCAATCTTCACTGCCAGCATTTCAGGCTTCAACCGTTGCCCCTGGCATGCGGTACACGGCAGGGATGTCATAAATTCATGGATTTTATCTTTTTGCGAATCGGAATCGGTTTGTATAAAGCGGCGTTTGAGATTGGGAATGACACCTTCATAATTATAACCAGTTCCCGAGTTTTTATCCGTTCCATATAATATCTGTTGCCGAACATCCCCTGGTAAATCGATCCAGGGAGTATCCTCGGATATACCAAAATACCCGGCCAGACGACGAACAGAGCTTCTATAAAAACCGCCAAAACCGGAGCCGCAACGTTTCCATGCTTTTAGTGCTCCATCTCTCAAACTCAGGTAGGGATCGGGAATCACCAATTCTTCCGCTGGTTCCATTAATGTGCCAAGACCGGAACAGCTGAGGCACGAACCAAACGGACTGTTAAATGAAAACGCCCGTGGCGATAGCTCTTCCAATACTGATCCATGCTCCGAACAGGCAAATTTCTCACTAAAACTCTCTTCCAGAACTTCACTTGATGTTTTATTTTCCAAAAGGGCGATCAACAGTCCATCACCCAATTTTAACGCCGTTTCAACTGAATCTGTCAAACGTGTTCTTATATCGTCACGAATAACAATCCGGTCAATCACCGCTTCGATAAAATGTTTTTTGTTTTTGTTCAAAGGTTTAACTTCATCAACCAAAAGTATCTCACCATTGATTCTCAAGCGAGTAAAACCTTCGCGTTTAACATAATCCAAGGCTTCTTTGTGTTCACCCTTTTTGCCCCTCACCAGCGGCGCCAAGATATACAGCCGAGTCCCGGAAGAAAATGTCAATAGGTGATTGACAATATCTTCGGCCGATTGAGAATCAATCGGTTTGCCACAAACATGGCAATAGGGAACGCCGGCTCGTGCAAACAAAATCCGCAAATAATCATAGATCTCGGTAGTGGTTGCTACTGTTGATCTTGGTGTTGCCTTGCCGGTTCTCTGTTCTATGGAAATGGTGGGTGTTAAACCTTCAATGGATTCAACCATCGGTTTCTGCAATTGATCCAAAAATTGGCGGGCATATGTAGACAATGATTCAACATATCGACGTTGACCTTCTGCATAGATGGTATCAAATGCCAAAGACGATTTCCCGCTGCCGGATAGGCCTGTGATAACAATCAGTTGATTCCTGGGAAGATCAATATCAATCTCTTTTAGATTATGTTCGCTAGCTTTACGGATTTGAATATACCCAGGTATAAATGGTTGGGATGCACCGCAATCCTTTTGCATGATGAAAACAGGTAGCACGATTAAGCACACCCGGCGAAATTCAGGCGTACGGAATATTGCATAAGCATTAATTATTCACTCATCTTACCCAACTTTCAACTCTTAATTGGTCTCAATTTGTTTTGCCCTTAAACTGATAATAGTTACAGCCTCTTAAGTGTTGAGAATAGTAATATTTCCCGGGTATTCACATTATACAATGATGGCTTGACTTTTAAAATGGTTAAGGTTTTAATGCAAAAAGGTCTATCAGTAATTTATTTTAACCCCCAGTCTTTTTAGAAACACCTAAATGGCAACCCATGGAAGAAATAGCATATGAATTTATAAGCCTTGAGGGGATTGAATCGCTCAGTTATTTACCCAATCTTCTTTTAGTTTTGTTGATTTTGGTTCTGATGTGGATCAGCAAAAAACTTTTTGATGTTTTCACCAGCTACTCTCTGGAACACGAGCTTGTAAAATCAGACAATAAGGCAATCGCTATTGCCTTCGTTGGCTATTTGGCAGGTGTGGCCACTATTCTAGAAGGCGCGCTGAATGGAGTATACCAGTCCTTATGGATGGAATTAATAGAAGTTAGTGTTTGGGGGCTTATCGGCATACTTCTGTTAAATCTGGCCGGAAAAATGAACGATCGTTTGATACTACGCCGTTTCGATAACAAACAGGAGTTGTTGGAAAAAGAAAATGTTGGAGTTGGCGTTGCAGTAGCCGGCAGCTACCTGGGAAGTGCCATGATTATCCGCAGCATCATCCTAGGGGAATCCATCGGCTGGGTATATGATATTGCCTTGACCCTGTTTTATTTTCTCCTGGCCCAACTCGCTTTTTATTTGTTCAGCCTTTTATATCAAACAGTTACCAAGTATGACTTTCATCAGGAAATTCAAGAGGGAAACGCCGCTGCGGGTATGTCGCTGGCTTTCAACCTGGTAGCAGTGGGTATATTATTGGCTATCCCCCTGCGAGCATCCTATTCGCTATTGTTTTTTGCTGTCTGGTTCATCTTAGGAAGCACAGTCATGGCGTTTTTCCGATTTGTAATGGATCGAATAATAATTCCAATGGAAAAACTGGATGAAGAGATTCATAAGGATAAAAACTGGGGAGTTGCTCTTTTGGAAGGATGTTTTGCCGTGGCAGCCGTCATTATCCTACAGGTGATTTTTGCTTAACGTATTCCTGGAAACAATATCATTTTAGGTAAGAAACAATATCAGCCATACATTATTTCACGGTCAACCTGAAAGTTCTGTTTCCATCTGAATTCATTACATTGATTTTTACGCTATAACCAAAAATGTCCGGTCCAAAGACAATTTCCCTGAACGCTTTTCGAGAAAAGAAAAATAAGGAAAAAGCAGAAAAACCTTATCCAGGTGTTCTGGTCTGGCTGCATTGTCCTAAATGCAAAACACTGGAATATACGGAAATCGTTGCACCTCAGGGAAGAACCCATAAATGCAACAGCATGATTGAAGAAGTAGAAGTCCAGATTGACTTGCGAGCAGAATACACTATCACACAGTTCAACTTAAGGCGAATCAACGAACTCCTTGAACAAAACAGGGAATCCAGACTTCGAAAGCTCATCTCCAAATCCTTAGATAATGCCCTGATAGCTCTGAAACAATCTGAAGAAACTTATATTGAAAGACTTCACCTTGCAGCTGGTTGCCAGATCCCACCATATCCAGGCGAAGTAGCAAAATTAATGGACAAACTCCCCATTAAAGAAATTAATAAATTAGGTCTAATTGTCTCTGAGTTTCGTCATGAACCGGAAAAAAGATTTCTCAAAGATAAAAAGCAATAGAAATTATTTTTCATTTTTGATAGAATACCTGAATCTATACTTAAAAACCGTGGATAACCCCGGGTAAAAAGGTCGCTTAGGAATTTTTCCACATCGATGGTAACCTTTCGTCATTTCACCCTATTTCCAACTTTTTTGACACTCAATCAAATAATCACGACTTATGACGGTAAAATCGACTACTACTCTGAACGCTGTTTCCAGAATCATGTGCCATTGTGCCAAAGATGTCCTGGAATCGGCCACCGGAAAAGATGTTGTCTTCGCAAAAACCATTCAAAAAGTGCCGGTTATCCATCTGAGACCCGACATTGGTTGTTTTGTGCTTTTTAACGGCGACTATTCCGGTTTGATGATAATAAACTTCACTGCCGAAGCTGCCATGTCCGTATATAAACAACAGATGATCCACATGGGTATCCCGGAAGAAGAGTTGGCCTCGGAATATACAGCAGATGAAGTTGTCGACAGTATCGGCGAGATAATTAACCAGATCATCGGTACCTTTCGCCGTCGTATTGAAGAACAATACGACTTGGTGGCGACTAACACACAACCCAAAGCCATCGCCCTGACGACATCAATCATTCTAACCATCGATACACCGGAATTCGACAAAGATCTGTGTCGAAAACTGGCTTTTAAAATCGAAGGACATTCCTTTCATATTGAATTGTCTATGGAAAAAACCGAATTTGTAGCTATGGACGGGGGGAATATTCACACCCAGAAAAAGCTGAAAGGTCCGTCGAAAAAGCCGGAAATTGATATGGATGATTACAAGGAAAGAGTCGAAAAAACTGAACAAAAACCCCAAACAGTCAGCAATCAGGATTTGGATTTTGAAGCTCTGCTGAAGCAAAACAAATAGTTCCCACCGGTAACACCAAAAGCAGTTGATTATCGGATTCAGCTGCTTTTTCAATCTAAAAAACTTCTATAATCACCGCAAGACATAGGATAGGATTTCAATACTTTTGATATCCGTGCTGGATGAGTTTTTATAACTAAGCTTGATAACGGCGTCGGTGATAACAGTAGTGTTTTCCACCGTTATAGAAAAGCTAATAAATAAATGGTTGGTTACCGCTTGGAAAAGGTCTTTTTCCGCGCGTTCCAAGGTTATTCCTTCAGCAGCTAATGTCTGTTCCCAGGAACTCTTACCTCGACTATACAATGGAGGAGAGAATCGTGGTTGGGGATCAAGGAATCCTGACATACCACCATTTTCTTCGCTTTGTTCCTTATCCCTGTTAGTAATAATATCAACCAGACTTTTGGAGTTGTTGTAAACATTGGGATAAGTGTCCAGGTCCTTGTATCTTTCGAGAAATGATATTATTTCATCCTCTTCCGCCAAGTTGATATCGATAAATTCATCCCCTGAAAAAATACGAAATTGATCTTTAATGTCATTAAACGAAATCCCTAATTCCTGAAATGGAGGTAAGGCCTTTATTTCAGATAACCGGTCAAATCCTCGATTTTTAACCTCAAATTCAGGCTCCACACCGGCATAGTCTTCGTAATCGAACATGAAAACACTATCCTGTTCGATATCACTATCAATCCAGTCATTTACAGCGCTTAAAAACGGATAAATCTCATCAAGAAGCAAGTCTTCTGTCAAAGAATTATTAGTTTTCCGATATATGTTCACTATATTCACCAACATTTCGGCTCTCGGATCGTCATTACGAAATCTTTTGTTGATATTAAACCGGTGATCAATGGGTTTAACGTCGGTTATCTGGCAATATTGCTGTTCCTGTAAGGGAAGTGGAATTCCCTCCCAATAAGATTTGTTCTTAACGATGTAAATAAGTCCTTTTGTTTTGATGGCAATCAAGATGGCTCTAAAAACCGAACGTGAAAGCGTTTCAGACTGAAATCTTTGATTATTATTCACCAAGTGGGCGGTCTCAACAGTACGACTTTCAAACGTCTTCATCAGGGCGATGGTAAGCACTAATATGACGGAAAGGGACATTAACAGCGCAATACCTTGAGTGGTTAGGTTTCTGACACTTTTTTTCATTTCCAACTCGCCAATGTTCCCATATCCGGGTGCAGATTCACCTGAAATTTAGATTCCATGGTTTCACCGGATTCTGTTTTTAATTCCAAGGTGACCTCAATTCCCGAAGGAATTTTATCGTTAATTACCTTTGTTTCATTATGTTTACTGGAATCCCAATCTTCCTGCGGTTCGGTTTCGCCACTTTTGTAAAACTTTACATCAAAGGAGATCATATTATTAGAAAGGGTATGGGTAATGCTTCTATCACCAGCAGTAATATCAGGATCAACATAATACTCTTCCCTGCGACGAAAGCGTACTTGACCATTATCCGTTTCCTCCAGATAATAACTGACTTCATGGATTTCTGGATCAAGATCAAACGGAAGAGATCGGTGAAATTTGCTGGCATGGTTAACATGCATGTGAATAGTATCGCCATCCTTCTCCCCCAAGGTTTCATTGATACAAAAGATGCCACTTTTCCGATCATCCATCTCCTGCTTGGGATCAGTCATAAACTCATCTAAATATATAATGGTCTGAAGATCCTCTCGCAAAATACGCTCTAAAATCCGGGTTTCCTGCCGAAGCTCCAGAATTGCCTCCATTCTGGTACTTTGCCGACTAAATGAGAAAAATGTATTCATCAGAATTCCCATTATAGCGGAAAACATTGCCAGTGTGATCATCAACTCAAACAGGGTAAAACCGTCTTGTCTTCCGATAAACGAGGTTCTCATATCATTTCACCTCACCCAGAATTGATGATTCGAACATGCGTTCTCCGGTGCCGTCAGGAGGTATCCAAATAATACGATATGTGACTTTCATCACCGGAACAATCCCCATAAAATTCTCTTGTGTCACTACTTTCTGCCACTTGTTACCGGCCAATACGTGTTCCGCATCAAATGTACCTTCACCGGATTCAATCATTTCACCGGAAAAACTTCTTTCAATTCTTAGTAACTCATTGATCACTTCTTTGTGCACCAGGGCCAGTTTACTGGTCTTTCTCAGAAAATAGTTGATTTCCGCCTGTGATTGGATAATAACGGTCAAAAGAAGCGTCAGTAGGGCAAAAGCTACCATGACTTCAAGCAGAGTGAACCCGTCTTGTATGATTCTGTTTTCCTGTTTCATAATAGTCTGCTGCCTCCGGTCTGCGACAATTTACAGGGGTGTTTCATTGCCGATCACCACTTTGCCCATGATATTGACAACAGATATATCCAATGAATTTCCTTGATCTTTCAGCTTTAGTGTAAACAGATCAACAAAACCAGATGAATCGATGCGGAATTCGTGCTCTAATCCAAAGATTTTATCGAATTCCAGCTTTTTAAAACCGAATTTTGACACTTCGGTTTCCTCTTCATCTTTGGTAATTTTGACAAATTCGATGGGTGGTGTGAGTTTAATGGGCTGGTTATATTTAACATGGGG
>JBFFHJ010000030.1:0-86822 GCA_041556995.1 bacterium | reverse complement strand
TTACGAATGTGCTGCTCTACCGGATGAGCTATGTCGGCTATAGGATAATATCTCGACCTAGAATAATTTCAGAGGATTTTTTCGATGCTGGCTTCTCCGGTTTTTTGGCCGGGAGCGGTTTCCATAACATGGCGTATTTCGAGAATTTGTGCGTTGTAGAACTTGTCTCGTGTGCTGCGTTGCAGTCTGCTGAGTGTTTTTTGGGCTTCTTTTTGGGTTTCAAAAAATCCAACGCGGATTCGATAAGCAAAATCGCCAGCTAAATTCTGCTTTTGTGAGATATAAGAAAAATCAACCAGTGTGCTGATGATTTTTAGATCGTTGATGGCTTCCTGACGGCTGTTCTGTACACCGAGTTGGATAATCCAAGGCTTGTTCCGCTGAATTCCAAAGTCGATCAACTCTCCATTAAGCTCACTATAACTTGGGAGTACTGCCCAGTAGTCAGTAGGGAAGATTTCTTTCTCTTCATATTGATAAGTAATCTCTTCGCCGACATCTAAAGCCTCACGTTCGGTTTCATAAAACCCGACACGGATGCGGTAAAAATATTGCGCTTTGGAGCTGTTAGGCGATTTGATTTTTTCCCTGGTTCTATACAAATAAGCATGGTAACCGTCTTTAATCAGGAATTTTACTATGTTTACCGCCCTTTCCAGCTGATCCACATTTAATGACATTAACTGAACGGCATATCTTTTTTTGCGAGTACGGTCAAAACTGGTTTTGGCTTTTCCACTTTCCTTGGGTTTAAATACCAACCGTTTTCCGGCATCAACCATTACTTTCCATTGCCCTGTTTCTTCTGAAAAAATGGTGTAATTGATCTTTTCCCGGTTTTGGATCAGAATGGTCTGCCATTTTCGAGCGTCTCCCAACACTTCCTTTTTCTGAGCGATTTTCCATAAAGAATCACCTTCTTCTACGATAAAGGATCTTTCTCTTTCATCACCCAGGCGTGAGACTGAACTATCAATTGGTTGATTGCTCGAAACGATGGTTTCTGATGTTACGGAATAGTTATTAGAATCGATTTTGGGGGTTTCATCCGATACAGCAGTCTGTTCTGCAATCGTTTCTCCTTCCTCTTGTTCATTCGTTGCCTGGATAATTGGTTCTTCAGTCCTTGACGATGCATCCATCCCTGCGTCATCACCGCTAGTGAGTTCCATTATTAAGAGAATGATCAAAAAAATGAGGATTACAATGGGAATTCCCCACATGATGATGGTTTTTTTGGAAGGTTGGTTGGTTACGTTTTCCATAACTATAATTTATGTTGGTTACTGAAAATATGGATGTCCATACATTCCCGTTTTATACAATCTTAAGATCAAATTATCTTTTGACTTGGGCTTTATGTCAATGCATTATTCTTTCCAATTAGCATGGTAGCAGGACATTCGATAAAAAAACCACAGTGAGATTCAGAATATTTGATATGAAACATCGATGTGGCGTAACTACTTGCACACTGTTAAATAGCTTCTCTCCCACTGAACATTATATAAGAATTTTATTAGATTAAATAGTTACCTCCATCAATCCGATAGGACTTTTTGAAGAAGCATTCAATTTTAAGAAATTGCCTCCAAACCGATAACCTTTTTTATAATATTGCAAAGCAGTATAACCGATCATAGCTGCATTATCCGTGCAGTTATTTCCATTGGGGCAAAAAAAGTGTACCTTCTTTTGAGTTGCCAGCTTCTCCAGGCCTTGTCTGATTCCTTTATTGGCTGCAACACCACCGGTCAAAATCATCTTATTCTGGCGTGTAAATACTAAGGTTTCTTTAAATCGTGATGTTATGATTTCGATCATGGTTTTTTGAAAACTGGCGGCAATGTCCCTTATTTTTTCCTTTTTCTTGTTTTTCGGCCACGACTTAAAATCATTATATGAGATTAGCTCTTTCTTTTCTACATACACATCGTGTTTAACGGCTTCGTTTCGAACTGCTGTCTTGAGGCCCGAAAAACTGAAATTCAATGTTTTTTTCCCTTTTAGCGGAACAGGGAATTGAATGGTCGGTTTTTTACACTCCGCAGCCAATTGTTCAATTACTGGTCCTCCTGGATATTGGAATCCCAGCATTTTAGCAACTTTGTCATAAGCTTCACCGGCAGCATCATCCATTGTTTTTCCCAGTAATTGATAATCGCCCAATCCTTTGGCGATTATTAAATGAGTATGTCCCCCGGATGCGATGAGGGCCAGATAGGGGAAATGTAGATTTGGATGATCCAGAAACGGTGCCAGCAGATGTCCTTCCAGGTGATCTACAGGAATCAAAGGGATACCGGCAATCCAAGACAATGATTTGGCATAAGCAACTCCCACCAACAATGAACCGATTAAACCGGGTGCGTATGTTACTGCTATGGCTTTGAAATCACTGAGCTTGAGTTGATGTTCATCAAAAACATGCCGCAGGATCAGGGGGAGGGTAGTTAAATGCTTACGACTTGCCAGTTCGGGAACAATTCCGCCATATTTTTTATGCAAACTGATTTGACTGGAGATTTCACTGGTAATGACCCTGCCATCCATATCCAAAACAGCTACGGCAGAATCATCACATGAGGTTTCAATAGCAAGTATCATTAATTGCTTTTTTATGTTGAACGTTAACTAAATCGAGAATCAAACTGAAAATATAAACCCAATAATATGGCCATTGGTTTTATTAATATTACTCAGTATTTATTATATACTCAGCGATCTCTTTGTCTATCTTTTCCGAATTGGGAAAAAGAATTTCTTGAGATTTAAACTCTTTTGTATGGGTATATATTCGACCGTTGACTTGTTGTAATCCTACTTGACGGTGAAGTAATTCATGGTAGGCCAGGTAACTCAGTATCTCCGGTGGTGCTTCCAGTGAGTCAAAAATCAATGAAAAAGCAATTTCATCTCTTTTAAATGAATAATGTGCTAATTTTCGAGTGGAAAAATGTTTGAGCCAAACCACATTTGGTGAATCATTCATTTCCGGGAACCAGATAGCCTGAACTTTGTCTATGATATCTGTCAGATTCTGATATACACCTCCCGAAGTTACATTTACTTTTTTTTGTGGCATCGAATCTATTATATCCAGATGCGAGATTCGGTTGTTGGCTTCCCGTGTGAAACTGATATTTAAAATATTGATTTCACGAATGAATTTCCAGGCAAAACGATCAGCCGGTGACAAATGCGAGCTGTTTATGATGGGGGCTAATTTGGCTAAAAACTCCTGATGATTCTGATGACAATCTAGCAGATTTTCTAATGAGCTGCCATTTATCAGTTTTTTTCTTAATTGATAAGCATAAGATTGTAGTGATATTGGGTTTTTTAAACTAGACATTTTGATAATACTTTAAATAGTCCAACGGGATTTTGTCGTACTGACCTATGGGCAATGAATTTACCAGCTATATAAAAAAAATTCATCAATGGAGCCCGATTGTTCGATCAGTTGGAGTCTGTTGTTATAAATAACCCGCATTTGGAAGTTGTGAAAAATATGATTACCAGTCGGATAAAAACCGCATTCCTTTATCGGTTAATATTAATTTGCCGTTTTTTCTGGTTAACAATCCTTCTTTTAGTTCAATTTCTTTGAGTATGCGTTCAACCGGTAAATCGTGAAAGGACGCAAATAGTTGATCCAATGTTTCTCCTTTTTGAACTGATGAAAGGAGAGAGATTTCAAATTTTACAAAGTCACTGTCCCTGTTTTTTAATCCGTTTAACAGTTTTTGATGCAAGACAACGCTCAACTGCTTGAGGCGGGAATGAATTCTTTTTTCACCTCGGAGATAGAGAGCTGCTTTATCCTCCGTGCCTGAATTGCGTATAAATACGGCTCCGCATTGGTCCTGGTTTTCCAGGATACTGCAGTACAGCATAGATTTTTCCTCCTGAAACTCTACAAAACTGTGTGTAAAGCCTGATGGGAAGATTTTATAAAACTGTTGTTTTATCAAGTTTTTTATTATATCTCTAAATTCCGTTTTGGGCAATATCTTGTTTTTATTAACATAATAGATATAAAATGTATCTTTCACGCCTGCTTGAAATGGATTGGAAAGGTTTTCGAACCATTGATCGGGCGTTTTTTCTTTGTTTAATGTTGATATTGCCACCATGGAATTGATTCCGGATTTGATCCCACTACCCGCGAAACAACGAAGTGTCTCTGTTCCAGTATTCAAAAAACTTGGTGTAATACTATGCCCGGATTCTTCGATTCCTAAACAAAATTGGAATTGGGGCTTTGGGTTTTGTTGGATCTGTTGATTCAAGTATTCTTTCCAGAGTTTTGAAATGATTATACCTGAAATGTCGGATTTTTTGCTTTCCTTTTTTAACTTTTTTGCAAAATTGTCACATGATTCATTGTAAATCAGCCCGTTCAGTTTATCTAACACTGCCTGTAGCAATATCCATTTATCACCGACACCGGTTAACTTGGGAAAAAATCCAATCTTTTTGGCGGTTATAGCAGTATTTAGATCGCTTTCTACAGTATTGATAAAAACCGTAGTGTCAATGCTTTGTTGAGTTTTAAGATACTGTGCCTGATGAATTCCCAAATGATCACCCGATGAAACCAGTAATTCATCTCCTGCTGGGTGATAGTCTAACCGAAAACACCGATCAGCATCACCATCAAAAATCAAGGCGGTGAGTTTTATTTTTCCTGTTGCAATATCTTTTTCAGATTTGGAGAGATCAAACATGGTTCTAAGGGCTTCGTATGCATAAAAACGAGAACCGGATTTAATCACATCTTCTGCTTGAATACGTTTTTCACCCTCAATATCGGCGACACCGCAGGATTCATTAATATCTCCCTGAAGATTTGTCATCACCAGTTTTTTAAATGAGAACGATAAAAACACCTCTTTGATAATGCTGGTTGCAGACCCTTTGGAGGCGTCTAAAACCAGAATCGTATCTGAGAAATCGACATTGTTCGCCCAGGAATTTCGCGGATCTAAGCTAAGTTGAATAAAAAAACGTCTGGCTTCTTCTGATTCGTCTTCCAGTTTTCCTTCAAGTTGTAATTCCTGGAGATTTAACCGGTGTTGATCTTTTATGATGTTCGTCAATAATTTATCGTCCGGGGGGAGAAGTTTTAGTCCGGTGTATCCTAAAAAAAGTTTTATGCCGTTTTGATCTGAAGGATTGTGAGAAGCAGTTAGAACAACACTGGCGGCAGCCTTTTTTAAGAGCATATAAAGAGGAATGGCAGGTGTTGGCAGAATTCCTACTTTAACAGCATTTAACCCGGCTTTTCTGATACCGTTTATAGCGGCTTGATTAAAATCTCCGGTTTGATCCCTGGGATCCCATCCGATAATGATGTTATCGCCTTTTTGGGCAAAACTTGTTTTTAAAAGCAGGCTGGCGAATGCATAAGTATAGTACTCAAAAAAGAAGGGGGTCAGTAGATTGTTTTTGATGTAAAAATCCAATGGTGTCAGATCATTTAATTCATTATTATTGGTAATTCTACCACGTATGCCATCGGTACCTTGCAGTATATCGGGAATTTTCGCCATTTCCTGGAATAATTCAATGGTTTTTAAGATATTTTCTCATTAAACTTTTTTCTCTTACCGGTATTGTAGCAAGAGACATTGGCAGGATTCTAATGATTGAGAGGGATTTAGTAAAGAGGTTCGGACAAAGAAAAACCTGAAAATATGAAAATTTACAAAAAAAAGTAGCTGCCTATTGGTTTAAATACAAAACACGAAGTTGCCATCATTTACTTGTTTCTGAAATAATGCTAACAAATCAGGTTAGCGGAAAGGATACAGGACATCATTTCATCAAGATCCTGCGTCGGAATGGTACGGTACCGGGATTTCTGGATTGATATTTTTGAATTATTTATTAGATTATTAAAGATAAACCATGAAGAAAATTGCTTTAACCGGGATTAAATCTTCCGGCAAACCTCATATCGGGAATCTATTGGGCGCTATCTTGCCAGCTCTTGATTTAACCAAGGATCATGATGCTCGGTATTTTATTGCCGATTATCATGCGTTGACAACAGTGAAAGACAAAAAACTGATGCAGGATCAGATTTATGACATAGCGGCCACTTGGTTAGCAGCCGGGCTTAATCCTGAAGAAGTGGTTTTTTATCGGCAATCCGATATTCCCGAAGTATTCGAGCTGGCTTGGATTTTGTCTTGTATGACGCCAAAAGGATTACTCAACAGAGCACATTCTTACAAAGACTCAGTTGATAAAAATATAAAGAAGGGTAATGATCCGGATGATGGCGTGAATTGTGGGCTTTATTATTATCCAGTTCTGATGGCGGCCGATATACTGGCTTTTAACACCAATGTCGTCCCGGTAGGACAGGATCAGAAACAACATCTGGAAATTACAAGGGATATGGCTCAGGCGTTTAACCAGACGTATGGGGAAGTTTTAACCATTCCCGATGTTTTAATCCAAGAAGAGGTTAAAACCATACCGGGAATTGACGGACGAAAAATGAGCAAAAGTTACAATAACGTGATTCCTATCTATGTGCCGCCCAAACAACTTAAAAAGGCTATCAATCAAATTGTTACCGACTCAAAAGGGGTTGAAGAGTCCAAAGATCCAGATAAGTGCAACTTATTTTCAATTTTTAGTCATTTTGCTTCCCAAGCCAGATCATTTATAGTGAGAAAACAGTATATTGAAGGCGGATTGGGATATGGTGAGTTGAAAAAAGAATTGTTTGAAATGATTGATTCTTCTGTTGCCGATGGACGTGATAAATATGAATCATTGATGACCGATCGAAAACAGATCGATAAAATTCTCGCAGATGGAGCGAAAAAAGCCAGAAATATCGCTATTCCACTATTGCAAGAGGTTCGAAAAGCAATTGGCATGCAATAACAAAAACACCTTTTTTCAGGAGGGATATGAAATTCTTACAAAAACATAAAAGCAGAAGAGTCAGAGGTGCAGAACTGGTTGTGACAGGTGGTATTACGATTTTTTTATCCAGCATTTTAAATTGGGCTGCTCCATTGGCTCTGTGTGGTTTCGGTTTATATCGCTGGTTGGTTAGAAAAAGTTACAAAGAAGGTATCGTAGCCATAGCGGCGGGTGTTTTATTGATTTTTCTAATGAAAGGACCGTTAAGTTTCTTGTTGTGGCTGTCAATGGCTGCCGGTATAGCAATTTTAGTGTTGGGTGCCATTATGATGGTACTGCCGGCCAAAACAAATTCTGAAGGTGAAGAAAAAAAGCCTGAAGTCGGTTAAAGACCAATTTTATATTTGATGTTTTAAATGGATCGACATTTTTGTTTTTTTTTGATTCTGATATCAAAGGGAGTTATGGACTATTATGATGGTGTCGGTGCTATACCTATTATTTACTATCTTCATTTAAAAATCGTGAGGAATGATTAATGACAGTACTTGTTAAATCATCTTTTCAGGAAGCACAGATTTTGCTGGACGAATTTTGTTCTTCGGACGCAAATCTGGAGGCGGTCAATTTTTTTGGGAACAGAATTGTACAAACTATTCAGTCGGGCAATAAAATCCTTTCCTGCGGAAATGGTGGGAGCATGTGTGATGCCATGCATTTTGCTGAGGAATTAACCGGTAGATTTCGTAACGATAGGACTTCTCTGCCAGCCATTGCCATTGCTGATGTTTCGCATATCACTTGTACTGGTAATGACTACGGATTTGACAGCATCTTTTCTCGATATGTTGAAGGTGTGGGAAGGAGTGGTGATCTGTTGCTGGGGTTATCAACTTCGGGTAATTCTCCCAACATTATTAATGCAGTTAGTGCAGCTCGTGAAAAAGGAATGTTTACTGTTGCTCTTTTAGGTAAGGATGGTGGTCAGTTGAAGGAGTTGGTAGATCTTCCCATTGTAGTTCCCGGAAAAACCAGCGATCGCATTCAAGAAATTCACATCAAAATCATCCACATTTCCATTGAGTTGGCTGAATCCATTCTCTTTTAGCCTGACCTCTCAAATAACTCCCAATATTATAGCGAACTTTTTTTATAGAATTATCGGTTCGCTTTTCTTTATCCAATTCTCCTGTTGAGTTTTTGCCACTTTTGGTAAGTAAACCAGTTACACACGTTTTAGGGGTTGGATTTGGCCTTTCCTTAGGGGCGACTCAAAAATAACTTCCCATAATCTGTTTGCAAAAGTCCCAAAATCACGGGACATTTTGCATACAGAATGTAAATTAATTTTTGAGCCGATCCTTGGTCAAATTTTTTCAAAGATCAGTGTCATTCTGATGGGAACCCTGTTGACCTGAAGAATCTTCATGCTTTCAAAGAGATCTTTTTGTTACTGGTTTCACAGGACTTGAAACAAACATGTTCCCAGTTAATCAATAACATCTCTTGTTTTTAGTCCTGAGAGATCCTTCGTAAGATCCTTTGCCGTTCTTCGCCTCACCCCCAGGATAACTGAAATTTTGCTTGCTGACTGACTTAGAATCCGTGGCCATTAAGATAGGATAAAAAAACTAAAATGTGAGTATTTAATGCTTCGTTTTACATTCAAATTTTTTTACTTTGCCAATTCCGGCAAGATAACTATTTTTTGATTTACAGGAGTTACAGTTTTAGAAGAAATGTGGGTAAAGCTCAGAAATAACATACCTAATTCTTTTTATCGAATGAATTAGCTACATAACAAAATCTACCGGCTTTAAAAAATAATTTACAAAAGTTAACCAATAAAATATAATTAACTTAATGTTTTATGTTGAGATCCATAAAAGAATGTTTTTTTGCTTACGAATATTCCGCTATTTAACAGGCATTAATATCGATTTTCGTATAACCAGGTGGCTACTTTTCCATTAATGGTTGTTATTTGGGAAATCAATGCTAAATGAATAAAAGGATAATTCAATTAAATAGATAAGAGGAAACGTCTGTTTGTTAAGAATAAAACGAACGGTTCTTTTTTGGATTCTCGAAATTGGCATGCTTTCAACCATGAGTTTTCAGTCTTTATTGATAGATAAATTTGGTAAATAGGCAAGTAGATAACTGATTGCAGGTGGTTGACTGTTGAATTTATGTTGAATATTGAATAACAAAACTGTGGATCATGAATTTTGAGCCGGTTTTATTCAAATCCTCTTAACAATCAATCTTATCTACGGGAGTCATTTATGACAGAAAAAACATATGGACTTGAGCATTTTGAGTTCTCAGGATTTGGAAAAGTTTATCGAAACTTAACCGTTCAAGAATTGGTTGAACATGAGTACAAAAACGGTGAGGTTCAGTTTGGCCCCAATGGGGCGGTTATGGTGAATACTGAAAAATACCCTGAAAGACGGCCTCTTGATAAATTTTTTGTCGATGAAGTATCAACCACAGAAAACATGTGGTGGGGATCGGGAAATAAAAAAATTACCGTTGAGATATTTGATCGATTGCAAGCCAGAGTGTTGACGCATTTATCGGGAGATGTATTATATGTTCACGATGTGTTCTGTGGTGGAGAAGGTAAATATCGAATACCCATTAGGATAGTATCTAAAAAGGCTTGGCATGCACATTTTTTTCTTAATATCTATGTTCAGCCAACAGAAGCGGAGTTAGAACGGTTTAATCCTGAGTTTACTATATTTAACGCTTGTGGCTACGAAGAGCATGAATTTGAAAAAATGGGACTGAATAGTAAAACATTTATTCTGGTGAATTTGGAATCCAAAGTGATTTTGCTGGCAGGAACTGAAAACAGCGATGAGATGAAAAAAACCATATTTTCTCTCATGAATTTCAGATTGCCATTGCAGGGTGTGTTAACAATGCATTGTGCAGCCAATGTGGGGAAAGAAAATGATGTGGCTTTGTTTTTAGGACCCATGGGTAGTGGAAAAACAACTTTATCCAATGATCCGAACAAAAGAAGTTGGCATCGAAGGTTAATCGGTGATGATGCTCATGGTTGGACTGATGAAGGTATCATCAATCTTGAAAGTGGATGTTATGCAAAATGTCTTGATTTAAGCTTTGAAGCGGAACCTGATATTTTTCAAGCCATACGTTTTGGTGCCATAATGGAAAACGTCATGTATGACGATCGTCGAAAGGTGGATTACTATGACAGTACGCGAACAGAAAATACACGGGTGTCATACTCACAGGACTATATCCATAATTCAGTGATCCCGGGAGTGGGAGGGCATCCGGAAAACATTATTATTCTGACCAATGATCTTTTCGGTGTTTTTCCACCGGTTGCACGATTAACACCTGATCAAGCCATCTATTACTTTTTATCCGGTTATTTCAGCTTCATGAGTAAAAAAGAAGGTCAACCCCAGATTGAAGCTGAGTTTTCATTCTGTTTCGGAGCATCGTATCTGACGCTACGCCCAAATATCTATGCTGAGCTTCTGGCACAAAAGATCGAACGGCATGGTGTGAATTCATATTTAGTGAATTCTGGTTATACTGGCGGTCCTGCTGGTGTCGGCAATAGAATCCCCTTATCCGAGACCCGAAGAATTGTTGATGCCATTCTGGATGGGTCGATCAATAACAGTGTGTTTGAAAAAGATCCGGTGTTTGGCATTGATGTACCAAAACAATTGACCGGAGTTGATTCCAGTATTCTTATTCCGCGCAATACTTGGGAAGATCAAGCTCAATTTGATAAGGAAAGAAAAAAATTGGCGCAAAAATTTGTTGATAATTTCGAAGTTTATGCCAAAGATGGTCCGGAAACAGGAGATGTGGTTGCCACCAAGTATCTCTATAATGAGTACAATAAGCTTTCATCCGCAGGACCTCACCCGTAGAAAGATCAAACCGGCATTTTCGCCAAAATAGCAGCCTCACTGGACGCATTGAATTCTGGAAGGCTGCTCTTCTTATATATTTTCCTACTTATAAGTCCGTTGTTGCATATCATTCCCCTTTTGTCAGTTTCAAAGGTAGTTTGCAGCCAAATAACCAAATATAGTATGAAAAAATCAATATCGAATCTTGAGGACCTGGCTTTTTTCTGCTCAACAGTTTCATTATATAAACTGAAGGCTTAAAGACCGCAATTTATAATCTCGCATTTGTTTCTTTGTTTTTCATATTTGATGTTTTTGAAGTATTTTAATCTCAAAATGCCAGAGCTAGCGTCAAAACTATGACTCACTTTTACGTTTTTTATATTAATTCAATGATCACAGATTCCTGGTTGGTCAGTAAACAAGTTTCCTGTCGTTCTGAGGATATATAAAGAAAGATCTCTCAGGGCTAAAAACAAGAGATACTGCTGATTACGTGGAAACATGTTCGCTTCAAGTCCTGTGAAATCAGTAACAAAAGATCTCTTTGAAAATATGGAGATTCTTCAGGCCGCCAGGGCTCCTATCAGTATGACACTGGTTTTTGAAAAAATCTTAACAAGTAAAGGTTAAATCCAAACTCTGAAATGTGTGTTATGGGATAAATATCAAGTGGTTAAAATTTGACAACCTACACTGCTGGTTTGGAAGCATTGGATAACCTTGTTGGAATGAATGACATTTCACGTTAATTTGCTCTATAAGATGATATAGTGCCCCAGCCCAAAACAGGTCCATAATTGCGGTTTACCCATCAGGAAAAATAGTATATAAGAATCGGATAAACTAGAAATGGATTCTATAACAAATGATTAAACAAAAAGCATACCCCGTTAATATCCTTACATTAGTTTTTAAACCAGTACGTCATTCTTTTTATATATCGCTGAAATATTAGGCCAAAACAAGCCCGTTATTAGTTGGTTCAACTTTAGGAGAGATTATGCAAAATGCTTTTCGATTCTTTTTTCAATCATTGATTCTTATTTTAGCTTTTCAGGTGAATATCGGTGCACAGGGATTTGCATCGGAAGGCGATGTTGGAAAAATCGTAGCAAAAAAGCAGGTTGTAACAATTTTTCGAAATGGTGCAAAACTAAGCGTTAATGGTTTCGGAGCCATTTTGAAAGAAGAAGATATTATTCAAACTGAAAGCAGAGGAAAAGCAACCATAACATTAAAAAGTGGTGATAAAATTTTTATTGCACCATCAACGCGTATCAAACTTTCGGATTTAATGCCGAGAAAAGAAAAGTCAAAGACAACCGGTATTATTGATCTTTTATACGGCAAAGTCCGGGCTCAAATAAAAAAGATGCGAAAAAGTGATGTTCGGTTGCGAACAACCACAGCCGTAATCGGAGTAAAAGGAACGGATTTTATTGTAAAATTTGAAGACAAAATCACCACTGTGGGAACCATAGAGGGGTTGGTCAATCTGTCTTCTTTAAAAACAAGTAAGAGTATCGACATTTCTTCTGGGAAAATGTCTTCTGTTTCTCCAGCCGGAGAAGTGATGCCAGTATCGGAGTTTGCTGGTGAACTACTTGAGAACGTCGAATTTGCCGGAAATAAAATGAAAGAAGAGGATATTTCCGGGGAGCAGATAAAACTCTAGAAACAACAACTCTATCAATAATTTCCTTTCGATTGAGTTAACAGATTGAGATGAATCCGTATAAATTAAAGGATTCATCTCATTAAGAAAAGTTAAAGTAATATTGTCATATACTTTGGTACAGAGGACACTCTGTCGTTTGTTTCTGCTTCAATCGGTATCTTGTTAATCCGAATGACGCATCGTGGCCAAGCTTAACTTAATGACACTGAGAAAAGGATTTATTTAAATTTTCAGCAAAGTTATAACGAATAAAAGAGAACAGCTGGTTGGATTTTACCTTAAATGAGATAATTCTATGATTTTAATTTTAGATTTTGGTTCGCAATATACCCAGTTAATCGCCAGAAGAATTCGAGAGCAAAAAGTCTACTGTGAAATTCATCCCTTTAATATAGCCATTTCTAAGATTAAAGATCTGGCTCCCGAAGGGATTATTTTATCAGGCGGTCCCAGTTCGGTACTTGGCGAGACATCACCCAGCATATCAGCGGAGATATTCCAATGGAATATTCCAGTGCTAGGTATCTGTTACGGCCTGCAATTGATGATCTTGCTTATGGGAGGTAAGGTTGAATCCTCCGACCATTCCGAATATGGTCGAACAAATATTAAGGTAAATACGGATGATATCTTTTTCGAAAATATCCCTCGCGACGATCCATTAACCGTATGGATGAGCCACGGTGATCGAGTCATTAGCATACCGGACAACTTTACCGTACTGGCAGACAGTCAAAACAGTCCCTTTGCATCTGTTACCGATTCAGAGAAAAAACTATACGGAATACAGTTTCATCCCGAGGTTACTCATACTGATTACGGTATTCAGATTCTTAATAATTTTGTTTTCAAAATCTGTAAGTGTCGGCCAGATTGGAATATGGCATCATTTCTGGAATCCAAAATCAGAGAAATTCAAGAAAAAGTTGGTGATGAAAAAGTGTTGTGTGCTCTGAGTGGGGGAGTTGATTCGTCGGTTACGGCCGTGATGCTTCATAAGGCAATTGAAGATAAGCTTGTTTGCATATTTGTGGACAACGGATTATTGCGAAAGGGAGAAGCAGAAAGAGTAGTCAATTTATTTAAGAAACATTACCAGATCAACCTGATTCATATCGATGCAGCGCAACGATTTTGGGATAAACTGGCTGGAATCAAAAATCCTGAGCAAAAACGCAAAATCATTGGAAATGAATTCATTAAAATTTTTGAACACGAAGCTAGCAAACTGAAAGGAATCAAATATTTGGCCCAGGGAACCCTATACCCGGACGTGATCGAATCCGAATCCTTTAAAGGACCTTCGGCGGTCATCAAAAGCCATCATAATGTGGGGGGGTTACCGGAAGATATGCAGATGTCCCTGGTGGAGCCGTTGAGAGAGCTATTCAAGGATGAAGTACGCGAATTAGGTAAAACCCTGGGATTAGATGATGAATTGGTCTTTCGCCATCCGTTTCCTGGACCGGGATTGGGAATTCGTATCCTTGGCGAAGTCACATCTGAAAAAATCAAGGTATTGCAGGAAGCAGATGCAATTGTTATGGAGGAGATAAAAGAGGCTGGCTTATATCGAGACATCTGGCAGTCTTTTGCCGTTCTACTTCCTGTTCGATCGGTTGGTGTTATGGGAGATGATAGAACTTACGATTGGGCAATCGCCCTTCGTTGTGTGAGTTCAACAGACGCAATGACAGCAGATTGGGTGCATTTGCCATATGAATTATTGGGGAAGATATCCAACCGTATTATTAATGAAGTCAAAAAGATAAATAGGGTCGTATACGACATTACATCTAAACCACCCGGAACCATTGAGTGGGAATAGTGCATACCTGAAAAAATCACCCGTACCATCATTTGCTTTTTTAAGTGTTGTCAATGTTTTTATTCTAGAAAACAGAAAACTATAAATTGATAATCATCCGGTTTATTTCCGGAACATCATTCTCTATACCGAAACAACGAGACTATTATGAACCGAGTGCTGATGAAAAATGAATTGCAGGCAAAAGCGGATAAGCTTGTTAGTGATCATAAAGACACCGTATTTGATCCCAGTAGAGAAGATATCATAAAATTGATTGTAAAGCGAAGAGAGGCCCTGGCCTGTAAACAGGGTTTTTTGTCCACTTTGACACCACCGGAATCGACGGGAAGATCACCCAAAGATACGTTGATTGTTCTGAACCGTGATACAGATAGTTATATTGACTGGGATTCGCCCAACAATCAACCCATTGATCGTGAAACGTTTGAAATGCTGTGGGACGATGCTTTAGTGGCATTGAGCAAGAAAAAGAAATTATTAGTTACAGACAGGGTTATCGGGGCGGATTCATCATATGCATTGCCCGTGCGAACAATTACCGGTAAAGCGTTAACCACGCTGTTTACTTTAAATATGTTTCGACCCATTCCAGATGACATTAAATCCAGTATTTTTTATGATTCGGGCTTTACTCTGGTTGTGCTTCCTTATGATAAGATAGACACTACAAAATATAGCGCTCGATTGCGCCAACTGCCCAATGGAAAGACATCAAATATGGCCATTGTTATGGATTTTGGCAGACGAGTAGGGCTTGTATATGGTTCAGCCTATGCCGGTAGTGTGAAAAAGCTGATGTTTACTGTTATGAATTATTACCTGCCGTTCGAAAATATTCTGCCTATTCATTGCTCAGCTAATGAAAACCACAAGGGTGAGCTTTCGTTATTTTTGGGATTATCCGGTACCGGTAAAACCACTCTGTCTACTGATCCCAACAGGGCTTTGATAGGCGATGATGAGCATGGTTGGGACGACAAAGGCATCGCCAATTTCGAATACGGGTGTTATGCAAAATTAATCGATCTGAATCCTGAAAAAGAACCGGAGATACATCAAGCTGTTTTTCATAAGGATCATTATTTAAATCATGGTGCAATTGTCGAAAATGCCATGGTTTATCTGGATAGTACATATGATCTTTCAGATGAGCGGCTTACACCGAATAGCCGTGCTTCTTATCCGTTATCTTTTTTATCTAATGTAAAATCATCGGCTAAAGGAGGCCATCCTAGAACCATCATATTCCTTACTGCTGACGCAAATGGTGTATTGCCCCCTGTCTCCCGTTTAAATCAAGAACAAGCTATGTTATGGTTTTTGATGGGATATACCAGTCGATTAGCAGGAACCGAAACCGGAATTATTGAACCTGAATCCACCTTTTCGAGATTTTTTGGACAACCGTTTATGCCGCTGTTGCCCAAAATTTATGCGGAATTGCTGGGAAATCAGTTGAAAAAGCATAAATCAAAGGTTTTTCTGATCAATACCGGTTGGACCGGAGGTCCATACGGAGTGGGAGAAAGAATTGATATCAACCTTACACGGCTGATCGTCAATGCCGCTCTGGATGGAAAATTGGACGATGTTGACTACGTTGAAAACAAACGGTTTCATTTGGAAGTTCCAAATCATTGTCCTGGCGTGCCTTCTGTCATACTTAATCCGATCAACACTTGGGCTGACAAAGATCATTACAATGAGAAAGCCAAAAAACTGGCACTGGAGTTTAGCCAACATTTTGATAAGGCCTATGGGAATAAAAGGATCGCCGAAGAAGTTCGGATTCAATGTCCTGGCAAATAACTGTCTTTTGAAGATGTTAAGAATGAGAACTTACAGCTTTATGATTTACCTCAACGTGTCATAAAGCAAATAATGTATGATCCTTGACTCAGATTTGTTAAAAAAGACAAACTGATAAAGTTTAGGTAGGTAAAAATATCATTATTTTGATGAGGATAGTCTTTATTTTTTTGAAATCGAAATACAGCTACTAAAGGGAGAAACAATGGCAAGAAAGAAAATCGCTTTGATTGGCGCCGGAAATATCGGTGGAACATTGGCACATCTTTCGTTGTTAAAAGGATTGGGCGATGTTGTAATGTTTGATATTGTTGAAGGACTACCCCAGGGGAAAGCGCTTGATCTTGCACAAAGCGGTCCTGTGGAAGGTTTTGATGCATCTATTATCGGAACCAATGATTACAAAGATCTTAAAGATGCCGATGTTGTTATTAATACAGCCGGAATACCCAGAAAACCGGGAATGAGTCGAGACGATCTATTAGGCATTAATAGCAAGATTACCCGACAGGTGGGCGAAGGTATCAAAGAAAATTGTCCAAATGCATTTGTTATTTGTATTACCAATCCTTTAGATGTAATGGTGGGTGTTCTGGAAAAAGCTTCTGGATTGCCTGGTAATATGGTTGTTGGTATGGCTGGTGTTTTAGATTCTGCGCGTTTTAGAACATTTTTGGCGTGGGAATTCGGTGTATCTGTTAATCAAGTAAATGCTTATGTATTGGGTGGTCATGGTGACAGTATGGTTCCATTGACCGGAATGAGCAATATTGCCGGTGTTTCACTAGATATGTTGGTGGAACAGGGTAAGATTTCAGCCAGTCGGTTGGAAGAGATTGTTGATCGAACCAGAAAGGGAGGTGGAGAAATCGTTGGATTACTAAAAACCGGTTCAGCATTTTATACCCCGGCTACTTCTGCAATCGCCATGGCTGAAGCATATCTTTTCGATAAAAAATGCATCTACCCGTGTGCCGCCAAAGTTACCAAAGGTGAATACGGTATAAGTGAACCGTTATATGTTGGTGTTCCAGTTAAAATTGGCTCGAATGGTGTTGAAGAGGTTGTTGAAGTGCCGTTGACAGAATCAGAAAGAAAAAGCTTACAAATCTCGATTGATGCTGTTATCGAACTCAATGCAGCCGTTGAAAACATGTAGAAGAAAGGCTGGAACAAAAAGTCAATGTAGCCGTAACATCTCTTTTGGCTGAGCCGAAGAAAGCCTTTCCGACTCAGCTAAAAACTTGTTAATTCCAGTATATTGCCTCAATAATTGACCACTTCTCAACCCCCAGATTATAGTTATAGTTACAGATATGATTTTCTATTTTATTCACTCAACAGATGTTGATTGAGGACGCATTTTCTAGTATAGATAGAAATTCGTTTTATTTTGACTGAATGGAGTGTGGATATAATTAGTGTACCTTAACGACATTTTTACCTAGATAAAATTTGTTGTTATATTTGCCGATTAAAAATGTAAGGAGATAATAGTGGGTAAAAAAGTAATCAAATTCATGGATACCTCTTTTCGAGATGGATTCCAGTCTGTGTTTGGAGCTCGCGTCTTTACCAAAGATTTTCTTCCCGCCGTGGAAGCTACCGTTGATGCAGGTATTACCTATCTTGAGGCCGGCGGCGGTGCCCGCTTTCAAAGTTTGTTTTTTTACTGCAACGAATCGGCATTTGAAATGATGGATGCGTTTCGTGAAAAAGTTGGGCCGGAGGCTAATCTTCAAACACTTGCCCGTGGGATTAATGTAGTGGCCTTGAATCAGCAGCCCAGGGATATTATTGATCTGCACGCTAAGATGTTCAAAAAACACGGTATGACAACTATCCGTAACTTTGATGCATTAAATGATATTCGTAATTTGAAATACTCGGGTGAATGTATTACCAACCACGGTTTAAAACATCAGATTGTTATCACAGTGATGGATCTACCGCCCGGTTGCGAAGGTGCTCATACCGCTGAGTTTTATCTTGATAGACTGGATCAGCTTTTAAAAGAGAATATCCCATTTGATTCGATTTGTTTTAAAGATGCAACCGGAACAGCCAATCCCCGGAAAATTTTTGAAACTATGAAGGGTGCCCGAAAAATGTGTCCAGAAGGTACCGTGTTGTGGTTTCATACACATGATACTGCCGGTATCGGTTTGTCACAGAATATGGCGGCTATTGAAGGTGGTGTCGATGGAATAGATTTGGCTAAAAGCCCTGTTTGTGGTGGAACTGCTCAGCCGGATATACTTTCCATGGTCCAAGTTTTAAAAGGGACAGATTACACCCTGGATGTGGATGTGGATAAAGTGTTGATAGCTGAGGAAGTTTTCGAAAAAACCATGGAAGATTACTTTTATCCTCCGGAAGCGAAAATGGTGTCTCCGAAAATTGTATTGTCACCCATGCCCGGTGGTGCATTAACCGCTAATACAATGATGATGAGAGATACAAAAACGTTACATTTATATAATGATGTAATAAAAGAAATGACGGATGTTGTTCGCTTGGGGGGATTTGGTTCCTCTGTTACACCGGTATCACAATTCTATTTTCAGCAGGCCTATCTTAACGTGACTATGGGAAAATGGAATAAAATCAATCCTCATTACGGTGATATGGTTCTGGGTTACTACGGACAAACCCCGGTTGAACCCGATCCTGAAGTTGTAAAACAAGCTTCAATACAACTGGATAAACCTGTATTTAAAGACGATCCGCTGGATGTATTGGAACCGGGAATTCCCAAAGCAACCCAGGTGTTAGAGGAAAATAACCTGCCGGTTACTGACGAGAACATCTTTATTATTGCCAGTTGTGAAGCAAAAGGTCTTGATTTCCTATTAGGTAAAGCAAAATCAACCGTTCGAAAAAAAGAAAAAGAGGATGAGAACGCCCCCGTTATCGTTACTGCTTCCAGAACGGATAATCCCTCCTCTGGCCAAACCTTATTCAATATTTCTGTAGACAGTACTCCCTACAGTGTAATGGTTGGGAAAGGTGCCGAGAATTTTCAACCGGCTCCTGGATTTGCATCCCAAACAGTCGTCCCATCCCCCGCACCTCAGCCTATACAAGCTGCTCCATCAGCGTCTGCTCCGGCTGATTCTGGATTAGCTGTTAAAGCACAGATTCCGGGTAAAATCCTAAGAGTCGAAGTTAAAGAAGGTGATTCAGTTGATGATCATCAAACACTGGTAGTTATGGAAGCCATGAAAATGGAAACCGAAATAAAAGCTCCCAGGGCAGGTAAAGTCATTGCCGTTCATGTGGCTGTGGAAGATACTGTACAAACAGCAGACAACTTAGTAACACTTGACTAGAAAGGTCGTTAAGGACGGTGATTCCGTCCTTAACAAAACTGAGTATGGTTTGTCTGCAAGTCCTTAAATTGCTGTTGAATAGTGATTTTATTCCAAAAATGACCAATGGATGCTATTCATCATCAATGAATTTGAATGAAACCCTCAATTTGGTCCGATACGCAACGATTTTTCCATCTTCAAGTTTAAGATCTTGAGATGTGACCTCTGCAATTCTAAGATCCTTAAGTGTTTTATTGGCTCTTTCCACAGCTGTTCTTGCTGCATCATCCCAGGATACTTCACTTGATCCGATTAATTCTATTACTTTGTATACGCTGTTCGACATAATAATCTCTCCGTAAATTTCTTTCTTTTAAAACCTATTTACATTTACCAGCAGACTTGAATGTCTTCTGGAACAAAAGCATCATAAACAACGGAATAGACAAGATTAAATCCTTTAATTGGAATTAATCCGGGTTCAATGTTTCTATTGTCTTTATTTGATCTATCCAACTCGTCTTATTATAGACAAAAAAAAAAAATTGTAAATAAAAAACGTTGGTTTAGCTTGGGTAATCGCATCAAATGCCATCTTGAGTTTATAGGCCGATTGAAGTCTTTTTCAAATTGTTAAGTGATCTTCGTCAATAACATAAAGTTAAGCATTTCTAGATGGTTACAGGAATAGCTTGTTACCAGGATCTTTTTAATAATTTAGATTCACCTAGAGAAATACACACCATCAATAAAGCCGTAAAGAGGGACCGGTCATTAAAACCAGTTTTGATACCTTTTTCACTTTGAGTATCTTTTTGGGAACATGCTCAGAATTTTTATCTAATTGAAATAATGCAATAAATAAATGGAATATCCAACGAAAAATCATTGCATACATCAAGCAATGTCAATAATGCTGTTTTATTTAAGATGGATAGTAATGCATTTCATTGACGGAGACAGAATTTTTCCTGTAATGTTATCGAATGTTTTTATAGATATTCGGTCAGAAAAGCTCGAATTTCCAACGTGCGGTAAAGAGTTTATGTGTCGGCTCTTTAAATCGATGCATAGGAATCGCCAACCCCTTTTTTAGGGGATTAGGCAGCTTCGAATACGTCTTCTATTCGAGATTGATATGAAAGAGAAATAGCTGATTTCTCGAATGATATCTTGAGAGGAGTGTCAGTAGAAAATCGCAATAAATTATCAAAAAGAGGAGATATGCCTTTAAATTTAGTTGAAAAGATTCTGAAGGACCATCTGTTGGAAGCAGATGCTCTTCCGGCTCCTGGTGAACTCATCAAAATCAAGATTGATGAAGCCTTTACCCAGGATGCTACTGGAACAATGTGTATGCTGCAGCTCGAAGCGATGGGTATCAAGCGTGTAAAGCCATTGTCAGTAAACTTTGTTGACCACAGTATGCTCCAATCCGGTTTTAGAAATCCGGACGATCACGAATATTTGAAGAGTGCGGCCGCTAAACTGGGAATTATATTCTCACCGCCGGGAACCGGTATTTGTCATTTTACGAACATGGAAAACTTTGTGAAGCCCGGAATGACTGGTGTTGGTGCTGATAGTCATACCGTAAATGCAGGTGGTTGTGCAGCTATTTTTATGGGAGCCGGTGGTTATGACGTTGCTTTGGCAATGGCGACCGGAGCCTATACAATGCCCATGCCCCAAGTAGTAAAAGTTAATCTTACCGGCCAGCTCAACAAAAATTGCCAGGCAATGGATGTTATTCTTAAGATGTTGGAAATCAACGGTGTTAAAGGTGGAAAGGGAATCATTTTCGAATATAGTGGACCGGGTGTACAAACACTGACATTGACTGAAAGAGCAACCATTACCAACATGGGTGCTGAAATGGGTGCAACCACATCTATTTTTCCAAGTGATGAAAAAACCAAGGAATTCCTGGAAAGTCGCGGTCGCGGTGGTGATTACCAGGAAATGTCTGCTGATGATGGTGCCAACTATGATCGAGTGATTGATATAAACCTGTCTGAAATTGAGCCATTAATTGCTATTTATCCTTCCCCAGGTAATGTAGAAACAGTCAAGGCTCATGCCGGAACTAAAATCCATCAGGTGTGTGTAGGTAGTTGTACCAATAGTTCCTATGAAAACATTGCCATGTTTGCAGAAACCCTGAAGGGAAAAAGAGTAAAAGTTGATACTTTGTTATACCCAGGTTCAAGATCAGTTTCCATGCAGTTAGCAGAAGCCGGTTACATTAAGTCGTTATTTGCATCCGGTGTCAGGATTATGGAAAATGGCTGTGGTGCTTGTATTGGACAGGGTGGCTCACCTCCAAGTAAAGGAATTACACTGAGAACTTTTAACAGAAATTTTCCCAAGCGTTCCGGTACAGACGACGCTCAGGCTCATCTGATCAGCCCGCTGGTTGCAGCCGCAAGTGCTCTCACTGGTGAAATTACCGTTCCGGAAAATAAAGAAGTAAAAATCAATGTTGTTCCACCAGTTATCGATACCGATTCTTTTATCATGCCTAAGGAACAAGCTGAAGCTGAGAAAACCGAGGTGGTTCGTGGTCCCAATATCATGAAACTGCCTGATTTCGAACCGCTGCCAGAAGTTGTTAAAGGTGAAGTTCTACTAAAGTTGGAAGATAACATCAGCACGGACGATATTCAGCCAGCTGGTACTTTCTTGCCATTGCGCTCTAACGTAAAAGAGTATGCCATGCAAGCCACATTTCGATTGGTTGACGGAACCTTCTCAGAACGTGCAGTCGCCCATCGTGATGCTGGTGGACAAGGTTTTATTATTGGTGGTGAAAACTACGGACAGGGAAGTTCTCGTGAGCATGCTGCATTGTGTCCAAGATGGCTTGGAATTAAGGCTGTTATTGTTAAATCCTTTGCTAGAATCCATGTGGCGAACTTGGTGAACTTCGGTATTGTTCCCATGACGTTTAAAAATGCTGCCGACTATGACAAGATTAAACAAGGCGATAACGTAACGTTTGACGCTTCTGATCTGTCCGGTGATCTGGTCTTGGACGTAAATGGTGAGAAGCTTCCGTTAGAACCTGCATTTGATAAAGATCATATCATAACGTTGAAATCAGGTGGTGCGTTGGCTCATTTCAAAGCCACTTTTAAAGGTTAGAAAAATAGATGCTGGATCACCAGGAAATTATGGTCCAATGGTGACGGAATCTATAGTGTTTTTTAGTTTAAAGATCAAAGGTTGGATATTTCCACATCTTGGATCGGCTCATTTGAATTAAAAACGATGAAATATAAGAAGGAGGATTAACCTTTGTGTTTTTCCTCCTTTTTTATTTTCAGTAAAATAGAAATAGAATCTCCTTGAATCATTGCCGAAAAGCGAATTATTTGTCATTTATAACGGCATATACCTTTACCTTTCCGATACCTAAAACTTAAATACAAGGAAGACGCATGTTACACCGGTTGGAAGTTGTTCTCAAAAACGGTTTGGATGATCCCGAAGGTAGAAAAGCCTTGCACCATTTTCTAGTAGCAGGTTTTAATAATATTTTCGATATCAGAACGATACAGATATATATGGTTGAAAGCAGCCAAATAGAATCAAATGAACAAATGTCGCGATTAGCCAAAGACTTGTTTGTTGATCCGGTTCTGAATGATTACAACGTAAACGGATTTGCCGGGGATGATATTGATTTCGATTGGTACGTGGAGATCGGATTTAGGGCCGGTGTAACGGATAATGCCGGAAAAGTAGCCAGGGAAAACCTGGAGTTGATTTTGCCCAAACGGTTTTCCGGAAAAGAATCGGTTGCTTCTTCCATTGGTTATTTTATTAAAGGGAGTTTTACGTCTCAGGAAATCAATGACGCAGTTGATCAGACATTGGTGAACAATCTCATTCAACACAAAACAGTCATCGCCAAAAAGGATTGGGATGATCAAAAAGAATCACTAAGGATCATTCCAACACCTAAAGGAGATGATACTGTCAAAGTTGAAAGTTTGGAGTGTTCCAGTGTCGATAAAATTATGGCGCTTAGTGAAGATCGGATCTTAGCACTTTCCAACGAGGAAGCCGAGACAATTAAAAACTGGTTTCAACAGGCTGAGGTGAAGGAAAAAAGGCTACAGTCCGGACTGCCTGATCAACCCACTGATGTTGAGTTGGAAACCATCGCACAAACCTGGTCTGAACACTGTAAACACAAGATTTTTAGTGCCAATATTGAATATACTGATGAAAACGGCAATACCGAGACTATTAATTCACTGTATAAAAGCTGCATCCAACGTTCTACACAGGAAATCAAAAAGAAACTGGGAGATAAAGACTGGTGTTTGTCGGTATTCAAGGACAATGCCGGTATTATAAGGTTTAATGATGAATATAACATTGCCTTTAAAGTTGAAACTCATAATTCGCCATCAGCGCTTGATCCATATGGTGGTGCTTTAACAGGTATTGTTGGAGTAAATCGGGATTCATTTGGAGTCGGTATGGGGGCTCAGCTGATAGCCAACATCGATGTTTTTTGTTTTGGTCCCCTGGATTATGCTAAAAAACTTCCTTCTCGCTTACTGCATCCAACCAGAATTTATGAGGGAGTACGTTTAGGAGTCGAGCATGGCGGCAATCAAAGCGGTATTCCAACGGTTAATGGGGCGATTATCTTTGATGAATGTTATGTAGGGAAACCGCTGGTTTTCTGCGGTACAGCCAGTATCATGCCTGCTAAACACCATGATAAACCTTCGGAGGACAAAGAAGCACATCCCGGTGATATAATTATTATGATCGGAGGTCGTATTGGAAAGGACGGGATTCATGGTGCTACATTTTCATCGGTGGCTTTGGATGAGAATTCGCCGGTCAGCGCTGTGCAAATCGGTGACGCCATTACTCAAAAACGAATGTTTGACTTTTTATGGGAAGCAAAAAATGAAAATTTGTACACTTGTATCACGGATAACGGTGCCGGTGGTTTATCCTCTTCGGTTGGAGAAATGGCGGAATTCAGTGGTGGGTGTAAATTATACCTGGATAAGGCACCCTTGAAATACGAAGGATTACAACCCTGGGAAATTCTGATTTCAGAAGCTCAAGAACGAATGACTGTTTCTGTTCCGTCGGAAAAGGTTGGTCGATTCCTTGAGTTATCTGAACAGTTGAAGGTAGAATCCACCGTTTTAGGCGAATTTACGGATTCGGGATATTTTGAGTGTTACTACCAAGATAAACCGGTGGCTCAATTGGAGATGGATTTTATGCATAATGGTGTACCATCCATGAATTTAAAGGCAATATGGTCACCTCCGAAACGAGATACTACTATTCCGCCGGAACCGATGGATTTGGGAATAATGCTTCATACTATTTTATCACGACCCAATGTTTGTTCCAAAGAGTATGTGATTCGACAGTATGACCATGAAGTTCAGGGAGGAAGTGTCATTAAACCGTTAATGGGCACTGAAAACGACGGCCCAATGGACGCAGGTGTTCTTCGCCCCGTTCTGGATTCCAATGAAGGAATTGCGATTGCTAATGGTATTTGTCCCAAATATTCGGTTATCGACACATATCACATGACTGCTTGTGCCATTGATGAAGCCATCAGAAATATTATTGCTGTAGGTGGCAGTTTGGAACAAATTGCAGGACTGGACAATACTTGCTGGCCGGACCCTGTTCAATCAGACCATACCCCAGACGGACACTATAAATTAGCACAATTGGTTAGGACATGTAAGGCTATTTACGAATATTGTGTGGGATATGGTGTACCATGTATTTCAGGCAAAGACAGTATGAAAAATGATGCCAATTTAGATGGTCAAAAAATTTCTATTTTACCCACACTTTTATTCTCAACCATCGGTAAGATAAATGATGTGAGAAAATGCGTTACCTCTGATGTAAAAGAGGAAGGAGACTTAGTTTACCTGATTGGCGATACGTATGACGAGTGTGGGGCATCAGAGTATTATCAGGAATTGGGAATAGAAGCTGGAGAAGTGCCCAAGGTTAATCTGGAAGTTGCCAAAAACCGCTATCAAAAGATATCCCAGGCAGTTGAAGAGGGATTAATTCGCAGTAACCATGATTGCTCCGATGGAGGACTGGCAGTGGCTTTAGCGGAAAGTGCCTTTTCTGGTAGATTGGGCATGGATTTGAATTTAGATTCAGTTAATAAGAATCAATTACTCAGGGCGGATACTCTGCTGTTTAGTGAAAGTCAAAGTCGATTTGTTCTAACGGTAAAACCAACGCATCAGAAGAAATTTGAAAAAATCATGACCGGTGATACTTTCTATCTACTGGGAGAAGTGACGAAAGACCCCGTATTGATGATCTGGTTGGATGATCGACTCCTCCTGGAGGAATCGGTCGAAGATTTGTGCCAATCCTGGAAAAAGACACTATCTTTAAATTAATTATATTTAGTTTGAATCTTTGAATGGTTTTTGCAAGATCCCTTTAATCCCCATAACAAAGGTAGAATTATGTAACTTATGGTTCTTACTTTATCTTTATGCGGTCCAAAATTGTCGAATATCGGCAAATGCATTTAGCCGCATTAACTTATTTTGGAGGGAAAATGAGATTTTTCCAGGAGCATTGCAAGGTAATATTAACACTTTTTTTAATGACGATTCCATTTGCCGGTCTTGCCGGTATTAGAGATGATAGGAGTTCACAAATTCAATTGATGGCTACTAATTTTGGTAATGGCGTATCTTTGGGAATGAACTTTTCAGATCATATTTTTGTAGGGGCAGAATACTTTAGTATTGAATTGACCGGAGATGGTGAAGATACAGCTAATCAAGAGGAATATGATGCGGATTTCGCAAATTTGCAGTTAAATGTAAGGTATTATCCGTTTGAAAGCTCGGGTTTTTATGCCCAGGCAGGTTATGTTCAAAGAAACTGGAAGTTTGTTGTTACCGGAACGGGTGAGGTTGGAGATAGTGCTCAAACTGCCGATTATAAATTAACAGTGGAGTGGCCGTCAACGGGCGCAAATTTGGGTTTGGGCTTTAATTGGATGGCTGATTTCGGACTTTCAGGCGGACTGTTTTTAGGTGCCATTACCGGTGGTAAACCAACTGCAAAGGGAGAGATTAGTAATGAATCAGGAGTAATAAATCAAAATGATGTCGATAAGGAAGTCGACGAGATGTATGAAAGGGAAAAGCTGGATGAACGATTTTCAACGATTCCTCTGATAGCTTTTTATCTGGGATTTAACTTCTAAAAATCACTTTTAAGGCTTCAAAATAGCTATTTGAAGCCTTACACCTGCTTAATAAAATGTCACTTCATAACATAATTGTTCCGTACATAGCGAAAACTACACTAGTTCTTTCTCTGCTAAGATTTCAAGCGCTAGTTTTTTACCAGGATTCTAACATTCACCAGCTGTTATCCTGAATAACAGATTCTGATTGGAGAAACCAACAAGGTAGGGCAGATAATGCCCTGGAATTAGCCAACTCGGGAATAGATATCATTTTCCCCATAGTCCCGGAAATGGTTTTGACTACAAGAAACCTTATTAATAAACATTCGCAATTATCAGCACAGGATTTAATTTATTTATCCGCATGCTGATACTACAACGTACTGGAATTAATTACTTTTGATTATGCTTTGATGTCTGTTTTTCAAAAGATGTGGAAAAAGAATGCTTATTAGACACCCCTTTTTTTTAAAGATTCATTTTATACTAACTTTTGCCATTAAAGGATCAACAATATCTATGTGTATTGAATTTCTTAAAAAGAAAAAGCAATAATAGCTAAATTCCAAACTATTATTGCTTTCCATGAGCCTGATTCTTCGCTTGATAATCAATATTCTCGAACGAGAATTTGGCTTGCCTAAAAAAAGGAGTCGGTTTATTTACTGCTAGTTTTATACCAGGAGAAATAAACAAGATATTGCTTCTTTGGTTAACTAACTAATATTATTAAACATTCAACATACATATTTTTTTTTATTTCCCATATTAGCTATATATTGATGTATTTTTACAACCACTGTGTGACAAAAAGGTCGAACTCGTTGACATTGAGCTATTTTTACACAAGCTCTTTTTCAAATTTGCTCTTAATTATAATCCCATCCTTTTTTCATCTGTCTTTTTTTCTTGATAACATCAATCTCATCGAATATGTCACCTTAAAAGGCTCTGATTGTTTATTCAAATTGTTAGTTTTTATGTTGCTATAATAGCCGAGTTCAACTTAGATTTTATTGATGAATTGATATGGAATGAAATTCTCAATATTAAACTAGATAGTATTTATGAAAAATTAAGAATAATTTTTACCCAAATCGTTATTAAAGTCACCTTAAATGCGTTCCTTCTTATTCCGATCCAAAAGACTCAAACATCCCAATCAACTTAAGAATTTTATTGTGATTTTAAAGTGTATGGTTCATCATTTTCGAGTTTAACTGAAATGCAACGCCTTTTGAATTACTTGGTTGACCTGTAGATGACGATTCTTTATCATTTTTAAGATCTATAATGGAAAACTATACAAACCAAATCTTTTATTATCATTATGAATGTAAAAAATATTTTATCAGAGTTTTTTGCAAGTAACTTTTTGTTGGATTCGGAATTTAACCGGAGACTGGTTAGTTCGCTTGTTATTTTTTTGATTTTATGGGTTATCCGGATATTTATTAATAAGATTGTCAAACATCAGACAAAGGATTTTAGAATTCGATATAATTGGCGAAAAAGTAGTTTATACGTGGCGGTTTTTTTGGGTATTATTCTCATTGGTCGGTTATGGATTCAGGGATTTCAACCGATACTGGCTTTTATGGGGATTGTGGCTGCAGCATTGACCATTACTCAAAAGGAAGCGATTTTAAATGGTTCGGGATTTATTTTTATTCTTTGGCGGGATCTGTTTATAATCGGCGATCGGATTGAGATTTGTGAAAAAAAAGGAGATGTTATCGGTATTGGAATATTTTACTTTACAATCATGGAAGTGGGCAATTGGGTAAATTCCGAACAAAGTACGGGGCGGTTGATAAAAGTGCCCAATAGCCTGGTATTGACGAATCCTATTTCCAATTACACCAGGAGTTTTCCTTTTATCTGGGACGAAATTACTACTATTTTGACATTTGATAGCAACTGGCAAAAAGCGCGCAATATAATGCAAGAAGTTGCTGAAGAACAGACAGGTAACCTACAGGAAAAAATAGAAAAAGCGCTGAAAGCTGCTGCCGATAAAATGATTTTATTTCATCATCTACGTCCCAAAGTTTATGTTGAACCCGTTTCGCAATCGCCCGCCGGAATTCATTTAACTTTAAGATACCTGTGCGAGCCTCGCAAAAGAAGGGACATGGAAAACTCCATCTGGGAAGCTATCTTAATAAAGTTTGGCGTGTATGAAGATATCTCATTTGTCGAGGGATAACGATTTAACAGATATACCCTGAATTTACATATAGGAAATGATAACCGGTGCTACCAAATATCCCACCGGAATGCCTATTATTGCACCAGTCAGGGCAAATAAAAGAATTTTCTTCAGTGGTTTTTTTTTGATAATTGCGATCACAGCCAATATAAGGGCTAAAACAGCTGCAAATGTTACCATGACCATTAAATCCATATTTTTTTCCAATTAACTGATTTTTCTGAATGCCCAATGGGTTCGTTTGCATATTTATAACACTAATGCTTTTTATTTTAAAGAGGAATCTCCTTTTGTTTTGAATATTAGTGTAAAATTGAAGGGAGGAAATAACCTGGAAAAAAAGAAATTTCACTAGAAATCAGGTTTATATGAACCATCAGAGTGAAAAAACGATACAACCAGGAATATCTCTTAATATTTCAATATGGCAACACTTGTAATAATGATAACTTCAGACTGATTTTATACAATCCACCGGACGTTTAAAAAATACGTTAATGATTTCAAAATTTAAACAGAATATCAAAAATATTGATAAAATTACTGTTTTTTATATATAGAAGATGCACAAGGGCAAACAATGAAGAGTATTATAAAAAAAACACTGATGTTCCTGGGCATCATCACCATTATGGTGTCACAATCGAAGGGGATTAAAGCCAATATGACAAAAAGCACAGTACAACTGCCTAAAACAGTTGGAGCCTGGACTCGACCTGATAAACCCCGCATTATTGAAACCAATACTATCTTCAATTACATGAATGGTGGCGGCGAGCTATACTTGGCTTATCGATTCAGCCATATTGAGGTGTTTGAGTACCAAGCAGATCAGGGGAATACGATATTAGTAGAGATTTATTTCATGAAGACTTCTGAAGATGCATTTGGTTTGTTATCGCTGGATTGGGGCGGTGAACCGGAATTTTTGCATGGCTTCTCTGAATTGCCGCCTGACAGTCCAAGGGCGCCAAATTCCAGAGCCTTATTTGGTGAAGGATTGCTTCGATTGTGTTCGGGAAATATTTTTGCTCGGGTTTTAGCTTATCGGAATACCCCGGAATCCAAAAAAACAGTGCTTTCCATTGGGCGATCTATTGCCGAAAAGTACCCACCAAGTTTAGAGCCTGATTTTTTGAAGGTTTTGCCAGAAACCATCGACTCAAATTGGAAATTACGAAAAGAACGAATCAGCTATTTCAGGTCCCATTTGGTTTTAAATTCAATATACTACTTGAGCCATGAAAATATTCTCGACTTGGATCATTCGACGGAAGCGTTGGTGTCCGTGTTCGAAAACAAATCCTCAAAGGACAAAGTCAAGCGAATTCAAACAGTTTGTGTCAAATATTCAGACGCCGCCAAAAGCCAAAAGGCACTTAACCATTTTTTAAATACATATATTTCGGAACAAAAACCAGACGCAACTTTGACACAGTCAAACAAATCATCCAATTTTGTTAGAATCGAGGATGGATGGTTGGGTTATAAAAGAGATGGAAGATGTTTGGTGCTTGCTTTTGAAGCACCGGATCAACAATCAGCTCAAGCCATTGTTCAGAGCATTTCCTGTAACCAAATCAATCGATAGGATTTTAATGGAAAATAGAAAAAAAATATTGACTCGAAGAGATTTTATCCGGGGAACCGTTAGTACAACTTTGGCAGCTTCCGTGATGGGTGTACCTTGGATTCAGGTCGACGGCAATCAGTCAGATTCAAGCTTGGTGACGGTTGTTCGGAATCAAAATGTCATGGATCATAATTTGAGAATAAATAGTGGTATTTTGCAGACGATGCTTGATCAAACGGTTAAGCAGGTAACAGGTAAAACAACGGTCAAAGCAGCTTGGAAATCTTTATTCAAACCGAATGACGTAGTGGGGTTGGTACCGACACCTCACTTGAATCCTACTCATAATGAATTGATTGATGTGGTCAAAAGCAGCTTGATAAGGGAAGCAGGTATAGCGGAAGATAATATCATTCATGCCCAGGGCGGAAAGAGAAGACCCGGAAAGTGTACGGCCCTAATCAGTTTGCCTGCCTTGAAAATGCACTGGTTAACCGGTATAGGCACTGTGATAAAGAATTATATTATGTTCTCCGGACGTCCGACTCGATATCATAATGATAAAAGTGCCAAGCTTGGGGAAATCTGGCATTTACCTGAAGTGAAAGGAAAAACCAGATTGGTATTGGTGGATGCCTTGCATCCTTTGTGTGATAAGGGACCTCAACCTGACCCCCGTTATAAATGGGCTTATAATGGATTAATTGCAGGAACAGATCCGGTGGCTGTAGAAACAGTAGGCTTAAAAATTATCACCGAAAAACGGCATGCCCTAAGAGGCGAACCTTGGCCTATTTCCCCGCCTCCCATTTGTATTGAAGCGGCTGATAAAATCTATGGTTTGGGAACCAGCGATTTGAGTAAGATAAAAATTGATGCCACCGGCTGGAAAAAAGATCTCTTCTTGTAATTTTTTACTTTTGTTTGTTTTTATTAACAGAATAAACAGGTCGTAGGTTTTATTAGCAAAGATGTAATTTCGTTTTACAGTTAATTTAGTGCCTAGATCGACATATGCACTTGTTAATAAAAGTTAAAGTTTTTTTGAAAATTCCTGAAATATGGGATATGTGTTATAGCTTCTCCATACTCGATACGTAACCTCTCTCAGACAGATGTTCTAAACGATTATACTTGATTTGAACCTAATGAAAATTGAATTTGATGAATATGTGATCAGAGATTGGCAAGCGGATGATGCATTGTCTATTGTAACTTATGCCAATAATAAAAAAGTGAGTAAAAACCTTCGCGATGTTTTTCCTTTTCCATATTCAATGAATGATGCGGAAGATTTTTTATTAAACATTGCACAACAGCAGACCAAAACCGTTTTTGCTATTGCTACCAGCTCTGAAGCCATTGGAAGTATCGGACTTACATTGGGACAAGATGTTCATAGATTCACAGCAGAATTAGGTTATTGGTTGGCAGAACCTTTTTGGAATAAAGGCATCGTAACAAAAGCAGTAAATAAATTCACCGAATTTGCCTTTAAAAAATTTAAACTTCATCGAATATTTGCCTCACCGTACGCTTGCAATACTCCATCAATCAAGGTCTTGGAAAAAGCGGGATTTGAACGCGAAGGAGTACTTCGTGCCAGTGCTTTTAAAAATAACAAAGTTCTGGATCAGATATTATATTCAAAATTGAAAGAGGGGATTCGATAAATATTTAGCCAACTTCACCAAAGCTGAGTTTAATAGGTGCTATCAATGCCTATTATGTTCACAAGCTTTGTCAAAGGTATATATGTCCTCCGCTCTTCCGGCTGTAATGATATCGGAAATCACTTCTTCCCCCTCCTTTGAAGAGAGGATTAATCAATTTTGATAAGTTGTTTGACCCGATTTTCCAATTTGCCATTCTAAGCACAATGAAGGATCTCCTTTTTTCGAGAAGAGCTCCTATGGATGACAGTCTGATGGTGTTTTTACATGTGACACCGCCTACAAGTTAAGCATGATGGTGAGAGCTCTTAATTCTTCTTTCAGCATAAAACGGTTGATCATTTTATTAAAGGAGTCAGGTAAAGTTAAAGATGTTTTGAGTAATTAAATTCAATTTTTCTATTTGGTTTTTTATTTCCGGTCCATCCTTACATTGTTCAGTAACTGAATTCGTATAGCTTCAACCAGACCGGAAACGAGTCAATCGAATGCCTGGCCAGAAGAAAGAACCATTTATATTATATTTATGGAAAATACTATTAACCAAGGGATTTGTAATAGATTTCTTTTGCGCTTTCCAATGTCATTTTTCTTGGATTATTTTGAAGAAGACGCTGAACTGTCATGGCCGACTGTGCTAAGTCATCAACAATTTTAGTCGTTATTACAAGCTTTTCCATTTTAATACCGACATCTTGAACCAACTCTCTAATCGCATTTACAGTAGCACGCACCAGGTTTTCCTGAGATTGATTGGCTGTTTCGAGTCCCATGGCTTCAGCAACAACTATAAATTTTTCAGGAACGGCTTTCGCATTGAACTCCATGACATCTGCAAGAAGCACTGCATTCGAAAGCCCATGACTAATATGGTATTTACCTCCCAGAGGATAAGCCAAGGCATGCACTGCGCCGGTCCCTGAATTGGTAATTGCGATTCCGCCATACAAACTGGCCAATGCCATGTGATACCGCGCTTTTTCATTGTTTCCATCGCTAACTGCCTGGCGCAGATATTTGGAAATGAGTCGGATAGCTTCCAACGCCACAATATCACTCATAGGAGTTGCTTTATTGCAGATAAAACACTCGATGGCATGAGTGAAAGCGTCAATACCGGTTTCAGCAGTAATCTTCGAAGGCAAAGAAAGTGTTAATTCCGGATCTACAATCACAACATCCGGAATCAGATACGGACTGACAATTCCTTTTTTACATTCATCTTCAACATCGTGAATGATCGCATTTGGTGTCGCTTCGGCTCCAGTTCCTGATGTCGTTGGTAGAATAATCATCGGAACACCTTGTTTTTTAATTTGATTAGTACCGATTTGTTGACTTACCGATCCCTCAAAACTACCGGATACAGCAAGTAATTTGGCAAAATCTATTGCACTACCGCCACCGATGCCTATCACGCAATCATATACCTGGCCAACTTGGAAATCTTGCACAGCTTGATCGACTTCAGCGATAGTCGGTTCTTGGTTAATCTTATCAAAAATAAAATAATGAATATGTTCTTCCTGCAAATTGACTAAAATTTTATCGATAATACCTAGCGATTTTAGTTGGTTATCAACAACCAGTAGTGCCTTTTTCAGTCCGATTTCTTTTAAAATAGATGCAAGTTGACGACTTTTGGAAAAACCCACTTCAATTTTTCTGGGCATTTGAAATAAAAAATTGATCATTTCGATACTCCTTATTGTTTGTGTGACATTGATAATTGAGATGCTACCTGGATTGCCTGAATCATGCTTTCCGGATTGGCACTTCCTTCACCTGCTTTATCGAAAGCGGTGCCGTGATCAACCGATACACGAATAATAGGTAAACCACAGGTAACATTGATACCAGAGATGGCTCCCCATGTTTGAGTTCGATCATCATATTGAAATCCTCTGAGTTTAGTTGGAATATGACCTTGATCATGGTACATCACAACGACAATATCATATTGCCCACCAGCCATTTTGGAAAACACTGTATCTGGAGGTATGGGACCTTCGACAGTCATCCCGTCTTGAGTTGCCTGCTTGATTGCGGGTATAATTTCTTCGATTTCCTCTTTACCAAATAAACCATTTTCTCCTGCATGTGGGTTCAACCCTGCAACCGCAATTTTTGGTGTATCCAAATCCAAGAAACGGAGTGTTTCATGTGCTAATCGAATTACTCGATAAACACGATCCTTTTTAACACGATCACAGGCCTCCCGAAGTGGGACATGAGTAGATACATGAATAACCCGAAAATCTTCATGCAATAACATCATCGCATAGTCCTTTGTTTTGGTGAATTTTCCATATATTTCCGTATGACCGGCATAGTGGTGGCCTGCCAAATTGATGGCTTCTTTATTAATTGGACCGGTTACTGTGGCATCTATTTCATTTGCCAATGCCAATTCAATCACTTTTTTAACATATTCAAATGCCGCTTGCCCGGATGCTTTAGTAACAATTTTATGTTTGATGGATTTGCCATCGATGTTATGCAAATCCAAAACATCGATTGTTCCCGGCCTATACATTCCTTCTTCCGGGAAGGAAATCCTATTGACATCCAATGACAAACCGGAAAACTCTATGGCGTTACGGATCATTTCTGATTCTGCCACTACCAGAGGGCGGCATATTTTATACAGTTCAGGTTGCGATAATGCTTTAACTGTAACTTCCGGGCCAATTCCCGAAGGATCTCCGGCGCTAATTCCTATCAATGGTGTTAAATTATTCACTGGTATTTCTCCCTTGTTTTTAAGTTCAAGTTTATTCTTAAAAACAGCGAATGGCTGTATTTTTTATATGAAAAGATTCATGATCAACAAATGAAAGATGTGTAATGCACGGATCAGTGAATCTAAGGTATTACAACTTCCTTGATAAAATTTGCAATAAACGATGATCTAACCATGATAAACTCAGTAATTGATCGGGTTCTTAATATTCAAATAGATATGAAATTTATAATTCTCGATACAATATTGAGCCTACTTAAAGGAATTATTTCAATGTTCGAGAAGTATTTGATCTCATCTATAGTATGAAGATTTTGAAATTCACCCTTATGTAAAGTGAAGGGATTCAAAAGATTGCCGGTTTTTTATAATTACGAATTTTTCAGTGGGGGCTCAATGTTACAATGATAAGCCTTCTGTACCGTACCGAACTGGATGGGGTTCGGTGCAATTTATGAACATCAGTATAGATTCCAGATAAAACCTGGAATGATAAACGTGGGTAATAACACCTTAAATTGGTGTTATTGATGTACAATATATTGCAGCTAATGTATTCAATTAACTAAATTATTTACCATCTCAAATAGTATTTGTTCGTCACCAAAACCTCCGGCTTTAGTTATAATATTTAAGGTATCATTTCTTTGATGGGAAACCATTCTGGGAACTCCCGGTAATATCTCCTCAAGAATATAAAATTGGTCGATTTGCAGGGCCGAACAAATTCCGGCGGCTGTATCTCCTCCATTAATAAGCAAATTATAGATTTGAGCGATCTTGTTAATTTTAGAAATGCTATCGCTTAAAAAATCTCTAATGATTATTCCCAGTTCACGAAAATCCAGCTGATATTCGGACAATAAAAACTGTAATCGCAGTTTTTTTTGATCGTTGGGGTCAGGATGAATGACGACGTGGTGCCCGTTTTGGATGGTTTGCGAGACTTTAGATGCAAATTGTTCAATATAATGATCGCGATCAGATAATATCTGTTCGACATTCACACGTTGCTCAATAAAATTGATTTTCTTTTTCAAAAATTCGATCTGTTGCCGGACAATTGTTCGTCTTGAACCACTTACGATGACCACAGGCTTTATAGGTATCGGAAAATTCAATTTCTGGCGTTTTTCTCCTTTATAGGCGGAGGCAAGCGAATTTGCGAAACCCGCCGAACCTGAATAAAGAATTGATCCCTCAAATTCAAAACTGCCATGAATGAGGCAAAGTAATTGTTCTTCATTCGTAGAATCTGCCACAATAACCTGACTGTCAGCTGCAAAATGCTCTTGTAGACACTTCGATATAGCCGATGACCCGTTGACGATATCATTTATAGAAATGTGAGCAATATGTCGATCTGTCTCTTGAGCCAGTAAATAAGGTATATATGAAGCCTCGTTGGGTTCCAGACTACCGGAATAATATTCGCTGTGCCCCAACAACTGTTCGTTTACTCGTAAATATCCACCTGAAGTGATTCGATGGTTTGTAGGAAAAGAGGGAGTTAATAAACATAGATCCTTATTTAGAAGTTTCAAGCATTCATCAATTTCAACACCAATATTTCCTCGCATTGTTGAATCAATTTTTTTATATATAATGTCATCCTGCCCGATGGGAAGGCTGTTTATAATTTGGCGTATACGGGACCGGGCGATATTCGAGTCAACTTCTCGAGTTTCCGTATCAACAACGAATACATCGACTGTATTAGCCAAGCTCGCCAAATCAGGCAATTTCCATAACTCAATATTCAAAACAGCAGATACAAATGTATTGTAACCCTGTTTTGAAAACTGTACACCCGAGTCGGTCGCTCCTGTCAAATCGTCTGCTATTATGAAGATCATAAACGATATTCTGAATGAATTCCTATCTATTGACAAAATGTTCGGTTCTTGAATTTCTTTCGGTATGTATCATTGTTTCAAGTCTCATTTAGTTCATTCGTCAAAAAATACATAATGATTTGCATCGAACTACTTGACGTTATTTTGGGGTCAGTGCTTGAAAGCGTTCCAAAGCACATCTCAAATGTTCACCGAGTATACGTCTCGACTCCTCAGTATTTTTAGCTTTAATCGCTTCAAAGATGGCTCGGTGCTCATCAATCGCTTTTCTCATTACATTGTGATCCCCTGAAACTGTTCGCATATGCTTTTGCGTCAAAATAAGTATATTATTATATACCATTGTAATAATGGGGTTTTCAAGGAACTCGATAATGCATAGATGAAAAAGACTATGTGCTTCGTAATAAAGCTGTGTGTCGATATCCACATATCCTTTTTCTTGCTGTGTTAATGATTTTTCTAATGTAGACAACAAGTTTTCAGTCGGTTTCTGCGGAAGGCAAGAAAGTGCGTAGTCTTCGATAAGTTGACGTAATTCCATCACATTTTTGAGTTGAGCTGTCTTGTTAGAGATATAAGCTTGAACGTTGTCCGTAAGCATATTCATAAAATGATCAAGATTTCTCCTTGTTACAAATGAACCGGCCCCTTTTCGTGTTTCAATCAGTCCTTTATATTCCAATATTTTAAGAGCTTCACGAATAGCTCTCCTTCCGACTCCAGCCTGTTCGGCAAGTTGCTGTTCGGATGGCAGCTTTTCTCCTTCCTTTAAGTCACCTTTAAAAATGCTCTCTTCCATCTGTGTACTGATCATTTTGGGCAACTCAGTTGTCTTCATTTTTTGCAATACAGTCATAATCCTTCTCTTTTTTATCGGTTTTGTATTAAATCACTCATTGTAAAACTGTTGAACTAAAGGAATGTTAGTAAAATATCTGATTTTTTCTTGACAAAACCAATATATGTACTTATTTATAACCTATGACATAGGTCACAGTGACATATGTCATGTATTTAGTCAACTTGATTTTGCCAAAAATTGTTTCTTTTATAGGTCAATGATGATTGGGTTTATGATATCGTCATATAGTAAATGATACAAAAAAACAATTGGAAGAAAGTTGATGATCGTAGTATGTGATCCGATCGGTTTAGCAAGAAAATTGTAGTATCTCGCTTTGATTGATGTGGACCTGTATCGGCGTAACTAGTCGATTTTATTGGACCTTCATAATAAAGTTAAAAGATACTGAATGACTTATCAGTCTTTTTCAGTTCAGTAGGGGGAATCATTTTTGGTGATTGCCGGAATCATTTTCCCGAAATCAGGAAACTAAAACAATAATGAGGTAACAAATGAAAAAAGCTACGTATGTTGTACTACTCACGGCAATTGTCAGTTTTGCCATTTTGCTCCTTCCATCTAGTTCTTGGGCAGACAGCGCTTTCCCGAAAAAACCCATCACTCTTGCTGTTCCTTACGGTGCCGGTGGCAGTACTGATTTACTTGCAAGATCAGTTGCAAGTTTTGCGGCCAAATATTTAGGTCAACCGGTAGTTGTTGTGAACTGGTCCGGTGGGGGAGGAATTCCCGGTGTTAATCGAGTCCTGAAGTCCAAACCTGATGGTTATACGATCGGAATTTCCTCCACAGGACCGTTTTGTTCAACTGTTCATATTCAAAGTGTTCCGTATAATCCTCTTCAGGATACCCAATACGTCTTAAATTTATCAGTTCATCCAGTTGTTTTGGTCGTGCGCGCTGATACTCCATGGAAACATCTGGATGATTTTGTAAAAGATGTGAAAGCAAATCCACGGAAGTATATTTTGGGTCAGAACTCTCCCGGTGGCACAACACACATTGCCATGGCTTCATTTATGAAGGCAGCCGGGATCAAACTAAAAATGATTCCGTATTCAAACGGAGCAGAAGAAGTGGCAGCGATTTTGGGAGGACATGTTGACTTAGGACCTGCTCATCCGACAGAAGTGATCGAACAGGTTCGTGCCGGTAAATTGAGAGTATTGACTGTGTTTCAAACCGATCGAATTAGCCTCTTTCCTGACGTGCCGACAGCCAATGAATTGGGATACAAAGTCAATGTCAAGGTTCCTAAAGGAATTTATGTTCCAAAAGGTGTTCCGGCCGAAATTGTAAAAACGCTTCATGATGGATTCAAAAAAGTTCTCGAAGATAAATCTTTCCTGGCGGTTAGTGGAAAACTTGGCGAAAAACCCAATCTGAAATATATGACAGGGCAAGAGTTGGCTGAATTTCAAAGAAGTTTTTATTATACCAGTAAGGAGATCTTACAAGATTTAAAAATGGTTAAAAAATAACCATTATCACCGGTATAGAGGGAAGGAATGCCTACTTTCCTTTCTTCTTCATACAGAAGAGGGCTGATAGTATGTCGAATCAAGTTAAAACTATGGCACAAAATCATCTGCCAATGAATCCCAATCATAAAAATTTTTTGGTTGGTCTTTTATTTATGCTGGTAGGAGTTCTATTTCTAGCGGTAATCATTCCCACACAAATAGGTACTGCGGGCGATTTCAGTTTTGGTTTGCCTCCTGACTTTTTTCCAAAAATAATTGGATGGATTATTGTCATGCTCTCCGCAGTGTTCATGATACAATCATTGCTAAAAAATCGTGAGTTACTGCAAACACTTCCAGGCGAACTACAAAGGGTTTCAAAAACTATCGATATAGTTATCATTCGCAATGTTGTTGTGGTTTTTGTGACTTGTCTGCTGTACTACTTTTTGCTGCAAATTTCTTCTTTTATAATTATCTCTCCGATATTTATCTTTTTGCTTGGTATATTTCTCTCATTAGGGAATAAAGCGACAGTCAAGAAACGAATAATCCTGGTATTCACTTTGGCCATTGTGACGACAGCTGTTGTTTTTTATGCATTTGAGTATCTTTTACATGTAAAACTTCCATAACGTGAGGGTGATTATTATGTTGTTATTAAATGGTTTTATTGAAGTCTTGAATCCCCTTGTTTTGATTTGGCTTTTTATCGGGACATTTGCCGGGATTATGATAGGAGCAATGCCTGGTCTTACGGCCACAATGGGAATTGCGCTGCTGGTTCCTATTACATTTTCAATGCCTCCGTTACCATCCATAGGCATGTTGTTGGGTATCTATTGTGGTGGTATGTATGGAGGATCTTTAACCGCCATTCTTATTAACACTCCGGGGACTCCTGCGGCAGCCGCTACAGCAATGGACGGGTATGAGTTGAACAAACAAGGACGAGGTACTGACGCACTGAAAATGGCGATTTTTTCTTCTGTCATTGGCGGTTTAATCAGTGCCGTGATTTTGTCGACGATCGCACCTCTTATGGCTAGTTTGGCATTAAAATTCGGACCTCCGGAATATTTTGCAGTAATTACACTTGGTTTGACCATTGTATGCGGTGTTAGTGGCAAAAGTTTGATTAAAGGTTTGCTGATTGGTTGTCTGGGACTTATATTTTCCTGCGTCGGTTATGATCCGATTCAGGGATTACCACGGATGGATTTTGGGAATTATAACTTAAGCGGCGGATTAAACTTGATTGCGGTTTTAATCGGGCTTTTTGCGCTATCCGAAGTTCTTGTTCAATCGGAACGTATTGGCAAATCTCGACATACGAGTTCATTAGAGCCTCATTCAATCGATGCTAAAGAGACTTCCATTTCAATCAGAGAAATGACGCGATATCTTGGTACTATTACTAAAGGAGGACTAATCGGGACATTTATCGGTGCCATTCCGGGAATCGGTGGTGGAGTTGCCGCTTTTATGAGTTACAATGAGGCTAAAAGAGTATCCAAGAATCCCGAGAAATTTGGGAAGGGAGAATTAGCCGGTGTTGCAGCCTCGGAATCAGCTAATAATGGTGTTACCGGCGCTACATTGATTCCGTTACTTACCTTAAGTATTCCCGGTGACGTATGCACTGCGGTACTACTGGGAGCCTTTATGATACAAGACTTGACACCTGGACCTTTACTGTTCGAAAAACATGGTCCTGTAGTATTTGCGATTTTTGCCAGTCTTTTTATTGTCAATATTATAATGTTAGTCATTGCATGGTTTGGCAGTTCCTATTTTGCCAAAGTTTCAAAAGTGCCGAATTACTTACTCTATCCGGTAATTATTATTTTATGTGCGGTGGGTACTTATGTAATCAATTCCAATTTTTTTGAAATTGCTACCATGTTATTTTTCGGGATTATCGGGTATGTGATTCGAAAATTGGACATGCCAATCGGCCCCTTTTTAATTGCATTTATTTTGGGACCTTTATTCGAGTCTAATCTGCGAAGAACCATGATCCTTTTCGACAACAATCTTGCGCTTGTATATACGCGTCCAATTTCAGTCGTCTTTTTTATACTTGCCGCATTGTCGTTATTCTTTATCTTACGAAACCAATCTCAAATAAACAAACTTGAGGGATAACCCTTGTTTAACAAATTGAAATAATATGACTATTAAAGGTATTCTCCCTGCGCTAATCACACCAATGGATGACCAGGAAAATATAAATATTCAAGAATTGGAAGTTCAGATACAACGTCAATTACAAGCTGGCGTACAGGGAATTTTCTGTTTGGGAACCAACGGTGAATTTTATTCGCTAAATTATCAAGAAAAAATCCAGATCATGGAAAAAACGTGCTCGATCGTTAACCATCAGGCACCCGTGATTGCTGGTATCGGCAATGTTACAACTCAGGAGAGCATCAAACTGGCAAAAGAAGCGGAAAGCATCGGAGTTGATGCTATTTCGGTGATTACACCCTATTTTATCAGTTGCTCACAAGCAGATCTCCTTGAGCATTATTCTAAAATTGCTGCTTCTGTAAAGCTTCCTGTTTTTCTTTATACGATTCCAGCTCGCACTACAAATGACATTACTCCTGAAACGTTGGAAAGTCTATCTAGGATTGAAAACATCATAGCTATCAAAGACAGCAGTGGTAATTTTGATAAAGTGAAAGAATATATCAGTATTACCAAACAAAACAAAGATTTTGAAGTATTTCTAGGAACCGATTCTCTAATATTGGATGGATTGCTACAAGGTGCCATCGGTGCACTTTCTGGTTTGGCTAATATCGCACCGGAATTGATTTGTAATATCTATCGCAGCTATCAATCAAATGATTTGGATGCAGCGAGGAAATATCAAAACGATACCAACGAGCTCCGTAGTATTTTGTCATTAGGTAACCCGAATTCCATGACCAAACGTGCTGTAAAAATACTGGGGTATCCTGTCGGTCCTTGTCGCGAGCCCGCTAATATAAATGATGAGGCCATTGATGAAAAAATAAGACACACCTTAACAAAACTGCATCTTATGTAGCGTTTTTTATTTACCCCCAAGACTGTTATTAACTATGAGAACAAATATCAAAGTGGTTGTGTTAACACCAAGCTTTTCAAAGCTATCGCCTGAGCCACTCCAACTTTTGCAAAAGCATCACATTAATGTTGTTCGAAAAAAAAATCCTGAACCTCGCAATGAATCAAAAGTGGCTGAATTGATCGGAGATGCTAGTGGAGCCATCGTAACAGCAGCCGATCGGATTAGCTCGATTGTTTTTGAAAAATGTACCAATTTAAAAATTATTGTGATACACGGTGTCGGTTTCGACCAAATGGATATGGCAGGTGCCGAACAAAATGGAATTAAAGTATGTCTTTGTCCGGGTAACCATGAATCGGTTGCAGACTTAACCTGGAGTTTGATTCATGCTTCTGCCAGAACAATTGGTCATGCTATTGATGATGTCAAAAAGGGAATCTGGATGCCTCAAGGATATGGCGGATATGAAGTGTGTGACAAGACTCTAGGCATCATTGGATATGGTAGAATAGGAAAAGCAGTGGCACGACGATCAATTGGGTATCGATGCCAAGTGCTGGTCTACGATCCGTTTATCGAAAAGGTGACACCAGAGAACGATCTTAATCTAAAGAAAGTTGATCAGTTGGAAGAGATATACGAAAAGGCGGATATCATAAGTTTGCATATGCCAGCAACCAAAGAAAGCTATCAACTATTAAATCGCGAAGCTTTTCGTCAGATGAAAGATGGTGTACTGATTATCAATACAGCCAGAGGTGATTTAATTGCTGAAGATGCTTTATTGGAAGCTTTGGAATCCCGAAAAGTACATGCTGCGGGTTTGGATGTGATTGTAGACGAACCCCCACAACCAAATGACAATAAACTTCTAAACCATCCACGGGTCATTGTCACACCGCACATGGCTGCACATACAATAGAAGCGAATTTCAAAACAGGGATGGTAGCAGCTAACGCCATAGTTGATGCTTTGGTTCATTAGGTCTTCTTAGGTTCTCTTGGATAATAGACACAAAGAATTGATATAACGATTCTAAACGTTCGCACCGGGTTTTAGCGTTCCTTTAGAGCGATATAAAGAGTTTTGCGGTGAAGCATTTCTTGCTGAACGATACGGCATTGATACCATGCAAAGAGAATCATTTGAATTCGAATACTTCTTTCGAAGGATCGGGAAAATAGAACAAGAAGGCAAAATCTGGCCGTTACAAAGAAAAAAGGCCGATGTTCCCCTGATAATTGGGATTCATTCTTGATTGACGGGGTTTTCCACGAATCGGCCATTGCTGCCTGCTTTTCAAAGGTGGGATCAAGTTCTTTGAGAATGGGATTTTATAGAATTTGGGGAAGAAGGTTGATACAAAAAGAAGGAAATGCGTATCAACCGAGCAGGATTCAACTGGTTAAATCCGACAGACAACTTTCGATTTAAGACGTAGTGGCAAAATTGGAAATACAAGTGGATTTATTAGATCGATATTATAAATATTTATTATCCAAGTGGCGAAGCTGGTCGAAAATATATTTATGTTTCATGAATACAAACCAATTCCTTTCTGGTGATCACAGATTCATGGGGATATCCATATGCATTATTGATATAGGTAATGCCGTCTATTTTTGATTGCCAGTTTACATGGGTATGGCCGTAAATGTGGATTTTTGAGCCCAATTCCCTGATTTGCAGGTCCAATGATGATGTTCCCAACACTGGATATACGATCCTTCGGTAAACGGGTATAAATGAAGGCATGATATCAATTCTTGGTAAAAAGTGAGAAAATGAAATGATTGTTTGTCCCACTGTATTGGTTGGCAACGTATTCAACGCAAGAAAGTGTTTTGTTAGTTTTTCCTCGGTAAAATCGTCTGGCCATTTACAGGCTGAATAATCTACCCAGGATTTGGTCAATTCCTGCGACGGTGATCCAAAAGAATAGTCATACCAACCGAATAAAGGTACGATTGTTATATCCTCAAAACTGACCGGTTCCGTATGAATCTCGTTTTCTTCAGCTATGTCAATCAACTGGTGAAACTTTTCCAAAGAGCAATCCCCATCATTGCGTGCTACCCACAGATCGTGATTACCGGGAACATAAAAAACCTCTGAAAATTTTTTTTTCAGCACTTCAAAAGCGCTTGTGAGCATAACAGTAATATCAGTTATGTCTCCGGCTAAAATCAACATATCATTTTTATAATCACTTTGAGATAAATTGAAGAGCCATTTTTTGTTTTCTTCATAATCAATATGAAGATCTGAAATTGCGTATATTCTCAAAATTGGTATCTGTTTTGGTTTTTAGTGATTTTTTATTATGAAATTCCTTAACAGTTTTTACTGTCGCACTTCTGATCGTCCGTTCCCATTATCTATTCGAGAATTCAAGCGGAATACTTTTATCAACAATCGGACAAGAAAAGGATTGTTCGCCCACTAATGGGACTATTTTCTTGATTGATAATTGATAATCCACCTGCTCTTCTCTTTTAATAGCCACTGCCGCTGCATGTTGCTGCGATGGTTTAAGTCGCCAGAACTGCCAACTCTTTGGGTCAAATGTTTGTTGATGTTGGAACGATATTGTTAAGGGACCATCATCAAGAAGAGAAAAAGAAAACTGATTAAGCGGCAAAGACAAGCCCATGCCGCGTGCTTTAATAAACGATTCTTTTAAGGTCCAATAATCGAAGAAGCGATTGTGTTGTTTCTCTTTCGGGAATTTTTTCAGATCTACAACTTCCTGGGTGGAAAAACTGTACTCAGCGATACCAAGAATATCTTTATTTATTACCAGGTTTTCAACATCCACTCCAATATCTTCCTTTCTCGTTACACCGCACATGACAAGTCCATCGGCATGAGATAGATTAAAGCGAATGGGGATAATGCCGGGTGTCGAGATTATCTCCGGTCGTCCGTATTTATTTGTGGAAAAACGCCATTGACGGGGGTCTACATCATTATAAAATGACAATGTTGTTTTAACTAATGCACGGGTGACCAAGTATTGATGCTGGTGTTTTTTAAAGTGAAATCTCTTTCGCTTCTCGTTCTCCTCGGGTGTTAGCAGTTCTTCATATGCAGCAAGGATATGGGGATCGTTTATTTCATTAAGAAAGGCAAACCAAAGATGGATTTGCCCGGGTGGCAGTGTTATCATTTTACTAATTAACTAAATGGGAGCCGGTACCAGATTTTTATTAAATCATTAACTATATTTATCAAATTATCTGTTTGAGACCATTTCCGCTATACAAAATAGGGCATATGATATCCATGTCATCAAATTAGCTACAAAATCTACAGAATTTCATGTTTAGCTGTTGAGAAACAGTAACTTGTTTTTAATTCTCTTCAAAACTAATTTCAAAATAAAAACAGTTGGTTGTTGGTTATTTATGAAACCGGCGATAAGGTGAAACAGCAAAAAAATAAAGCGATTAAATTCCATATGTTTGTTTAAATGGCGGGGACTTTTATGAAAGACGATCTGATTTCGGAAGAATGGTTCCAAATTGTTGAGATTGAGGATGAGGTATACATGATTGAGGAACCAGGTCATGTTCAGAGCTTTTTGATCAATGGTGATCATACATCAGCCTTGATTGACACTGGAATGGGATTTAAGAATATCAATGCTTTTATTAAACCGTATTTAAGAGAAAAAACCATTGTCTTAAACACACATTGGCATTTTGATCATATCGGCGGGAACTCGTTTTTTCAAAACATCGGAATATCCAAGGTGGACAGCCAATTAGCAGCTATCGATCTTCCTAACTCCATTTTGCAGCGAATTTATTTGTCGGAGTGTTTATCGGAGAACGTTCCCTTTCCTTTGGATTTTAATATTTATTCGTACCAGATCCATGGTTTTGTGCCTTCTTTTTTCCTGGAAGAAGGGGATTTTATCGATCTTGGAAATCGTTCGTTGGAAGTAATCAACACGCCTGGTCATACCCATGGAAGTGTATCATTTTTTGATGAGAGAACAAATTGTCTTTTTTGTGGAGATTTGCTGTATAGTGGTACTCTTTATCTTCATTTCGACGACTCTGACCTGGATGAGTATATTGTTTCGTTAACCAAATTGATGTATCGTCAAAATGACATTAAACAGATATTCTGCGCTCATAATGTTCATTATATTTCAACCTCCATGATCGATTATGTATTAGCGGCTTTGCAATATATTAAAAACAATGAAGAAAAAGGAATGATAGCTGAATTTTGGGGACATGACGTACTCCATTATCAATTTGAAGGTTTTAGTGTATTAGCCAAATTACCGCATTCGAAGGGCATCTGCATGTGTGATTTTAAATAGCAAATGTGAAACTAACTCATCCGGCAAATAGAATTATCTGGTGTTTTTAATGGTGTGACCAATTCCACCATTTTAGCATTGGGTGGAGTTAATAGACTTTTTTTCCAATTAGTTGAACCAACTCTCTGTTAAACTATTACATCAATTGTAAAAAAGCATTAACTTTAAGGATGATGTTGGAAAACTGGCTATAGAGAAATTGCCCAAAGGGAATGTGGATATTCAGATAGTATCCAATTTGTTGAAAATGAGTCGCTGAACATTAACCCGACAATTAAATAATAAGGGAACTTCCTTCTAAGAGCTTTAGAACAAGCTTTAAAAAAGATCTGACTATGAATTACCGAGAGAATTCATTCTTATTCATTAGTAAAATGACATTTTTATCAGATTATTTGGAAATCAGTGCGCTTAGAAGAGCATCTAAAATCTGGACAGGTAAAAATCCGCATTAATTCAGGTAAGAACTGATATTGTATTGATGCTTATTTATTCAGACCGGGGCTTTCAATTCTGTTTTTCCCATAGGCACAGCAATCGGTATGTCAGTTTTACAAAATCGGCTTCAGTGATAATACCAATCAATTTATCATTCTTAACCACCGGCAAACAACCATATTTATTGTTGATAATCTGTTTAACAGCAAATTTTAACTTCTCGCTCGGATCAATCGTTTCTACATTGCAGTTCATAACGCTTTTCAGCGGAATATTGCGATGTATTTCCTTTTGATCTTCTTCATCTAGATCGGCCAAGGTAGAGATACTCCACGTTAACAAATCCCGATGCGTTACCAATCCGACAAATCGATCATCTTTGGTTGTAATCGGTATATGACGAATATGAATTGAATCCATCAATAATCGAGCAACATCCAGATTATCGTCTTCATACAAAACATAAACTTTTGATGTCATCATGTCCTGAACCAGAATTTCAGATTCCCGATTCTCACTGATTTTTGAAAATATTTTATCCATGGTTTTCCTATGGCTGCACTGCAAGACAATGAGTAAATTCGCTAACTACGACTGCTGTTAGATTATTCTACCGAAACACAGCGGATTGTCAAAACATGGAATGAATAAATAACCGAAACTAAAGATTCAAATCAGTTATCTTTACTTCAATGACTTCAGACTTTAATATATCAGATATTAAAGAGATGCCGGATTTTGGTCGATGGATTTCAATATGGGACTCTTGTTTACCAGGAATAAGAATTTCTTCAAATCCTTCTACCGGAACTGATGCTTTGGAGTGTGTTATCAGCGAATCCATTTTCATATTCTGATTGGGACATATACAGATCGGGGCGTATGACCATGATAAAATGGCAGACGTTTTGAGGTCCCGACAGGTTAGTGTAGAGGCTCTTTTCATCACTCGCAAAAACAATACCGGTGAGTACACCAAAGAGAATATCCATCAACTTGGCCAATCCTGTTCCATTGGACACTGCCAAAGAGCAAAACAATCCTATGAAAAGCAGCTTCACCATCGATAATTAGCGATTTTTTTTATATCCTGTACCAAGTATTAATTCCACTACTTTTGAACCAGTAGGATTAGATCCAAAAGCAATTGCTATCGGTCAACCAGTAAAGGAGATACTTCCTAAAACCAAAATGCCGGAAATATTAAAGAGCGATGAAAATCAATTTGACCGGGAATGTATCGTCGATAATTATGAAATCATCGTCAACCGTTTCCCAATGTTTCATAAAGGCGAGGTTAGTAGGGGAGTAAGCCAGCTTCCGAAAAAAATTAATCTTGATCGACTAGTCAAAAAACTTACTCAAATCGAAAAATATTCAGAGTTGTTGAAAGCACAAACCCATGAATGCTCAAAATAAGCTCTAAACCATATCGAGTTTGATTTAAATTGATCACAATCAGAAAACCATTGATCTAATAAGTTGAATAAATACATGAAGTATCGATGGAAAATCGTGGAGATAAAAAACCTTTGATCAATAAGAAGTCAAAAAATGTTGTATCAGGTAAGAGTTTAAACCTCAGCAGATGCAAACATGCCCAAAGGCATTGATACTATCATCATGTAAAAAAAATCAAAATGTTATCGTAAGTATTAATTAAAAACGGCATCAGTGCCGAAAAAGTTAGAGAAATGGTGCGTGTAAGAAGAACCAAGACCAGACGTTATCAGGAATATCCGGTATCCAACGGTATTGCAGAAATAGATCCTACATACGTAACCGTCGGGCGACCGGAATGAATCTGCTTAAAACCAAGTCATCATGATAGCTATTTGAGCCTAAGTATTTCTTCATCCGAATGTTTTAAAATACTTTTTATTTAACTTGTTTCGTTTCTCTGGACATATTTCCGATAAACCTGATAATCACGTAAGATTACAGTATAAATTCATTCTATATCGTATATTTTTATTAGTAGTAACCTGATTTGATAATTAATCGATCCTTAAACATTTTTGCGTGACCATTATCCTGGAACGGAGGAAATTATGAGTACCCAACAGATGAACGATTTTTTGAAACATGTCGAGCTTTTTCGAGGATTAAAAAATGATGCATTGACAACTATTTCCCAAAAACTGGAAAAAAAAGAGTATAAATCAGGTCAGATGTTGTTTAGTGAGAATAATCCGAGAGAGCAAATCATCATGGTTAAAGAAGGTAAGGTTTTACTCTTTAAAAAAACGCCATTCGGTGAAGAAAAGGTCATTTCCTATTTTGGTCCTTTCGATTTCCTGGGAGAAGGTGCGATAATTGACGATACGCCGCATTTTACATCGGCTAGGGCAATGGATGCGACAATTACCTATTGCATTCATAAAGACGATCTGGTTGACATATTTAGGAAAAGCGGTGATATTGCTGTCAGCGTATATTCCTATGTAGCAAAAGTAATATCCAGAAGGATGCGCCAAGCCAATACGCGCGTCCTGAACACCGCTGTTCAATACGAATCCGGGCGAACAAGAACTGAGCATGACCTGCTGGGCGAGCGGGAAGTCCCACAAGAGTATTATTACGGCATTCAAACTCTGCGGGCACTGGAAAACTTTAACATCAGCGGCATCACCTTAAATTTTTTCCCAGTGTTGATCGAAGCTTTTGCGGAAGTAAAAATGGCGGCAGCCAGAGCCAATCATGAGTTGGGAATACTTGATGAAACCATAAAAAAAGCCATTGAGAAAGCGTGTAACGAAATAAAAAACAAAAGACTGCATGAACATTTTACAGTTGATATGATACAGGGAGGTGCGGGGACCTCGACCAATATGAATGCCAATGAAGTCATAGCCAATCGAGCCTTGGAAATAATGGGGCACGATAGAGGTGAATACCAATACTGCCATCCAAATAATCATGTAAATCTGTCCCAATCTACTAATGATACATATCCCACCTCTGTTAAAATCGCCCTTTATTATGCTAATGAAAGGTTGATTAACATTCTAAAAAATCTCATTGCTGCTTTTTATGAAAAAGCGAAGGAATTTTCCAGTGTCATCAAAATGGGTCGAACTCAATTGCAGGATGCTGTTCCGATGACCTTGGGACAGTCATTTGAAGCCTATGCCGTTACTTTTGAGGAGGAAGTCCTCAGACTGGAGGAAAATGCTAATCTTTTTCTGGAAGTAAATATGGGCGCCACTGCCATAGGAACCGGTATCAACGCTGATCCGGGATATAGCAAAAAGGTGATCAAACATTTAAAGGAAATAACCGGATTGGATATTAAACTGGCCGGTAATCTGATTGAAGCCACCCAGGATACTGGCTCTTTTGTTATGTATTCCTCTGCCATAAAGCGATTGGCCGTTAAACTCTCCAAAGTATGTAATGACCTAAGGTTGCTCTCATCCGGTCCCAGGGCAGGATTTAATGAGATTAATCTCCCTAAAATGCAGCCTGGTTCATCCATCATGCCGGGTAAGGTCAATCCCGTTATACCCGAAGTGGTTAATCAGATCGCGTTTAAAGTAATCGGTAATGATTTGACTGTTTCACTTGCAGCAGAAGCCGGTCAATTGGAGTTAAATGTAATGGAGCCAGTGATTATCCAAAGTTTATTCGAATCAATAGAAATGCTGAAAAACGGTATGACCACATTAACAGATAAATGTCTCAAAGGGATCACTGCCAATGAAGAGCATTGCAGGAATATTGTAATGAATAGTATTGGTTTGGTTACCGCATTGAATCCGATTCTCGGTTACGAGACGTCAACCCGTCTGGCCAGGGAAGCCCTGGAAACAAACAAGGGAGTTTATGATCTGGTACTGGAGAAAAAACTCCTATCAAAAGCCAAGTTAAATAAAGTCTTATCGCCGGAAAATATGATAAAACCACATAAAGTGCAAAGAAAAAAGTAGAATCCAAAAATACGAAATCTCAACAAAAAACATTGATAGTTAAAATGAAACCTGTTGAGTAGCTATAATTGCCGGAGTTGTATTTATTAAGGATTTCGAGTTTAGAGTAATTATATGATTTTATATAGGTTTTTATCATATGTGACTCTTATCAGATTCTAATGTTTTTCTATAGATCTAACTCGGTAAAAGCTGCGCTAAATATCTATAAAATTGGGTTCTTCAATTAGATAATACTGAATATTGAAAGATATTGCATGTTTGAAAATTGGAGTACTCAGCATAGTTATTTTGAGTTACTTTACATGTATTTTGTCAAAAGAATTTTGGCATAATACAGAGAATGACTTTACATACCGTTGAAAAAAATATATATAGAGTAACTAAACCTGAAACACCGTTAGTCAAGTCAAACAGCACACTTAATGGTATGGAGAAAGAAGGTAAAATTGTGGTAATTGATGATGATAGGACAAACCTGTCATATCTTACGGAATTGCTAGATAAGGATTACGGCTTGGTAACAGCCGCATCCGGCGAAGAAGGTTTAAAATTGGTAGAAGATTTTAAACCGGATATCGTTTTGTTGGATATAATGATGCCGGGAATCGACGGTTACGAAGTTTGTAAGCGTATACGATCCAACAAAAACCTGACCAATATCAAGATCCTGTTTCTTACCGCAAAAGTGCAGATGGCTGAAAAGCTTCAGGGATACAATGTGGGAGGAGATGATTATATTACCAAGCCTTTTGACAAAGACGAAGTTTTAGCTAAAATTAAGGTCTTTTTAAGGTTGAAATATGACGAAGATACCAGTAGCGGTGAAGTGGTGTTGGAAGAAAAGATGCTCGATATCCTCTATAGAATTCGTAAGGATCTGAATAGTATCGTCTATGTAAAATCGGACTCTCCCTACTGCAAGGTTTTTTCCAATTCTTTGAAAGATGGTTCATATAAGATAAGAGTTAAGATTCAAGCTCTTGAAAACTACTTCAAAGAAAAAAATCTCATCCGGGTTCATCGATCGTATCTCGTCAATCCCAAGCGGATTTTATCCATCAATCGCCAAAAGAACAACGAATATAAAATGTTGCTCAAAGATATTGAAGGCGAAATTGCCATGATCCCCATAGGACGTTCTTACCAGACCAAAGTTAAGAACGCCATTCCCAATCTGTTTCCTGCCTGAACCCAACACAAATATCAGACAAGACGTTTTAATTCTAAAATCCGATCTGTCAGGTTTCAAGTTTAGATTCGATTATATTTTTCACCCGTCTTATCAGGTCAGTCATATTGTCTTCGGTGTATCCTTTAATATCCATAGGTGGATGTATGGACATTTTGGCGCATCCCGGAAAAAGGTCGATGGTGTCCGTCGGAAGAATTTTGTAAGTGTGATTGATAGTGACAGGTAATATAGGGATGCCCAAATCCAAGGCCATCTTAAAAGCGCCTCTTTTAAATTTAAGCGTATTACCATTTTTACTACGCGTGCCTTCTGGAAAAAATAGTACGGAGGTTCCGTTGGTAATTTTCTTTTTTGCTTCATTGATTGATGTTAAAGCCGCTTTGGTATTGGATCGATCAATAAATATATGTCCCAGCTTGTAACAAGCGATACCTAAAAATGGGATTTTTCTTAATTCCTGCTTCATTACCCATTTAAAATCAACGCCAAGCCAACCATACAGCACCAGAATATCGTAGTGGCTTTGATGATTGGAAATAACAACATAAGATTGTTTCTTATCCATGTTTTCTCTTCCCTCTTTCATTAAAAACATGGGTGTGAAAAAAGCCAGCAGCCTTGCCCATATGATACCGCAATAAGAACCGATTTTTTCTCCGGCAATAAAAGAAAGGATAACTGCCATAGATCCCATTATTGTAGTAAATATAGCCAATAACGGAATAAATACAATAAATTTGTATGGCTGATATAAATTGCGTAAGATTTTTGTTTTCATTCAAATCCCCAAAAACGTTAACAAAACCACTGAGTTTATACTCATAATAAAAATAGACCTTGTCAACTGGTCGTAAAATTTAGTTATGAACTTTTCGCATCAACGTCCCTGGATGGAAATGGTAAAAATAAATATTGTAAATCAGCTTGTAATGTGGAAAACATTGAAGAAAACCCCTATTTTTATTGAAGAATTAACGGGCGACCAATGAAAAAAGACTCCGATCTTCGTCTGAATCTACAACGAATCGACGGCAAGGGATATAAAGCTTATAAGGACATAAAAGGTAGATATAATTTTAAAAATTATGAACTTATAATTGATCATGTTCAAGGAGATCCGTTTGCCTTGCCCAGTCGGGTTAGAATTGTAATGTCCATGGCTGAATCCGGATTCGGTCCTAATTTATATTCAAATAAAAGCAGGAAAACAGCGTTTTGTGATTTTATAACCCGTAGCTTCCACTTAACTGCCAAACGAATTACTGTTAAAAATCGGGGTTCTGGAAAAAGTGGTTTGATTACAATTGATCACCCAGGGCAGGAGATATTAGAACGAACTTCCGTATTAGTGAATAATTCACATTTGGAAGTTCGTTTTGTAATGGGTTTTCCTGCCTTTGGTCGTCGGATAGCCGGAAAACATGCAGAAGAAATGTTCTTTGAAGAACTGCCGAAAATAGTCTGTGAATCACTCTATCTTTCCGCTCTGGATGAATCAAAGCTTAACCGACATATTGAAACAAGTGAAGATGCTGACGCCATTCGTCGGCAATTATCAGATATTCACTGTATCGCTTTTATTGCCGATGGGGCTATTCTTCCTCGAAAAACAGGGATTGATCCAAGACCCCTGGAAAACGGAGATGTTATCCCTTTTAAATCTCCTAAATCATACCTGGTTGAGCTTTCTGTTCCCAATGCCGGTATTATTAAAGGAATGGGTATCCCAACTGGGATAACGCTGATTGTGGGTGGGGGCTACCATGGGAAATCTACCTTGCTTTCTGCTGTTGAGATGGGGATATACAATCATATCCCCGGAGATGGCAGAGAATTTGTCATCAGTCATCCCGATGCTGTCAAAATTCGGGCTGAAGATGGTCGCCGAGTAGAAAAAGTCTGGATCACTCCCTTTATTTCAAATCTTCCCTTTCAAAGAGATACCACAGCGTTTTCCACTGATGACGCCAGTGGAAGTACATCTCAGGCTGCAAATATCATGGAAGCATTGGAAATCGGTGCTGCGTGTCTGCTGATTGATGAGGATACCTCGGCCACCAATTTCATGATTCGGGATCAGCGCATGCAAATGTTGGTTAGTAAGGATAACGAACCTATAACCCCTTTTATTGATAGGATTCGTCAATTAAAAGATGAATTTAGGGTTTCAACTATTCTGGTTATCGGTGGTTGCGGCGACTATTTTGACGTGGCGGACAATGTTATTTGTATGAATTGTTATTTACCAGAAGATGTCATAAATCAAACCACTGAAATTGTCAATAAATACCCGACTGATCGGATAAAAGAGGTGAGTGGTAAATTCGGTTCTGTTATCCATCGTATTCCTGATAACAAAAGCATTGATCCAAGTAGAGACCGACATGCCGTGAAAATATCAGAAAAAGGTGTCAATGGCATTGTATTTGGTAAACATATGATTGACCTTGGTTCAATTGAACAATTGGTCAGTTCCAGTCAAACAAGGGCGATTGGCGATGCTATAAATCTTTGTAAAAAATATATAAATACCGAACAATCTTTGAAAGACGTTTTGGAGATGCTATTGACTGAAATTAACAAAAATGGATTGTCGGTTTTAAATTCCAACCCCATGGGAAACTACGCACAATTTAGGAAATATGAGCTGGCAGCTGCCATCAATCGCTTACGGACACTGAAAATGGATCAGAAAAAATAACTCAGGGGTTTTTTATTGCATGAAAGTCCTGAATTTGGATGCTTTCGGTTAAAAATAGCATCCGGGAAATCCGTACATGATAAACTATCCAGATAAATCAGTTGGCTAGAAGGGAAGAAGACAATGATTGCCGCTGATGCACGTGTTGTTAGAAGAAGAGTGGGATTACCGTAGCATTGGAAGATACCAAAGTAACTATAAAATGCAGTATATGGTCAGGTACTAACGGATTTTACGGCTGTTAAACATCTTGGAAATTGTGGAGGCTTACAATAAATATGATTGTAATTCACTGATGGCAGTTGGTGGAGGGTTATCCATCGATGGCTGCCGTGAGATTACCGAGGAATCCATTGATCTAATGGATTTTTGTGGTGTTTTGAAGATGACAAACCGACCAGACCTTTGATCGTTGTCCTAACAACAGCCGGAACTGGCTCTGAGGTTTCATACTCATTGCCAGTTCGGAAGAATTTGTGAAAACGCTTCCGGTTCAATGGGGTTCCAGAGTTATCGAACTGATCAGAGACATGCAGCCCTCCTCCTCCTCCTCCTCCTCCTCAACCAACTCTATGATTTGCTGTTAATCCTGCTGGATATCGATGTGGTTAAAAAAAAATTCGAAAAATGGTCAAATCAACGGTAAATGATGGAACAGCAACCTTCAACCGTAATAAAACTGTTTTCAAAACCGCTATGGAAGTCCTCAATATTATTACTACAGGTCAAAAACACTGTTCTCTCTTGCCCACTATAAGCGAATGACAAGAGGTTCTTGTTCTTTTAAAAGTTGATTTTTAATTCATAATTTGAGTAGGGAGATATGTCACTTCCAAGCTATCTAAGAATTGTATCGTTAATCCAAATCCCATTTGTCCGCATTTGCAGCCTGTTTTATCATTTCAATATACTCAGCTTTGATTTCTTCAGTAATTTGAAAATGGGCCGATTTTTGTGAGAAACCGCCTACCCTTGGGATAAGTTCAGCTCCCACACCGAATGGAAAAATAGAAATTTTTCCAGGGATAATCTCTATTTCATATGGTTGTTTAAACTTTGTTTCATACATATTTTTGTTTATAGCTTTAGACCTTCTTGTATTAACACCATATGTTTTGATTGCATCAATCTTGTATTTGCCGGCTTTTAATTTTTTGGCTACAAAAAATTTCTTATTTTTCATTTTGATGGAAACAAACTCTTTATCGTTAAAGTCAAATCGATAACGATAAATAAACTCATAACTGACAGTATTGTTTCCAACGCATGGTATGATCAAAAGTCCCTCATTCATACTATTCGGTAATGGTAATTGTTTTTGAGCACAGCTTGTCAAACATGATATGAAAATAATGATTGCAGCAATTTTAAAAAACTTCATGTTATATCCTTTATTAAAATTTTTAGATAATAGCTTTTAAAACTTACTATTAAATCCAATTAAGTCAGTGATAAAAAATCACCAAACAAAAAACGTTCACTATATTAAAATTTACAAAGTTAAATCTGTTCATTCAACGATAAACGATATTGATTGAATTTTTAAATTAAAGCTTGAATCCTGTGGTGAACGAGAATATCGTACCTCCAACATCTATATCATAGTAATGGTTAGGTGTTTGATAATATACTGTCTTGTATGGATAAAGAATCTCGCATCCAAAAAACAGTTGGTCAAAATACTTTTCCCCCCAATTCCCATTACTAGTCCTGTGGTTAGGTCATTACCCGAGGTTAAGTCTACACCCCAGTGCAAAGTCGAATTAAATATCCCGATCCCGGCTTTCCAATATAAATCGAATCCAGATTCATTGTTATAAGCGTTATCATCACATATGATTTCGAATTAAAATCATAATATTGTTCGCTTTTTTAAAAAAAACTTTAATATTGAAGCATTAAAACATCTGTTCTGATGTTTGCTGAAGATAAATACCACCCATCTACATCATAATACTCATAAATGGATGAAGAATCATCAATCAAAAAAACTGAAAGATTAAGTTAGTTGTTGATTATTCAAACTTTTTAGTTTTATTTATACCCTTTTTATCAGTATGATGTTGAAATATAAAATGCTTTTTTCAAGACTGATTTTATAAATTTTCCAGTTGAATTATCAAATAAATATTGAATTACGAAAATAACAAAAATATAGGTTGACGATCTTAAATTTCTGTCCTTCATCTGACTTATATCAAGATATAATCTAAATTGCTGAATGTGAAAAAAATACTTCACAAAGGGTATTGATATAATTTCAATCTTATAGACATGGGCTTTGAAAATGGCAGAAATACTGTTTTTTCTGATTTGCTTTAAATTTTAGTGATTAGATTTAACAGGAAAGATAGAAGGTATGGTAAGTAGATATTAGGCGGAGTTTTTGACGGTGACAGTAGCGAGTGCATTTGTTTGTTGGGGTTACCCAGTTTGAGACCTGATTTTGCGGTAGGGGGTCGCCAAAGTGATACGTATGGAAGGAAAGCGGCGGTGCAAAAAATCAGTATTGATTGCCGATCGCCGCTTTCAGTGGGTGCTTTTCTCAAATTATCCGCTTTCTTTCAGACTAAAAAGCTGAATCAGTGATTTGGACATGGAAGCTAAACCAGTGGCTTCGGAGAAGTTTTTTTGCACTTCATTTTGAGTTCTTTCTATGGAGAGCACCACTTCATTAATATTTTTGGAAATAAAAGCTGTTATTTCAGATGTTTCCGATAGACCTTTTGAGATTACTTTGGTTGCTTCGTTTTGTTCTTCCACAGCTGCGGATATTGATTGTTGAAGTTCGAAGATAGTCTGTATGATATCTAATATTCTGGTAATGTATTCGGCCGACCTGTCCGTGGTATTTTGTATATTTTGATTGATCTGTGAAACCTCTGCCGTAGCTTCGGATGTTCTTTCAGCCAGGTTTTTCACCTGGTTGGCCACAATAGCAAATCCTTGTCCGTGTTCCCCTGCATTGGCTGCTTCGATGGCGGCGTTTAAAGAAAGTAGTTTTAATTGATTGGATGTTTGTTGGATCATATTAGTAATGTTTACGGAGTCCTGCCCACTTTTTTTCAAATCAATCATCGATTGGGAGGTGTCTTTTGCAATCAGATTACCTTTTTCAGCAATTTTACGAGCCCTGGAAGCCGTTTTTGATATCTCTCCCATGCGCTTTGCAGCCAGCTTAATTTCAGCGGCTACCGTATCTACCTTCCGTCGAATGGTTTGTGAGGATTCATATACGTTGGATGTTTTATTGAAATACATGGATGTGTCCTCTTCCAGTTTTTTACTGGTCTCCAGCAAACCGGAAGATGAGCTGTTTAATTTATCTGAACTGTCTTTTAATTGACCCAATATGCTGTTTAAATTGATGGACATGGTTTCGGCTTTTTCTTTGGCGGCTTTCAAATGATCAGCGGAACTCATCATTCCGGCCTTAAACAATGATGATGCGATGTGAGCGGCAAATAAACAACCGAAAACTGCCATTGTCCAGCCGACAAACCGGTCATTAGCATTCATCAGTTCAACAGTGGGAAACTCATAGTTCAGTTTATTTAAGACAAATAGGGTTCCCAAAGCAGTCAGCGTTATTGATATCCAGATTTGCCCCCAGTGACCGGGTAATAAGAGCTGTGCAAAAAGAGGTATCAATATAACCCAAAAGATTTGCTTGGATTCGGCTCCACCGGAAAAAAAAGTAAGAAAATAAAGATCGGCAAATAAGGAGAAAATGATAAAATGATTGATAGCGTTAATTGATAACACATTGAATTTGTATAAAAAGCTAATCACAATTAATACTGAACCCAAAATAGTGTTAGTCAACGCAATATGATCGGCATCAAACCTGTTCCATTTAACGGCATTGGCAAAAAGAAATATAGCTCCAATGTAACAAAAAGAAATAGTTAGACGTACTTCTCGCGTCATTTCAGAATCAGATGCAATTTTGTCATTGGGATAAAAATATGTAATAAAATTGAACCACAATTTCAACATGACTTCCTCTTTAAATATTCGTTTATAAAAGAACCAATCATCTCCAGGCATAAATTAGCCTAACATACTAAAAAATAAAATGTTTTCGGCATGATTTTTTTGGCATAACAGAGAAAGTCAGGGGTGTCCAGTAGAAAAGTGATGTTTTCGCCAGCTATGGCGAAAACTATATTGATGTCGGGGATTTATTTATGTGGGTGAAGTATGCAGATCAGTCTTCATGCCCTATCAAGTGAAGTTTAATCAGGTTGGTAGAGCCTTTGGTCAAGGCAAGACCTGTGACGATAATAATCAGATCGTTTTTTTTGACTTGCTTATTATCAGTGATTAACTTTTCAGCAGCTTCGATCAGCCGTTTAGTATTTTTTATGGGTTTAATCAACATGGGAGTAATACCCCAGATTAATGCCAAGCGGTTATATATGGTGACGGAAGGCGAAAACGCATAAACAGGACTGGAGGGTCGATGTTTAGAAATCAGTTTGGTGGTTTTACCGGAAACAGAAAATGATAATATGGCCTTGGCATTTACTTCATGATGGATGTTCACGGCTGACTGAGCAACTGCGTGAACTACCAGATTACTCTCGTCCTTTTCGTACTGAACATTATAATTTATAAAAGGCGAACACTCAGCTTCGCAGGCAATTCTTTTCATCATCTCCACTGATTTTACCGGGTATTTGCCAGCAGCTGTCTCACCTGACAACATCACGGCATCGGTTCCGTCAAAAATAGCGTTGGCGACATCCGAAGCTTCCGCTCGGGTCGGGATAGCGTTGTTGCACATGGTTTCCAGCATCTGGGTTGCCGTAATTACGGGTTTGTTGGCACGCCTTGTTTTAGCGATAATCGTTTTTTGTACGGTGGGAACGACCTCTGGATTAAGCTCCACACCCAAATCTCCGCGTGCCACCATGATTCCGTCGGCAACTTGAATAATAGAATCAATATTATCCACCGCTGTTGGTTTTTCTATCTTAGCGATTACCGGTATTTCGGCTTTTTCTTTGGCAATTAAATCTTTAATTTTCACCAAGTCACCTGCTGTTCGAACAAAAGAAAGGGCAAAGTAATCCACACCGTACTTGATTCCGAATTTTAAATCTTTGATATCTTTTTCCGTCATTGAAGGCGCAGAAACAGCGACACCGGGAAGATTGATTCCCTTGTGTTCCTTGAGGACACCACCGATCATAACTAAACATTTTACAGTGGTTTTCGTGCTGGAGATAACCTTTAATTCGATTAGTCCGTCATCAATTAGAATTTTGTCTCCCTTTTTTACATCTTTGGGAAGGTTTTTATAGGTAGTCGACACCATCTTCGCCGTACCCTCTACGTCTTGGGAGGTTATGCTGAATTCCGCTTTGTTTTTCAATTGAACCGGTTTGCCGTTTTTTAGTGTACCTGTTCGAATTTTTGGACCTTGCAAATCCAATAAAATCGCAATAGGTTGCTTCATTTCCTTGGAAAGAGAACGGATTAATTTGATGATTTCCGAATGGTCTTTATATGTCCCATGGGAAAAATTCAGCCGGGCGACATTCATCCCGGCTGTAATCATTTTTTTTAAGATGGTTTTTTTATTGGAGGAAGGACCTATTGTAGCGATTATCTTGGTCTTAGGTGCCATAATATCCTCTTAGTATGATGTGAAATGTAGTAGACGGAAGGTTAACTATAACCTTGAATATAACGAAGATATTAAATAATTAACTAAAAGACATAATTTTGATCTTCAGCTTAATCTAAGTAACGGTTTTATTCAACCATTTTTTATAATGACAGTCGCCCCATTAGCGGCTTTCACCGGCAGTTGTAAAACCTATATCAAAGGCTTTAATATTTATGTCGATGAATGCTTTTTTGGTTTTGGTTCGGATAGCGGTTTTGACGTTATCTACGGAGATGGGCAGTACACCTGTTTGAATCAAAGATCCCAACAGTACCATATTTACTGACATCACATTACCGGCCTCTGTAGCTAATTTAACGGCATCAAGGGCAACCAATCTGGCAGTTTTAGCACGGATGAGATTTTGCAGATCTTTGAGATCGGGGTATACCCCTTTTCCGATAGATACTGTGAAAGGCGGTAACGGTGCGAGATTGGTAACAACGACCGTTTTGGAATTACATTTGTTCAACGCTCTTAATGTTTCTAAAGGTTCAAATCCTACCAGGAGATCGGCTTCGCCGTCTGAGATAATGGTACTATCAGCGTTGCCAAACACAATGGAGGACTCTACTACACCTCCTCTTTGTGCCATGCCATGGATCTCACTCATCCCTACCTGTATACCTGATAAAAGTGCCGCTTCCCCTAAAACTTTTGATGCTAAAAGGTTTCCTTGGCCGCCAACTGCGGTGATTACTAGTCTTGTAATATCCATATGTTTCCTGTGATATTTTTTAATAAACTATTGTCGGTTTTTCTATTCTCTTGATTTTTATAGATGTGAATACTGGAAATCAGTTAACTGTCCTTTTTTAAAGGAATAATCGCTTTCTCCGGACATATTTGCATACAAGTTGAACACCCGACACACATGTTGGGATCAATATTCACCCGTTCATTTTCAATATAAAAAGCCGGGCACCCGATTTCATTGATACAGTCCCTGTGGTTGAGGCACTTGTCACTTACTTGAAAGGACCTGGCTTTTAGTTGTTTCAGATTTTTTGCAAACAGGGTGCATTTTTTCCTGGCGATAACCACTGAAACACCTTCAAAATCTAAGGCTTCCTTAACAACGGTTACGCTTTTTTTCAGATTGTATGGATTGATTACCGATACATGTTTTACTCCAATGGATTTTACCAGATCTTCAAGTTGAATTTGCCCGTACCCTTCGAAATTCATTTCTTTCATATCCACACCGGGATTCGGTTGATGGCCCGTCATGGCGGTAATCCTGTTGTCCAGGATCACCAGGGTAAAGTTGTGATTGTTAAATACCGCATTGATCAATCCCGGAACTCCGGTATGAAAGAAGGTCGAATCACCGATAAATGAAATAACTTTCTGGTCAGTGGCTGCGGAAAATCCACATGATGTACCAACAGATGCTCCCATACAAACTACAAAATCAGCCATGGATAAGGGAGGCATATAACCCAATGTGTAACAACCGATATCGGATGGATAGATGGTATCCATTCCCTCAGCTGCCTTTTTAACAATGTAATAGGTGGAGCGATGAGAACATCCGGCACATAGCGTTGGTGGTCTAACCGGAATATCGGGTACATCAGAAAGATCAGGCACTGATGGTGGTGTGTAGTTGAAATCAAAATAATGTGCCAGGCAGCTTTTGACTGTCACCGGATCATATTCATATAAACGTGAAAATAACTCATCGGACTTACCGGCGATTTCCACATCCAGTTTTTTCTGTTGTGCTATAGCTTTGACCGCTTCTTCCATCACCGGTTCGCCTTCTTCCACTATTAGAATTTTATCGCAACGTTGTAGGAATTGTTCGATGATTTTGTCCGGTATTGGATTTGAAAAACCTATACGCAGAACTTTTATCTTTTCTTCGATATGTAATTCCCGGACTGCATCGTTCACATAACTATAACTGACACCGTTACAAATAACACCGAATGAGCCGGTGCCTTGAATAAAATTATAATGGCTGTCATTAGTCAAAATTTCCGCTTTTTTAATATTTTCCAATAGCTTTATATGCAGTTTTCTAGATACAGCAGGCACACAAACCAAGTTAGCTGGATCCTTGATAAATTTCCCCTTGGAAATTCGTTTTTGAATGTTGCCCAAAGTGACAATTCCAGTGGAGTGGTTTATTCGGGTAGTAGTACGAAAAATGACCGGTTCCTGCAACTCTTCCGATAAATCAAAAGCATCCTTCACCATATCCTTGGCTTCAGCTACGGAGGATGGTTCAAAAACCGGAAGCCCGGATAATTTACCATAGTAACGATTATCTTGCTCATTCTGACTGGAGAACATGAAGGGATCATCGGCTGTAAGAATGACCAAACCGCCTTTTACTCCGATATAGGCCAATGTCATTAACACATCAGAAGCTACGTTTAATCCAACATGTTTCATGATTGCCATACTACGGACACCGCTATTTGCTGCGGCGGCTGCCACTTCAAGTGCTATTTTTTCATTAACGCTGTACTCGAAATACAAATCACTTTCTTTGGAAACCTGGAAAAAGTTTAATGAAACTTCCGAAGACGGTGTTCCGGGGTAGGTAGCAGCAACGCCAACTCCCGCTTCCAGCGCTCCCCTGGCGATCGCGTCATTACCTAGCATCAGTTTTTTTTGTCCAGGATCATCGGTGAGTAACAAATGCATATTTTTATTCCTTGGTTGTATTAATGGAGCTTATTAATAAGAGTCACAAAAGGCAAAAAAAGTCAGAGATTCCGTTGAGGGCTTCTTGATCTATTCTGCATTAAAATCTCTGTTTTGTTTTTGTGGATTTAAAAAACACATTATCAATTTAATGCTAATCAAACAACTCCCTTCCCAATCATTTCATGTTTTCAAACAGTTTCAATAAAATCCGGAGAAACCGAATGATGCTGTATTTTGTAACCTTAGAATTTTATAAATAAGAAAAGGTGTTTGATTGAGTATTAGTCCATTTTAACGAAGCGAAGTCGCCCTTCTTTCCCGAGCACTTTTTTTAATATTTATTATGGTTACAATTAAGAATCTGGTCCTGTCTTTCGTAACATTAAGCATTGTCTAAGTTTGAAATGGATGATAATTCTATACCTTTAGACATTGACTAAACGATGGACATTATGATGTGTAAGGTTGAATAAATAGTTAATGAATATAAGATAATAACATTTAAATGATTTGTAAAAAGTCTGAACCCGGTTATATCTTCATGCTGACGTATTGAAAGAATAACGATCTAAACACCAGCAGTGTCTGAACATCATGTCCTTACTACCAGTTTATCATTAAAAAAGGATTCAAGATTTTTTTCCAGTTTAGTAAAGAGAGTGAATGAAACTTAAAATAGTTAAAGGAACCAGGGATTTATATGGCGATGAGGTGGCTCGATTCCAGTATTTGGAACAAAAAGCCCGCCAGATTTTTTCTCTTTATGGTTATGGAGAGATCCGAACACCAATATTTGAACGGACTGAATTGTTTGCCCATGGAGTAGGAGAAGATACAGACATCGTTGGAAAAGAGATGTATCTTTTGGAAGATAGAAGAGGCAGAAGCCTGGCCTTGAGGCCGGAATGCACCGCATCTGTTGTTCGCAGCGTCATAACCGGTAGCCAAATGCAACAAAACAATCATCTCCGCTATTATTATTCAGGACCGATGTTTCGTTACGAGCAACCTCAAAAAGGACGTTTTCGTCAATTTTACCAAATCGGGGCTGAATACTTTGGTGTTTCCAGTCCGGATGCCGATCTTGAACTGTTACTGCTACTACGGCATTATTTTCAAGCCATAAATCTAAAAGCCGTTTCATTCCAGCTCAACACTATCGGTTGCCAGGAACCTTCCTGCCGTCCAGCCTATAAGAAAAAACTGATTTCTTTTTTAACTGGCCAAAAAAGCAAGCTTTGTGAAAACTGTCAACGTCGACTGGATACCAATCCGTTGCGTGTTCTGGACTGCAAAAATGAGCAATGTAATGCTATAACAACCGATGCTCCAAAAATATATGACCATGTTTGTCCAGAATGTTCAGATCATTTTGATGAATTAAAGCTGATGTTGAAGGATCATTCTGTTGATTATACATTGAATCACCGGTTGGTTAGAGGATTGGACTACTATTCCAGAACAGTATTTGAAGTCTATTCGGAAAACCTGGGAGCACAGAACGCAGCCGGCGGCGGTGGACGATATGACGGATTATTTGAAATTTACGGCGCTAAAATTATCCCGGCTATTGGTTTTGCCCTGGGATTAGATCGTCTGGCCATGCTTTTGACGCCCGAAGAGGATGAGCAGCGCGGTTTATTTGTGATCGGTCATGATAGAAAAGTTGTCAGCCGTCTAGTTGCGATATGCAGAGAGGCCGGTTTCACCTGTGGATATGATCCTTTTTTATCTTCCATGAAAAGTCAGTTTCGACAAGCCAACAAGGCAAACGTTGCGTATGTGCTGGTACTGGGGGAAGATGAGATAAATAATGGAGAAATCTCCGTCAAAAACATGCGAGATAGTAACCAGGTCAAAATAAAGCAGGAAGGTATTATTCAATATCTGATTGATTCATCTAATTCGTAGAATCATCCATGAACATAGGACTTCTAACAACAAGTTACAAGACAACAGCAGTAGAAATCCGTGAGCTGCTTGCTATTCCTGAAGACGATGTTAAACATATGATCGCCTTCATTAAAAGGGAATGTGGGCTGGAGGAGATTATGCTGTTGTCAACTTGTAACCGAGTAGAACTTTATCTTCAGGATAAAAATCCGATCCAAAAGCTCAAAGAAGCGGAAGAAGCGTTTTTTCGTTTTTTAAAACTGGGGAAGGACTTTCATTTCAATTTTGTACATTTGACAGGTGAAGAAGCCATTCGGCATATTTTTCGGGTTGCGTCCAGTCTTGAAGCCATGGTTATCGGTGAACCCCAGATAACCGGGCAGGTTAAAAACTATTTTCATCTTTCGGTTGAAGGTGGCGGATGCGGATTTTTGCTGAATCAGATTATGAACCGTGCTTTTATCACTGCCAAAAGAGTTCGATCAGAAACTGAAATTGCTAAATTTGCGGTATCCATCAGTTTTGCCGCTGTGGAATTGGCAAAAAAAATATTTGATCAACTCACTAATAAAGTCATTCTGATTGTCGGCGCCGGTGAAATGGCTGAATTGGCTGTCAGTCACCTATTGAAAGCCGGTTGTTCACATCTGTTGGTTACTAATCGTACTTTTTCCAGAGCCGTTTCATTGGCCGAACAAATTAACGGTTCTGCTGTCCGTTTTGAATATATGGCTGATCATTTGGAAACGGCGGATATCATCATATCATCAACAGGGGCAAAAGGTTTTGTCATTCGCCAGGAAATGATCCAGAAATGCATGAAACGCCGAAAACATCGTCCTATGTTTTTAATCGATATCGCTGTTCCTCGGGATATTGAGCCGGGGATAAACGACATCGGCAATGCTTATGTGTATGATATTGATGATCTGAAAACAGTGGTAGATACTAATCTTAAATTCAGAGAAAATGAAGCCAAAAAGGCGGAAGTTATAATCGAAGAGGAGCTGGATAAAATAAATGACTGGATGGTGACTTTAGATGTTGTTCCCACCATCAAACAATTCAGAGAAAAGGTTCTGGAGCTTGCCAATTTTGAACTGCAAAAAGGACTTGGTCAGATGGGAGAACTATCTGCCAAACAGGAACGGGCCATTCGTTCCATCATAAACGGTTTTGCCTATAAAATTCTGCATCACCCCACTGTTATGCTGAAACAGAAGGCAAAGGAAGGGATCGCCGGGTTGGAGTATGTACAAATTATCAACGACCTCTTTAATCTTTCGGCCCCGGAAGAAAAAAAAACACCTAGAAAAGTGATCAATTTAAAATGAAAAAATCCGTCAAAATAGCCACTAGATCAAGCAAATTAGCTCTCTGGCAGGCTAACTGGGTAAAAGATCGGATTGAACACCTTCACCCAGAAACGGAAGTGGAGCTGGTTCATCTAAAAACCAAAGGTGACAAAATCCTGGATGCTCCCTTAGCCAAAGTCGGTGGAAAGGGATTGTTTGTCAAAGAGTTGGAAACCGCTCTTCTTAACCACGAAGCAGATATCGCTGTTCATTCAATGAAAGATGTTCCTACTGAATTACCGGATGGGCTTGAAATATCAATCATTACCAAAAGAGAAACTCCTAATGATGCTTTTGTTTCCAATAAATATATCTCCCTTGATTCGCTTCCGTTAAATGCAATTGTAGGTACCAGTTCCTTGCGCAGAATTGCCCAACTTCAGCGATTACGACCCGATATTACTTTCAAAACGTTAAGAGGCAATGTTAATACGCGCTTGAAAAAATTGGATGATGGCGAATTTGATGCAATTATCCTGGCAGCAGCCGGATTGATACGATTGGATTTGGAGAAGAGAATCACCTGGTTAATGCCGTATGATACATCACTTCCCGCCATTGGCCAAGGGGCTGTCTGTATCGAGTCAAGAGTGAACGACCGAGCTATTCTTGACATCATTGGTCCTTTAAAAGATGAAGAAACCACCTATAACGTGTTGGCTGAAAGATCTCTTTTGCTGCGGTTAAATGGTGGGTGTCAAGTACCATTGGCGGGCTTTGCTGTAACCAAGGGCGATCGATTATCGCTTACTGGCCTATTGGCCAGTACGGATGGATCCAAATTTATTAAAAAAACCGAAGAGGGTACTGTATCCGACTATGGCAATATCGGCACCCGATTAGGTGAAAGATTGTTAAAAAATGGCGGAAGAGAAATTTTAGCTGAAGTAGGGATTGAAGCGGATTAAAATGAAAGTACTTCAGGGGAAAACCGTACTGATTACTCGCGATGCCTCTCAAGCGGGTAGTCTTGGGACTCGATTGTTGGAACATGGTGCCAAGGTAATTTGTGTCCCTACCATTCGTATAGACGATCCTCCCGATTGGCAACCGTTTGATCAGGCTGGTTCCCAGATCGAAAGATTTCACTGGATCGTTTTTTCCAGTGTTAATGCAGTTGTTTATACCCAACGCCGTTTACTTTCGCTGGGGCTGGATGTTAAAAATCGATCAGAGTTAAAAATTGCTGTAGTAGGTGATCAAACGGCAAAACAGGTAGAAGAATATGGCTGGAAGGTTTCACTGTTGCCGGATAGATTCCAAGCTGAAGATCTGGCCCAAAAAATGGTGGAAATGGGTGTTGCGGAAAAAAATATCTGGATTCCAAGAGCATTAAAAGCCAGATCTTATCTGATTAATACCTTGGAAAAAGCTGGATCCAAGATTACTTTGACACCGGTGTACCAAAATATTATACCTTATGAAAACAGGGAGTTGCTGAGAAATACTTTGGATGAACAAAACATTGATTGGATCACTTTTACCAGTTCATCAACAGTGACCAATTTTATGAAAATTCTAAATCGACCCACTGCTCAACTAAAACTTCCAAAACTGGCATCTATTGGGTCATTAACCAGTAAAACACTGGATAAATACTCTCTAATTCCGAATTTCACTGCCGATCCGCAGAACTTGCAAGGACTGTGTTCCGGCATCATCTCCTGGGAACAAAAACACAATCAATAGCAATATTTTGGATCTTAAACAATTCATCCGACTTCTGCCAAAAGTTGAATTACATGTTCATCTGGAAGGTTCCGTCACACCAGAGTTTTGGCTGAAACTGATCAAAAAACACCATCCGAATGGTCCATGCCCAACCCTCGAAGAGTTGATGGAAAGATTTCGGTTTCCAGACTTTCAAGGATTTCTGGAAGCTTTTCGTGATATTGTGTTCAGCTTCCATGCACCAGATGATTTATACGACCTCACCCGATATTTTTTGGCCAAAGCTGTAAAGCAGAATGTAAAGTATTGTGAAGTGATGTTTACCCCCTGGTTTCTTGTCAAAAGAGGAATCGATTTTAATGAAATGATGTCGGAAATTGATCGTGCAGCCAAAGAAATTGAAAATGAATCGGATATTGAAATGAAATTGATTTTTGATGGTCCCCGAAATTTCGGTAATGAAGCGGTCCGAGAAGTTTTTACCATGGCTATGCAGGATAAAACCGGAAGAGTTATTGGGGTTGGTATCGGTGGGGATGAAAAAACACATCCAGCCCGTTTATTTCCTGACGAGTTTGATTATGCCCGGGCGTCAGGACTTCATACTATTGGCCATGCCGGTGAAACTGACGGAGTTGAATCCATGCTGGATACTATCCAACTATTAAAAGTATCCAGAATAGGACATTGTCTTGGAATTCCTGAATCTTCAAAACTGGAAGGGATTATTTTTGAAAATAATATCACCCTGGACCTTTGTCCCTGGAGCAACGTAGCCACCGGCTCCATACCGTCGATAGAAAAACACCCATTTCCCGATTATTTAAAAAGAGGATATCCCATCACCCTGAATTCCGATGATCCGGGCATATTTAATACGAACATTAACAAAGAATTCGATATTATGCTGGAGCTTTATAATCTCACAGCTGAACAGCTAGCCGGTATTTGCGCCAATGCTGTATCCGGTTCTTTTTTACCTGATGCCAAAAAAAAGATTCTGTCGGATGATATTAAAGAGTGTGTTGAAAACTATCAGTCGTAGAGTATGATGTTATTGAATATTGCTATTGATTGGAGGTAGCTGGAATTGCGGATGTTTTTTCGTGGGGTAAATCTGTTCTGCCAATTTAAATATTAAAAGGTTGGTGAAAGCGTAACAGAACTTTGAGTAGAAACGTCATGCAACTTATCTAATTTCAATTCCTTTAAATACTTCAGCCATGCTTTGAGCGGTTAAAATTCTTTCGGAAATAATATCAAGCTCTTCAGTTTATCTATACATTCAGAAGCTTCTTCTTAAAATCGAAATATTAGCCTGATTCGATAGGATATGCTGTTATCCCTTATAAAATCCTTCATATTTTCCTATCAATTTTTATACTCAAACCAAGTATCTAACTTTTCCTGTAATAATTCTAATTCTTCCGTATGGTTCGTGATGGTTTCTTTCATTTCTTTTTTTTCAGTATAGAGATTTTGGGAAGTGAATGAACAAGTAAACTGGTTTAACATGATTGTAATTCTACTCAAATCCTTCAAATACTTCAGTGAGACTCTGAACTGTCAGTATCCTTTCAGAAATAATATCAAGCTCATCCAATGATAGATGTTTCAATTTGTCTGTCCATTGGCAAGCTTCCTCTCGAAATCGTATTTTTAACTGCCTGGATACGATATCAATCTTTCCTTCAATCTTTCCTTCAATCTTCCCTTTCTCAATTCCCAGCTCAATCCCTTCCTGTTTCCATTGCTCTGCTAGTGTCATTATGACCTCTTTAATTCCTGTATTTTCAGGATTGTGATTCAGTTGTTTGATGACTTCATCCTCATCCAGATGCCTACCCTTACAGGATAAATAATAAAGCATGTCTTCGATATGTTCAAGTCCTCTTTTATCCTTCAACAACTCTGCAAACAACGGAAGATAGCTTTCAAACAGCAATTCGGTGATGTGGGGAGAATCGATATTTTTCATGATCAGTAACATCAGACGCACTTGAAGATTTCCTCGGATATCTTTATCTTCAATAGAGGAGAGATCCATAAGATCATATTTCATTTGTGGACAATATTCTTTTAAAAAATCGGGCGTGTTCATAAAATCGTGCACTGAAAGAGGAGCTGTCCATTTCCTAGTTCCCTGGTAAATCACCATTGGATAAATGATGGGTAATTCCTGGTTCGGATAAAGCTTCTGAAATTGCTGCCAAATATGGTCTGTATATGTCAACATTCTAATTGACATGTTTTTCACCGAAGTTCTTTGATGTTCCAAATGGATGTATAACAATATTTTTCCACTTTTAAAGGAGCCTATGTAGAGAATGTCCGATCTTCTATATTGCAAAGCCTTTCCGACGAATTCTCCTGGTGCAAGCAACAAGCTATTCCAGTCAACACTTTTAACTAGCTTTCTGGGTAAATATTGCTTGAAAAAGGAAACAGCCAATTCCATATTCTGGAAATTCTTTTGAAAGAAATCATTGTGAATTGGACTGCTCTTTTTTTTAATCATTGGAAGTTTATATTGGGGTTTTAAGTAAAATCAAAACAGAAACCATTTTAAAAATTCAAAGTAATATCCAATTATTCCTATAGCTTACGTAACATTGATTCGTCAAATTTATCTGGAAAACAACCGGCAGTTTATTACAATTGCCCTACCTTTCCAGCAAACCACACTTGATTTTTGTCGACTAAATAAATATTGTACAACATATTACAAATAGCCATGTTTCTACGCATGACTGTTTGATCGTATTTGTTTTTAAAAAACTCATTTGGCTAAAAACTACAATGTTTAGTATCAAGAAAAAAAAGGAAAACCGGTATTTATATTTGGTTCCAGTGGAAGACAATCTAGCGCAGTATGAAGTCATCAGCCAGGAAGAGCTTGAAAACAGGGTTGATCAGAATCAACTGGAGGAAGGAGCAAAACTTTATAAGGTGGATAAGGAAATTGTTATTCGTTTTGAGAAAATTACGTATCTTGAATGATTAGATAGTTAGGTCGATATGCATTTTATTGATGGAGACCTTGCCTCACTGTTATTCTTCTAAAAACACTGTATTATTTCATCTTTTTGAAGGCGCAGACTTGAAACCAAACCCATAATTGGATAAAATCACTACTTTAACAATCCTCCAAAGGTTTTGAATCAGCCCACCCACGCAGATTTAATCAATGACAATCCAAAAAAATGCTAAACAAACCCCAATGATGCAGCAGTTTTATCAAATTAAACAGCAGCATCCGGACAAAATTCTTTTTTATCGTATGGGGGACTTTTATGAGATGTTTGGCGATGATGCCGTAGTGGCAGCAAAAGTTCTGCAAATCCAATTAACGACTCGTAATAAAAACAAAGATGATTCCATTCCTTTATGCGGTATTCCTGTTCATGCCTACGATCAATATTTAAATAAATTGACCAGTGCCGGATTTAAGGTGGCGGTGTGTGAACAAACGGAAGATCCGGCCCAAGCAAAAGGACTTGTTCGCCGAGAGGTCGTCCAGATTATCACTCCTGGTACTATTGTAGCTGCCGATTTGTTAGATGCTGACAGCAACAATTTTTTATGCGCTATTTATAGGGACAAAAAGAAAAAAAATGTGGGGATTGCATTTTGCGATCTGTCCACCGGGGAGTTCGAGATTGACCAATTGGACTTAAACGGTGGTTCTGGCGATTTAATGGAATTGGTTTATCTCTACAAACCAAGGGAGATTTTACTTCCCAAAACAGAAAACAATGGGGAACAGGGTTTTTATAAGGATTTTGTTAAGCAAAGCAAAAACATGCTGGCTTCATCTCAGGAACCTCATATTGAATACCTTGATCCGTTTCAGTTTGATCTCCGCTCTGCCACACGGTCTCTTCAGGAGCATTTTTCAGTCAATTCCATGTCTGGATTCGGAGTAGATAGTCAATCCGTAGGTTTACGTACCGGGGGAGCGGTATTAAACTATTTAAAGGAAACCCAAAAGGATACCTTAGGACACATCATCTCCGTGAAGCAGATAAAAAAGGACGAGAAGATGATCCTGGACGAATCCACTATCAGAAATCTTGAACTTTTTGAAACATCAGACGGGAGCAGCCAAAAACACACATTGATTCATTTGCTCGATAAATGCAAAACTGCTATGGGATCCAGAAAGCTTAGGCGGTGGATTACTGCTCCATTGTTGAAGAAAGATGCTATCGAGCAACGTCTTAATTGCGTGACAGCTTTTTTTGAGCAAAGCGAGTTGTTAGATAAAATTCGCCTGATTTTAATAAAGATAGGTGATCTGGAACGCATTATCGCCAGGATTTCGCTGCCCAATACCAGTATTGCCGATGTGGTTAAACTTCGCCATAGTTTGGAGCCTTTAGTTGAGCTAAAAAAGGAATTTAATCAATTGCAATCTCCGCAATTGAAAGAGATGACCGGCGATTTTGATCCCCTTGATGATCTTTTCCAGTTGTTGGAGCGATACATTTTACCTGATCCCTCTGTCAAAATTAAGGATGGTGGATATATCCGGCTAGGAGTTAACAAAAAGCTGGATCGTTGTAAAGATCTAATGAAAAATGGAAAGCAGTTAATTGCCAATATGGAAGCAGAGGAGAAATCAAATACCGGTATTAATTCGCTCAAAATTGGATTTAATAAGGTGTTTGGATATTATATTGAAATATCCAATGCTTCCAAACATTTAACTCCAAACCATTATATCCGAAAACAAACCCTGGTAAATAACGAACGTTTTATTACTGAAGAACTTAAAGAGCTGGAAGAAAGTATCTTGACGGCAGAAGATGAAGCCAGGACGCTGGAACTTGAGATATTTCAGGATGTCAAGAAGCAGTTGCAGGCACAGATCAGTCGGATTCAAAAGGCGGCACAGATCATTGCCAGAATCGATGTTTTAGGCACATTCGCGTACAATGCAAAGATGAATAACTATACCAGACCCGATTTTTGTGACAATCCTAATCAGAGAACCATAGTTATTGAAGAGGGACGGCATCCGGTGATAGAATCGTTGAATTTTGATGAACCCTTTATCCCTAATGATGTTTTTTTAGATTCACAAGGCGGGTTTATCCTTGTTATTACCGGACCTAATATGGGTGGAAAATCTACTTATATGCGACAAACTGCTTTGATCGCCCTCTTGGCTCAGGTTGGTTCTTTTGTCCCTGCAAAGAAAACCCAGCTACCGATTTTTGACCGTATCTTTACTCGGGTAGGGGCATCGGATAATCTTACCCGCGGTCAAAGTACTTTTATGGTAGAGATGAGTGAAGCGGCTTCCATTTTGAACAATGCAACCAGCAAAAGCTTGATTATTCTGGACGAAATCGGTAGGGGAACCAGCACTTTTGACGGTATCAGTATCGCTTGGGCTATAATTGAATATATTCATGAATTGAATGCATTGACTCTGTTTGCTACTCACTATCATGAGTTGATTCTTTTGGAACGCCAATTAGTCGGAGTAAGCAATGCAAAAGTGGCTGTTCACGAAGAAAATGAAAACATGGTTTTTTTACGCAAAGTTGTAGCCGGTGATACAGATAAAAGTTACGGAATACAAGTGGCACGATTAGCTGGTTTACCGAGAAGAGTCGTGAATCGTGCTAAAGACGTGATTAAAGAGTTGGAAATTGCAGAAAAACAATTCAGCACTTTAGAATCAATATCTGCAAATGACACTCCATCCACACCGGCTTTTGAAGAAAACATTCAGATGAGTTTTTTCCCACCTGAAGAGCCCTGGATGGAGGAGATCAGAAATTTCGATTTGGATAACAAAACACCTTTTCAAGCCATGGAGTTTCTCCATCGAATTAAAAAAAAGATAGGTTAGTAGTATTTTTAAATAAACACACAATAAAGTCCAAATGCTATGCATATTTGCCAGTTTGAGTTTCTCCATATCAGGTTCCATCAAAATGTCCGGTAATTTTATCAGCAGGAACGTTTTTTTTACATTTAACCGGGTGATGGATCACAAATACCTGATGTTGATAGGCATGTTATCCACTGTTTTTTTTCTTTTTAAACCAACCGTTTTATCCGCAGATAGCGTCGACCGTTTGTATAGTAAAGCCGCAGCTAATTATCACCAGTTATATGAAGATAGACTATATAGAGAAAAAGCAGACAACTGGCTTAAAACTATCAAACAGTTCCAATTAATATACCAAAACTACCCAAAACATCGATGTGCATCCAAATCACTGTTTAGTATGGGTAAATTATACCGATCTCTTTTTAAATGGAATTCCAAATCCATTTACCTGGATCGTAGTAATATTACATTTAGGAAACTGATCAACCAATATCCCACGTCTAAATTAACTGATAATGCCCAGTTTTTGTTGGCAGAGAACTACGAGTTGTTAGCGCAAGATAAAAACCTGGCTTATCTTGAGTATAAAAAATTATTGGAACAGTATCCCAAAAGTCAGTTGACCCAAAAAGCTCAATTGAAGATTAAACAACTTCAACCGCCTGAAAAGGACCTTGTTATAATACAGGATACGGTAATTGCGAAAACACCCGACGACCTGACTAAAATTCGGTACGGTGGATTAGAAGCTGAGGAAAATGATAAAAGAGAAAAATCCATTATGGTTTCCAAGGTCGATTATTGGTCGACTACTGATTGGTCCAGAATGGTTATTAATACAAAATACGAGGTTCGTTATAAATACCAGGTATTAGTAGAAGATCAAACACATCAGCAGAAGAGGATGTATGTGGATATAATGAATGCTTATATTCCAAAAAATTTCAAACGAAAGATCGCCGCCAAAGATGGTTTGATCACTCAGGCCAGGATTGCACAATTTGATAAAAAAACTGTTCGGGTTGTTCTTGATATGGCCAGCCTTCAAAAAATTAAAGTGTTTCACTTTAAATTACCCCATCAATATAAAATTGTTATTGACATCCTGGGCAAAACCGAAGTGGAAGGTATTAAAACAACAAATAAACTCATTCAAGAACCGGGAATTGAGCAAAGGGAAGAGGAGGAATACATATCGTTGGCCAAAGTACTGGGCTTGAAGGTCAAAACCATTATTATTGATCCAGGGCATGGAGGAAAAGATCCAGGGGCCAGTGCATTCAATATTAAAGAGAAAGATATTGTTTTAAAAATATGTCAATTTCTCAAAAATATCATCAAAACCCAACACCCGGAAATCAAAGTATTAATGACACGCTCCAGGGATAAATACATAAAACTGGAAGCACGAACCGCTTTTGCCAATAAAAATCGGGGTGATCTGTTTTTAAGCATTCATATTAATGCCAGTATTAGAAAAACACTGCATGGACTTGAGACCTACTATCTCCATTTTACTTCTGATAACGAAGCTTTAAATCTTGCTGCCAAGGAAAATCAAACCAGTTTGAAAAGTATTAGCGATCTGCAAACAATTTTGAACGATCTGATGACAAACTCCAAAATCAAAGAATCCCGTGATCTTGCGGAAAAAGTACAATCGTCAATAATACAAACAACTCAGAGCAGCCAACATCAAATGAGAGATTTGGGTGTCAAAAAGGCACCTTTTATTGTGTTGTTGGGAGCACAAATGCCAAGTATTTTGATAGAAGCAGGGTTTTTATCTCATAAAAAGGAAAAAGATTTTCTGAAAAGCTCTACATATCAGAAAATCATTGCTCAAGGGATATATGGGGGGATAAAACAATATATTGACTGACTATTATCAGCACATTTTATAGATACAATCGGAAAATTATTTTAAAGACAGACGTTACTCTTTTTTCTCAATAATGGGAATAACAAGCTTTTGATGGGGCATCAAGCGACTTAAATCCACATCAGTGTTATATTTTCGTACAAGCCAGAAAGGTAGATCGAAATTATCCCTGCAGAGACCCCATATATTGTCACCCTTCCTGACTTTATACAACCAGACATTTTCTATTTTAAATGCCTGAAGGAAATCTTCTTCAAACTCCTTGTGATATTCATATCGTTTTTCCTCAAATTGTTCCTTGTTAACCTTGGTTAAGGGAATCACAATTCGATCGTTAAAATCGAGGCCTTTTCCAAAGGAAAGTCCGTTCAATCGTCTTAGACTATTGGCAGATACATTGAGCCATTCCGAGTAATGCCCGATGGTCTCTCTCGTATCGACTCGAATAACGCCATAACGTTTGCCATTTTTTTTAAATTCTCTTCTTATTTGAAGATTGCCGGTGACAACAGAAGGATTGATATCCGTCGATATTTTTTCACTATTGGCCTCATCTGATATGGCTTTTTTAAATTTGCTGTCGTTACCACTGCTTTCCGCCTTCGAGCCAAATTCATTCGAAGATTTATCGGACTCCACCTGTCTGGCAGCTATCAAAACCTTATCATTCGGTGAAGGGATTCTTAAGTTTTGACCGGCGTAAATGGTGGCTCGACGATTCAAGTTATTGGCTAGAATTAAATCCTTCAGTGATATGCCGTATCTTCTGGCAATAGCACCGGCTACATCTCCTTTTCTTACCCAGTGAAAGCGGCTGCGTTTCTGTTTGGATTTAAAGGCATTCTTGGGCATTTTGGCAACCAGAGTGGAAATATTTTTTTTAACAGGTAAACGGAGGATGTAGCCCTCAGGTATATATTTTTGTTCTTTAAAAACAGGTGCACGTAAAGCTGGATTCAATTTTTGGATGGATTTCATATCCACTTCAAAATATTTGGCTATTACCTTCGCAGATACATACCCTGGCATTTTAACCTCTTCCACCTGTAGAGGCGGACATAATGTCAATTCTCCAAAATATTGAACACTGTTTTTGGCAATCTCCCGAGCAGCCAGAAATTCCGAATAAAAATTCCTTGATGCAAACTTGAATCGTCGACCATTATATTCGTTAAAAATATTTTCATACTCTCCTTTGGCTTTTTTAGCTCGGAGCATACTGTTTACCCCATGGTTATAAGCCGTAATAGCCAAGGCCCAACTCCCCAGTTTTTTATGGTTTAATCTAAGCAGCTTAGCAGCTGCATGTGTTGCACGGATGGGGTCCCAACGTTCATCAACCGAATAATTCACCCGCATAAACTGCTTTCCGGTTCCGTAAGTAAATTGCCATATTCCGGCTGCGCCAAACTTACTGTATGCATTATAACTAAACGATGATTCTACATGAGGAAGATAGGCCAAGTCTTCGGGTAATTCATAGCTTCGAAAAATCCGTTTAATTTCATCAATATATTCGCCTGAACGGATTAATCCGTCTCGAAACCGGTCTTTCTGTCCCCGTTGAAAGCGGATGTTTTCCATAGCTTCTACGAGGGTTATCGGGTCGGCATTCTCCCCGAACAGCTCTAGCACTCTTGTCTCCTCATCCGTCATGGGGGCGATGCCTTTGGAAAGTCGTCTTAATATCTGTTTGTATTTATTTTTTACTTTTTTGATCCGTTTTCGGTTGAGTCGTTTGGCACCTTTGGTTTTAAGAGGCAGCAGGTCCATGACTTCATAGATAATATTTAGATTTTCGCTGTCATGAATAAGTCCCTGACGCGAATGATACCTTGTGTAAATCAAATGCCAGAATGCCACGTTCGGCTTTATGCTTGGATAAACAGGAAAAATATCAGTATGAGCTGTTTTTACAGGATTTGCTTGATTGGCATCAGCAGGGGCTATTTGAACGGGTTCTGCCGGATTTGTTGGAGTGACTTCAACAGATCCTGACTGGATAGGTTCTGCCGGATCTGTTTCAATGGATTCTACAGCAATTGCTGGAGTGAAGGTTGTAATAATAAAAAATAAAATGAAAAAAGATCGAATGACTTTGTGTTTTGATTTCATAAAATATAATGCTTTTAAATATTTATCTTTATCCGATTTGTTGCTGGATAGTTTGATGTTACCTGGATACTGTCAATAGCAGATAAACGTTGGTAAAATTTAAAACCTACTGAGTTTGAAAATAATCCGCCATCTCCTCAAGATAAGTTTTAAACTTATCAGGAACATTCTCCAGGGGGCTCAGCCTTTGCTGTAATCGGGTTACCAGATTCAGGTTTTGTTTGTGAAATTCTTTTGTTGATGATTGGTTCTCGTCACGTGTCATTTGTTTATACTTTCGTGCCAAGGTAGAGCTTGACTGACCTCTCTCAAGAGCGGATTCTTTCAATTCGTTATAGATATCCTCGGAGCAATTGTCATCGTTTTTTGCTTTCTGAAGAAAACTGACGGTGTCTAAATCCAATCCACATTCTTTACTGGTGGTATGATTAAAAATATCTGGGTCTTCATTGGTGACAAAAAAGTATGCATTGGTTAGCTTTATGGCAGTATTTTTTTTGATTCTGATCTCAACTCGGCAATAATCCTCAAATTTCCGGTATCCCCATTCTTCATAAAGCTTATCTGCGGCAACTTTTGTCAGCAATTCACCAAACTGAACCCAATTGGATTTGAACGTTTTGGCGGAGTTTACGACTTGCTCTCGGTATTTTTCTGGATCCATTTGTTTTAAAACCTCATTGTTTTCTTTATTGCTTGTTTTTTGAGTTTAACATAGGTGTTTGTCAGGTTCAAAATTATTTTTCAATCATCCCAACAATGTTTTTTAAAAAAGTTATGTCAATAGGTTATGGTATTTTAAAGTTAATGTGACACATTGTCAGAAGGGTAATCAACATCCATTTTTCTTACCTGCTTGAAACTTTATCCCATTCAAGCAGGTATTCCTTTAGGTGACTGCGACTTGGTCTTTCAGATTCTTCTGTCAGCAATTCACGAACTCTTTGTTGTTCATCCAAAAACTGATTTGATGTAAAAAATCCACCGAAATGAGCGACCTGTAACCATAAAAGATAAGTAGTTATGGCATCAAATTCATTGTAGGCGACGATATTGTCCAATTCACCGTTAAGCCATAATGATGCCACCGAGTTTCCATCCACTGAAATTTTTCCCGGAATTCCGCAGGCAGTTACCATTTCGTGTAGTGATGGTGCAGATTTTCCCCAACCGCCAACAATATCCATTAGATCGATATTAAAATCACTGCCCCTGGAAAAATAATCTACTCCTTCCCAAGGTTTTGCCGGTCGACGGCAAAAGTCCGTAGCTTGAATCCCACTGGCAACTCCTCTTTGGATCATGATCATTAAATCGGAAGACCGGGAATTGTATCCCACCAGCTGAGGTTTGTAACGACCAATAGCATTCAGATATGTATCTAAAATTTCGGCTTCCGAGGTTTGTTTTTCATCTGAAGGATCGTGAGGGAGAGAAAGCAAGTGTAGTTTCACTTTTCCGTTGACGACCGATCGTGTGACGGCAGAGATTGAAACAATTCTGCACAAAATCGTTTTTAAATAAGGCATAGGATCTTCATCCGTTGCGCCTCCCCGGGACCACATCTCCTGCATGACCTCTTCGTCGGTTGACGACTCTGGTAACTGGTAAAGCATTTTGCCCATGGCAGGATCTGGGACCCATTCAGCATCAAATGCCCAAACAGTATCGTGAACTTTTTTAAACATTGTTCTATAAATTGATTGTTTGAAACCGTAGATTTCACAGATGACACCGATTTAATTATTGGTCAATCTGTGAAATGAGTGAAGTCAATGATTCTTTTTGATATTATTGGAGAAAAATTATAACATCTTACTTTTAAAATAAATCGGAAATTTCTGATTTGAAAAACAACATAAAACAGAAGAAACAAAACTGTCGATGATCAATTTTTTGACGAACATGTTTTGTTTTTTTTACAATCAATGTGTTAGTCGAAAATTCGGGTATGTTCATTGCATTTACCTTGAGTTGGGTTTTTCTATTGGTAAATTCTAAACGACTGGAAGTTATGGTTGAAAAGTAGTAAAAATATACGATGTTCATCCAAGTTTGTCCCTAATAACCAGATTGTTCCGATAAACTTTCAGTTTTGCATCGAAAATTTTTTCCATGGAAAGCTAATCAGGTGGGAGATTTTTTTTATTCAACGAAGCTAGTGGCTGACTTTCCCGCATTCTACAGAGCTTTGAGAAAAACCATATAATTTCTTGACAGATTTTTTGTCAAGTGGTTATCATTTAAAGTTAACATTCCGGAAACAACGATAATTCTGGTTCATGAACAGAAACATGAATTTTTCCTGCCTTTTAATAAAAGACAATTATTGCCAAAGATCCCACTCAATTAAACATACTTGTTATATCAATAGTTTTAATGAAAAAAAGTCGATAAGACACGTTTTCTATTTTCATAACTTATGATGTTACAAAGACATCCAGTCTGACAAATTATCCGCTTTAGATCCTGCCTTAGCAAGACTGAAAAAGGTAGAGTGCGGATGTTGAATGGTGTTATATTTTTTTTATAATTGCGATTATTTAAAAGAATCTTAACAATCACAGTATCCCCAAACGAGTTTTGATATGTATAATTATCCTAATGTTCAGCGACTTCGAGTTGATTTTGGAAAAATCAAATCCATTATTGATCCACCACCGCTATTGAAAATACAAAAGGACTCCTACGATTGGTTTCTGCAGAAGGACGTAGCCCCTGAAAATCGAAAAAATCAAGGCTGGGAAGCCGTTTTTACTTCTGTATTTCCTATCTCCGACTTTGGAGGAACCTGTACCCTCGAATATGTATCCTACCGATTGGGAGAACCAAAATATGATGAGATGGAATGCAAAATTCGAGGTGTTACCTTTGCTGCTCCCATTCGCGTTTCTTTGCGCCTCATCATCTGGGAAAAGGATGAAAAATCAGATCAACGGCGTATCCATGATATCAAGGAGCAAGAGATATACCTGGGAGAATTTCCGCTGATGACGGAAACCGGTTCATTTATAGTAAATGGAACGGAGCGTGTTATTGTCAGCCAATTACACAAATCATCCGGTGTGTTCTTTAACCATGACAAAGGAAAGACACATGCCAGTGGAAAGCTTTTATACTCCGCCAGTATAATCCCCCAAAGAGGATCATGGATCGATTTTGAATTTGATGCCAAGGATCTGCTTTTTGTTCGAATTGATAGAAGACGTAAGTTCCTGGCCACAGTTTTTTTGAAGGCCTTGACTTTTTCCCAAAAGGAAGACAAAGATCCAGAACCTTATACCGACAGAGATCTGCTGGATAGATTCTATTATACTGAAACTATAATACTGGAGAATTCCTTCAATAAGGAAGAAGCGGACTGGAAATTTACCAAGTATTTTGATCCGCAATCATCACAAAACCAGAGAGCTGTCGATGATATTATGAATCCGGTTGATAATCAGGTCATTGTTACTAAGGGCAAGAAAATCTCAAAATCTTCCATTAGGAAAATACAGGATGCTGGTATTAAAGTTATTCCAACCAATACGGAAGATGTCATCGGTCGGTTTTCTCTGGATACCATTAAGGATAAAGAGGACAATGTCATCGTTGAAACCAATGGGTTGATCACCAAAGAAGTTTTGGTGGAATTGATCAAAGAGGAGATCAAAGAGATTACTCTGTTGTTTATGGGAAACAAGACCATTGGTCCGGCTTTCAGAAATACCTTGGCCGCCGACAAAGTGAATAATCCTGAGGAAGCGATTATTGAGATTTATAAAAAAATGAAGCCGGGTGACCCCCCTACCCTGGAAGTTGCTAAAAGCATGCTGCAAAATATGTTTTTCAAGCCAGAAAGGTACGATCTTTCCAATGTGGGAAGAATGAAAATAAATAAGAAGTTGGATTTGGATATTGATCTGGATTTTACCATTTTGACTGATGAAGATATATTTGCTGTGGTTGAATACCTGCTTAGATTAAAGGACGGTGCTGGTGGAACAATAGACGATATCGACCACTTGGGCAACAGAAGGGTTCGAGGTGTCGGTGAATTGTTGGAAAACCAGGTACGTATTGGATTGGTTCGAATGGAGCGAGCTATCAAAGAACGTATGTCATTGCAGGAAACCGAAACCATGATGCTGCATGATATTGTCAATTCCAAACCGGTTTCCGCTGTTATCAATGAATTTTTTGGTAGTAGTCAGTTGTCTCAATTTATGGATCAAACCAATCCACTATCGGAAATTACCCACAAAAGACGTTTGAGCGCCTTGGGACCAGGCGGGTTAACCAGGGAAAGGGCGGGATTTGAAGTTCGTGATGTGCATACATCGCATTATGGTCGTATTTGCCCGGTTGAGACACCTGAAGGTCCAAACATCGGTTTGATTTCATCCATTGCTACTTATGCCCGGTTGAATGAATTTGGTTTCATTGAAACACCATACCGACGAATCGAGGAAACGGCGGTTAAAGACCAAATTACCTATCTGTCAGCCATTGATGAAGGAAAATTTAAAATAGCCCAGGCCAATGCACCGGTTAATAAAGAAGGGAAGCTTCAGCGAGAAATTGTCAAGGCTCGACTGGATGGAGAATTTAAAATGATTCGAAGGGAAGAGATTGAGTATATGGATGTCTCTCCCAAACAGTTAGTTTCTGTGGCTGCATCGCTTATTCCTTTTTTGGAGCACGATGATGCCAATAGGGCATTAATGGGATCAAACATGCAACGGCAGGCTGTGCCTGTAGTAAAACCAGAAGCACCATATGTGGGAACTGGAATGGAATATCAGGTGGCTCATGATTCGGGTTCCTGCATTGTTGCCAGACGTTCGGGTACAGTAGACAGAGTCGATGCCGAAAGAATTGTTATTGAAGCGGAAGTAGATCTGACCTCCAATCAGTCTGTTATTGAAGCCAATGTGGACATTTACCATCTACGTAAATACCATCGTTCCAACCAGAATACCTGCATTAATCAACGCCCCATTGTTGTCGTGGGCGACCGAGTTGAAGCCGGACAGATAATCGCTGATGGTGGTAGTTGTGAAGAAGGCGAGCTGGCTCTGGGACAAAATATCCTGGTGGCGTTTATGCCTTGGCATGGATATAACTATGAGGACTCTATTCTGGTTAGCGAAAAGCTGCTACATCAGGATCGCTTTACCTCGGTTCACATTGAAGAACTAGAGGTTCTGGCTCGGGATACCAAGCTCGGTAAAGAGCTTATCACCAGGGATATTCCCAATGTCAGTGAATATGCGCTACGTAATCTGGATTCGTCTGGTATCATCCGCATTGGAAGTTATGTTAAATCCGGTGATATCCTGGTTGGAAAAACCACTCCCAAGGGAGAGATGCAACTAAATCCGGAGGAAAAACTCTTAAGAGCCATTTTCGGGGAAAAGGCCGGTGATGTGAGAGATACCTCCTTACGTGTTCCTCAAGGGATACAAGGCGTGGTCATTGATGTCAAAGTTTTCAATCGACGGGGTGTGGAAAAAGATGAGCGAACCAAAGATATTGAAGCCGCTACTTTACAAAAGATCGATAACGATTATTTTGATGAAGTAAGAATCGTTAAAAATAATCTAGCTGAAAAAGCCCTACCGGTTTTGGAGAATCAGTCGCTGGTTCATAATATTTTATCTTCCATCACCCATGAAATTATTATTCAAGCAGGGGAATCGCTAACCAAAGAAAGTTTCGAAAAAGTTCCGGTTGAATCTTGGAAAGATATTGTTATTGAAGATCATGCCAGAAATTCTCAGCTTCAGGTAATGCTACGCAACGCTACGTCTCAACTTGAGTTATTAAAAAATATCCACGAAAGCAAGCGAGAGCATGAAAGTCGTACTGACGATTTACAGCCCGGAGTTATCAGGGCGATCAAGGTCTATGTGGCCATGAAACGCCGTTTGTCTGTTGGTGATAAAATGGCAGGGCGACACGGAAACAAAGGGGTTATCTCTAAAATCATTCCTATTGAAGAGATGCCGTATATGGATGATGGCACACCGGTGGACATTGTTTTGAATCCTCTGGGAGTTCCCTCCCGGATGAATGTTGGTCAGGTGTTGGAAACCCATCTGGGGCTGGCCGCGAAATATCTGGGTGATGTATTCAATAAGTTGATGGAAAAAATGGCGCCGGTTGATCAGATTCGTAAAGAAATGATAGAAATCTATCAAGCTGAATATGTAAAAGAACACATCAGTTTGTTGGATGATGAAGGAATACTGAAGCTTGCCCAAAAGCTAAAAAACGGTGTTTACTTTGCCACGCCTGTATTTGATGGGGCTTTAGAGGAAGACATCCATTTTATGTTGGACAAATCCAATCTGGCTCGAACTGCTCAAATGGAATTGTATGATGGTCGAACCGGAGAAAAATTCGATCAGATGATCACTGTGGGATATCTTTACATGATGAAACTGCATCATTTGGTTGATGACAAACTGCATGCCAGATCCATTGGTCCTTACTCACTGGTGACACAACAACCGCTGGGAGGAAAGGCACAGTTTGGTGGTCAACGTTTCGGAGAAATGGAGGTTTGGGCGCTGGAAGCATATGGTGCCGCTTTTACACTTCGTGAGCTTCTGACGGTTAAATCGGATGATACAGCGGGTCGAAACAAGGTTTATGAATCGATTGTAAAGGGTAACCATGAAAACAAAGCCGGTATTCCCGAAGCCTTTAAAGTTTTGATTAACGAATTGAAATCATTATGTCTTGATTTTGAACTTATAAAAGAAGAAGGATTTCTGGAAGAGATATAACCTTTTAAAACAGTCAACCGAATAAAATTTTCAAACCAATTAAGATTATCGCTATTGTCGGTAATATTTGTTCATAAAATGAAATTGGGAGGTTCTTTTGAATAAGCTCGAACATAACGAACCAATTGATCCGCAAGATTTTTTTGCCGTTAAGATCAGCCTGGCTTCCGCCGAAACCATTACTTCCTGGTCCCATGGAGAGATAAAAACTTCTGAAACCATTAATTATCGCACATTCAAACCGGAAAGGGACGGATTGTTTTGTGGAAAAATCTTCGGTCCGGTGAACGACTACGAATGTATTTGTGGAAAATACAAACGCATGAAACACCGGGGTATCACTTGTGAAAAATGTGGGGTTGAGGTAATACAATCCAAGGTTCGCCGTGAGCGCCTGGGACATATAAAACTAGCCTGCCCTGTTTCCCACGTTTGGTTCCTGAAAGGATTACCCAGTCGATTGGGGAATATTCTGGATATGACGTTGAGAGATCTGGAAAGGGTTCTTTATTTCGATTCATATATCGTGCTTGATCCTGGTTCAACTGATTTTCAAATTACTGATGTCATTGAGGAAAATCAGTATCGTGAACTGATAGAGCAGGATCCGGATTTTAAAGCCAATATGGGAGCAGAAGCCATTAAGGAGCTTCTGGAAGAAATGGAGATTGACGAAATCAGTAACAGTCTTCGTGAGGAATTACTGACAGCCACTTCTGAAGCCAAACGAAAAAAGATAATTAAACGGCTGAAAGTGGTTGAATCGTTTAAAGAATCTGGAATCGATCCAGCCAATATGGTTCTGGAAGTGATTCCGGTAATATCACCAGAATTGCGACCCTTGGTTCCCCTGGAAGGCGGTCGATTCGCAACCAGCGATTTGAATGATTTGTACCGACGTGTTATTCACCGAAATAATCGTTTGAAGCGTTTGATGGATCTAAATGCACCTGAAATCATTGTTAAGAACGAAAAACGTATGTTGCAGGAAGCTGTAGATGCACTTTTTGACAATGGAAGAAGGGGCCGACCCATTCTTGGAACCAACAAACGACCGCTTAAGTCATTAAGTGATTCATTAAAAGGAAAAGGCGGACGTTTTCGTCAAAACTTATTGGGAAAACGGGTGGATTACTCTGGCCGTACTGTAATTGTTGTTGGACCTGAATTAAAACTGAATCAATGCGGCTTACCCAAGCAGATGGCCCTGGAGTTGTTTAAACCGTTTATTTTCAACTACCTGATCGAACATGGATATGCCACGACCATTAAAGTGGCAAAAAAACTGGTTGAAAACAATGAGCCGGAAATTTGGCCAGCGCTGGATTCCGTTATTGTCGATCATCCTATTATGTTGAACCGCGCACCAACACTTCACCGTTTGGGAATACAGGCTTTTTTCCCGGTTCTGATCGAAGGAAAAGCAGTTACCTTGCATCCGCTGGTTTGTTCCGCATTCAACGCAGATTTTGACGGTGACCAAATGGCGGTGCATGTGCCTTTGACTATCGAATCCCAGGTGGAATTAAAAGTTCTGATGATGGCAACTAACAACATCCTTTCCCCGGCAACAGGAAAACCGGTTATGTCTCCTACTCAGGATATGGTTTTAGGAATTTACTGGATTACACGGATGTGTAAAGGAGCACATGGAGAAGGAAAAACTTTTCACAGTTTTGACGAAGTTATCTGTGCTTACGATCATGGATTGCTTCACCTACAGGCACGGATCAACGTTCGTCATGAAGGAAAACTTATTGAAACAACGACCGGGCGGGTAATTTTATATGACGCCATTCCAAAGGATATTGCTTTTGGGGAAGTAAATCGCCTGATTAAGAAAAAAGACCTGGAAAACCTGATTGATTATTCATATCGGCTGGCCGGTAATATACCAACTGTTGATATGTTGGATAAGCTAAAAGCTCTCGGTTTTTTCCATGCGGCAAAAGCAGGTTTTTCCATCAGCATGAATGACATGATAATTCCCAAGGAAAAGGTAAACTTGATTAATAAAGGTGTTGAAGAAGTTGAGGAGGTTCAGCAACAACACGATGGTGGAATTATTACCGATGGGGAACGTTACAATAAAGTGATCGATATCTGGTCCAAAATCACCAACGAAGTGGGAGAAGCCATGAGGGTTTCCATGACCGAAGAACATGTTGGCATTAATGGTCTACCAACCCCCAATCCCATTTTTGTAATGGCTGATTCAGGTGCA
>JBFFHJ010000029.1:0-86843 GCA_041556995.1 bacterium | reverse complement strand
GTATTATACGGTAGATAGGGAGACTTACGTATCGCTTCCCCACCTAATAATGCGAGCTGTTCAGACATATAATCTCCTGATCAAAATAGATTTTTCATTAGTGTCAATCTGAACTGGTTTGATATTCTATCAATGCTTCTGTTTTTTCTAAAATATCTACTACTTTTTTTGCAGATTTAGCACTTGATAATAAATACTTATTATTTTGAGTTTTTACAGCTTCCAATAATCCCGCCAAACAAGCATTAAAACTATTCTGCCATTGACATAGTCTAATTTTCGGTTCTGGATCCAAAATTCTCAAATGTGGGAAGAAATCATCTTTGCAGTCTGAATATAACTCTATTCGGCGACTGTTTTCCACAATTCTGATTCGTGTTGTATCCGTAAGAATATCAAGTTCAAAAATATTATAGTTTCGCCGGGGAATGGGTTTCAGTATACATGTCAATCCGTTTTCAATGGTTGACAAAACTGTCACCGGCCCATCTCCATTAACGTCCATTAGCCCTTCGACATGAACATAAAACGGATTTATTGGCCCAACCAAAAAGTTAATCAAGTCAATTAAATGGCTACCATTATTTTTAAACGTTTCCGGATAGTACCCTGAAATAGAGTTTAATTTGCCGAATTCTCCTCGTGCCAGTTTTCTTTTTATTTCCTGTATCTCTGGAATAAATCTCCGCCAATAACTTACTTGAATTAAAATTTGTCGTTGCTTTGACTTTTCAATAAAATATCTTGCCTTTTTGGAATAGATAGCCATCGGTTTTTCACACCAAATTCCTTGTATTTTCCTGTCTAATAAACTTGAAAGAATTTCTTCCTGGCATTCTGCGGGAACACAAACACTTACAATATCAATGGATTCGTTCTCAAAAAGGGCATCAATATCGGAATAGCAAGACAACTGGGGAAACTTTTTAGATACTTCTTTAATTCGATTTTTATTTGGTTCAACAAAAGCTCTGAGCTGGACTTCAGATTTATTTGACACATAGGCATCAAAATGGTTCATTGCAAACTGTTTCGAATTATTTTGCCCCAAAGCAATTGCACCAGCTCCAACAATAGCAGCTGTTTTCATTTGGACAAGATCTCCTCATAAGCAATTTTCTGATGAATATTGGCGTTAATATTCTGTAGGTCTGGATTCGACAGGATTAATCGAATTGCATCCAATGTCGAAAAATGTGGATTTCCCGGATATAGGCATTCATAGACCCGAGTTGCCAATAAAAAATCTTCAGGTGTATCGACAGTAAGGCGTAATTCAGGATGTCGCCACTCACGATATTTATTTGAAGTTTCAAAAGCTGCCAGTTTATATTCTTTGTTTAATTGGCTATAAATTGAATATAACCCTAAAGCTCTTATACCAGAATCTTTAAGCAGTTCATGCTGTTCACGAACCAAATCTGCGTAAAGAACTTGGACAGAGACTCCTCTTGGAAAAGTGCGCTCTGCATCCCAGTTTTCCGCATGTTGCATGTGTGTTGTCGCAACATAATCAACATTATTACTCTGAAGAAAATCAATCATATCATCAATCAGCACGGGATCGACAAAAGGATTATCACCGGTTAAAGAAACTAAAACATCTGCGTTGGTTTTTTCCACAGCTCCAGCCAAACGCTCCAATATATCCTCTTCGCTCCCTCTAAAACATTCTATACCCAAATCCTGTGCCAATAGCGCCAACACTGTATCTGATTCTAGCATTGTGGTAGCCAATGTGATTTCATCCAGTGATTGACAACGTTTAACTCTCTCAACGATGCGGGACAGCATCGGATCACCCAATATGGGCTTCAATACTTTTTTGGGCAATCGAGTCGATCCTGTACGGGCTTCAATAGTGGCTACTATCTTCATCACTTATGTCTTAATTGAGGATAATAATTCAAGTTAATTTTTAAATAGTGATTCATTAACCATGGGATATTGTTTTTCTGGAATATAGTCACAATTTCGTAAATATGAAGCAAAATTGAACAACAAATAGTCATTATACTTCCTCGCAACAAGTTGAGCTCCAAATGGTAACCCAGTTGAGGATTGAAAAACGGGTGCACTTAATGTAGGCAGATGCATCAATGTCCAAACTAATGAAGGATCTGGTGGCTCTTCCTGGTTTCGAAGAAGTGCGTGACCTGCTGTACTCAAACTAATTCCAGCATCAAAATCTGCCATTATCAAATCCATTGCCTCCGTCAGTTCCTCTTGATCTTCAAGCGCTTTCCGATATTGATCAGGAGTTATGCTTTCACCACGCTTGATAATCTCATAGATGACAGGTGACACATTCTCTTTTTGTATTCCCTCCTCCTTAAAATAATAAGATAAGGTTCGATCATAAATAGTGGAATGTATTTCATGTGTCCGAATCATTGTTTCAGGTAGATCGATTTCTGTTATTTCAATTTCGGGATTTTTAGAAAGCTCATTTACCCATTTAATAAGTGATTCCTGAGAATAGGAAGTTGCATACTTCCAAGTATGTGTACGTAGTAAGGCAACTTTCCATGGACGATTGTCAGGCTTTAACTGTCTATTTTTATTATTTAAAGCCGCATGGCTTATTGGGTAGTTATGCCCATGCACTCGAAGCGTATGAAAAATACAAACCATATCTTCGAAATGTGCACAGAGAAATCCCAAGGTATCTAGTGAGTCGGTGGTTTTTAACGTGCCTGTCCTTGGAATCAACCCAAACGAAGGCTTATAGCCATATACCCCACAGTAGCTTGCCGGACGCGAAATAGAACCCGCTGTTTGACTACCTAAAGCCACAGGTACCATTCCAGTAGCAACAGCAACGGCTGAACCACTTGACGAAGTACCTGGATTGCGTTCAGAGTCATGAGGATTCAACGTTTTACCCAAGGCATGAACTGCAAATTCAGCCGTTACCGTTTTCCCTGCTATAATGCCCCCAGCTCGTATAATGTTAAAAACAGCTCTGGCATCATTACCTGGAGTAAAACCTTTCCAAATGGGACTACCCATTTGTGTTGGAAGTTCTTTAGTATTATAAATATCTTTGATTCCAACTGGAACACCTTCCAATAGCCTACAATACTGCCCTGTAATTAGTTTTTGCTGAACCTCACTTGCCTGTTTAATTAAAAAATCAGGATCAAATGTCTCAAACGCATGAACAAAAGGATCTAGCTTCTCAATTCGGGAAATGCAAGCTTTGGCAATATCTAACGGTGAAAACTCTTTATTGGTATAACCATCAATAATCTGTTTTGCACTTAAATTCGCAAATTCATCATAAGATAAAGCAGGATTCTTATCCAAAAACTCCCCTTCAATCCATTGATCTGTCTCGTAAAATGGCTTATCGTTCTTTCTAAGTCTTTCAATCAGTTGTATGGGAAAAGGTAAAAGACTAGGCCCATGCGGTCTATCTTTTGGAAAAGTCGGTACATTGGTGCCTTTAAGTTGAGGTTCACGATGTCCCTCCATTACGGAATAAATTTCTTCCTCATCCAGACCGGTTATTTCTTTGTAATAATCTAATACATGGGGCCGAACAGGATCTGTAGCAGCTATCATATCTTTAGCTTCTGCTCTTGACATCATTCCATTACGTACATCAAAAGTGCTTTCTGCTGTTGCACGGGCATATCCTCGCTTTAAATAACATGTAAAATCATGAACTCCCGGCATAATACACTCAGCACTTTTGTAATGCTTATAGCTACCTTCAATATCTGTCTCAAGCCAACCATAAGTATCTCTTACAAATTCTGTTTGTCTCTCATGGTCCCAAAACATGAAATCTCCCAGGTGAATTCCTACCGCCCCCACTTTCTCACATTCCTCTTGAGATGGAAGTAAATATGGATTTACATCCTTTGATGTTATTCCATCTCCTACCATTTCGCCAGGAACCAAACCCGCAGAAACTGTGTTGTAATAATTCCGATCATGTGTAAGTGCTTTTTCAAGATACGATGAACGGCCATGAGATTCCGCAGTCGATTCACCGTAAACCAAAAGAGGAATGTTAAAATTCACAGCAACTTGCCAAGGAAAAGCACCGGCACCACTATGACAATGCCAACAAGCATCTCCGATTTTATAAAGCGAACGCTTGGCTAATCGATTTACCAAGCTTCGATTTGGTGTAAACATGATATGGTCAATATTGAAAACTTCCAATAAATTCATAAGATTATACCAACCAACTTCGCTGTACCAATTGTGGTTGTGAGTTACTGCAAGAGGTTTCATATTGTATACTTTCACTAAAACATGTGCTTGAAACATGCTATCCTTCCCACCGCTAATCGGAAGAAGACAATCATAGTTGTTTCCAGCTTTCTCCTTGGCCTCCTGAAAAAACTTACTCAATAATTTTTCCCTTTCAACCCAATTGATATGCATCTTCTGCTCAGATGAACGACATCCTCTACAAAGGCCTAACTCATCATAATTAGAATTTCTATGTGTTTCCGGCATGCAACAGCGAATACAATATTTAATGCCACGAAACAGTTCTTTTCTCATGAATCCTCTCCTGTCAATTCTTCAATATCTTATATTCCTATTCCACTCTAGCTTACATTAGAATGTTGCTGATTATAAGTCTGATGAAACTTTATTTAATTTACTTTTAAGCATTTCTTCTATTTTTTGAAAACTTAACATCTCCACTATTTCATCTTCATCGAAAACGACTTGATACTCTCTTTCCAAAGCCATGATTAAATTAATATGCTTTAGAGAATCCCACTGGTCCAATTCATCCATTGTTATGTCTTCAGTTATTTTACTTTCTTCAATATCAAAAACTATTGACATTATATTTTTAATTTCTAAATTCATCTTCTACCTCAATATATTTTATGTTTTTAAAAACATACTTATCTAAATTTATTTTGTAGTATTTTTCATTTTCATTTTTTTTAATCAAATCAAACCCTAATTCATCATAAAAATTAGCAACTTGATCATTCTTTGGGGTTTTATAATATTTGGAATTGATTTCCTCGACCTGTTCTTGTTTGAGATATTCAATCAAGAAATCGAAAAAAGCGAACTCTAAATTCCTGCCTATAATCCGACAACTCATCAAAAAAGTGTCAATTTCAACTTTCTTGTTATCTAAATAGTAATAAATACACAGTCCGACAACTCCACTTTCGCCAAATTTATCAGTTACTTCAAAAGCAATAACACGATGTGATGGTCTTAAAATAAATTCTGTTATTTCACTTTCAGAATATCGTTTTGTAGTTAGATTAAATTGGTTCGTTTTCTGAGTCATTTGCGAGGTTCGGGCAACCAACTCCTGTTTTTCAAATTGAATTTTTATTTTTAACTTTAATGATCCCAAGTAATCTTCAAGGTTCAGGAAACGACTCTTTTCACGTGCTCGTTGTTGCTGTTCCCTATACATTTGCACTTTCTGCTTATCTTCCTGCGACTCAGAAATATTAAAAAACAGCGGTAAACAATCTCGAAATACTTGGGGGTACTGATATAGCCTTTTTGGTACTTGGACAACTGTGACTTCAGGTAATTGTTCCCGGACCAAGTTTACTTCAAAATCAGAATCATCGATAAAAACCAGACTATCTAATCCAATATTTAACTCTTCTGCGATTGATATTAGATTGGTGGCTTTGTCGTTCCAATTTATCCTCTTTATTGAGATATTTTCTTCCCTAATCATCATATCCGGATGTTCTTTCAAAACCTCATTTACATCTTTCAAATTGTTTTTACTGCATAAACCCAGCAATACTCCCTTCAAATTAAGTCCCAATGCCATGCATTGGATTTCTGCAAACAACTTCCCTTTTGATGAATGAGGAGACATTTGGATACCATTAATGCCATCTTCCCCTAAAACTCCACTCCATAAAGTATTATCACAATCAAAAATCAATGCTTTTTTAACTTTCCCTTGAGCTGAGCAAATAATTGGCTGTATATACTTTGCGTATTCCTGATAAAATTCAATAGTATATAAGGAGCTGGAAGAATAAAAATATCTAAAGTCAACACTTGAATCAATACCCGTTCTCAATAGGATGTTATCAAGTTCAACTAGATAAGTATTGGAAGGACAACTTTGCAACAGATAGTCATTAAGATTTGAACATAGTAATTCAAAATTATCTTCTTTAATTCTACCGGAATTAAAAACCTTTGACGAAAACTTATTAAAGATCACTAATGGCGATTGACGCAAGTTTGCTAAGATTAGATCAATTTTTGCTTTAGTAGCATCCAAGATTTCCCCGATTTCCAGGTCTTTCATTAGAGTGATCCTGAAATAAAGCTCAGCTGTTATATTGGCAGCTTCAAAAAAAACGATGACTGCATTTGCATTCTGGTATCGTTGACTGTCTTGAATAATGTTATCATAATCCCCCGATTCCACTTGCGCATTAATACCCCTTACTCTTAAATGGTATTCCAATATCTCATTCAATTGAAAAGTTACAATATTGGATAAAACTGTAATCGAATAAAATGGTGACTTTAGCTTCTGTTTTAAAACCTTGTTTTCTCTCAATAGATCAATATATTCAATTTTATCCATTTTTCTTTTTAATGCTAGGTCATTTTTGAACAGTCGATATTTCTCTCCTCAAAACAATCTCGAATTGTCTCTAAAATAACGCAATTCCCCAATCATCACTTGTACAGGATCTTGATTATTGACAGGCATCAAACTTACAGTCTGGTCTGTTGCCATTCTAGGTAATCGTGGTCGATAAATTGTCATTTTTTTTGATTTTTCCAAAAACGAGCAAAGCGTTTCGCCTGCCATTTTGGCGGCTGTGTATTCTCCCATATTAGTAGGTAATTCATCAATTGCTACAGTTGAAGGATATAAAACATTCGATAAACCCAAAGGTTGAAGTTGCTTTATAACATTATGAAATCCAATAACATAATAGTCACAGAACTTTAGAAACAACTGTGTCGTAAAAGTTCCTTTTTCAGCAGAAAAAATATGCGGTGTTGCAAAATAATAAAAATGCGTGGGTATCCACTCCTTTGTCAAAAGTTGCAAACAATCTTGCTTAAAATTCAAAACATCCATCTGAAAACAGCTTGCGCTTCCGCCATTATCAACTATTTCTTGGACTATTCGTTGTGCATCTTCATTCCCTTTACAATAAGTAATTTTTACATCAGCTCCCCCAGCCACTAAAATTTTAGCCGTTGTTTCACCTAAACCACGTGAACCTCCAATAACCAAAGCTCTTTGTCCTGCAAACTCATTAAAATCGATCTGTCGCTTTATACTTAAATAATTGGCTTGTTCAACGGGATTTGGCCGAACAAAGGCCTTAATAGTACCAACCATCCCAGACGCTGCTATCTTTATGGTAACTAGACTAAAACGTTCATCAAATTCTAAAACATGGTACTTGAACTCTTCAGAATTGCTACTTTGGTCTCCCTTAAGCTCCAATTCTGAATATATCGAATTCAAACCGGGACACTTCATTCCAACTAGCCGACTAGTGCCTAATATCATTGCGACTTGAAAGGGGTGAACAAGCTTAATCAAGTTTGGAAAAAGTCTAGAAGCTGACTCATGATTTAGATGTAAATCTAGCTTTCCTGAATCAACTGCAATTTCTTCAGACGATAACACCTGTGGAGTTCCTTTAACCGGTAAACTTGATTTGGGACTTTTAAAATTATGATTTCTTAACACTTCCCACTCCAGTACCAATTCAGATAAAATAACATGGTCATGCTTAAGTATTATCTTCGCGTAGTTAGACAGTTGACATACAACAGAATAGTTTACTTGTACTTCCAGTGGAATTGGTTTAAAAAAACGTGCTTTAATTGCTCTTAATTCAAGCGGACTAGTGTCATTCTTTAAGTAGTCATCTAAAACCCATAAAAGAGAATGAATACCGTGAACAGCAATTTGGCCGAAAATCTGCCGCCTGGATGTTATTCTATCAACATGCAGTGGATTATGATCACCCGACAAATCAGCAAACAATACTTGATCGTTTAAAGTAAATACTCGTTGACTCATTCTTACTCCTTACACCGAGAACTCCACTCCTCTTTCAAAAGGCCGCTCAAGAAGACATCATTATATTTACCGTTTTTATAAATCTCTTTCCGTCTAATACCCTCTTCTTTAAATCCCAATATCCGACGAAATAAAACTGCGACCTCCTTACTTATTGATCCCACAGCAATTCTGTTCATATTTAATTGTTCAAAAGCATGTTTGATCAACAATTGACTTGCTTCCACAAAATATTTTAGCTTTCTATATTCAGGCTCTCCAATATATTCTGATAATTCACATTTCCGGTTAAAGTCATCAATTTGAAGCGAAACAATTCCTATTAAAATATTATCTTCATTATGCACGATTCCTAACTGTAGTTTTTTAGGATTATTCTCGATATTATTTTTAAAATATTGAAGCTGAAGAGCTTTAGTATTGGGAAATCTATGTTTTTGCATATTCATAGTCCCAACTGCATCATTAAACCATTTATACCAATTAGTGTCTTCAATCAGTCTTTCATTTAATGCGACTAAATTTACGTATTGACCGGGAATAAAAATATCAAATATTATTTCTTCATGCATTCATATCTCACTTTTATGGGGTATTATTTTTTAAAATATTGTGTGTAAAACTATTTTTTTAAATTAAACCAATATTGTTGCATGATTTTGGTTGTACTAAATTTTATATTACTCACATTCAATTTGGTTTTCGAAGCAGAAGAATTAATTCTGTTCCATGTTTTTTCTCCAACATCCACGCTTTTTGATCAAGCAAAAAACTCTTATTATGTAAGATATCATCAAGTATTGCTGCATCTCCTCTAGCTCCGATTGAAGCATTATTCTTTGCTCCGTAAGAAAAATATGTAGCCGTCTGACGGAACATGGAAAAAGTGCGATCAACTTCGACCAATTCGAATCCTGCCTCTTTCCATAGAGACTTCAATATTGGTTCTGATAAAACTGTTAAATGTTGAGGTGCAAATATCGCCCAAAAATCCTGACTATGAGTGTATGATGATAGAAAATCCGGCGTCGATAAGGCAAAATATCCACCAGATTTCAATGCATTGAAAACCTTACTCCAGATTTCTTTTAAAATATCAATTGATAAGTGCTCCAATACCTCCCACATGGTAATGACATCGTACTCTTCATCACCTAATGAAAAATTTATAAAATCTCCACCATGGCATAACACTTCCCTTTGATCTAAAAACTCTTTCACATCACTAGCCTTAAAATCCATCATCGTCACATCCCACTCGGGATAACTTTCTTTTACCATAACAGCAAATTCACCATGGCCACCGCCTAAATCTATGAGTTTTGAGTTAAACTGCATCTTAGGAGCATATTTATCTATAAAAACTTGAAAATTCGCAATTGATGCATGCCTTTCCAACGCGTCAATAGAATAGAGCTTTTCAGTCGGTTCAGCTTTGCCCTCACTGTCATACCAATCATACAGGTATTTTAAGTCATCCTGTTGAATTGTTGGATTTAGAAACACTAAACCACAATCTCCACACATAAAATAATAAACAGAATGCTTTGTTAGAAACCCTATGATTGGTTGTCCGATATCATGATGTAAAGGGTAAATTCTTTTACAACCGCAAATTGGGCATTCAGTCAAATCAATAAGTTCAACTCTAGTTCCATATGAGAGAACAGAACGAACTCCATCTCTCGTCCCCAAGTATTCTAAAAACTGACTGATGGGAGTAAAAACCAAGTTGTGATAGGTTTTCAGAAAGTGAAAAAATATTTTGATCCGCTTCAATTTATTAAGACTCAATTGAGTATTATAATCCCTTTGAGTCTTCCACAAAAGACAGTGTTTCTTTTTGCTTGAAGCTCCATCGTAATATATTCGTGTCGGAACTGTTCCGGGAATTGCACCCTCAATTGTCACTTCACATTTTTGCTCACTTGCTATTTTCACTGCGCATGTTATCAAATCCAAATCCAGTAATGGCGATAAAGTAGATATCTCAACTATAATGGAACCTCTATCTTTTATCACTTGTAACGGTATTTCTATTAAATTTATAGAGGAATTGGGAAAACGATAACGCAATCGATTTTTTATAAAACCAACAATATCCTCAGTTCCATCACGATCGTGTAAATAAATTGGATGAGCTTCAATTATAAACTTAATTTTGTCTTGGTTCATAGATTTGTATTCCTTCTGAACGCTTTTTTTCTCCTCAGCTGTAAGCTTTAATAAAACTGCAAGAAGACCTAACTTTGTTGTGAATATTTATAGATACTTCATCGCTGAGATCAAAACACGATGTAATGTAATATCTAATTAAATTCTAGTCAAAGATATTCGAAATTTAAGCTTATTTGGTTCATCGGTTATCATTCTGATAAGAGAATAGAAAAAATAACAAAAACGGGGAAACAAGCGGTGGATATATTCATAAAACTTTACAACTCAAGGAAGTATTGTCATTGCACATAAAATACATACCAATTGGATTGATTCACTTGATCGAAAAAACAATCTACCCCTTAAAGGGTATAAGCGCTAACTTAAGAAAAAATCTTGCTAATTTGTCGTTTTCTCTTTCTTGGAGGATCAATTCCGAGAGATCAACTCTCAGAATCTGTTCATTAAGAATCTAAATGATTTGCAATATGCTACAAATAACATTCAATAAAAGAGCTGATTTATATAGTATTTTCTTAACTTCAATTAAGCATTCAGTTTTTCTCAAACTAAATTGCGACCTGAAGCTTCACTGATAAAATAATCTATCGTCTTTTCTATCCCACTTTCAATCTCGGTTGAAGCCACCCAACCAAGCATTTCTCTGGCTTTAGTAATATCGGAATAATTACGTCTAACATCCCCTAATCGCTTTTCCGTATTCTTAACTTTCATATCGATTTTATAGCCTTTAAGTTGCTGCTTAAGAAGACTAGCAACTTCACTAATAGTTCTTTCACAGCTTGTAGCAATCTGAAATATCTCACCTCCTTTCTTTAACTCGCTCGCTTTCAAAATTGCATTGATGAGATCGCCAATATAAACAAAATCTCTGGTTTGATTACCATCTCCATAGATTTCACAACTTTCTCCGCTCAAAGCCTGTTTAATAAACTTGGCTATCACGCTGGATTTATGTTTAGACCTAGGGCCATACACATTTCCAAAACGAAGTGACACCGTATTTATACCAAAAGTTCGGAAATACGCTGAACAATATCCTTCTCCAGCTAGCTTACTGGCTCCATAAGGAGATACGGGACATGCTGCAAGCTCTTCATGAATAGGAGGTTCAACTTCCCCCACAGGGGCCCCGGACGAAGCAAAAATAAATGACTTAATATCATTTAACCTTGCTGCTTCTAACATGTTAAATGTCCCAATCACATTTGTAACCATATCCAATCTTGGATTCTCTACTGAAGGACCGACTCCTGTATTAGCAGCAAGATGAACAATAATTTCAACGTCTTTGGAAGCCATAATGCAATCATCACTATTTCTAATGTCTCCAACGATTAACTCAACTCCTTGACATCTTCCTAATTCAGAAACATTTTTTCTAAAAAAATTACATACTTCAGAAAGATCATCCTCTTTTCCAACAGAGAGATTATCTAGAACTCTAATATTGCTATTTGAGTCTAACTCGATTATTTTTTTAATTAAGGAAGTACCAATATACCCACATCCTCCAGTAATCAACCAATCTTTTACCATTTAATCCCTTTAAAGATTACATCTTCTCGAATATTAGTTTTAAATTCTTGGACAGTCTTAAATAATGCACTCATTACATCTTCAGTAAGATAGTGGGGCTCCACACCCAATTCCAATAATCCTTTGTACGTTGGATTGTAATAATGCTCTTCTGCTTCTTTCCTTGGATTATTGATTTTCTTTATCCTTACATCATATCCAAACGTCCGACCTACTTTTTTCGTTAATTCAGCTAATTGATTTACTGAGAATGTTTCCACAATCTGATTATAAATCCTTAATTCTCCGGGTGTTGCCGGAGTCTTTTCCGACATGTGTACACATTGCAGCGTATCCTTAATATTGATATATCCTCGCGTTTGTCCTCCTTTCCCATATACAGTTAAAGGAAAACCATGGACAGCCTGAGTTATAAACCGATTGATAATCGTGCCAAAAATTTCATCATAATTAAAAATTGTTTTCAACCGGCTATCTAAATTAGATTCATCTGTTTCGATCCCGTATACCGGTCCTTGCATAAGGTCAGTAACACGTAACCCCCATACTCTTACACCAAACCATAATAGATCAGTATCCATTATTTTAGAAGTATGGTAAATTGAACCTGCTGCTCGAGGAAAAAGAAATTTCCCTTTTCGCCCTTTATGTTCTATCTCTATCCAACCTTCTTCGATATCAATATTAGGTGTTCCATATTCACCCATTGTTCCAAGTTTAATGATGTGGATTAATGGATCAAATTCTTTAACTGCAAACATTAAGTTATTTGTTACTAATAAATTGTTCGAAATAGTAAAGTTTGCTGTTTTGTAATTCATTTGCGAATATGGTGCAGAAGGCTGTTCAGCATAATGAATGACCGAACAAGGCAACCCCATAAAACCTTTATCTACTGCCCATGAATATTTAACTTGCCCATTGAAAAAGGATCGCATCAATTCACTGTCAGTCAAATCACCTATTACTACCTTAATTTCCCTTCCCGTCTTTTCATACCAGATTTGAGCTCTTTGAACCAATGTAGGGACCGAATACAGCATTCCAACATCTAGTTCATTACAAACATGTCTACGAAAATAATTATCAACGACTGTAACATTATATCCATGCGCTGAAAAAAGCATTGCTGTCGGCCATCCAAGATAACCATCGCCGCCTAAAACCAAAATATTTTTCATAACACGATGTACTAATTCAATTCATTCAATTCATTGACTAAAGCATACTCTATAAATGAGCCTTCTCCAAAAAAGTCTAAAATCTTAAAAAAACGGCAATTTTTTTGGGAGGGGGTGCTCTTTTTTCTTCATGATAGTGAGTTTTTAAATCCTCATACCTTATATGAATCTGTTTGATTTACTCCAAATTTTAGGAAATGAATTTTATAACATGCGGATATTATTGCTTTCTTATTGTATAATTTGCAAAAAACCCACTAAATCAACAGACCCATTATGTGAAACCGAATATTTCTTGGAAATTAAAAAACAACTTCTCGGAGTGGGTTCATACTTCATTGATAATACCCTTTATACCAGTCAATAAACCGTGTTATACCACATTCAATCGAGGTTTCAGGCTTGAACTCCACATCTTCGATTAAATCATCAACATCGGCATAAGTGGCCGGTACATCACCTGCCTGTATGGGAAGCATATTTTTTTTTGCTTTTTGGCCAATGGCTTTTTCAATGGCTTCGATGAAGGCCATTAACTCAACTGGTTGATTATTGCCTATATTGTACAATTTGTAAGGTGCGTAACTAGTAGCTGAATCTGGATTATCGCCCGACCATTTTGGATTGGGTTGGGCGGTTTTGTCTAATACTCGAATTACACCTTCCACAATGTCATCGATATAAGTAAAATCACGTTTCATTTTACCGTGGTTAAATACGTCTATGGATTTTCCTTCTAAAATTGCTTTGGTGAAAAGGAAAAGAGCCATATCCGGCCTTCCCCATGGACCGTATACCGTGAAAAACCTTAGTCCTGTGCAAGGCAATTGAAATAGATGAGAGTATGCGTGAGCCATTAATTCGTTTGATTTTTTGCTGGCTGCATATAATGAAACGGGATGATCCACGTTATGGTGCACAGAGAACGGCATTTTAGTGTTGGCACCATAAACCGATGAGGATGAAGCGAATACTAGATGTTCTACTTTGTTATGTCGACATCCCTCTAGAATGTTGACAAAACCAACGATGTTGCTGTCCACATAAGCGTGTGGATTTTTTAGTGAATACCGTACCCCCGCCTGAGCTGCTAAATTTATTACTTTATTGAACTTTTCTTCGACAAACAATGCTTCCATACTCGGTCGGTCTTCCAAATTCAGTTTTACAAACTTAAATTCGGGATAATCTTGTAGTTGTTTTAAACGGTCTTTTTTCAGATTAACATCGTAATAATCGTTTAGATTATCAAGACCAACGACCTGGTCCCCTCTTTCCAACAAGCGTTTTGAAAGATGATATCCGATGAATCCAGCAGCGCCGGTAACTAGTATTTTTCTCATTTTTTAATCAAAAGCAGTTATTAATTATTATCAATCGGCTTTAAGCATGAAAACAGCTGACTAAATGCGATTACCTGACCATTTCTCCAGTTTTATGTAAGGCAAAAATACTTTTCAACATATTATATCATTGTGAGTCATTGGAAGAGGCAAAATCTCTTTTTAACCTTGAGTGATCCCGTTGCCGGCTTCTCAGCTCAGGTTGGCGCTGTATTGGTAGCTGCATATGTCAACTGTTAGTTCCAAATACTCTTCTTGGATACTGAACTGACAGGCTGTGTCACAATTCATAAATTAGTCATATTTCGCAAAATTCAGACGAAGCGTTTTTCCGGGCATCAAGTTTTACCTCTCATCCTCAGAATGACATTTGATGAAAAATCCTCATGCAAATGCCCAGATCCTTTAATCGAAAAGTTGTATAAATATGTCAATTCTGAATATCTTGTTTGGCTGATTCAATTTCCGCACGGATTCTTGCATATTCATCTTCCTTCCTGACAATAAACGCGTGGGTAATTCGCATTTTTTCTTTAATCCCCTCGGGCGTTAAAACATATCGATAAGCAATCTTATTCTCACTATGTGCAAAGTTTTCCATCTTTACCCATCCTTTTGACACCAGTGCTTTCAGGATGAAATTAATTTTCCCCAGACTAAACCCCAGATTTTTGGCAAGAGTTCTTTGAGAGCTATTTTCTGCCTTCTCAAGTTCTTTGAGAAGATAATATTTGTCATCAAGATTGGATTTTTTCATAAACCATTTTTCTAAACTGATATCAATAGTAAATGAGCATTATTTTCTATCTGGAAAAACCAGCCAAGTAAACATCTAACAAGCAGATGCCATAATACACACAAATACTATGAATTGTTGTAACAGTCCCTATCAAAACGGGTAATCTCTTAGTATTAGAAACAATCAGGGGGAACTTGAAGAAGATGATAAAGAAAACTAATAGCTAAAAAAAGACAAGCTTCGCCATTTGTCTTACGTTGTAAAAAACGCAGCCATTGTTGTTCATTTAATGAACGCTACTATATTCAGGTTTGAAAACTACGTCAACTATTGGTTTTAAAGAATGGGTATATTGACGTTAACTCTCCAAACGAAGCAAGGAAGATAGTGAATGATTCGAGTCTATTGGTTCAATTTGCTCCGCAGAAACCTGGACCGCCACAGCACCTGGGATTGAATCGATACTGATTTTAACCAAATCCCGTTGGATTTCATCGATGCGTCCAATCACTCCTGCAAGAGGTCCCTCAACAATTCTAACCGGCATTCCTGATGCAAATTCCTTAAAGGTCAAAATCTCACCTTCGTATTTTTTTAATTGTAGGACGTTTTGGATTTGATCTTCAGGAATGGGCAGTGGACCTTGACTATTGTGAAGAATTTCAATAACGCCAAGGCTCTTCAGGATTTCAAGATGATTGGCAGGGTTTAATTCGGCTTTCAGGAACATATACCCCGGGAAAAAAGCTTTGGTCAGGATTTTTTGACGATCTTTTCGTTTACTCTTTACCTTATACTCCAGATTCAGTGGACAAAAATCTTTATTGGCTAACGCTTTTTCAACAACATGCTCATGGCGAAATCTGACACGAATTGCATACCAGTTTTCACCCGGATAATAATGCATGGTAAGCCCCTTTTCGGCAAAAGATTTATCTTTATGTATAAACTCAGAAATACCTTACAGCATGTTCAAAAGCTGAACATGTTCAATTTATGAACAAATATTAATCCATTGGAATTATTAATGTCAAGTTTTTTTCAAATCTTTTAAATAATCCCCCTCAACTAATCATTATCTCAACCAAATCAACAAATCCAATTCAAATTATATTTGGGTATTGAAAGCGTTTAATCCTCGATAATTGTCTTAAATTCATTTTATTCTCGAACAAAATCATTTCCTTATCTATTGCTATTTTCCGGTATTTATCCGGTTCAATAGACTGCGTTACAATGAAAAACTGACTTCTTTTGAATCTATGTTCACCAAAATCTTGTATTATATCATCCCACAATCACGTATTCGAAAAGTTAAAAAGTATTCGATAATCTTCAAAAAATTGATCTGCAATAGCTATTCGTACTATTTGCCCAAGTGGTTATTTTTTATAATTAATTGATCTTTGAATTTTTTACTGGATATGCGATTAAAAATGGTTTAGTTTTAGGATGTCTTGTTATCTCTTCAAATTTCAAAAACCGATAACTAGTTCGTTTTTCGGGCTTTCCATCAACATTGAGATTGAGAAAACTATGTTGATTTCCTTAATTAAAATCACTCTTTTCTATTCTGAACTTTGCAAACAAATAAAACTCAATAGAGGATTGATATTGCAGGAAAATCAGTATGTAAATCTTAATTAGATCTAAAATACCAGTAAGATGCAAGATCGATATAAAATACTGGCTGTTGATGATGATCTGGCCAATTTGAATATTATTACAGAAATACTCAGCGATGATTATGATGTAAAAACAGCGGAAACCGGTGAAGAGGCATTGGCCGTTGTGGAAAACATAGTACCTGACTTGATTTTGCTGGATATCATGATGCCGGGAATTGATGGTTACGAGGTCTGTAAAAGATTGAGATCGAAAGAAGCACTGGTGAATACAAAAATTCTATTTCTCTCAGCAAAAGAAATGCTGGAAGAACGGTTACTCGGATACGAAGTCGGAGGTGATGATTATATTACCAAACCCTTCGACGAGGAAGAACTTCTGGCCAAAATCAGGGTCTTTTTGAGATTAAAATATGAAGAGGAGATCAAAACATTAAACAAAATAGTTGAAGAAGGGCAACCCGACGTTTTTCATAAGATATCTCAATATTTCAGCAGTGTTCTCTATATTCATTCCAATTTCCCTTACTGCAAAATCATCTGCAAAGCTGAAGAAACCAATTCGCTCCTATTAAGAACAACCCTCAAAGAACTGGAAAGTCAATTTGACGGACAAGATCTTTTGCGAATTCATAAATCCTATTTGGTTAATCCCATTAAAGTCGTTTCGATTTGCAGAAAAGGCAGTCAGGATTACGAGGCAGTGTTAAGGGATAATGATGATAAAATCGTAAAAGTCCCCATTGGTCGGAAATATCATTCCAGCCTTCGAAAACTCAATCCAAAATGGTTTTTAAATTAACCGGCAAATTCCAACTATAAAACGTTAACTGTCTTTAAAAAACTTATTTCATTTAAAATGGTGTTATACACAAAACTCCATCATACTCCAGAAAGAGCAACCCACCTTATTTTACCTGATCATCCACCCATGTATGTATTCTGTTCACAACATTTTTTCAAATAGATTTAGATCTAAAAGGGAACATAATATTCTATAATTATTTGCTATTTATTTAATAATTATTTGTTTACTTTTCACCGTTCACTACAGTTTCCTTTTCTATTATAAAAAAAACCTTGTCGTCCCTTATCCATAGCGTATAATAGCATCTGATTCTGAATATTTTTGTAACCACTTAGTTTCTTAAGATAACTTTTCTGGTTTTCCTCTGTGATAACGTGGTTTTTTTAATAATTGGTTATTGCCCAAAAACACATAAATTGTCACTTTCAACATGGGAGACAGGAAGTTGACTAAGGCTAACTGAATTTTTGATCCAACTTCGTTCAAGCATTATTAACGATCCTGATAATCAGCGATAAACCGCTAAAGAAGAAATTTAACTTTGACGGATTGCATTATAAAAATGGATTTGGATGAACCAATGTTCGAACAGAGGTCACAATGAAAACATCTAAAATATACAGATGCAAAGTTTGCGGAAATGAAATTGAAATTAGAGGCTTGAAAAAAGGAAATTTGTTTTGCTGTAAAAAACCGATGAAGGTTTTAGAAGCTTCTTCAAGAAAGGTAGAATCCAAGGAATTTATCACCAGCAAACTCGATCATTTAGTCACCAGTCTCGATAGTCTCGCTAAATATGAACATGATTCAAGTGCTTATTTAGTTATGTCTGATAACGACGAATCACATCAAAGAATTATGTCGGACATTTTGTCATTTTTTCCCAGTCCCAAATCGTTACTCACAGGTAATAACGGTTCTCGCGAAGAGCATACGGAAATAATTTGTCAAGCTGAGCAAGACGGTTTACAAGAAGCCATTGATATTATATCTGAAATTTCTAGTAACGAGTTTATCACAGGCAACAAAAGAAATGAAATTGATGATTTTTTTGCTAATCAGGAGGAGACCATCTGGTCATGCGAGATTTGTGGTTATATTCATCGAGCAAAATCAGCACCAAAGTTTTGTCCTGTTTGCCGAGTACCCAAAAGAAATTTCAAACTGAGTTACTTTCAAAACTAAAAACCGATTCAAAAAACGCAAACCTAATCAATCTAAAAACAAAGAACCGGTTCTGTCTTGAACCTAAAATAACCAGTAAATGAAATCAACAAATAACGTGAAAAACCATCTAACAGTAAACTCCGATATTTTTCTGATCATATAAAAGAATTATCTCTATAGATTTACCCACGAATCTAAAACTCATCAATTGCCCCACACCACTTAACCTGAAATATTGTTTTTTACAAAAACCGGATAAATAAAAATACTTATCTGGAAATATCCGGCAAATAACTGAGTAAGTTGTTTTTGAATGGAAACTGCCGAAATCGTTCTTCATACATTATTCTGGAGAGCTTATAATGAAGAATTTTCTCAAAAACACTGGATTTTTCGTGTTGGCAGCACACTATTCTGAATTATAGAGAGCAAAATTTTTATATTTCCGATCATACGATGGAGAGAGGTAGCCACAACACCCATGATTACCTGTTTACACCTCTTCCCCAAATTCAGTTTTTTATATTTCATTGAACATGATAATAACTCTTTTTTAAAAAAGCGTTATAACAAACATATACATATTATCGATTTTAAATCTTATTGTTTCATCCCTGATGAAGAATAAATCTTTGTTGTTTACTCCATATCAAGGTATAATTAAAACAGTTTACAAAACCAATTTCAGATGATTATCAACAGAAGATACGCTTTCCCATTTATTAACATCAATAATAATTGCCGTTAGCACAAGGAAATGGAGAGCAACAAAAAGTATGGAGATGCAGAAACAAGTCGCCGCATATTGATAATTGATGACACTCCATCTATACATGAAGATTTTAAAGAAATCCTCACAAGGGCATCTTATAGCCCCGAATCAATGGTTGAGGTCGAAGAAGTCTTATTTGAAGATAATAAAAAGAAAAACAGGCATAAATTCAGCCGGTTATCTTTTGAAATCGATTCGGCATATCAAGGGCAGGAAGCCCATAAAAAAATGAAACAAGCGATAATCGATAATAACCCGTATGCTTTGGCTTTTGTTGATATGAGAATGCCCCCGGGGTGGAATGGAATTGAAACCATTATACGATTATGGAAAGAAGACCCGAGACTGCAAATTGTTATCTGTACTGCTTTTTCTAATAGTGCCTGGTCTGAAATGATGGATCGCCTGCCGTATACAGATCAATGGTTAATATTAAAAAAACCGTTTGATCATTTAGAAATACTGCAACTTGCGCATTCCCTTGTTACGAAATGGAATCTTACACGGCAAACAGAACACCAGATGTTTTGTTTTGAAGCTGCCAAAAATGAAGCAGAACAAGCTAATCGCTCAAAATCAGAATTTTTGGCAAATATGAGCCACGAAATCAGGACACCTGTACATGGAATTCTTAGTTTTGCCAAGTTTGGAATCAAAGCGATAAATAAATCCACACCAAACAGACTGCTGGATTTTTTTACAGAAATCCATACTAGTGGAAAAAAACTACTTGATTTATTAAATGACCTTTTAGATCTATCAAAACTGGAAACAGGCAAAATGGACTACTGTTTTCAAATCGGTCATCTGTTTTCACAAGTTTCATCCAGCATAGATCGGTTTAGTAGCGTAGCGGAAGTAAAACAGGTGACTATAAACTGTCAAAAGCCATCATTTAACAATGAAGTTATCATGGATAGCTGCCGTATCATGCAGGTTGTGGAAAACCTGTTATCGAATGCTATCAAGTATTCAAGCCGGGGCGGGGTAATATCGGTTGATATAAAAGATCTTCCTGAACAAATTCTGGTTTCCGTTGCAGACAATGGTATTGGTATCCCAAATAGTGAACTTCAGACAATCTTCGATGTTTTTAATCAAAGCAGTAAAACAAAGACTGGAGCCGGGGGTAAAGGGCTTGGTTTATCAATTTGTAAAAAGATTATTCACGACCATAAAGGAAAAATATGGGCAGAGAATAAGCCTCAAGGAGGCTCCATATTTTTCTTTACGCTAAATAAAGCTAATAAATTTGATAATCGTTTCAATCCATTATAATAACAACTTTGGCTGAAGTCGTCTGATTCCATAATAGAAACCGTTAAAACAGGCAAAAAACAAGAAGAAAAATCTCAACAGTTGATAATAACTAGAAATATCTTTTTATTACCAGCTATATGCCTAGGAAAGATTATAATCTAAAAATGGCTGGTATAGGTGAAAAAACAATTGAGAACCTCCCTGAAGTCTTACCCGATGTAATTTCATTAGATATTGTCCTATCTGGAAATAATGACTATCAGATATGCCGCAAAATCAGAAATAATTATCTCCTCCTATATATTAAAATCATACTTGTATCAGGTAAAATACAATTGGATCAAAGATTAACGGGCAACTAAAAAAGCGTTTTCCTATATTGTTGATAACGACCGTTAAGTACTCTCCATGTGTTAGTGTGGTTTTAATAGAATCCACTATTCAGTCAGATTAGTGTGTTATAAGAATTTCATATAAAGAGCATGGAATGGAAGTAAACATGTTAGAAGAGTTATGATGTCGAATTTAAAAATGACGAAATTTTCCATCCCAAAAAAAATTTAAGAATCAGCTTGGTAATGGCACAAAAAATAACAGAACTTCATAGTGAAATTCTGATAGCTGAAACCAACAAACCAAAAAGAGTTTCTTTCATTCTTACAATACCCAAGACATATATTCTACAGGTCCTGTATTTCTTTCAGATATTTGTGTTTATCTCCAATAAGATCTAGTCTCTTCTCTGGCTTTAGGTAACATTTCCATTTCAATTCTTCTGATCCGCTAATCACCAAGGATTTCTTAACTGTTTACAACATTTTTTATCAGGATGTATTGATAATTTATCTTTGTAATTATCGGATATTATTTTAATTCTTCAAAGTTAGATATTGATCTTTTTTACCCATTCACAACAAATTTAAGAATATATAATAAAATCTCTTGTACAGTTTAATTCTTTTGGTATAATACGTTCAAATTGTGTACCGTGCTATTCTGCCAAGACTATTCTCTTTTATAATCAAATACTTACAATTGGATTAGGATGAAAATATTTTGCCTTTGTAATACCTTGAGGTGTTAGATTATTTAAATCACAACATAAAAACAGTCCTTTATTTTACCAACCTTAATGAAAAACAATTAAAAGGAGGAAGAGATGAAAAAATGGACATATAAAAGAAAAGCCAGGAAAAATTCAATCCCTTTTAATCCAAACCGAGTTGTTATCGCAGACGCTGTTGAAGAGTATTTAAGGAGTGGGGGCAAAATAACAAAGGTCATTGTCGATGAAAAAAGCTACAATGATTTCATATCTATAAATGAAATGCCTTCAGCAGCAGATGAATTCTTGAATGGACATAATAATTGAGTGATTGTCAAAAACAGCCCTGTTTTCGAGAAGTACAATAGATCTCGGCAGGAGGGATTAATATATTGATTACCTGCCGTCAATTTACAGACATTTAATAAAAATAATATATTGATTTTATAAGTATTGCTTAAAAGTCCAGCATTCTCCAAATATCCATCTTTCCCTACAACAAATAAAGATACCTACATCCATTCAAGCCTCCGATTCCCTCGTGTAAACATGTAGAAGACGATAAATCCAATCAAACCAACTCATTGATGAAAAAATCATTTTGCAGGAGTATCAGTATTTGTGGTATACAGAAGGGTAAAAGGAGACGTGCGCATAAATTGGATATTCATCTTTTCTTTCTCACTTTACATGGGAGAATAAAATGAAACCGTTTAAAGATCTCCGTGAGTCTCATATTCTATTAATCGATGACGATAGATTTGATACCTTAACGAAAATTATAAATGAAGGCAGATACATTTAATATTACAGCAATGATCAACCCATTTAAGATACTGATTTATATAAAAATACTAAATCTAATTTAATCTTGCATAATGTTTTAATGCTTATAATGGATTGATTTACTGTCGTGGATGAGTTCAGAATCAATGATCACCGTTTTAGTATTCTCGGCACTTTCGGACCATGATACACAGTTAAGTGGCTTGAAAAAAAGGAGCCTGCGACTTCCTGACAAAGCTATTTAATACCGAAAAGATTTTTGTACACATTCGTAATCTTTTGGAAGTTAAACTTGCTCAGAACCTAGTTGAAACTAAGCAATTCCATCCTTGATCAGAAAGTTTGAGAAAGAACCCGTGAATTACAAAAATTTCAACTGGAAATTATAAATCGATCAGGAGTGGCAGCTGAAAAAGGTTATCAAGGAGTTTATAAAGACAGACCAATAAGGGAATTCCGGGCATTGTTGATCCTTAAACAAACTAAAAGTCAAAAAACCGATTACCTATTTTTACTAAATTGTAATAAGATACAGCTATTCGACCAGGAAAATAGATAAATATATCAAATTATCATAAGAAACTATGACACAAAAAGAGGGAGAAATAAGTGCTGAGCATCCAACAATATATGAAGAACTAAAAGATCCGAAATCTCAGATTTTTCAAACTGAAAAAATGGCCTCATTGGGGCAAATGGTCGCAGGCATTGCTCATGAGATAAATAATCCATTGGCTTTTGTCAGCAACAATGTTCATCTTTGCCGGGAAACATTTACCAGTCTTATTAAGTTGCTGGAAGCTTATCAGAGTACTAAACAATCAATAACGGATAATAAACGTATTCAATATATTACAGAGCTTGAAGAAGAAATAGAATTCGCTCAATTGAAAGATGATATTCCTACCTTATATAAAGCCATGGAAGATGGTCTGGAAAGAATAAGGAAAATTGTACTTAATCTAAAAGACTACTCCCGCCTGGATAAAGTGGATATAGTACAAACAAACCTTATTAATGGTTTGGAAAGTTGTCTGATATTATTAAATCACCAAATAAAAGGTCGAATAACAATTATTCGTGATTATAAAGAGATCCCAAATGTTGCTTGCAATCCGGGACAAATAAACCAAGTATTCATGAATATTCTGTCAAACGCCATACAGGCAATTGAAGAACAGGGATCTATCACCATTCAGACGTCGACTGAACAACAGGATATTTGCATAAAAATCACGGATACAGGAGAAGGAATTCCAGAACACATCATAGATCGAATCCACGAACCGTTTTTTACAACTAAAAAAATGGGAGAAGGCACCGGACTTGGATTATCTATTTCCTTTGCAATCATTGAAAAACATAACGGCCGTATTATCTATATTAGTGAAAAAGGGAAGGGGACAACATGCACAATAATGATACCTATACTGTAGAAGAGGAAAACGAAAAGAAACTCAATTTACTTATCGTTGACGATGAAAAGGAAATCCTCAATACAATAACCATTGAGCTTCGAAAATCATTTACCATATTTCCTGCTGAAAATGTATTTCAAGCACTGGAGATACTAAAACGCAATGAAATCGATATCGCCCTTTGTGATGAAAGATTACCGGATGAACATGGCTCAGATCTCCTGGCCAGAATTAGAACAGAATACCCGGATATTGTACGGATTCTTTTCTCCGGTTATACAGATACTTCCGCCATTATGAATGCTATAAACAAAGCCAATGTTTTCAAGTTTATCGTAAAACCATGGGGCGACGAACTAAAAAACGTACTGGAAGAAGCTCGGCAGTTTCATTTATCCAAACGTCGCAATCAATATATCGATTCACTAACTAGTCTAAAAAGCGAACATGCCATATACGATACACTGTTAAGTGAATTAAAACGTTCTTACAGATATAAAACCAGTCTTTCAGTTATTCTCCTCAACATCTCTAATCCAAAAAAAGATAGTGAACTGCATAGCTTTCTGGTGGATAGATTTCTGATAAAAAAAATTGCTGATATCGCTTCACTTGAATTACGGGAAAGTGATATTGCCGGACGTTTAAGAGATAATAATTTTCTTATTCTACTGACCGAAACAGATAAAAAAGGTGCTAATATCTTTCTTAAGCGGTTCTTGACCCGGATAGATATCTTCGAAAAAGAAGTCAATAGAGGGCTCTTACCTTACAAATTAAAAGTTGCCCAACAAACACTATCGGGTGAAAGTGAAGTCAAGGAACAAGAGCTTATCAACAACCTGTATTCTCAATTGGAAAAACAGAATGTAAAATAAATTTCAACAGATTAGTATTTCCTATGAAATTAAAAATCCCTTGTAAAAACCGGGGCAAATTGGTATAGTTACGGCAAATTTCCACATCTTACAGATTCTTATGTAACACCAGGATATTGGGATTTTTTACTCAAATCCTGAAAATTGTAAATGGATTCATGAAAAGTCAAATCACAGTATTGGTCGTTGAAGATGATCTTATGACCCTGGAAACAATTGCAGAGGGACTTACAGATAAAGGTTTTGATGTTATCACAGTGGAAAACGGTATTGAAGCACTACGTATCTTGGAACGAACAACAAAACAGATCAAAGTGATCATTCTCGATTGGATGATGCCGGAAATGAGCGGCATCGAACTTTTAGGTTTGCTGAAAGATGATGATCAATTTAAAAATATCCCGGTTATCATGGCCACTGCCAAGACAGCCACAGAAAATATCGTACAAGGACTGGATCACGGTGTGTATCAATATTTGACCAAACCTTTTGACAATGAAGTTCTTTATTCAATGGTACGATCCGCATTAGCTGAATATGAACGAATTCAATCTATCAAAGAAAAAGCTGATCAAGAGATCAAAGAGATGCGTTCATCTGTTTTCCGTGAACGAATCAGATGGAGAACTCCATAAAACTTATATAAAGCAAAGAAATGAGATTTCTAGCCATCGATGACAATAAAGAAACCCTCCATTTGTTGCTCAAAATTCTCACACAGTATGGTGAATGTGTAGCGGTGGATAATGGAAAAGAAGCGATTGAATGTTTTGAATCGGCCCACCAGGAGAAAAATCCATTTCATCTCATTTTTTTAGATATCATGATGCCCCAGATGGACGGACATGAAGTCCTAAAAGCGATACGAACCCTGGAAACTGAAAAATATCCCAATGAAGAAAGGGCAAAAGTCGCAATGGTCACCGCTCTGGGTAGTCCGAAAAATCGTTTTGCCAGTTATGAAGAGGGTTGTGAGTATTATTTGGTAAAACCCATCATAAAAGCAGATATTATTGATATTATAAAAAAAACAGAAGAATGGTTCGAACTGTTTGAAAACTAATATAGGAATTCAAAAAACCTCCGCCACCTGTCCCCACAAAACATCTTTACGCGGTTCAATTAGACAGATAGTTTGGACATGGCAGCATAAAGCGCCAGATTAACAGAGAAATTTTTAAAAACAAACCTTACTCAACGGAATCAAGTTTTTACGTTAAATATAAAATATGCTTAATAACGCCCCTTTATCCGCTGCCAAACAGTTCATTCCATCTAGAAATATCGTCAAAGTCATTAGGTATGGTCAAGGAAACGTTAATGACACGTACCTGGTAACATCAGACCTGGATAATGAGAATCCATTTATTTTGCAGAGAATCAATCGAAGAGTATTTAAAAAACCGGAATTGATTTTAAAAAACATGCAGCAAATTAGTAAGCACGTTTATATACAAAAAAGTGATGCTCCTTCTTCAGTTGACAGATGGGAAACACCCGAAATTCTTAAAACAAATACCGGGGATAGCTATTTTATAGATATTGATAAGTCATTTTGGAGAGCACTTAGTTTTATTGACAAATCATATGCTCTTGAAAAAATCAAACAACCGTCTCAAGCGGCAGAAGTAGGCTATGCCTTGGGAAAATTCCAGCAACTCATCAGCAACATGGGAATTGAAACTTTATATGATACGTTGCCGGGATTTCATATTACTCCTAAATATCTGAAACACTACAATGGCATTAAAAAAGTAACTTCAACAGGATGTCAATCCGCCGATATTAAATATTGTCATCAGATGATTAAAAAATATAAGGATTGTGTAAACGTTCTGGAAGATGCAAAGAACAAAGGTATTCTACCCCAACGCCCCATACATGGTGATCCAAAAATTAATAATATTATGATAGACCAGGTTACCGGAAAAGCTGTAGGTATGATTGATCTTGATTCCGTTAAACCGGGTCTGGTCCATTATGATATTGGTGACTGCTTAAGATCATGCTGCAACCTGGTTGGAGAGGAAGCAGAAAATCTGGTTGATGTTGACTTTGATCTAGATATTTGTTGGGAAGTTTTAAAAGGATATTTTATTCATGCCAAGGAGTTTTTTCTTGACCATGAATATGACTATATCTTTGACTCAATTAAATTGATTACTTTTGAATTGGGATTACGTTTCTTCATAGATTTTCTAGAAGGAAACGTTTATTTCAAAACCAAATATGAAAGTCACAATCTTAAAAGGGCTTTGGTCCAGTTTGAATTGATTTCAAGAATTGAATCCAACAAATCAGCTGTAATAAAAATGATTTCCGATTTGAGGTAGTAAAATTCAAAATCAATCCAGCACCTATCTGGCATAACTGTAGCGATTTTCGTCCGGATGATACTGTTTTCAAACAACTTCAAGCTTTACAACTTTATCCAAATTGACTTTTTTTCAAGCGATCCAAAAATTATAATTGCTTTGTATTGTTAACCAGCTTTCCGCAGACCTGCCAAGGATCTTTGATAAACGCAATATTACTATTGCCTTGCCCTTTTATCGGACGATTGAACCCAGTCTCATCGGTCTTCCCTTGGCCAACTATTGTATACGGGTCGGTTAATTAGTGGATCTCAAGCAAAAAAATATGGCTGGCAAATTATGGGAAAAATAAAGGCGATATTCTATACAAGGCTTGGAAACTGGCAAAGAAAATTGCTGTCTTTGCACCGATAGTGGTCAAAATGATAAAATGGTCAGTATACTGAGGACTTGATTAGACACCTGACAACACTGCTGAAATCGAAGCCCATTATCAATCTAAAACATTCGAAATGAAGGACGCCAACGAGTAAATCGCAGTACTTTTGGAAAAGTGGGAACTTGAATTCAAAGGACGATAATCCGGTTTTTATCTCAAAGAATTCTAATTTGCACTCTGATTGAATAAATTTCTTTATGAATGTTTTGCTAAGTATCGACCGGCAATAACAATTATGAGAGAAAAGTCTTTGGCGCCCTACATCTACATAGGCACTCCCCGTGGCTCTATTCATCATTCCAGTCGGCTTATAAACTCAGGATAACAGCTGGCAGAACTTAACTAAATGACATTGAATGTCATTTAGTTTTTTACCTTATCCACCAGATCATCCACTAATTCTGATCCTTTTTCGATGCTATCCCCAACCAGATCCGATCCCCTTTCAAAAATTCCCTTGGGCTTTTCACCAATCAATGCCAATACTTGCTCAGGCAGTACTTCCCTTGCCCAGCTATTGATAAATGGAACAAATTTAATCGCTGAAATGACCACAACCAGCAAAATAATAAGCTTTACAAGACCTTTTTTCATTTTTCTCCTAAATGTTTGTAGAACACTATTTCATCGAAAACGACTGTTCTCGTCCAACTAAAAACGACCACTCGATTTTTAGGCAAATTAGCAGAACAATATCGAATCAAAACCTCAAAATCAAGCCCCTATTCACGAAAATTTAACAATCCAATACCAAATCACCGTTATCATTGAAATTTAAATTCGTTTTATCAATAATAGTGATGGAGGATTGTTTTTGGACCTCCTCATGCAGGGCTTGGCTAATCCAACATTCTGCAATGTCAAGTGTATTTTTAATAATAATCGCCCGGATTTCTTCCGGTGGAATAGGCCCAATGGTAGTAAAACATGCCTGAATCGCTTTTTCGTCGTTTGGCATACGTATGGGTATAGCCGCCTTTTTCAATGAAATCCCGGTCATAATATTCATCAAGGTGGTTTCATAATCCACTGTTTTATATAATTTTTCAGTGATGATATCAGCATTTCCCACCCCCAGCCCATTGCCCTTTGATTCTTTGGATAGGTTTAATACTGCCAATCGGGTAGCTTTAAAGATACTTGAAAAATCATCTTCCATTAAATCAGCTGCACGGCCAGTGATGTTTGGGTCCATACCGGCACCGCTAAAATTTTTCCCCATCTCCTGAACGATCAAAACATCTGCCTGCGATACAGGTAATTTCGGCATATTCTGTTTGGCTGTATTTAAAAGCTCTTCCTCCCTGGAAATCAGATCTTGCTTAGCCATGGCTTCAATATGCATGGTTTCGTCATATGCGTTTTCAACAACACCGATACCGAAGCGAAAATTGGTTTTTCGCATTACTTCGCTTGCTATTTCCTTCAACAAAGGAAAGAAACCATATTTTAACGCCCACTTATGATAAGACAATGCTCCTTCGTGTTTTCCAAGACCTATGCATAGCATTTTCAACACTCCACTTTCCACTGCCGCCTTGAACTTGGTATGCGGTTTGATGCGATTAACACATAAAACATGATCCAATTCAAGTGCATCTTTTGAATAATAGACTGGAACCTCGGAAAAAACAGTGCCTATCTGATTCACATCCATGGTCGAAATAACCGGACATTCACAACTCTTCTCTGTTATGCCCAGGGTTTTCAGTACATCAATTTGCCCTTGTCCCGTAGCTCCACCATGACTCCCCATAGCTGGAATGATAAAAGGTTTCGCATTTTTCCTTTTTATTTCAATACATGTCGCACGAATAATTTCTGCAATGTTTCGAATGCCTCTGCTCCCAACACCGATCCCTACAGTTTCACCCGCTTGTATTGAAAAGTTTTCAAACTGTTGTTGTAATGTTTTCTGAACCGCATCCGTTATATGTTCTATTTTTGGTCTTTGATACTCCGTATGAATCTTATAAAACACCGGGAAATGATATTTTTTTTCCAAAAAAGGCGGAAACCGCATAACTACTCCAATATAAATTTCATCATATCCGATTCAGTAAACAATCCTTTTTTGTTCCTGATCCATTCAGCGGCAATAATCGCTCCCGTGGCAAATCCCAATCTGTTGCGAGCGATGTGTTTAAGCTCAATGGTATCAAATTCAGAATCAAAAAACACAGCATGTTGGCCAGGTATGTTTCCTCCCCTCATAGAAGCAAAATGGATCTCCTCGGACTCTATTTGCCGATCCAGTTTATCTTCACATACCTTTTTTTTTCGGTCGATATTGTCAAGTAAAATTTTAGATATAGTCGTTGCCGTTCCGGATGGAGAATCCTTTTTTTTATTGTGATGAGATTCAAATCCCATTACATCATACACATCAAACCGATTCATCATATTGGCAGCATGTTCAATTATTTTAAAGAATATATTCACACCAATAGAAAAATTCGATGAGTAGACCAATCCAACATCATTTTCCTGAACTGTTCTTTCCACTTCCGTCATATGTTCCAACCATCCGGTAGTACCTATCACCGATTGTTTTTTCCATTTGCATATATCCATTATATTTTGCAAGGCGACATCAGGCTGCGTAAAACTGACACACACATCCACCCCGGCCATGGAGTCATCATTAATACTCTTATGAGTTGCCTTTGGATGAAAAGGATCAACTGTGGAGACGATTTCAATCCCTCTTTCTCGGGCGCATTGTTCCACCAACTGCCCAATTCTCCCATATCCAACAATAGATATCTTCATAAATCACCAGTTAATTCTATAGGTTAAATATAATAGCCAGATCTAAATTTAATCTTAGCATATTGAGTTTTGAAATATTACCTTGTCATTTTAAGGTGTTACTTTTTGCAATGTATACCTATTTTTATATATCATTTTCTACAATTAATGAAGTCGTTCAATGCCTGCCTCAACAACTTGCCTCTTTTATCCTGTGAGCTGTAAAGTATAATACAGAAGCACTTCAAGGGAAGTAATGTAGTAAAACAACCCCATCATGAACAGTTATTTTTATCAATTCAGTTAGATAAAGGCACTATATCCTCAAGATCATGAAAAACCGCCCACCTAAAAAAAAGCAGCCCGTCTCAAAAGATTCCTCACGGTTTAGTTCCTCAGAGTCCGATATAAGTTTCGAAACATTGATGGAGAATTTTGGTGTAAAACCTCTTGAGAAAAAAAACATATCGGATAAATCGAAAATAAAACAGGTCGATTCAGAACCAATCGAATTTCTTATTAATCAAGAATTTCAATTAGGTCCAGATGTATGCAACGAAAAGTTCATTGGTAGAGACAAACAACCAAAACAAAAAAAGCACCGGAAGATCAAAATTACTCGCAATTTTCAACCGGATGCCATCATGGATTTGCATGGAGAAACAAGGGAAATTGCCGTTCAAAAAGTGGAATCCTTGTTGGAAGCATCTATAATAAAAGGCTATCATTCAATTTTGGTCATAACCGGCAGGGGCTTGAACTCAGAAACGGAAGGCGGAATATTGCGGAATATAATATGGAAATGGTTAAATGAAAATCAAAAAGAGAGAAAGTTTAGCTTCAGATGGGCACCGTCATTTCTTGGTGGGAAAGGAGCAATTTTAATATTTTTGCAATCGAATTAGTAGGTTATTCTTTTGAACCAAACATCTGTCAATAGCTGTTGAAAACCTGTGGAAAACTTGGCAAATAATACCTAAAATCCCATCTGATAGGGTTTCAAGTTAAGCCTTTATAATACCAGAACTAACAAAAATCAAACTCTATTTACTCCTATAATTTCGGGATGTTACGTTGGATATTGATGAAAATCTAATCACCTGCTTTCTATCGTGTTTTCTGGTTTTTGAAAAAAACCAATAGTTTTCAACAGGTTTTTCCGACTCATCAGCTTTTTGACTTGATTTGTGCAGTTTTAATTGGTTTTTTTAAGGGAAAAATTGATTAGGGGATTTTTTACCATTCTTCATCGTGGAGTTCAACTATTTTATTCATTTTTATTTTGAAAGCACCAGATACGACCTTCTTCTTTGTAATATAAGGAATTTTTTCTTCTTCATCATACAACCCGACGGTTCCATCTCTTCCCAGGTATACCTCTACTTCATCGGCTAAAGGATTAACCAGAAACTCCTGATCTCCAAAATTCCAGACAATTGATCTTCTGTTTTTTATTCTATCTGGAGTACAGCTCTTTTCCACTTTGGAAAGAACAACATGGCGTTCTTTATCCTCACCTTCGGAATAAGTCCCCAAGTTAAATTCAAGAGCAAGGTGGTGAATCAATCGACGGTAGTACGAATTCATGGGTTCCAGACTCAATACATCCTTATCACTTTTCATGAACTCAATCAGTTGTTCTTCGTATTGAGCTACGAAATCCTCATCCTTTTCTTTATTGTTTATATTCTGCATAGCGGAAATTCTTAATTACATGTAGATACAATTACTTATTGACAGCTTTACCAAAATATATGTGGGATTTTAATATTCTTCTGACGTTCCCTTCAGTGTCTAGTGATATTGCATGGGCAAAGCATTTGATAAGAAAAAAACCAAATCAAAATAACAGCATACCGGAAATATACCTTAACACTCGGATTTTAGAAGACAAAACTGTTAAATATAGATATAGCGGTCGACTACTACAACCAAAACGAAAAAACGATACTATAAAATATTTCTTATACCCCACGTTTTTTATTGAACACACTAACCTGACCACTAAAACTATTTTAACCGAATTTGGAAGCAAAATATTTCTTTAACTATCTCAAAATTAATGCTAATTGATTTTTTCACTTCAATGCGTTAACCCCCTTTTTCCTAAATAAGCGGTTACAACATTTATTATAGTTTAACCTTATTCATGCTCAAGCACAAATTTTAAACTTAGATTTTAATCTTCTATCAGTCAATGAAGAAAAAACGATAAGGGTTGGAAAAAAAACATCTTTGTTTCAAATACTCTAGATATAAAGCAAAACGAAACTTCAGCAAAACTGTTTTGCTTGCCCATAATCACGTGCTACATCATCAGTTTTTCAACTCAGCAGAACTTATTTCAGACTTTTCATTTAATATTGCCCGGTTCAAAGCGCAGATAAGCGCTTTAATTGACGCAATACTAATATTGGGATCAACGCCTACACCATATCTCTTTATACCTTTTTTTTCGATTCGTATATAAGCGGCCGCAGAAGAAGACGTTTTCTGCTCCAAGGCATGTTCAGAGTAAGAAATTAATTTAAATTGAGCAAGATTTGATTGCTTTATCCCATTACCTAAAGCATCAAGAGGACCATTCCCTTCTCCTTCGACTATCTGTGATAATCCGTTGACTTCCAGTTCAACTTTTACTCGTGTAGTAGCACCTTTTGTCTGAATCTCACAATTTCTAAAAAGAAATGGTTCAGTAACGGTTAAATACTCGCTTCTAAACAACTCAAATATTCGGGCAGAAGGTAAATCTTTGCCGGTTATATCTGTTTCTCGTTGGATGACCTGTCCAAATTCAGGATGCATATCTTTTGGCATTTTGTAACCAAAATCATATTCTATAATATAAGCCACGCCACCTTTCCCCGATTGACTGTTAATCTGGATAATCTTTTCATAAGTTCGACCGACATCGCCAGGATCGATAGGTAAGTAAGGTACAGCCCAGTAACGGATTGCCTTTTCATCATAAACATCCATTCCCTTTTTTATCGCATCCTGATGCGACCCGGAAAAGGCTGTATATACTAACTCCCCAACATAAGGATGACGAGGATGAATGGGCATTTTGGTACATTTCATAAATACATCTGCTACATTATTAATCTCAGTAAAATCCAAACAAGGATCGACACCCTGCGAAAAAAGATTTAAGGCAAGATTTACAATATCAACATTTCCAGTACGTTCACCACATCCAAACAATGTACCTTCAACCCTGTCAGCACCAGCCATTAAGCCAAGCTCCGTCGCTGCCACACCGGTCCCTCGATCATTATGGGTATGCAAACTAATGATCACACTATCACGCCAGGAAAAATGATTGCAAAACCATTCAATCATATCAGCAAAAATATTCGGAGTTGACATCTCAACTGTCGCTGGCAGATTTATAATTGCTTTCTTTTCCGGAGTCGGCTGCCAAACATCCATCACTGCTTCACATATATCTATTGCAAATTCAAGTTCAGTACCGGTAAAGCTTTCCGGAGAATATTCAAAAATAATGTCTGTATCGTTAATTTCATCTGCTTGTTGCCTTATCTGTCTGGTTCCATTAACAGCAATATCGATGATCTCCCGACGGTTCATCTTAAAAACAACCTCCCTTTGTAAGGTTGAGGTTGAATTATATAAATGGAAAATAGCTCGTTTCGCATTTTCCAGACCGGCAAATGTTTTAGTAATCAATTCTTCCCTGGATTGAGTTAATACCTGAACGGTTACATCATCAGGAATCAAATCATCCTCAATCAGTTTCCTGAGAAATTGATACTCCACTTCCGCCGCTGCCGGAAAACCGACTTCAATCTCTTTGAATCCTAAATCAGTCAAAAGCTGAAAGAATATCAGTTTTTCCTCAAGATTCATGGGAATCTTCAACGCCTGGTTTCCATCCCTCAGGTCAACACTACACCATATCGGGGCTTGCGTGATGGTTCTTCCTGGCCATTGCCTATCGGGCAAATCCACTGGTGAGAATGCTCGATATTTTTTTATTGGCATTGTTTTCATTTCTGTCTCCTAAAACCTGGATTCAACGAATTAAAAAAAGGCAAAAAAAAAGGCCGTGAGCAGTGCCCACGGCCTTTTTTGTGGGCAGAAAGCCCACAAAGATTCAAACAACAATGCGACCTTCTTTCACCTGAGTTTAGGTAAGAGAAGCAGCAGGTTGTTTTGAATATTTTTAATCATTCGAAAAATTATTTAAGTTTACGCTGTGTAAAACAGAACCAATTCAAAAAATTTAGAATTAAGCTCTATTAGGTTTTGAACTTCTCAGAAGTCCTTTGGATCTGTCAACCTCAATATTTCAGAAAATTAACAAAACTTGAATGAATCGCAATATATGTCAGTTCATCACCGAATAATCTGCATTAACTGCTAGAATTTCGACAGAATACTTGGATTAAACAATTTTGTTATCAACCGGTTTTAGATTGTTTACTACAGTATATGTTTTGGGCATGGATGCCTTATCAAGCAGCAAGGCTAAAAACTCTGGATTTTTTAAAAACTCAAAGACCTTCTCCCGATCATTAGTGTCTTTAAACATACTTTCCAGCTTTTTGTTCATTTCATTAATATTTTGGATATTGTTCTCCTTAAAAAAACGCATACTTTTCAATCGACTTTTTTGTTGATCATTTAATGAAAGAAGTCTTTCTTCCAACGCTTTAATAAGCTTCTCCAGATCTGTGTCTTCCAATTGTTCAAGCTTTAGTTTATTTTCGAGTCTTGAAATCATTTTCATATATTCATCGATTTCCAGAGTATCCCTTTCAGCATTGCTTTTGTTTTTGGTTACATTGTTCCTGTTTAATCTGCTTCTAACCGCTGCAATATTTGCCTGTTTATTTATTCTATCCAGTTTATCAGCAGATCTTTCAGCGCTTTCTGGTTTACTATCAAGACTTTCCGGTCGATTCACGTTGCGAATACTTTTACTCTTCTCCGCACCAGAAGTACCCGCCTGTACCGCATTCATGGTTATCCTCCCAAAATGAGGTTTTCTAGTCCTAAGACTTCCATATTATTGGTTCTATTTAGTGTCATAACCATTAAAATAATGTGTTCTTTATGAGATAATCACTTTTTATGCCAAATGTTTCACCATTTTCAGGTGGATTACACATGCCAGTATATATCTGTATTATTTGGCTAAATTTTTTATTGCAGCCAAGTATACCTTCTTTTAATTTTGATCTTATAATAGGAGTTTAGCCATATCACTTAAATAAAAACTGTAATTCAATCTATACTGCGCCTTGGAGATCGGAAAACAGATAACCTTGAATTCGTTTTTAGGAAAATAAACTAAGAAACAACTGATTCATTACATAATACCTTTAACAACAATATGAATCCATTCCCCAAAATCGCCATAATTGGTGCAGGACTTGCCGGTTGTGAGGCTGCATGGCAAATGGCCATCAGAGGTATACCAATTGTTCTGTTTGAAATGCGACCAACGGTCAAAACTCCCGCGCATAAAACCGGTTTTCCGGCAGAACTTGTGTGCAGCAACTCGTTTAAGTCCACTGATATTTCCAACGCACATGGGTTGTTAAAAGCTGAAATGGAAATGGCAGGTTCCCTGATAATGATGTGTGCAAAAGAGAATACGGTTCCAGCCGGAACCGCACTGGCAGTTGATCGCTTGGCATTTTCAGAACAAATAGAGCAAAAGCTGAAGAAGCATTCCAATATTGAATTGATCAACATGGAAGTTAAAGATATCCAACTTCTGCAGGATGAATTTAAAATCATTGTTATTGCCGGTGGTCCTCTACTATCAGACGCACTTTCTGATTCCTTGAACAAAATATTAGATGAAGATGAATTATTCTTTTACGATGCTATTGCACCTGTAGTTTTTACCGAATCAATCAACATGGATATAGCATTTAAAGCTTCCAGGTACGACAAAGGTGATGCCGACTATATAAATTGTCCTTTAAACCAGGAAGAATATCAAAATTTCATTAGCGATCTGATCAATGCTGAAAAAATGCCATTCAAAGAATTTGAACAGGCAAAACATTTTGAAGGCTGTCTTCCTGTTGAAGTCATGGCTGAACGTGGTGTAGATACCCTTTCTTTCGGCCCAATGAAGCCAGTGGGTTTGGTTGATCCGAGAACCAACAAACGCCCGTGGGCGGTACTGCAACTCCGTCAGGAAAACAATTCGGCTACTTTGCACAACTTGGTGGGATGTCAGACTCGCATGACCTGGCCGGAGCAAAAACGGGTATTTAAAAAAATCCCTGGATTGGAACAATGTGAATTTGCTCGAATGGGCAGCATGCATCGAAACACATTTATCAATGCCCCCAAACATTTAAACACCAAGCTTGAACTAAAAAATAAGACAGGTATCCTGTTGGCCGGACAACTCACTGGTGTGGAAGGATATACCGAATCCTCAGCTATGGGATTGTGGGCTGCAATAAATATAGTTTCCGCAATTAACCACAAACCGATATTGCCTACAGATAACCAGACGATGATCAGCGCTTTGGTAAACTACCTGGTGACGGCATCACCCTTGAATTTTCAACCAATGAACGCAAATTTTGGGCTGCTTACCGCCTATAAAGGAAAACGGAATAAAAATAAAAAAGAGAAAAGAAAAATCCAAGCAGAAACGGCTCTCAATACCTGGAAGAGCCGCCTGGAAGACGTGGGATGGTTCAATGTGTGATCATTAGTCAAAAATCTATCAAATCAGGCGGAAAGATCCTTCGACGACCATTGTTCGGGAAGAGCTTGTTTATATAACTCGTAATAACGCTCAACATTCTTCAAATATTGGCGTGTTTCCGCTGGCAATGCTTTAATTGATTTTTTAAAGAACTTGTTGCCATATCGATTAGCCTTATATTTGTAGCAAGTAAAACCTTTACATTCAAATGCACGTCTTACACGGTATATTCCAGCGTTATATGAAGCAATAACTAACTGTCTGTATTTATCAGGATTCTCAATACCTTGTAATCGATCATGTAAATGCTCAAGATGCCTAACTCCCAATGCGATATTAAGTTCCGGTTGATACACCAACTGCTGCTTCATCTTTTTCAGAGATGTATCCATTCCCATTCTCCTATATTCAGCCAGCGCGGTGGTGGGCATTAGTTGCATCAACCCCAAAGCACCCTTTCTGCTTTTTGCATCAATCTGAAAATTGGATTCCGCTTTCATAACAGCCAGAACCAAGGGAACAGATACGCCCTCTCTGTCAATATACTTTGTTATATACGGCAAATAAGCCTGAACATTATCCAAATCAATTTGTCGTAATTCTTCCTGCCATTCAAATTTCATCACTGTCCCGATATCTTCCGATGTTGAGGGCCGTGAATTTGATGGATACAATGCACCCACACAAAGTAAAATGAGTACCGAACCAAATGTTACTAATCTATTTAACATATCAACTACTGCGTTTGTTACAAAATCGAAAAGAACTCTGTTTGAAGAACTCCATTTCTTTTTTAAGAGTGACCCCTAATTCTAAAATATCCTTTTTTAAAAACCATCGTAAAAACCAAAGAATCCGTCAAAAATGTTTACCTAAATCAACATTTTTTGTAATCAGAACTGCTTCCTGTTTTTTTGTAAATATTTGATATTTTGTGCATTTTGAGAAACCAGCCCATAAAAATATACCGGAATTATAGACACTCTTGGAATGGGAAATACTGATTTCATCAGCATCTGTTTTCTCACCTTAACATTTATTTTTAATCATTTTAGTCAAAAACCTGACATATCTGAATTTATGACTCAGATTTTAAAAAAAGCTAAAAAATGACAGACTGGAAAAATGAAACATGATAATGCTTCGATTCATTACAGCATATCAATTTCAATTCCAGCTTATCTATTATTCAGCTTGTGTACCAAAATCCACGATACATTATCGGGAATTTAAAATTGGAATGACAAATGTGTATGGATGGGGGATTACGCAGAACGATAAATTAGAGACATGAAAAAGCCAGTCGCTACTTGCAAATAAGCCAAACCAAAATCTTTTTTCTTATATATTGTCCAAGCGAAAGGCTTTAGACGGCCGGCTCACATCATAATTCCTTAACCAGCTTTCCGGCAATTGGTTTCGGTCACATTCATAAAAACCCAAACTTTTAAAAAAAACGAACATTTTGGGTTCAACACTTAACGCAAAAATATACTCTTTTCCAGCATCTCTTACGTTTTGTATCATCTTTTCCGCCAATTCTCTGGCTCGCCCTTTACCCTGATACCTGGGAAGCGTACAGAACTTTGCCAATTCAACAGCCGGTCCATGATCTGTTAATTTGGCGATAGCCACAATTGAGTTATTGACCGAATAAACAAAAAATGCATCCACCTCTTTGGAAATTTCATCTTCGGTCACTGGAAGAATGATGCCTGTTTGCATATAAGGTTTCATTAGCAGAGAAATTTCCATAACGTCGGAAATAACACCTTTTCGAATCACATTGGGATAGTCGTTAGTTAAAAGTGTACCCTTTCCCCGATGGGTGAATATTTCCTCAAATAGACAACCGGTTTTTCCTTCCAACAGAACAATTTCAAAACCATTTTCTATGTTATATTGAACAAAATATGACAATCGCTTTTCGCCAATATTCACATGACGAGACATTTTTTGTTGTTTGGAGGCCTCCAGAGTTGTCAAATGGGATATAAATTCACCATCGATGATCAATCCGGGAATCTCTGACAGGAAAAATACCTTATCAACAGTGAAAGATGTTGCCAGCTTAAAAGTAAATTGATCTAGTATTTGGCTGAAAGGCAAATCAGTGGAATTATCATTCAAGCCAAGCACAGGTATACAGTCCTCTTGAACTGCAGATTTAACTCCATCAATCAGCATTTCTGACAGATTGTCCTTGGCATTCCAGGAGAAATATTCAAATGGAAATCCCCGGGCATTTAACAAATTGATTGTCCCATTTAGATCTTCCATGTCATGGCAAATGACAACCATCTTGATTTTTGCGGCATGCAGCACTCGGAGATCTGTTATCAATTCCTGTAAGTCCACACCTGAGTCCAATGCCAAAAAAAACAGGTGGTTCTGAAATCTACTTGAGTAATGAAAAAACTCAAGGGCTTGCAACATCTGTATATCTATTGACGGACTTTCGTTCATATCATTCATGTAAATTGGAAATCCAAATTAAATGGTCAGTTTAAAACTAAAATCTACAAACCGTGTTTTTTCTTTACGGAATGGGGTGAGTAGCTTTTTACAAAATTGAGTATTCTATTGCACACATAAACATATTCATACTACTATTGCCGGATAAAGGGAAGCTGTACAACTGAATCGCGCAAAAACCAGACTCAAAAAAAAACAGATGGAAGAACATTCTACCGACGAACAAACTGAAAACACCTCAAATAGAACATCAAAAGACGGCACCATGTCATTCATTGATCACCTGGATGAACTTCGCAGCCGTTTAATCCGGTTTCTTATTGTTATGGCTTTATGTGTTTTGGCAACCTACGCCTTTCGAAAAGAAATTCTTAATCTTATCAAAAGTCCAGTTGACGCTCCTTTAAAAAAATACACCCAAACTAAACAACTAGAACAGGAGAAGACAAAAAAGTCGATTTTTAACTTAAATTCTTATAACTGTTCATGCCAGGAAATCATCAATCCCCAGACAGATACAAGAGAAACAGCCTTGGATAGCGACACTTCCATGATTTCTTCGATAGATCAAAAGTCATCAGAATCTGATCCAACCAACGATCAATCCAAAGAGGAAACGGAAGACATATCCCAAAATACCGAAGATTCTTTTGAATTGGGTCCGGTAACGGATCATATTAAATCCGGAATGTCCGTGGCTAAGGAGACAATCAATGATTTTGTCATGTTTTTCCAAATATTACTTGGATCAGAACCGTCTCCTATTTTTGATACACCTGGTACGGATGAAATATCACCCGACCCAACCCAAATGGCTTATGAAGCCAGACCAAGTCAAATAAATTTGAATTGTCAGTGCACGGTGACTTCAGCCCCCCCTCAAACTAATTCCACTAGTTCAACTATGGTATATATCGGCTTGCCGGAACTGTTTTTTGCCCAGATGAAAGTAGCCATTTTTGCAGGATTTTTCCTGGCCTTTCCTTATTTGTTAATTGAGATCTGGGGATTTGTGGGACCCGCCCTTTATCGAAGTGAACGTAAAGTATTCTGGATATTTGGCATCTTTTCCTTTATCTTCTTTATTGGAGGTGCGCTTTTTGGCTATTTTATCGTTTTTCCTTACGGATTTGACTTTTTTCTGAGTTTAACCCAATTAGGCGAAATCATGCCTTCGCTCTCGGTGGGTCAATACTTGAACTTTGCCCTGAAGTTACTGTTGGCTTTTGGTTTTATCTTCGAATTACCCCTGATTACTTTTATTCTGGCAAGGCTCGGTATCATCACACCTGAACTGATGATTAAGCAGGCTCGAATGGCTATCTTGATCGCTTTCATAATCAGCGCTGTACTAACGCCGCCTGATCCATTTACCATGATACTGATGTCCGGGCCACTTATTTTATTATACATAATAAGCATTGGCGTCTGTTTTGTTGGTGTTAATCGCAAAAAAGCGGCCCTAAGGCAACAGGGAATTGAATTTGATGAATAGTCTAATCATTTGAAAGGACTGGAATAATCTTTTAATAAAAAGAGAATACCAAGACAAATTCCAGCGATAACAGCGGAGAGTTTAATCTCAGGTGTAAAGTCTTTTCCCATCAGAATAATTTGGGGTAAGTTATACGACAAATATCCGATTTGAAAAAAAAATATCAGCAATATAATAACGGACAATTTCCTTTTCATATTCGAATACTTTTGATCAAGTCGACAATTGTCTGACAATGGGTTCCCAAAACCTGTTCATTTTGACATTTGTATAGTCTTTGATATCAAGTGACAACTCGTCTAATGCCATATCCAAAGGCCAAAAAGTCTTACCCTCAAAGTTCATTCTACCTGTGGTTAACATCTGCTTAAAATCAGGTTCAAGCTGCATGCCCCAATCAAAATCCAGTTCTTCCCAATTCCGACGAAACTCTTCCAGATAACCGATCTGGTTAAATGATCCCAGGCAACGAATACCGTTTAAAAACCTGACGATCATAAATACCAGGAATAGTCCGGGGCATAATTTCTCTTCTTCCAGAGCTTGAATGAGTTCCTGTCTTGAAAATGGGTGAACACCTGTTTTTTTGCTGATTAAACCGTTTTTATGCCAGTGTAATCCATCAACTTTGAAGGACTTTTTGCCTTTATAACTGGTCAGGAACATCGATGGTTCCTTAAAAACCGCTTGCACTTTTGAACACTGGCTGCCGGAAAAAAGGACCTTGTTGATGGGATGATGTTCATCTTGAGATAAAACCTTAATCAAATATCGTATAATCACTCGATTAATATCAAAAATAATAATCTGTTGCCGGTTCAAAACCCTTTTTTGAATTTCGGCACACGACTTAGCTGCCCAATGCGAATATTCTTCACCTAAATTCATCGGAGGAAGAATCGATTTAAGTCTATCTGTAAACTGATCATACAGGGATAATTGAAAATCGCTGATTTTATTATTAAAAACCAACTGATCTCTTTGACGCGAAGGAAACAAGGATATTCTATTATCCGTATCACCATGATCTTTGCGGTTAATGGCTGATTTGCACTCTTTTTTATACACCACAGACTCAGATTGCAGGAGATCGGAAATAGGAATCAATCCAAAACTCAGTGAACCGGACCAGGCGGAATTTGAAAAAGCAACACCGGAATTAGCTCCCACCAGGTATATCTGATCTTCCTTAAGCCCGGACAAGCTGATCAAATCAAACGCCAGCATCGACGGTCCATTTGTTGGCGTTATATGATGCGCGGTTTGCAGAACAGGGGTTTGTTCCAGTTGCTTCATGGCTTTTTTAATGATCAACGTGTCATATCCCGCAATTTCCAGCTCTTCAGTAATAGACTGTTTTAATACATTTTCCAAACAACCACTATCTATATTGTAGAGGCTGGTGGCATAATCTTTTAAATTTGTATCCCAATACTGCAAAAACACATCACATAATTGTGGGTATTCGATGCGAAGCGCTTCAATTTGTCCCTTTTTTAACATCGTTTATCCAATAAAGCGGCCATCCGATGCTGAATCCCTCCAAAAGCACCGTTACTCATAACAATAAAAATATCCCCATGTTTAGCAACATCGATGCAATGTTCCACAATCTGATCGTGATCTCTCATATAAAATGCTTCTTTCTTTTGATCTTTTAATTGACTGACTATGGACGGTACATCCAAACGATCTTCAGGATTGATACTTTCTTCACGATGAAGTTTATAAAGAATAACCGAATCGGCAGCCTCAAAAGCCTGAACCATAATATCTTGATGATACTTCCGTACCGACGTATTGTTCCGGGGTTCATACACAGCATGTATCCTGGATTCAGGCCAGGCTTGTCGCACAGCACTTAACGTTTCATTGATAGCGGTGGGATGATGGGCAAAATCATCAAATACTCTTACATTGTCATTTTTGGTTAGTTGCTGCAACCGCCGACGTACATTTTTGAAGTTTAATAATGCCTGCTGTATATCTTTAGCTGGAATTCCTTCATTTAACGCCAGCAATATCACTGATGTTGCGTTCCGGGCATTAAACACTCCCAAAATGGGGATTTCGAAATTGGTTGTTTGATTTTTATAAGTCAAATCAAATGTCATTCCCAATTTACCAGACAAAACCTTACAATTGCTGATTATCGCATCGCAAGAAGCCCCCATACCGAAAGAGATATAAGGTGAATACCCCGTCTGAACAACCTCCATGGCATTTTTATCGTCTCCGTTTACGATGATTAATCCGTTTTTGGGAATCTGTCTTAACATCAATGAAAAAGATTTTTTTATGGCATCAATATCATTAAAAATATCAGCATGATCAAATTCAATATTGTTGATGATAAGTCGATCCGGAAGATAATGGAAAAATTTTGATCGTTTATCAAACAGACTGGTATCGTACTCATCCCCTTCAACTACGAAATACCCGCCAGTTTTTACATCTTGGGACGATATTCCAAAATTCTCAGGAATCCCTCCCACCAAAAATCCTGTAGGTCGCTTACACGTGTGTAAAACATGGGCAGCCATAGAAGTTGTAGTGGTTTTACCATGGGTTCCAGTAATGACAACCGATGTATTACCGCGTATAAACTCGTTTTTTAATAACTCCGCCATGGAAATGTAAAATAGATGGGACTCCAGCGAATATTCCACTTCTGGATTTCCTCGACTTAAAACGTTCCCCAACACAACATAATCAGGATGTGGTTGTAAGTTTTCAGCCGCATACGGAGTATTGACCTTAATCCCTCTTTCCTTCAAAAAATCAGACATGGGTGGATAAGTATTTTCATCCGATCCGGTAATCTTGTGCCCCCTGCTTTTTAGCAAGGCAGCTAATGATGCCATACCTGTTCCACAGATACCTGAAAAGTGAAAGTGTTTAGTCTGCATACGATTATTTATCTTTTAAATTAGTTTTTCTATTGGAATTTTTTTTGGAAATAGCTTGTTGTAACACTCCCAAGATGACTTGCTATTACTGTCATCTTGGATACTACACAAATTTAAAAAAACAAAAGTAACTATTCAGCGTTACCCCTGGACTCTATATCATTTTCGCGAAGGCATAATGTCAATAAGCTAATCTATGTCATCCTGAGGAGGGACAACGAAGGATGATGCCGCTTGCTCCATTGAGATTCTTCTGGTCGCCCAAGGCTCCCATCAGAATGATAAACAGGTCATACTTTTTGTGCTGAATAGTTATGAACTAGCAATTAATGAGCCTCCTGCCAATTAGCCCCTGATCCGACATCAACGACCAAAGGAACCCTCAGCTGAACAGAATTTTCCATCATTTCTTTGATAACAGGAATCGCAACCGGAGCATCATCTTCCGGCATTTCGAATACCAATTCATCATGTACCTGCATGATCATTTTTATATTTGGAAAATCGCTGTCCAGTTTATTCTGAATATTGATCATGGCAATTTTGATTAAATCAGCAGCTGATCCTTGAATTCGGGTATTTATAGCAACTCTTTCACACGCGGTTCTGATTATGTGATTTTTTGAATGGATATCCGGAATAGCTCGTTTACGATGAAACATTGTCTCCACAAAGTATTTCTCCTGACAAAATGCTATCGTGTCATCCATGTACTGCTTGATTCCCGGATATTTGGCAAAATAGGATTCGATAAACACTTTAGCTTGTTTTTGTGGGACACCAATCTCCTGAGATAATCGAAATGCTCCCATACCATATATAATCCCAAAATTTATTGCTTTGGCAGCTCTCCGTTGATTCGAAGTAACATTTTCAACAGTAGTATCATAAATAGCCGACGCTGTTTCTGTATGAATATCACCGCCCTTTTCAAATACTTTGATAAGGCCTTTATCTTCAGATAGATGCGCTAAAAATCGTAGCTCGATCTGAGAATAATCCGCCGACACTATCACATGCCCATTATCCGGGATAAATGCTTTCCTGATTTTACCACCATCTTTACCCTTGATAGGAATATTCTGTAAATTTGGATTATTGGAACTTAAGCGCCCGGTGGCAGCAACAGCTTGGCTATAGGATGTATGAATTCTTCCTGTGGTTGGATTGATCAAGGATGGCAATACATTCAGATAAGTATTCACCAGTTTGTTTTTTGTCCGATATGCCAATAGATCCAAAGCGATGGGTTCATATATGGCAATTTTCTCCAATACTGATGCATCCGTTGAATACCCTGTTTTTGTTTTTTTCTTACCGATGGTGATACCCATGTCGTCAAATAACACCGCACCCAATTGTTGGGTTGAGTTGATGTTAAACTCTTTACCAGCCTGTAGATAAATCTTCTGACTCAACATTAACAAGTCATCTCTCAGTTTGTCACAAAGCACTTTCAGGTAAGAGACATCAATTTTAACACCATATCGTTCCATGCGGGCCAAGGTACGACAAAGGGGTAATTCTACTTCTTTATACAGTTTCTCCAGATTGCCTTCTTTCAAACGAGGATTTAGGCGTTCATGAATTCGCAAAGTTGCATCCACATCTTCTGCGGCATATCGAAGAGCAACATTTAAAGCCACATCAGCAAAAGGAATCTGTTTTTTACCTTTACCCACAACATCTTCATATTTTATCATCTTGTGCTGCAAATGCCGATCTGCCAGATCATTTAGGTTATGGCGATGAAGATTGGCATCCAACAGATATGATTCAATCATGGTATCCCGAATTTCCCCTCTTAGCTCAATCTCATAGTTAGCCAGTACCATCATTTCATATTTTATATTCTGCCCTATAAAACATATATCTTCTTTTTGAAACACCGGTCTTAGTATTTCCAGGACTTCTTCCAATGGAATCTGTTCCTTGTTTTCAGAGTGGGCAACCGGAATATAAACAGGAGTCCCTCCCGACCACGAAAATGATAATCCTACAATTCGTGCATCAATGGGATGAAGTGAAGTGGTTTCCAGGTCCAGAGCAAGTTCTTTCTGTTGAAAAAAAATCTGCTGTAACTCCTGCAACCTGCTTTTATCAGTTACCAGTTCATATGAATCACGATCAAATGATGACGTCTCTTCTGTTTCCCCACTTTCCTTGGCCTCGGGGTGGAGCTTAAGGAAATCGTCAGCTCTAAAATTCATCTCTTGGTAAAACGCCTTCAATCCTTCTAATTCAGGTGGCTTCCTGATAAAACTCTCCAATGATACATTTAATTCCATATCGCAATCAATGACTGTCAATTTCCTACTGATGTCGACATTTTCTTTTGAGTTTTCCAGATTTTCTTTCTGTTTTCCCTTTAACCGGTTGATGTTTTGGTATATGCCATCAATAGAACCAAACCGTTCGAAGAGTTTCACAGCTGTTTTAGGACCAATACCTGAAGCACCGGGTATGTTGTCCGACGAATCACCAATTAAAGCCAGATATTCAGAAATCATCTCCGGACCAACACCAAATTTAGTTTTCACTGATTCAGGGGTATACAGTATGTTGCTCATGGTGTCCAACATATTGACATCATTTGTCACCAATTGAGTCAGATCCTTATCTCCAGAAATGATTTTCACCTTAATCTGACTGGAAAATCGTTTAGCCAAACTACCAATGATATCATCTGCTTCAAAACCACCAATGGAGATAACCGGCATATTCAACAACTCATTCAGTTTGTAAATCGGATCGAATTGAACTTTTAAATCATCTGGAGCAGCATCTCTATTTGCCTTGTACTGAGAATAGATTTCATCCCTGAAAGTGGGGCCTGGTTTATCAAAAACCATAATACAATGGGAAGGATTTTCCTGTTTCAGCAACTGAAGCAGCATATTTTTGAATCCGAACACCGCATTAGTGGGGAATCCCTGTGTATTTCTTAAATCTGCCCGAACACCGTAAAAAGCCCTGAAAATATATGAGCTGCCATCTATCAATAGTAATTGATCGATCATCTTTAATTTATTGATTATATTATATAAATAATGATGCTGCCCAAAAAGCAAAAACGACAAAATTGTCTGTTGCCCAAAGCACCATGTTTCTATTTAGTTATAGCTTCCTAAACAGTGATTCCCCGCTTTTTTAACATAAAGAACATACAGAGATTGTACAAATCCACCATGAATGGTATTGAATTTGTAGTAAATAGCCAGATTATCCAAAAAGTAGTCAAGCCTCACGATTTGTAGTATGATGGATAAGATTATAACGTATTAGTATTTATAGGAAAATCTGTATACACAGTCCTGGTTAATGAATCATCCAAATACAAATTTGAATATCTATCAACAGGTCCAAGAAGGTTATCATTCGACATTTTTGAAGTCTTTTCCTCTCAATTTTTATTATTCGTTTTATGATGGACTGGAAAGCAGTCTTTCACAAGGCTTTTTCGGGCTATATCATTAAATACTATACATAACAATTAAATTTTTTTAAAATTGTTAATTATTCATCGGTTAATTAATTGGTTTTCTTAATTGTTAAGAAGACTTTGTGCGAGAATAACGCTCAGCAGGGAGTGAAACATGAAAACCTTTGGAAATTCAGCCACACGAATCCTGATTACGCTTCTATCTGTCGTAATAACTGTGTGTTTTACAACTCAAGCTCTAGTTGCTAATGAGCAAGAACAATGGAAAAATTTAACAGAACAAGCCAATACGCTTTATCGGCAGGAAGAGTACGAAAAAGCAATTGCCGTTTCTGTTCAAGCCTTGGAATTGGCAGAAAAGCACTTCGGACCGGAACATGCAGTCACCATATCTAGTATGATCTCCCTGGCAAATTATTATACCGAACTAGGATATCCTGATCAATCCATGCCCCTATATGAACAAGCACTTGAATTCTCTCAAAAAACAGTCGGTGAAAATGATCCTGAAACCGTCAATATTATGGTCGCTCTGGCCGGTGTTTATGGTGAACAAGCACTATATAATCAAGCCATTCCTCTACTGGAAAAAGCATTATTCAATAAAAAAGACCAATTGGGAGAAAAAAACGCCGACACACTATCCACTCAGATAACATTAGCCCAAGTATTCGAAGCTCAAGGCAACTTTCAAAAAGCAGAAACGCTCTTTAAAGAAGCCATTGAAAAATACGAGAGTTCAATGGGATCGGATCATCCGGATACCCTTTTTGCCAGGGAAAGTCTGGCGTCGGTTTACAAGTCTCAAGGACGTTATAATGAAGCAAAAGAAATCCTATCGCAGTTATTAGATAAAAAAACTGATGTTTTAGGACCAAGAAATTCGGAAACCATCTATACTATGGGCAATCTGGCAGAAGTTCTCCACAAAACAGGCGAATATGATGAAGCTGAAGAGCTGTTTATAAAAACCATTGATCTTTCCAAAAAAGTCCTGGGTGAGGATGATTTGGATCTCTACACAACCATGGGAAACCTGGCAGTTTTATACCAGGATCAAGGCAAGTACGAAGAAGCAGAACAATTGTTTCTTAAAGTTTATCAATTTGACAGTCAAATATTAGGTATCAATCATCCCAACACCATTATCGATTCAAACAACCTGGCAGGGATATACAGATTACGCGGACAATATAATAAAGCTGAAAAATCTTATCAGCAGTCATTGGCGCTAATTAAAGAAGCCCTAGGAGAAAAACATCCGGAAACCATTTCCATCATGAACAACCTGGCACTTCTATTTGAAAACCTGGGTTTATACGATAAGGCGGAACCTCTTTTTAAAACAGCCTTAATTTATGCTGAATCCGGTTTGGGAGAAAAACATCCCACTACACTAGCTTTGATGAACAACCTGGCATCACTTTATGAAAGCCAAGGTGTCTTCGAGCGATCAGAGCCACTGTATAATAAAGCAATCCAATTGAATGAAGAAGTGTATGGTTCAAATCATCCCAATACCATTTCCAGTATTAACAACCTTGGATATCTCTATTTAGTTCAAGAAAATTATAGTAAAGCAGAGCCCCTATTCAGCCGAGTATATGAACTTTGGAAGATTCAATTGGGCGAAAAACATCAAAAAACTCTGAAATCTTTAAATAACCTGGCCAGAGTTTATCATTGGCAAGGAAAAACTGATGCTGCCGAACAAATGTTCCTAACAGCCTTGGATTACCGAAACGCGACCTTGGGTGAAAAACATCCGGATGTAGTACGCAGCATGGTTGATCTGGCTGCTTTATACACAACTAAAAAGAATTATTCAGAAGCCGAAAACCTTTTGAAAAAAACAGTGACACTGTCCGAAGAAATCTTAGGTGAAAAACATCAATACACCTTTGAAGCATTAAACAATCTGGCTAATCTTTATGAAAAAACAGGTGAAGAAGAAAAGGCGTTGGATGTCAGACAAAAGGTTTTTGAAAGACGAACAGATTTTTTTGATCGTGTTTTGTGGGCAGCGGGTGAAAATACCCGCCAGAGTTATATTGAACTACATAAACATGAACAAAACCGTTTCCTAACCCTGTTGATTAAAAAGAGAACACCTGAATCCGCAAAAAAAGCGTTAAGTGCCAGTCTCCATCGAAAAGGTCTTCTGCTGAAAATCACTTCGGAAATTCATAAAATCGTTGAGATGTCGGAATCACCTGAACTGGCAAAAACAGCTTCTGCTTTGAATAAAAAACGTAAACAGCTTGCTTCCATGACCTTATCGGGTCCCACTTCGCAAACACCCGAAGAATTCAGGAAAACCGTCACCCGCTTGGAAAATGAGTTGGAAGAACTTCAAGCTGAATTGGGAAGAATCAGTGTAATTTATCACATTGCTACAAAACCCGTTTCTGTCGATGATATCTATAAAAACATGTCAGTCGATGACGTACTGATTGACTACATCACCTATCACGATAAAACTGACAAAGTGTTCGCTGTAGTGGCACAGACAAATCCTGAAGAATGCTTTGTTTGGTGGGAATGTATTGGTAACCAAATCGATATGATACCATTGGGGAATTTGGAAGGTATCCAGAAATCAATCTCTATCTTTCGAGAAACCATCCAGGACGAAGATGCCGATGAGGAAGATGTACTGGAAACAGGACATGAGGTATTTCAGAAAGTCTGGCAGCCATTACAAGAGCTGATCAGAAATAAAAAATCCATATATATTGTACCCGATAGTGTTTTGCATCTGTTACCATTTGATGCTTTGGTTGATGAAAACGATAATTTCCTTATTCAGAATAAAGACCTAAAAGTATTGTCATCCAGCCGGGACTTAGTTGTTTCAGCGTTACCGGATGCCCAGGGAGATTTTATGATTCTGGCCGGACCTGACTACGATATCGACAATGCTCAATTACAAAAGGAAAAACAGGTTATTGCCAGCACACGAAGTGGCGAAATCGATCGAGGAATAAGAATGTCACATGGTCTTCGGTCACTTTCTTTTGAGCCCTTGCTGGGCGCTGAAATAGAAGGAAAAACCATTAAACAGGTTTCAGATGGATTCGACCCCTTAAAAGGTGCCGAGGATGAAGGAAAAAGCATCAATAAAGTGGCAAGATCAAGCAATGGAAACTCCATCATTTATACCAAACGAGAAGCAGAGGAACAACAATTACGAACTGTCGGTAAATCCCCGAGCATGGTGCATATTGCAACCCACGGATTCTTTTTGCAAGCCGAAGAGAGACTGAAAAGACGACTGTTGTCCCTGCAACGAGGTGGCACACATACAACACCTCCTCCTGGGGACAATCCATTACTGCGTGCAGGGTTAGCCTTTGCCGGCATTAATACCAATGCACCGTTTCTGGGAGAAATCGATACAGATAACGATGGTGTTTTAACAGCCCTGGAAGTATTGGGCCTGAGACTATCCGGTACCCAACTGGTCGTTTTATCAGCCTGCGAAACTGGTGTGGGAGAGATCCACGCTGGTGAGGGAGTTTACGGTCTACGACGTGCATTTCAGGAAGCTGGTGTAAAAAGCGTTGTTAATTCACTCTGGCCGGTCAGTGACGAAGGAACTCGCCGATTAATGACATCATTTTACAAAAACATGTTCAATGGCATGCCACCCAGAAAGGCACTAAAATCCGCTCAACTCACCTTGTTAAATTCCGAATGGAGTTCACCCTACTACTGGTCTTCATTCGTTCTGGTGGAAAGACGATTTTCAGCCAATCAGTAAATCCACCCTAAGTATTATTATCCCATCTCGCGGGATAATAATACTTCATCGAAAATCTCTCAAGATATGAAGGCAATAAAATTAAACAATGGATTTAAAATTATAAAAAACATTGATTTAGCATTACTGTTAGCTTTCCCCGAATCCCTTTGCCATATAATCTGAAAGTTACCGCTTGAATTATTGTATCATCCCTTGGGATAATAAATCTTCAGATATAGCGACACCTCTCACAACACCACGAGTTTCTTCATTAATCATGTTAAAAGCAGCATTTTATACACTTGGTTGCAGATTAAACCAGACTGAATCCGCCATTATGGCTAAAGGCCTGGAGAATGCCGGTTACCGAATTATACAAAATATCAATCATGCCGATTTATGTGTAATCAATACCTGTACAGTAACCAATCAAAGCAATGCCAAATGCCGCCGTAGAATTAGAACCATCCAACGGAAAAATCCCAACGCTATTATTGCTGTAGTTGGATGTTTCTCGCAGATTGCCAGCGAACAAATATTGGATATTGGTGGTGTTCATCTGATCCTGGGAAACCAGGAAAAACTTAACATACATAAATACATATCACAGTTGGATCAAACCGAAAGTCCTCTGATTTGTATCGATAAGATATCAAAAGATCCCTTCACCATTCAGACCATCGGTCAACATCTGGAGTCAACCCGTGCCAATCTGAAAGTACAAGATGGCTGCGACTTTATCTGCTCCTTTTGCGTTATTCCCAGCGCCAGGGGCCGATCCAGACCGCGGGAATTAGATAATATTCGAAAAGAAGTGGAAGTTTTAGCCGGCATGGGTGTGAAAGAGATTATTTTAACAGGAGTGAATATCGGCACCTATCAATATCAGAATACTGATTTTATTAAACTTCTTTCAATTTTTGAATCTTTTGAAAGTATCAAAAGAGTTCGCATCAGTTCAATCGAACCCACTACTGTGGGCACAGAGATCTTTGAACTAATGAAAGACCGAAACAGTAAACTGGTACCGTATCTCCATTTACCCTTGCAGTCAGGTAATGACACAATATTAAAACAGATGCGTCGGCGATATACATTCAGGGAGTATTCGGAATATATAAATCAGGCGGTGGAAGCAGTTCCGAACATTTGTATCGGAAGTGATATTATTGTTGGTTTCCCCGGTGAGACAGATGAAATATTTGATGAGACAGTTCAGACATTACAGCAATCCCATATTCACTATTTTCATGTTTTTCCTTATGCAGAACGAAAAGGAACCACCAGTGAAAAACTGCTGCCCAAAATCCCCGGTAATACCATCACAAGAAGAGCAGCTATTTTGCGGGAACTTAATGATCGAAAAAAAGAAGAATTTTATCAACGGTTTAAAGATAAAACACTTCAGGTTTTATTTGAGAAGAATACTGAAAAAAACCAATGGCAAGGATATAGCGAAAACTACATTCGGGTGGCAGTGAACAGCAGCAGCAACCTGAAAAACGTAATCAAACCAGTAAAAATTACACATTCGGAACCAAGTCTGGCTTTTGGATGTGTAAGTGAATGATCCCCCCGTCCGAAATAAAACCATCACCATACTCTAACAAAAAAAGCCCCGAAAACCATAGGTCCCCGGGGCTTTAGTTTTTTTCGGCGGCTACCAGACTTATTTTCCTCCAAATTGGTTTTGAAAACTAATCTGGATTAGTTCATCTTCAAGCACTTTCAATAGTTTTAGGGTACCAAATGAAATGACATCAGAAAATCGGACGGTGTTCTCTGACAATATATTTTTGATTTCCATAAATTTACTATGCTTGGGAAACATTGAATAAAATATAACCAAATCTTGTTTAACACCACGAGTCATATGTTCGACTGACTCTGGTTTTTCCACGTTGCACCACTCAAGATTCAATCGACTGGGTAGGGCATACACGTCTTTAAGTTTTTTGATGACTTCCGGACCACCTCCAATCAATGTTACATTAAATGTACGATTATCGGGGATCTTAACCGGCTTTAATTGCTTCAGTTTAAGATCTCTCTCCGCTTGATATTCTTTGACATCTTCGTCAGACCAAGCGGAAGACTTCACCAGGTTCAATCGAATATGCTCCAGGGTTTTTCTAAGATCTCTTCCCATGCGGGTTTCAGTGTTTTTAGCATTTGTCTCATTCATACGATCAACCAGCAACTGCACCACTACTTCATCCCGGGAAAACTCTTCAAACAAATCAAAATCAGCCCATATTTCATTTGCAAAATCAGCTACTTCAAAAAAACTGTTAGTGTTTCGAAGCTGATCCTCCAATCTCGAAACCTGCAAACGAACATATTTTTCCCTTAACTCTTTTTTGACTTCATCATTTTCATCTTCTTCTTTATCCAAGATTTCCAAAGCCAATTCTTTTTCCGCAATCAATTCAATATGCTCCAGATACCCTGCAATTTGCTCAAGACTCTCTTCCAGACGAGTTCTGAATTCATCATTGGTATCTATCTGTTGAATTAATTCAACCAATTCACTTTTTCTTCTTTCCAGCTCCGGTCTAATTTCATCAACTTTATTTTCAATAATGGCAACATTGCTCTTCCTTATGTCCTGCTCATGGATATAATTCTTAGCCTGTACAATTACACGATCAATAGGATCGAATAAAGATCTAATATTCATGATAATTAATTGGTTAGCTATTGTTATTGTTAATTATTTTTATAAATTCAATACAGTTTAGTTACTTTAGTTTAAAACAAACTCAACCGTAAACACAAAACACGGTTGTCAAACATACAAATAATATCTTCACACTGAAATTCAGGCACTATCAATTTGTGAAGATATTTTATTTTACTATAAAGATACATCACTCATCAAGGTGTTAGATATTCATCCCAAGCCTTAATCTTCAGATCTTTAAGCGGTTTCCAATAGATCGCCTCGACAAATCTTTTAGCCAGCTGAATATTTGTTATCAAGGGAATGGCATAGTCAACCGCTTTTCTCCGAATTTGATAGCCAAAAGTTAGTTCCTCCACCTGGAAATTTTTTGGAATATTAATAACCAGGTCAAACTGGGTTTCGGATAATATTTTAAGAACATGGGACCCCTTGTTTTCATCAGGCCACGGAGCGATGTTACAATCGATACCGTTTTCGCGAAGGAAATCATGAGTACCGGTTGTAGCATACAGAGTTGTACCCATTTTTTGCAATAACTTAGCAGAATCCAGAAAATTGACTTTATTCTCCAAAGGTCCGGTAGATAAAAGAACAGTTTTCACAGGAAATTTAAATCCAACCGACATCATTGCTTTTAACAAGGCTTCGTAGAAATCGTCTCCCAGACAACCTACTTCTCCGGTTGATGCCATTTCTACACCCAGAGTCGGATCCGCCCCCAGCAGTCGTGTGAATGAAAAATGAGACGCCTTCACACCGACGTAATCAAGTTCCATAAACGATTGACCATTAACCGGCAAATCCCGCCCCAAAATTGCTTTGGTAGCCATTTCAATAAAATTCTGTTTAGTCACTTTGGAAACAAACGGAAAACTTCGACTCGCTCTAAGATTACATTCGATCACTTTAACGCTGTTGGCTTTGGCAATAAACTGAATGTTAAACGGACCTGTAATCTCCAGATTTTTAGCAATTTTCCTGGCTATTTGCTTGATTCGGCGGGTGGTTTCCAGATACGTCCTTTGGGGCGGTAAAACCAGAGTGGCATCGCCGGAATGAACACCCGCATTTTCAACATGCTCTGATATGGCAAAATTTATAATTTCTCCGTTTCTTGCTACCGCATCCAATTCAATCTCTTTCGAATTAGCAAGGAATTTAGAGATGACAACCGGGTGATCAATCGAGAGTTTTACAGCTTTTCTAAGAAAAAGATCCATCTCTGCATCACTGGTAGCAACACCCATGGCAGCACCACTTAATACATAAGAGGGACGAATCAGAACCGGGTAGTTCACCTTTTTAGCAAAAACTTTCGCCTCTTCCAGCGACGTCAACTCACTCCATTCCGGTTGATCGATTCCCAGAGAATCCAACATACTGGAAAACTTATGGCGATCTTCAGCCCTATCAATCTGCTTGGGAGTGGTTCCAAGAATCTTCGCTCCCATTTTTTCTAAGGGCAAAGCCAAATTGTTTGCCACCTGACCACCCATTGAAATGATAATCCCGTTGGGATTTTCCTTTTCATATATATCCATCACTGTTTCCAGCCGAATTTCATCAAAATAAAGCCGGTCGACTTCATCATAATCGGTTGAAACTGTTTCCGGATTGTAATTAATTAAGATGGATCGATAATTCTCATTCTTGACTGTTTTAACAGCATTAACACAGCACCAGTCAAATTCGACAGAACTTCCGATGCGATAAGTACCTGATCCTAGAACAATCACACTGGGGACATCGCCCAGAACAATATCGTCTTCAGAAGCGTTGTAAGTTAAATACAGGTAATTGGTTTGTGCCGGATATTCTCCAGCCAGAGTATCAATCTGTTTTACATAGGGTTTTATTCCATAATTTAATCGCATTTTCCGTACGATTCGTTCAGTCGTATTCAACAGTCTTGCCAACTGTGGATCGGAAAAACCAACTCGTTTTGCTTCGTCCAATATTTGTTTTGGACAATTCCCACCGGCGTATTCTTTAATAAGGCTTTCAACCCGGACGATATTGGCGATTTTATGTAAGAACCAGAGATCAATTCGTGTGTGATCGTAAATCTCTTCAATGCTCATCCCCTCTTTTAATGCGAAGGGAATGGTAAAAACACGTTCGTCGGTTGGAGCAGTTAATTCTTGAATGACAGCATCCCGATTCGGCTTTTTCCCAACATCATCAGGATTGGCTACCAAACCCCATGCCCCAATATCCAGCATTCTCAAGGCTTTTTGTAAAGCCTCCTGGAATGTTTTTCCAATGGACATCACTTCACCGACCGATTTCATACTACTACCAATTTCAGTCGATACTTTTTTGAATTTTTTCAAATCCCATCTGGGGATTTTAACAACTACATAATCCAACGCCGGTTCAAAGCAAGCCATTGTTGAAAGCGTTATGGAGTTCCTTAATTCTGAAAGACTGTAACCCAATCCCAATTTGGCTGCAATAAAAGCCAGCGGATACCCAGTGGCTTTGGACGCCAAAGCGGAACTTCTGGATAACCGGGCGTTGACTTCAATCACTCTGTATTCTTCCGATTCCGGATCCAGGGCATATTGAATATTACATTCTCCAATCACACCCAAATGCCGAACTGTTTTTATGGCAATCTCACGCAGTTTGTGATATTCACTGTTGGTCAAGGTCTGACTGGGAGCGATAACAATAGATTCCCCTGTATGAATTCCCAGGGGATCGAAATTCTCCATATTACATACGGTGATACAGTTATCGTAGGTATCACGAACCACCTCATATTCCACTTCTTTCCAGCCCTTTAGATATTCTTCAACCAAGACTTGGGATGTATAAGAAAAAGCATTGATGGCTAACTTTTTGACCTCTTCTTCGTTCCAACAGACACCGGAACCTAATCCACCCAAAGCATACGCCAGGCGGATCATCACCGGATAACCGATCTTATCGGCGATTTTCAGGGTCTCCTCAACATTAGTAGCAGATTCACTCCGTGGTACCTTGACCTCAATTTCATCAAGGCGTTCAATAAACGTCTGTCGATCTTCGGTCGCCTTGATAACTTCGATAGGTGTCCCCAAGACTTTGACGTTGTGTTTTTCAAGTATACCAAGACGATCCAACTCCAAACCACAGTTTAATGCAGTTTGTCCCCCGAAGGATAATAATATACCATCCGGTTTCTCTTTATCGATAACCCCTTCAATAAAATCCGGTGTTACCGGTAAAAGATAAACTTTATCTGCCAGGTGATCCGACGTTTGTATGGTCGCTATGTTGGGATTTACCAAGACAGTGTATATCCCTTCCTGCTTTAGCGCTTTAATAGCTTGACTACCGGAATAGTCAAATTCCCCTGCCTCACCAATTTTTAAGGCCGCGCTGCCCAGGATAATGACTTTTTTAATATTGTGCTCCATTTTCTTTTTTATCGTTTACCGTGTTAAATGGAAAAAATGGAAATGATATTGTATAAAAATAAGATACTAATGTATTCAACATATTGATATTATAACATACCGACAAATTCATCGAACAGAAAAGCAGTATCAACCGGTCCAGGCATGGCCTCGGGATGAAATTGGACACTGCGTATAGGTTTAGTATCATGCCGGATACCTTCGTTACTTCCATCGTTGGCATTAAAGAACCAGGGTTTCCAGTTTTCCGGCAATGTCTGATCATCAATAGCATACCCATGATTTTGGGAAGTAATAAAACACCGTTTTGTCCCAACCAGGATGCACGGTTGATTTTGAGAACGATGACCGAATTTTAACTTATAGCTTTGTGCCCCGGCAGCCAGAGAGAGAATCTGGTGTCCCAGGCAAATACCGAAAATTGGCTTGTTTTGAGAGAATTGAGCACGAACATGTTCAATGGTTTCAGGTATCATGGTGGGGTCGCCCGGACCATTAGACAACATTAAGCCGTCAAATTTCTCTTTAGAAAAATCATAGTCCCAAGGAACTTTGAGTACCGATACTCCCCGTTGCAAAAAACTTCTGATGATATTTTTTTTACAGCCGGTATCAATTAAAACAACCCGCTTTTTTCCTTTCTCGTATAAAACCGGTTCTTTTACACTGACTTGGGCAACAAGATTGTCTTTGTTGGGATCATAAAGCGGAACATCTTTCCCTTCTACAATCATCTTTCCCAATTGCGTACCGGCTGAGCGAAGTTTTTTTGTCAGAGCGCGGGTATCAACTCCTTCAATACCCGGAATTTTATGCTCTATCATCCACTCTTCCAAGCTTTTGACGGCGTTCCAATGGGAATATTCCGTGGTTAGCGACGTCAATACGATACCCTTTACATGGATTCTAGTAGACTCAAAATTAGTTAAAAGATTATCGACACGAGTTTCAGCAGGAATCCCATAGTTCCCAATCAGTGGATAAGTAAAAACCAGAATTTGTCCCTGGTATGATGGATCGGTTAGTGTCTCCGGATAACCAACCATTCCGGTATTGAATACGACTTCTCCTGAAACCGATCCTTCGTATCCAAAATGCTTTCCGGAATAAGTAGTTCCGTCTTCTAGGAATAACTCCATTGATGCACCTAATAGTTTGTAGTATGGATTTATATGTTTGAAATGGAAATCATAATTACATTTCAAGACTTTTGATTTTAATATCTTTCTTACAGTTCGTTTGTTTTAACCATCAACATCTTAGTAAATCTCAACAACCAACATATTGAACATACGACTGATTGTTGTTCCGATAAGTCACACAATACGAGCCTGACTTCATGTGCTTGTAATCTTAAATAACATGAATATTGGATCAAAAGACAAACTTTTAGAGTTTACCGAAAATATCCATTTATGGATATGAGTATTTTATACAAGAACAGAAACTATTGATATAAAACTCAATCAAAAACGTAGTCAAAAGGAGGGCAATACTAGTATTGCCAAAGAATGGTGATGTAGCCGGAAGGTTTTGACGAACCATCAGGTTCGATTCCCGAGGTTTTTTTATCGTGTTTCGTTTTTAAAATGAATGCCGCCAGACGATATCCCCAGCCGGATTGAGTCATAGCTTCAAAATACAACTCCAGATATTCTGCATCTCCATCGGATTTTTCAGTTTCATCAATAGTTTGCAGCGCTAATGCTTGGCTGGTTTTCGTTCTCAACTCAAAACTGCTTTGACCTTTGCCCACTGTTAAACCAAACCGATTTACAAGATCCGGATGCAAAAAATCCCCTTCGATCAATGTAGCAGAGATAGTGACTAGAGAATAGTCAAGGGTTAAAGACTGATCCAACGTATCGGACTCACCTTCTAATTGGTAGGACATCCAACGAAAACCAATACCAAAACGGCCGTATGCGTACTCAGCAAAATAGAACTTTCCAATAGTATTATCGATCTCTTTTTCATCAAATGCCATATCCGTCTGGAACTCTTCCTTTGCCGAATCCGTCAGAGTAAAACCGCCAGCTCTGATTATCCCACCCAAAGATATTCTGTGAAGATTTTCGCCAAACAAAGACGTTGTTGACATTAATAGAATCAGAAATAAAATGACATGTTCTTTTGTCATTACAAAGATGAATTGGATTATCCAACAAATGAAGGAACTAAAGAAGCCGCAGATTCTTTGGATTTTATGAATATAAAACCTATTCCTTTTCAAAATACTGTTTTGAAACATCAACATCTTTTTTTATCTGTTCTATTAATTCATCAACAGAATTAAACCTTTTCTCTTCTCTCAAGAACTTTTTGGGAAATACTCTAATAGTTTTTCCATACTCTTCTCTATTAAAATCAAATAGATGAGCTTCAACCTTCAATGTTTTCCCATTAAAGGTTGGATTAACCCCCACGTTGCATACGGCATTATATAATGTGTCGTCTAATTCAACCTGACAGGTAAATACTCCCTTTTTCAATGGAAGCAGCACATCCGGTTCCAGATTCATGGTTGGAAATCCAATGGTGTTACCGATTTTTTTCCCTTTTTGAACAACACCTTTCACAGCCCAGGGACGTCCAAGGAATTTGGTCACACTTTTAAAATCCCCTTCAAACAACAGTCGTCTTATCATTGTGCTGGACACAGTAATCTCATTAATTTGCACAGCTTCCATCTGCAAAAACTCAATACCGTGTTTTTCAGCCTCTTGTTTCATGAAACTGGCTGAGCCCTCACGGGCTTTACCAAAATTGAAGTCATAACCGACTATGATTTTTTTCAAGTTCACAAAATAGAATAACCGATTCAGGAAATCCAAAGAACTCATGGCGGCAAATTCAAGATTGAAGGGAATAATAAAACATGCATCCAGTCCTGACTTTTCCAGAAACCGCCATTTGCTTTCATTACTATAGATATGTCGAAATGGTATATGGGACTGAAGTACTTTTTTAGGATGCGGTTCAAAGGTCAATATTCCACCTTTGGCATTTAGCTTTTTCTTGTCTTTCATCACCTGTTCAACCAATGCCTGATGCCCCAGGTGATATCCATCAAAATTCCCGATGGTTATAACCCATTCACCATCCAAAGAATTACTTTTAAATTTTTTGTGAATAAATTCCATAAAAACTTAATAAATATAACTACTTTGATCACAAAATCCGTGATTTCTATCGCGCGCGTGCAAAATCGGTTCTGTCATCTTTGACGATTCAGAATACTCTGTTGGTTTTTAATGTCATCCAAATTATGAGGTTTGGAAACGTTGTATATTAGAATTCTAAGTTCGAAAAAACTGCTTGTAATTAAATAGCCAATAGGACAAGATTTATCAGGTATCGATTATTTCAGCAATCTCTTTAATTCCGACAAATTGAGTGCTATAAACCATAACGAAACAAACCTGCCCCTGCATACATATATATTACCACAGCATTGGCAAAGTCCCCTCGTACATACGAGTGATTTCTGGAAGACTTGTCGAATTTAGGATATACTAAACCAAAATAAAAAACTGAGGTGGTCCTCGAGCAATTTATCCAGGTATTGAATGGCCAGCACACGAATAAAAAAAATCGGCGGAAATTTTACCAATAAAGAATTTCAAAAAGTACTAAAACAACTCAATGGCAGAGCTGTTTTAGTAATAGCTATCATCAACAGACATTGTGAGGAGTGTACAAAATTACAAAAATTTATCGGTCAATTGGAAAATGGTTTTATTGACAAATTACCCCAATTGGTTCTGTTTTACGGTTTTAATGAAACCCCCCTGGATGCTAAAGTTCCAGATACACCAAAAGCGGAACAGAATGGCAAAAAAGAAAATAAAGACGGTAAAAGGCAATTGGCTGACAGCCGATTATTGCATTGGGATCAAATCCCGGAAGGACATGGTTACAGTGTCTTTTTAAGTGAAGATGATGTTCTTTTTTACAAAGGTGATTTTGACCATGACGAGTTTCCTTCTAATATTGTAGATAATCTACGCCGATTTAGATCATCTATTAAGACCTTGGCTGGTTTAAACGCAAAAAGAGAGTTTGTCAAAAAACAACGAACCGGAATCATAATCGAAACCAGCAGTGCAACTCAACAGTCTGCCATCATGGAACTTGAAGATATTGTAAAAACCTTTGGGGGACGGCTGGCAACACCTGTTTTTTTCTGTAAAGGCATTAACCAGGAAATTTCATTGATTGTAAAAGGGGAACTGAAATACAAGATGAAAGGTCACAACTTTAGTAAATTTCTGAAAAAAATCCCTAAGTAATCATTGCTCTTTTCTTAGGGATCGTTAAAAAAATAACTTCACATAATCTGCTTACAAAAGTCCCAAAAACAATGGACATTTTATAAACAGAATGTGAACTGATTTTTTAGCCGACCCTTAGCTCGATATTTTTATCAATTCATCCAACAGTTTTGGAATATTTTCAGCCACTCCTTTTTCAAAGTTTTCCAAACTGGAATCTATTTCCTTAATATATGGAATCATACCTGCAAACTCCTGGTCTGCAAACGCTTCAATCTTTTCCCAAATGTAAAATAGCAAATCCTGATCCCTAATACCTGAGACATTATTTAATACCAGGTGAAAATCGATGCCCAAACTCTTTAAAAAATGAATTTCAGCTAAATTATGGGTAAACTGTTCATCTAACGGATGAATCAACCATACCAAAGGGCTCCCCAACTCCTTAATCCAATCACAGACCATCACTTTATCGGTCACGGGCATAAAAAGACTGGGTGGCAACTCAACCAAAGTATAATCGTATAGATCATCCAGAATTTTTAGCCGTTCCTGAATATACGTCTCTTTGATTTTTATTCCATCTCGTCGAAAAGATAGTTCAATAGGATATGCCTCGTTAGCAAAATAGGGTGTAACCAGAGTCTCCATAGGATTACCCTTCATATCCAGGCAAATCAGTTCAGCATCGCTCTGCATTTCTTCGGCATTCAGTTTTAAGATTCCCGTATCAAACGGTTTAAAAGCAGCATAATTGAGCTTTTTTTGGGCTGCTATTCTCAACAGTGCACGAATAAATGATGTTTTTCCAGTTTTTTCAAATCCGCCAATCAATACCGGTGATTTCATTCCTTACCTCTCGCTAACAAGCTCTTCGCGCAGTTTTTTAATCACTTCAGGCTCGCTTTTTATTAATTCATTATAAATGTCGTTAACCGTCAAAAACTTTTTATTCAACAGTTCTTTCAGTTTTTGATTCTTTCGCAGACGTTCAAGTTTTTCTGCTTCAATATATTCCAGTACGTTTATTTCCTGATCCCCATCGCGAATCTCCAATCCCTTTAATTCTTCATCGCTTATACCTGCTTCCCGAGCTTTTTCAATCAATCTTATCAGTTCCCTGACATTGTAGTACTTATCCCTGTTAACACTGGACTCCTGAGCCAACACCAAAGTGGTGAACAAGACAATAATCATCAGAATTGCCGCAATAGCTCTTAGCTTTGAACAGCGGCTTAAAATAAAACATCGTTTCATGAAATACTATCAAAAAATTTACTGAAGTCTTTATATTAAAGTATTTTCCCTTCCAAACCTGAATCGTTATGCAGAATCCATACACATCCATATTAAAATATACTAGATTTCAGAATTTCTTACACCCACTATAATCCAGTAACTCATTAATACGACATAATAACAATAGTTTAAAAATCAAATACGGGAGAGTTAAATGGATAGGATATTGATAAAAAACATTACTATAAAAAATTTAAGATACGGTCTAAGGGTCGGCTGAAAAACAACTTTACACTCTGTTTACAAAAAACCATTGCTTTTAGGACTTTGGTAAACAGAATATGAAGTTATTTTTAACGATCCTTAAGTATTCGATCATTGAGTAGATGTTTAAAGTAACTGCAAATCAAAAAAATGGACGATAACCTTTATGTCACAACACTTTTCTGTGAAGAGAAGGTTCTGGTTCTTTGGATAATTAATACGATCGCCACCAATACCAGCCCAACAACATACATGCTGTATTTGGTGTCGAAAAACAACGGTATCCAGGCCTTAAATACGCCAGGATTGAAGAGAATCAAGGTTGCCAGCAACAATATGGGAACTTCGAACCAGCGGTTTTTAGTTATAAACCATCCTTGAACAGCGGCAGTAAAACAAAATGCGGCCACAACCGCCATAAAAAAAATCAAAAAACCCAATGGCCAACTATCGATTTTATGAAGAATTAAATCGGGGTTAAATACAAACATGAAGGGAATAATGGCCGTTCGTAAATCATATAGAAATCCTTGAATTCCTGTTGGAATTGGTTCTGACTTGGCAATGGCCGCTGCCGCATAAGAGGCTAAGCCAACCGGAGGTGTATCATCCGCCAAAATACCAAAGTAAAAACAAAACAGATGGGCCGCCATTAATGGAATGAAGTAATTATAACTCACACCCACCGAAACAATAATTGGTGCAGTAAGCGACGCCATCACAATATAGGTCGCCGTCGTCGGTAGCCCCATTCCCAGCAATAAACTGGCTATTGCGGTAATCAGTAACAATAAAAATATATTTCCGGCAGCCAGGGTTTCAACAATCTGAGTGATCATTCCCCCTAATCCCATACCAACAGTCCCCACAATGATACCCGCTGCCGCACATGCCATACCCACTGACATCATATTTTTTGCACCACTGATAAGACCTTCACCTATGAGCCTTAAGGCGTTTTCCATCGTTTCACTTAGATCAAATCCTTTTTGAAATGATTTTCTGGCTTCCTGAAAAAAAATAATGACCATCAGCAAAATGATAGCTCTGAAGGCCGACATCTCGGGTGAATGACGGAGTATTACTAATTCAATAACTAACCAGCAAATGGGAAACAGATAATGAACCCCTTCTTTCAATACTTTGAAAAAACTTGGTAAATCTGCTTTGAGCAGTCCTTTCATACCAAGTTTGCTGGCTTCCAAATGGGTTACATAAAACAGTGCAAAATATGATACAAACGCCGGTATAACCGCAGCTTTCACCACTTGAATGTAAGGAACATTCACGTATTCGGCAATGATAAACGCTGCCGCCCCCATAATTGGTGGCATAAGCTGACCATCTGTACTGGCAGCCACCTCAACTGCAGCGGCTTTTTTGGCTGGATAACCAACCTTTTTCATCAAGGGGATAGTAAACGTTCCAGTAGTGACAATATTGGCAATACTTGATCCGGAAATCAACCCTGACAATCCACTGGATACGATGGCTGCTTTGGCCGGTCCACCTTTATATTTTCCCAGCAACGCCATGGCAAGACTGGTAAAAAACTGACCAGCTCCCGCCTTATCGAGCATTGATCCCAGCATCACAAATAAAAATACAATGGTGGCCGATACTCCCAATGGAATCCCGTAAATCCCTTCCGATGACAAAGCAATCTGGTTGAGATATCTGGAAAGAGACACTCCTCGAAAAGCCAATACTGATGGCATATGAGGCCCTAAAAATGAGTAGGCGGTAAAAACCAGGGCTATAATGGGCAAGGCCGGACCGATAGATCTGCGTGTTGCTTCCAGCAAAATGATAATCAACAATGATCCAATTACCATGTCACGGAGAATCGGGCTACCCGCTCTTATAGCCAGTCCTTCCCAATCCAGCATAATATATAGTGCCAGTAAAGCGCCGACAATAGCTAAAAGATAATCGATAGAAGAAATTCGGTTGGTTGAATGCAAAAACTTGAGATATTTCCTGGGCTTAACACTGAAAGGGATACTCATAAATATCAGACTCATGGCAAAAGCCAAATGCACTGCTCGCACTTTAATACTATCCAGTATTAAAAAACCAGCCAATGACAATTGAAAAAGTGCCCAGGCAATCGCAATAATGCCAATAATGATTCCTTCATGACGAAGAAGATTCCTGACATTCCCTGTTTCTTCCCTTAATATCTCCTCTGCGGTTTTCTGATTTGCGTTTGTAACCATTCAATACCTTAATTTGCATTTTAGTATTCAAGTCGTTTCCTGCTTACCCACCAAGTTTATTAACTATTAAGTGTCCCTCAAAAATTCTTTGACAGTATAACAAAAACTCTTTGTGAGAAGGTAAGATTATACCCTGTTTCAGTATCCAATTTAGATAGAAGTAAGGTGAATCAAGAAGCAGCAACAGCACATCGATCTTCTGATAAATCGGTAAATTCACCTCACTTCATCTGTTTTCATTCTTTTTGAAAATTTAAATACTGGATTCAAGTTTTCATACAGTGCATATCTATAAAAGCACTGCAATAATCACAGTAATGATGGATCAATGTGGCTAACAAGACCGGATTCCTTATAGTACTTAGCTGCTCCCGAATGTAGTGGAGCCGAAAGTCCCTGCAGCATGCTTTCCTTGGTTAGTGCATGGTATGCCGGATGCAGTTTCTTAAATTCATCAAAATTCTCAAAAATTTCCTTGGTGAAAGCGTATACAATACCTTCATCCAGTTTAGCAGAAGTTACAAAAGTAGCTTTCACACCAAATGAAGCTATATCACTTGTATTGGCTGCGTTGGGATATAGCTTTTGGGGAATTATCGATTTGGCATAATAGGGATACTTCTTTATCAGCGCATCAATTTCATTTCCGACAATAGGAATAATCCGCACCTTAATTCGGCCGGAGGTTGCCTCTTTGATATTTCCATTTGGATGTCCTACTGTATAGAAAAATGCATCCAGTTTCTCATCCTGTATTAATCCTGGCGCTTCAACTGCCTTGACAAATTCTGCTTTAATTGAATCCTTGTTCAAGCCGAATGCATTAATCGCATCTTGGGAATTACCCAATTGTCCCGAACCAGGATTACCCAGGTTAACTCTCTTATTCCTAAGATCAGCCATTTTTTGAATTTTACTGTTTACTGAAGCAATAAGAGTAATGCTCTCCGGATGGATTGAAAAAACCGACCGTAGATCCTTTTGGGGTCCTTTTTCCTTCCATTCTTTTTCTCCGTGAATTGCTTGATACTGGCGATCTGATTGTGCCACACCAAACTGAAGGTCACCGTTTAACACAGCATTAATATTGTAAACAGAGCCTCCGGTTGATTCGACAGTGGCTTTTATTTTATATGTATCAAACTTTTTGTTTATAATTCGACTGATCGCTCCTCCGGTCGGATAATAAACACCGGTTACTCCACCTGTCCCAATTGTTACGAACGTTGGACTGTCACTTTTGCCTGACTCGGTTTCGCATCCAGATAGTACCAATATCGAAATAAACAGAACTGGCGTAAACATCTTCAACAGCTTTTTCATATTTCCTCCTTCTAAAGTGGAAAAGATTCGATAAACCCTATTCTCTTTTCACATCAAGAGAATAAAACCATTTTTTAAGTCCTTCAAACATGAAGAACTGGATGATCTTAAAGCGTATGACATTTAACAGCCATTCTGCAATAAAAAACAACGTATTATGCTTTTAAATGAAAAAACCTCCCGTACAGACCAAAGGCCAACAAGCCTGCTTGTTTGAGAAGTAAAATCGAGGATGGTGGAGGGTTATAATATTGAAATAAATAAGGATTGCAAGGTTATTGTCGAATAACATCCATAAAAGCGGAAACCGAGAAAACAGCCTTTCCCAAACCAGGTTCACCATATCCACGGGGAGATGGAAGGTTATATTTTTCCATTGTATCACGCCACACTTTTAAAAGCTTTACATAATATTCCAATGGTGGGGGCGACTGTTCTTTCAGATGGGCTAGCGGTTCACGACACCACGTGGTAAATCGGGGAAGAATCGATCTGGACATAAAAAAGTCAAGCCCGCAGCGAGTCGATTCAACTGCGTCATGCAGATCCTTGTAGCCAAATGGTTGTGCCATTTCCACGCCCGCCACAAAATTCGGGATAACGTTTTCAGGTCCAAAAATGTCAGCAGAATCCACAATTCGTTGCATCCACTGATCTCTCCCTACAAATCTCTCTTTTCCGGGACACAAAATCTTAAATAGCTTTTCATCCCAGATTTCGTAATTCGGATGGTAAATATCAATCTTTCCCTGGTCATACAGTTTTCGGCATTCATCCTTTTCAAAGGCTTCAACTACAGCTTTTAAAATCCATCGATCGCCGAATCTCTCTCGAATAGCTGCCGTATATTCCAGATAAAAATCAACCTCCTTTTTTCCCATCAGTTTTTTTGTGATACTACCGCCGGTTAAGGTAATCGCTTTAGAGACAGTATCTTTTTGATTGATATAATCCAGTGCTTCCAAAATATCCGGCAAATCCTTAACTCCGGTATATTCTCGACCAGCTTTAAGTTGTTGACGATAATTTTCGTTAATATCACAGAACTGGCATTCTTCATCGCGCCCCCAATACTGGCAAAGGCGAAACACAGTTAAATACACCAAATAGCCCCATTCCAATACCGGTGCAATTTGAGATATTTTTTTTCCACTGGAAAGCTTCGAGTCATAAAAAGCAGGAACCGGATGAAATTCCACATCTGCCACATATTCACGCTCGCAACATAAAACGAGTTTACCTTCTTTTATTTCAACTTGATATGGTGATAAAGGATTCAATCGAACACTAAATATTGTCGGTTTCATGTTGAGCTCTCCCCCAAAAAAACGGACCTCTTCCGGGGCGTTAAGAAGATGCTCACCCTCTTCTTTTAGATCGGATAATGTGGCCAGATCAAAACTGAATATAAAATAATCTTTTGGTTTGAAACCGGCGGCTATTCGACAACTGTCTTTAGAAAACCTTACTCCAACGCGTAATACGTCTTGTTTTATAATGGCTTCTACTGGAATGTCCGTGTAAAGCTTACTTAATCTTAAGACATTCTGAAATACTGTGGATGATGTTTTTAGATTCAAAATGATTCCATTTTTAAATAGGAGTCACGCATCAAACGCTTCTCTCAGTCCTTCTTTGTAAGTTGGATAAAGGAACCGATATCGGCACTCCTTTAATAATCTGTTATTACTTATTTTTCTTTCAAAATTAGTTTGGGAGAATTTGCGGGAAAAATAACTGTCTTTCAAAAGTATATCGCTGTTTTTTTTGAATGGAAAGAAGGCTTGTTTGACCAACCATTCAGCTACAGTTTGAGAGGATGTAGCATCAAGATCCACAGCATTTACTACAGTCGGAAACGTTTCTTCTGTCAAAGCCAGCCTTACAACTCCTGCCAGATCAATCACATGAATTCGATGAATGGGTAGTTTGCCCTTGGGAATCGGCTTTTTATCCAAAATTCGCTGACCAATATTGCGCTTTCTACCGTATATGGCGCCTGACCGAATCACCTTCAAGTCAAAATACTCTGCCATCAGACGTTCCGAATCATATCTGAGTCCACCTTTTAACGTATCGGGTTCAAATACTGCGTCTTCGCACCAAAAACCATCTTTATCAGGATATACACCGGTACTGGAGATATAAATAAGCTTCTGATCCCTTCCTCGATAGTCCACCATCCATTGGCACCATCTGCGCAATCTATCCTGTTCTTTTAATCGATCTTCCAACAAAGGGGGAATGGATAAAACCAGAGGGCAAGATTCCAGAGGAAGGTTATTCCAGGTGGTCGGATCAACCCAATCAAACAAAATTGATTTGTTTGGGAAGGTAGTGCTGGAAAAGTCATTATATTCCTGATGTTTGGTATACCAGGATCCCTCAGAAAAAAGATCGCTTTTCAAAAGCTCCTTCCCCAGATATCCGAATCCCAATATACCAATCATCAACGTCATTATTTCTTGGGTACATTTTGTTTCTTGGGCGCCATACTGGATTGTTCCGATTTTATTTCCAGTAATTCAATATCAAAAACCAATGTCGAATTTGGTCCGATTCGGGCTCCTGCACCACGCTCACCATAAGCAAGATTAGCGGGGATATAAAGCTTCCATTTAGCTCCTGTTTGCATCAATTGGAGTGCTTCCGTCCACCCAGGGATAACGCCTTTTACGGGAAAAGTAGCCGGTTTCCCTCGTTTGTATGAACTATCAAACTCTGTACCATCAATTAACTCACCACGATAATTGGTCACTACCACATCATTCAAACCGGGTTTCTTTCCTTTCCCTTGTTTTATCACTTCATACTGTAATCCGCTGGGCAAAGTTACAACATTTTTCCTCTTGCTGTTTTTCGCTAAAAAATCCTTTCCCTCTTTTAGATTATCGGTAGCAGCCTGCTTTTGCTCACCTTCTCGCTTTTTCATCATTTGCTCCCGCAGGTTGTTCATGGCTGCTTGAACCTCTTGCTCCGTCATCATTGGCTTATTCTCCAAAAGACCATCTTCGATACCTTGCATAATTGCCGTCAAATCGATGTCGAGACCCTGTTTTTTAAAGTTCTTTCCCATACTCAGTCCAATGCTGTAACTGATTTTATCCTTTTCGGTTATTAAAGCGTTCTGTTTAGCACAAACTGACATGGTACTCATTGAGAAAAAAGCTATAACGATTGCTAAAATTTTTGTTTTCATAAAATTACCATCAATATTTTTAAATCATGGAAAAACACATTCCGGGCATTCAGTTCTAAGGCGAGATATTTGATTGGTCTTCAAACTCGAATTAGTCATAAAACTCGAAATATAAAACAAATAGTTGAACTTAAATTACAGAACACACCTATTTTACTGTTATTTTTACGATACTACCTGTATAATTCTCCGAAAAGAGCGTATCACTACAGCATGATGACATGGCAAAAGAAGAATCAGATATCTATCCATTTAAACTTAAAAATGATGACTGTTTTAATTTTACAGTCAATAAAAAGCAGAATTTTCAGTAAAATAAATGTTTCCTGCTGGTATTATTAACCAAATTCTAAAATTAGGGTTGATCCGTTGATTAACAGCACAGATAAACCATTTTGGAAAGAAAAAAATTGATCCGTACAACATAGTTAAGGTCTACCACGCTCTCCCAATAATGCCTCAAACATGATAAGAATAATTGCAATACCGAGAAAGAATTGGAACAGTTCACTCCAGATTTTCGTTTCTTTTGATTCAACTTCTCGTTTTTCTTCGACTGCAATATAATTCTTATATAAATCCGCCAAGTCAACCAAATTTGTGCGAGCAGGCACAAAAACACCATTAGTCACCTCTGCGATTCTTTTCAAAGCTGTTTCGTCCAAACGTGTTTTAACTGTTTGATCTTTATACTTTAACAGACTATACGATCCTGATTTTCGAAGAGGAATATTGGCTCCATCCGGATTGCCCAGACCAATAGTATGAATTCTTATCCCCCGTTTTGATGCAGATTCAGCAGCTTCAATCGGGAAAGATTCATGATCTTCACCATCTGTGATCAGGATAATATCCCTGTACTTATTATCCTGATCGTAAAACAATCGCTCCGATACTGTTCGTATCGCATCACCAATATGAGTTCCCCCACGACTGACATCTTCCTGACTGATTTTAGCCAGAATATTTTTAAAATAATTATAGTCAAGGGTCAGCGGACTTTTAATAGCCGTTGAGCCAGCAAAAACAAGCAATCCAACCCGATCTCCTTCAAGAATATCAACCACTTCTGAGACAAGTTGTTTGGCTCTACCCAAACGGTTTGGCCGAAGGTCTTCCGCTAGCATACTACGAGAAACATCAATCACAAAAACAAGATCCCTACCACGTTTTTTTACTGTTTTATCTACGGGATTTCCCTGTGGTCGCATCAATGTAAAAACAAGAAAGACTACAGCGCTCAGCAGCAAAAATATCTTTATCCACTGCTTTGGTCGACTAAATTCGTTCGACAAATAGGAAACCATCCCTGGACCGGCGAACTTTTCCAGCGCTTTTTTCTTCCGATACCAACCATAAACAAAAACCAACACCAAGGTCGGTATCAATAAAAACCACGAAGTATTTTTAATGACTGCAAATTGGAACATTTGTTTCAGTATGGTTTATAATTTACCCGATTCAGCCAAACAGCAGAACCGATTTAACCTTCAATAGTCTAAGTGAAATAACTGTCAATTATTGATTCACAATCGTCGAGATAGATAAAGTGAATATTAAACAAAAAACTGTTATCTGATTTGATTCAAGTCTAAATGAATATCAAACCCATATTGGTTAGTCCATACACAGGTTTATGTTGTGCATTTCCCGATCAACTATTGATTGCAAGACTATGGGGTATCCGATATATTGAATCCTTTATTGGATATCATCCAAAAACTGGTTTTCAGTTTCGAATTATCTGCTAATCATCAGACAATATTGAAAGTTGGCACCTGTGTTTTGGATAGATAAGACAACGTTTGAAAACGAAACATTAAAAAATAGACCTATTTAACATAATCAATCAACCGGTTTTTTTAAGAAATTATCCCTTCAAAACATATGAGTAAAAAAGATAACGAAGAAAAAGATGATTCATTGGCAAATGAATTATTTGAAACCAGAACCATAATTATATCCAGTTCTGTTGATAGTAAACTGGCGGATAGAATCATAAAAAATCTTTTAATCCTGGAAAAAAAAGACCCTGATAAAGAAATAAAAGTGTTGATTAATTCTCCCGGAGGTGAACTCTACAGCGGCTTTGCCATTTACGATATGATGAAAATGATTTCCTGTCCAATCTCAACCATTGTTATGGGAATGGCAGCCAGTATGGGATCTATTCTTTCCCTTTGCGGTGACGACGGAAAACGTTTTGCCCTTCCCAATTCAATGATTATGATTCACCAACCGATTCTTACCGGAGCGGAAGGACAAACAACGGACTTGGAAATTCATTCAAAACAGATTTTAAAAAGTCGAAAAAAAATTGCCGAAATGTACGCCAAGGTCACCGGTAAAACAACCACCCAAATATTAAAAGATATTGATCGTGATCACTGGTTAACTGCTGAGGAAGCCGTCAAGTATGGTTTGATCGATAAAATCGTGCAAAGCAGATCCGACTTGTAATATTGTTTTTTTTCAATAAATACAGACACAACCAATTGATATCGCTATAATTTTACAATTCAGGATATTTCATGAAAGTAAGCGTCTTTGGCAGCGGCTATGTTGGCTTGGTTGCCAGTGCATGTTTTGCAGAAAGTGGAAACGATGTAATTTGTGTAGACATCGATGAAAAAAAGATTGAAGGCCTTAATAGTGGGATAATCCCCATTTATGAACCCGGCTTGGAAGAAATGATTAAGCGGAACATTCGCCAAAGGCGTCTGGTTTTTTCCACTGATCTGGAAGTGGCAAGCAAAAAATCCCTGTTCATTTTTATTGCCGTGGGTACACCACCCGGTGAAGACGGAAGTGCAGATTTAAGACATGTGCTTTCGGTGGCAAAAACAGTGGGAAAACACATGGAAGACTATAAAGTCATTGTTGATAAATCCACTGTCCCTGTGGGAACAGCCGATCATGTAAGAAAAACTATCGAAAAAGAGCTGCAAACCAGAGAACTGGATATCGAATTTGATGTAGTTTCCAATCCGGAGTTTTTAAAAGAAGGTGCTGCCATCAATGACTTTATGCAACCTGACAGAGTTGTCATCGGAACGGATAATCCGCGAACCGCAGCCTTAATGAAAGAGCTTTATGCTCCTTTTATGCGAAAAACTGATCGACTTTTGACCATGGATGTTAGAAGTGCCGAAATGACCAAATACGCAGCTAATTCCATGCTGGCAACCAAGATTTCCTTTATGAATGAAATGGCCAAGTTATGTGAAGAGGTCGGCGCCAATGTAGATCAGGTTAGAATCGGTATCGGATCGGATAAAAGAATCGGTCCCAACTTTCTTTTTCCCGGTATCGGTTACGGCGGGTCTTGTTTTCCTAAAGACATTCAAGCTCTCATACGAACCGGGAATGAATACAACTGTGAAATGGACCTGCTACAGTCGGTTGAAAAAGTGAACAACGATCAAAAGTTTTATCTTCTAAATATCATAGAAAGTGTTTTCGGCAATGATCTATCCAACTATACCTTTGGTGTCTGGGGTTTATCTTTTAAACCACAGACAGATGATATGCGCGAAGCACCATCCATCACCATTCTCAATGGGCTAATGGAACGAGGTGCAAAAATTGTGGCCAGTGATCCGGCCGCTATCGAAGAAGCCCAAAAAATATGGAAGGATGCTGTCCAATATAAGGAGTATTATTACGATGTACTGGAAAATGTAGATGCCTTGTTGATCCTCACGGAATGGAACGACTATCGAAGGCCCGATTTTCCCCGCATAAAAGACCTTATGAAAACCCCAATCATTTTTGATGGGCGAAACATCTATGATCCTAAGAAAATGAAAACTGCCGGCTTTAAATACTATAGCATCGGAAGATCAAACAATAAAAATAATGATTAATCCGGTTTTCTTTACGATTCGCGAAATTCGCAACGAACAATTCCTCAGAAAAATAGTTTTTAAAAAAACTGAGAATTCTCATTCAAACACTATTTAAGATAAATCAAAATATTTTCAAAAGGTTATCTCTTTTTTAAACCTGCCCAAAATATTAAAATATTATCGTCAAACATAAAACCAATTAAATCAAATGAAGCCAGACAAAAAAAGAACCCTTGTAACCGGCGGTGCCGGATTTATTGGCTCACATCTATGCAAAAGGTTATTGGAAGAAGGACATGAAGTCGTTTGTCTGGACAACTTTTTTACCGGGTCAAAAGATAACCTGAGTGAGATTCGGGAACATCCCAATTTTGAAATTGCGCGGCATGATATTACTCACACATATTTCATTGAAACTGACTGGATTTTTAATTTTGCCTGTCCGGCATCACCCATTCATTATCAATACAATCCAATAAAAACACTGAAAACCAATATTTTGGGCACACTATACATGCTGGGACTGGCTAAACGGGTAAAAGCCAGGATACTGCATGCCAGCACTTCGGAAGTTTATGGAGACCCCCAGGTACATCCTCAATCCGAGGACTACTGGGGACATGTTAATCCTATCGGCTTACGAAGTTGTTATGATGAAGGAAAAAGAGCCGCAGAAACCTTGATGATGGATTACCTGAGAGAACAAAACGTGGATTCCAAGATTATCAGAATCTTTAACACCTATGGTCCAAATATGAGACCGGACGATGGCCGTGTTGTCAGCAATTTTATTGTCCAGGCTCTGCAAAATCAGGATATTACAATATACGGCGATGGAACTCAGACCCGATCATTCTGTTATATCGATGATTTGATCGAAGTAATCATCCGAATGATGAATAAAGACAACTTTCCAGGTCCAGTAAACACTGGAAATCCAGATGAATTCACCATTCTGGAACTGGCAAAAATAATCATCGAGCTTACCAATTCAAAATCAAAACTGGTTTATAAAGCCCTGCCGGCAGATGACCCGGTACAACGGCAACCGGACATTAGTCTGGCAAAAAAAGAATTGAACTGGACTCCAAATATCAAATTGGAAGAGGGATTGAAAAAAACCATACCCTACTTCGAGAAACTGATTTCTTAGTGTCTTGATGCATAGATTCTTTACCCAGTTCCAGCTGGTTGCATAAATCCTGAAATAACAAGGGAGTAGATCTTACCTAACGGATCTGCTAACTCTAAAAAAATTCACAATAATAATGAACTCCATTACTCCCAGCCAAGTTTCAGTGGTTCTGGTTGAACCCACCCAACCCGGAAATGTCGGTTCCGCAGCCCGAGCCATGGACAACATGGGTGTAACAGATCTTCGGCTAGTCAATCCATGCCATTACTTCCACGCAGAAGCTCGGATGTTTTCCATGAACGCCCGCTATATTTTACACAAAGCGGTTACTTTCAAATCGCTTGAAGAAGCGGTTGAGGGCTATAATCTTATTATCGGCACTACCGCCAGGGAAAGGGAAAAAATAAAAAAGCTGACCAGTATATACCGCCTGCCGGAAATCCTCAAAAAATTCAACGCCCAAACAAAAATTGCCATTGTCTTTGGACCGGAACAATCCGGATTGAATAATAATGATTTAAATATTTGTAATGAATGGATATTTATCCCGAGTTATGGCAAAAGCAGCTCTCTGAACCTCTCCCAGGCAGTCATGGTTACTTTATATGAACTGTCAAAGCTCTATGATGCCAAACCGATTCAACAAGAAAAACAAATCGAGCCGGCTTCTTCTAAAAATATCGAAGGTATGAAAGAGCATTTTTTTCGAGTTTTAGAAAAAACAAACTTTCTCCGTCGAAGTTCCAGAGATACGCTTTGGACTAGTTTTTCAGATCTTATCGGCAGAGCCAAACCCGACGAACGCGATGTTCGAATGATTCGAGGTTTTTTTAACCGTATCGAAATAACCTTGGAAAAAAGAAAGAAGAAGTCTTGATCCTCCACAAATCCTCATAAATTCTTCACCTGTTGTTTCTGACATTTTGAAATTTTTGTTGACATTTTTTAATTTTCAAATAGAATTAATTCTACAAAGCTTCAAAGCTTTGATTTTAAATCGGTCTAAAAGTCTCATTGCTTAGTATATTGATATTAAAAAATATTAGTTACTACCAATTTTTTACTTACAGCAGACTGACCCTTTAAATAAGCTGAAATTACTAGATTCTTGACTTTTGGACATTGGTACACTAAACTAAATTGAAGCATGCATCAAAGCAGTATGCAAAGCATTGACGAAAAAAGCCGTTCTCTTTTAAAATTTCTGGTTGAGCATGAAGCAGAAGTCAAACAACTGTTCGGCGACAAAGAGCTATTTAGAATTACAACTGATCCGTTCAATATAAAGATTGATAAAAATGTCACCTTAACGAATCAAATTGATGAGCAAATCTATAATGATTTCAAAGATTTTTGTAAAAAGAAGAATGTCAAAGTAAAAGTTGCGCTCATGCGTGCCATGCTTGACTTAATTCAAAATTATCAAGATTTCGTTCACCCGTAATTCAATCAAATTCGTAATAAAGGTAATTAGAATGGAAAGTGCCGAAGCTCAGTTACGCGAGATTCAACTTGCCTTGAGGTATTGTGAATTGGATTATGAAGATATCCTGGAGGATTATAGAGAGTATTTAAAAGATTTAAAAAGAAAAACAGAACTGGAAAAAAACATAAAACTTTTTCCAAAGCCATCAGAAAATCAGTAACTTTGACTTTTGATACTCATTTTAAGGCGTTTACTAGCATCAGAGAGTAAATATAAGTAACGCCTCCAAGCTGGAAATACAGTCTGCTTATTTGAAAAAGTCCTTTATTATTTTGTCATAAGTCCCGTCTTGCTTCATTTGTGCCAGAACAACATCGAACTTGTCCCGTATGGAAGCAAGATTTCTTTTTTTTGAAAAGGCAATGTAGCTGGGAACGCTTTGTATTTGCGGCGACAATTCCCTGACCTGATCCAATTTGTTCATTTTTTTGAGAATGTACAATGCTCCGTACTTGTTGCTAACCAGGATCTCAAAACGTCTTCCCAGGAGTTTTCTCATATTATGTTCACCTGTACTAATCAATTCTGGCGGTGGAATTTTCCCACTCTTAACTGCCTGGTCAAAAACAGAACCGTAACTTACTTCTCTTACAGCTCCAAAGTTATATTTAGCAAGTTTACTGAGATCTCCATCAAATTTGATTGGAGAGTCCTTCACCACGAATAAGGATATAACTTGCGGCATCAATACTTCCTTCGAAAAATCGGAGAATTTTTCTCTTGAAGGGTTCTTATAGGCCGTAAATATGGCATCCGAATCTCCTATTTCTACCTTTCTAATAGCTCTCGACCAAGGATACAATTTGATCTTAATCGGTTGTTTCATTTTATGAAAGGCCGTTCTCACAATTTCGACAGCAATTCCCTTAATTTCTCCATTTTCCTTGTATTCGTAGGGTGGGTATTGAAGCGTCACCAGTTCAAGGGGCCTTGCAACACCAGACGTTACAGATGCTATGATTCCAAGGCAAATCATCATAATCAACTTTCTTTTCATGCCTTATCTCCATTCTAAAAAAAACAAAGTACAAATAATGAGAATGTCTAAATGATACCTTAAAAACTATTTTTTTACAATTAAATTATAATTTTGGATATGTCAAAAAGTTTCAGAAACATGATGTCTGGTAAAAAGCCCATATGCAGAAACTACTGTTGGCTCAATTTAAAAGAATAGGAAGAAGGAAGAAATACTGCGAGGACGAACAATAAGCCGCAACCCCCTAAAAAAAATTTTTAAGTACTGGAAATTCGATCAATAAGTCATCAGCTATACCGGGCAAAAGTGATTCACAAAAAAAGAAATAAATATCAATCATTAATAAACAATATTTTCAAAAGGATTCTTTTATTTTACCAGTAATCTAAAAAGAATAAATTATGGATTCTAATACTGTTAATTCAAAATCAGAACAGCGGCCGCCTATAGCTGGCGTTGATCGCTTGGTTTTGTGTAAAATGAATATTTGTATAAGTTAACTCAATTGTTGAAAATAACATGTTAGCAGCTGATGTAACGGATATATGATTCATAAATTGATCAGCCATGATCCCAATCCGGCGCATGAAAACAGCTATCTCTATTTCAGAAATCAAGTGGAGAAGTTTGGCACCAATGATTTTCCAAGCAAAATCATCTACCAGGTTTGGAGCGGGATTAAAGTGCGATTTCTGAACGAACCTTTTGAAATCTACTCCAAAATTATACAGATCCCCATTATCATTAATCACTGTCATCAACACATCTCTTTCTGGAACATCTACCTCCAGCTTTGCTATTGTTACTTTATCCACAATTTGAAAGAGGATAAAAATCTGCTGGAAATCTCACAAAGGTTTATTTTCCATCTCAGTTGATCTAATGAATATTTCAACAGTCAGACAGCAGCACTCAGCAAAACAGTCGAGTCCGGGATGGTGGGAGACCTATTTTAGCTGGTGAGGAATAAAACAAAGTGAAAGGAACCCGTTAAATTTCTTTTGTATAAAAACGGGAATTCATTATTGAAAGGATCAAGACAAAAGATGATGTATGGATTCATCGCTCTGGTTCGAGTAATTCTTTCAATTGATATAGTTGATTCCGAAACCATTTGTGAGACGGATCGTTTTCAAAACGCCGATGCCATGTCATGCCCATTGTGAATCCTTCAATTTCGATTGGACAAGGGAACGATTTTAAAGGCATAAAGTTGATGAATCGCTCAGAAATTCTTCTGGCAATGGCAATGACTGCATCAGTTTCTGATATTACCCAAGGAGCAATCATAAAATGGGGCAATGTAATCGTTACTTGACGAGTCAGACCTATTTTTTTTAACGCTTTATCTACTATCCCAATGCGAGAACCACTTTGTGAAATAAGTAAATGTTTGGCTTGAAGATAATCATCCAATGTCAATTTATCTTTTATTTTCGGATGGTGGCTCCGTACTAAACAAACAAAGTCTTCATCGAATAAGGATTCAAATACAAACCCAGCCGGTAGCTCAAATTTGGGCGATATTACCATGTCCACACGCCTCTTCTCCAAAAAGCTGAAGATATCCTTTATTTCGATACGTATCAATTCGAGTTCAATTGCTGGTGCTACTTTCTCCAATTGAGAAGCCAATTTCGGAAGAATTACAAATTCACCATAATCGGTAGTGGCGATCGAGAATTTTCGATTTGATTTTTTCGCATCAAATGTCGGGCAGGAATATAGTGTATCCTCTATGTCTTTCAGAATTCTGCGGATAGGTCCTGCCAAATTTTGGGCTCGTGCTGTCGGGACCATACGATCTCCCTGACGAATCAACAGTCTATCTTCCAAGATATCCCTTAATCGATTTAATGCACTACTCATTGCTGATTGACTAAGCCCTATCTTTTCTGCTGCTCTGGTTACATTTTTTTCCTGTATTAAAACATCCAATACAACCAGCAGGTTGAGATCAATGTTTCTCAGATTCATCTGCGCTTTTAAGTTATCTATTTCATCAATAGTTTAGATTTGGAAAATTAATTTCATAAATATATTTTGAAGTGTTATCTTGTGTCAAGCGTTTTAAGATTTGATTAGCTCTATTAAAACCAGTTTCCAACGCTTTGTTTAGTTAAAGGTCGGTATCTCTTTTTTTTAAACTTCAAGCCTTACTGGTAGTACGATTGATAGTTCAAATCTACGGGTGGCAGAGGTTGTAGAAAACAGTTATTTAATTGCAATTAAAGGAAACAAAATGAAAAAGATAACTTGCTTGGTAGGAAGTCCACGATTGAAAGGGAACAGTACAATCGCAATGGATTGGTTTATGGATACAGCAGCAGCTTATGGTGCAGAACTTAAACGCTATGAACTTAACTCGCTTGAATACTGCGGTTGTCAAGAGTGTATGATTTGCAAGACTCGATTGGAAAAGTGCTGTCTGCAAGATGATTTGGAAGAAGTTTTGCAGAGTGTTTCAGAAGCAGATGTCCTTACCATTTCATCAGGTATTTTTTGGGGGGATGTGACAGCTCAGACAAAAGGCTGTATTGATCGCTTTTATTCGTTTTATTTATCGGATTATATAACAAATCCAAAGATTACGCGTTTACTTCCAGGAAAAAAACTGATTTTGATTCTTAGTCAAGCGGGTCCCGATGAATCGGTTATAAAAGCAACCTTTGAACGATATAGTACACGTTTGAAGCGTCACGGATTTGATGATAACTACCTAATTCCGATTGCAGGCACCGGACCTGGTATTTCCATTCATGAACGAAATGATGTTAAACGGATGATTGCAGAGACCGTACAAACAATTATGTGAAATAAAATATAGTGCTAATTACTTCTTATAAATTAAAATGGAAAATTAGGAATCCAATTGCCAATAGTCAGGAATGCACCATTGGCACACATCATCTGTATCGTCCACAGGGACTCATATCTCAAAGACAGTATTGTGAAAAGCAACCGTTGAAACTATCAACTTTTTGATATTGGAGATCCAGATTGAACCGACTCAGTTCATCAAAGCCGTTAACTTCCAGTTCAGTTATCGTAAAAATCGAGCCCTGCGTGTCAGTCTTATATCCCAAGGGATAAAAACCTATTTTTTCAAGCAAAAGGCATTTAAAGTATTGATATTTTAATTCTATTGAGTTACTTTGAAATGGTGAAAACAATTTACTTGGATAGCTCAATAGATCCCGTCCAACTTATAAAAATCATTGACCAACTTCGCGAAAAAAATAAAGAGATTCGCCTGGAAAATGAATATCTTAAAAAACGGATCGACCTTCTTCTCGCCCATATCTATGAAAAAATAGGGAGAAGACTCCCCGCACAGGAACTATTGTAATCCTACGATGGAAATCTGTACAAACTTGATGGATCTATCGGTTATAACTTTATCGATCCATCAATCAACATGAAGCATACAGAATGTCGGATACAATTTATGGAGATCCTAAGCTCAAAGGCAGCTCCGGAAATTGAATACCAAATTCGAACATGCCGATCAAGCTGTCAGCTTCAAAGGTTGTGTTTAGTGACGTAAGATATTTTAGCAAGTACTTTGGGAACCCATTTAATATTCAGACCTTCAGAATTGCTAAAATAACATGAATTCGAAGTAAGGTTTTTTAAATTAATATACAATTGCCCCAGGTTTGAACTTGGAGCGCTATTTAATAATTAACTATTTATTAACTTCTCAATTTCCAAGTTATGAAAAAATTTTTATTTAGCTTAACGCTTATGATGTTGTTCTCTGCTGTAGGAGTTATGGCGGCCAATTATTATGTTGCCACAAACGGAAGTGACTCGAATTCAGGAACATCTACTTCCAATCCGTTTAAAACCCTGCAAAAAGCTGTTGATGCTGTTTCGGCAGGTGATTATATCTATATAAGAGGAGGGACTCATGTTATGACAACATCATCAGTTGTTATAACAAAAAGTGGTACTTCAAGTGCAAATATTCATGTTTATGCCTACTCCAACGAAACCCCAATTCTGCAATTTGATGATATTGAAAACTCATCCAGCAGAGGGATCGTTATGGACGGTGATTACTGGCACTGGCGAGGTATTATTATTGAAAGGGCAGGCGATAACGGGATGTTATTATCAGGTAATAACAACACCATTGAAAACTGTATCTTCAGGCGTAATCACGATTCTGGACTCCAACTTAGCAGATACAACACCGACGCAGATCAAATCAGCGAATGGCCTTCAAACAACTTAATTGTAGGTTGTGAGGCATATGATAATGCAGACTCAGATAATGAGGATGCTGATGGTTTCGCAGCCAAATTAACATGTGGCACCGGAAATATTTTTCGCAGTTGTGTTTCTCATCATAATATAGATGATGGATGGGATTTATATACAAAGTCTGAAACCGGACCAATCGGGATCGTTTTGCTTGAGGATTGTATCGCACATAATAATGGAGTGCTTACAGATGGAGTTACTTCCGGTAACGGTGATAAAAATGGTTTTAAACTTGGTTCTTCAAGCAATACCGTAAACCATGAATTACGCAGGTGTATCGCATTTAGCAATGGGAAACACGGGTTTACCGATAACGGAAACATTGGGAATATTAAATTTTATAATTTAACTTCCTATAATAATGGAGATTATAATTATCACACAAGGGACAATGCTTCTCATACATTTAGAAACTGCATCACCTTTGATGGAAACCATACCGATAGAATAGTAGGTGACGCTCCAATTTCGTGCAATGCTTTTGATGATACAGATACTGATTGGATTATCTCTGTAAGTAGTTCCGATTTTCAAACATTGTCTCAAGGGCCTGATAATGCCCCAACATCTAACGGTTTCTTAAACCTCTCTTCGAGCAGTTCATTGATAGATGCCGGTTGTATTGCCTCAGGCGTTTCGGGTAATGGTCCCCTTGATTTGGGAGCCATAGAATATGGTGGTGTTGTTGATCCTCCAACAAATACTTACACATTATCAACCAGTGTTTCAGGCTCAGGAACTGTAACCGGTGCAGGTACTTATAACGAAGGTACTACCGCAACGGTCACGGCTACAGCCGCAAGTGGATGGTCATTTAGTAACTGGACCGGTGCAGCAAGTGGAACAAGTACATCTGCTTTCATTTATATGGATGAAAACAAGTCTGTTACTGCCGTATTTGTTGAAGATGGAGGAATACCAGACCCTCCTGGTGACCGTATCGAAGATGATGATTCACGCTTAATTTCTTATGATGGCTCACTTAAATCGTATAGTGCTGCTGATAATGGTTATGCTATTAACCTGAGTAATAGTGCCGGCAAACAAATAGTATGGAATTATTCCGCATCCTCAGCCGGAGCAACTACAATTACTTTAAGATATACACGAAAAGTTTCAATGGTATCCTCAGTTGATATGGATGTTAATGGTTCAAGTCAAACTGTTTTTTTACCGGAAACTACAAGTTCAGAGTTTTCAACCGTATCGTTTAGCGCAAATCTGAATTCGGGAACAAACACCATTACTTTAACAACAAATACTGACGGTGAGAGCGCAGATATCGACTGGATAGAAATTGCCGGGGATGATTACTACTAATTCAACTGCTTATACATTAAGCACTTCAATTAATAGTTCAGGTTCAGTAAGTCCAAGCTGTGGAACTTATAAAGCCAGAACCTCCGTTACAACGGATGTCCCATTCTTTAAAAGGCATTCTACTTCTCTGTACGCCCCTAATATATTGGGGTGTATAATGATTTTATGCTTTCTTCTCCCATAATCCTAATGACGTGGTGTACAAAAAAAAGCCTCGCGCGAAAAAAGATCTGTTTGTTTTATTCGATTAGAATCATTTTAGTATTCAATTCTCCTTTTTGTTTTATATTTGGAATATTAACTCAATTTCAGCATTTTATCTGATAGCCATCTGTTTTATATCCTGTAAAGTAAAAAGAACTATTTCTGGACATTAAAGAACTATAATAATCAGAGAAGAAAGGATGAATAGAACATTGCTGATGAATGGGAAACAAAGCACAAATACCATTTGGCATAATGCAACTGTAACAAGAGAGAGACGAGAGAAACTAAATGGTCATAAGAGTATTTTACTTTGGTTTACCGGATTGTCTGGATCGGGGAAATCGACCTTGGCACATACCGTTGAAGAACAATTACACCAAATGGGTTGTCGGACGATAGTATTGGATGGTGATAACGTAAGACATGGACTTTGCGGCGATCTGGGCTTTGATGATAAAGATCGCATTGAAAATATCAGAAGAATTGGTGAAGTCACCAAACTGTTCATGGAGTCAGGTACGATTGTCCTCACTGCTTTTATCTCCCCATTTAATAAAGATCGTCAGCAAGTGAAAAATTTGGTAGGGGAGAGCAATTTTGTGCTGATTTATTGTAAATCCTCTGTCGAGGTCTGCAAACAAAGGGATTTAAAAGGGTACTATAAAAAAGCAATAAGTGGCTTAATAAAAAATTTCACAGGTATATCTTCACCTTACGAAGAACCTGACGCTGATTTAGTGGTGGACACAGCTAATACCTCCTTGGAGAAGTCAGTGGAAATGATTTTTGAACTTCTGAAACAACGAAGTATTTTTGATAACAGATAGCACTGCTGTTGACTTCCCCATATTGATGTTGCAAATACCAATCCTCCTGATTTTTAGCTTAAACTAAAACCGAGAAGTGCACTCAAGCCTCTCAAGTACCTATCCCGATTCGACTATAATTTAGCTGTAGTGAACCTCATACCGTTTTCCGATGCCGGATGGATTATCGATAAAAATTCCAGTTCTTGGAATTATCTTAACTATGCATACTTCAACATCTGTTGATTCCATTTTATTAAATTGAGGGAACTTGGACATTAACATGTCAATAGCTCTTTTTTTCTCTTCTTTGTCTCCAATGATTAAGGCTTTTCCTCGCATTTGAATCCCTTGGATTTTTGTCCAATCTTCAAGATCTTCATCAACTGTATAAGCCACATTGGGATTATTTTTAATATGTTCAACTTTAGTGCATGTCGTATTCGTAAGGAAATAAACATTCGGACCATCATTGACATATTCAACAGATCTAACAAAAGGGTTCCCTTTATCATCAGCAGTGGCAAATGACAGCAAATTGTGAGATTCCAAGTATTTAACATATTTCGCTTTATAATCCTGCATTTAAAATCCTCCTCAAAATTAGATTAAAATATTTATCGTATGAAGATGACTATAAAGTATGCCCTTTAGGGTAGAGTCAAGCGAAAAAATTAGCAGGAACATTTTTGTCCTTTTATCTGGTCATTCAATTTTGACAATCCCTCATCCAGAGCCATTAGTTGACTAATTTCAGATTTTATCTGCTGACGTTTTTTCCCAATAGCTTCAATAATTTCACCATAAGGAAATTTTTCGTCTGATCTCTTTTTTACTATAATTTCAAGTTCAGAGAGTTTAAAGCCATACTTTTGTGCACTCTTAATTAAGCGAATCACATTAATATCTCTTTCAGTATAATCTCTATACTTACCCAATCGTTTTGGTGGTGCCATCAATCCTATGGCTTCGTAGTGTCGAATAGCCTTTGGGGTTGTACCTGTCAATTTTGCTGCTTGTCCTATATACATTATTTCCTTACTTTTTTGATAAAGTTGAATACCTGCTTGATCTGTGGTTTTCAAAACAAAACGATGAATAACGCAGGTTAAAACGGTTGAGAGCGCCTGATATGGGAATTGCGTCCCCTTTTTATCCTAATATATCAGGTATTAAACAGTATTCTTAGTGACAACTTTTTAATTAAAATCAAATGAATACATTGTTACTAAATTATATTCGCCTATTTTGGCATGGGACATCGATATAAAAGCAGGATTAGTGTTCGTCTTGTTCATAACCGTTATCATCATCCAAATGCTTTTTTGACTTATGGGAACGGTCAGAGGAGTGCTTCGATTTCCTGTCATGCCGCTTAGTTTCTTTATCAGTGAATCTGATATCTCGATTTTTTACTTTTCTTGGTTTCCTGATATCATGTTCGTCGCCGCTGCGGTGACATTCAGCACAGTTCTCATAATCGTGTATACCCTCTTTAACATGCTCACGTTCAATTTTACGAGGTGAATGCTCATGGCAACCGTAACAAGTATATTTCCTGTAGTTTGAACCTGGGTGGCATGTCGAGCAATCTGTTTGATGGTCTCTATCAAATTGAAAATAGGTATTATGATCGATATCCACGGAAGCCCAATTGGTCGGATTATGACACCGGCCACAATTCTGACTGGCCTGTTGGTGGATAGAATTGGTTGGTTTCTGGTGACACTCCATACAGCTTTTTGTATCATTAATTCCAAGCATCTCGTGGGAGAACCGGACCGTTTGCCTTAGTGTGAATCGACCTTGATGTTCCTTATGACATGATATACATGAATCTGCATTAAGCTTGGCATGGAAGGAGAGACGCTTTTTACCCTGGTTGATGATTTGGCTATTTGCTTTGAATACACCGATTTTCTCCGGGATATGGCATTGTGCACATTTTTCGCTTTGGGCCCCTTTAAAAGTAACATGGCAATTCGAACAGCTTTCTTCAAGGTGACCATGTTTTTCCAGTAGATCACCCGGACTGATGGCTTCCCCGGGAAACAAATATACTAACCAGGAAGTCAGTACTATAAAAATCAGAATTATTGATGATGATTTGATCATTTAAACCAACTCCAAAACATCAAAGCAGTGAATATGTGTAAAATTACCAGGATACCAAAAATCCAAGTTATCGGTTTATGAACTGATCTCCACTTCATCATTGTTTTGACTGTTAGTGCATCCAGATATGCTTTCTTTTCCACTTGTTCCTTTAAATATCCCTGATCAAGCAAATATGAATATTTGAATCTCAATGTTTTTTTTGCCTCCTTTAAAAGGTATTCTCCAATTAATCCGCTTATAACGACTATAAGCATACAAAAATATGCTGACCATGGAAGTATGGCGTTAAAATGTATTCCAGCATGTACAGTAATTAATAGAGTACCTATCCATGTCAGGAGGATGTGAACTGATAACAGACTTTGGATAGATCCCATCTTGATTATTCTGCGTTTTTTTATCAAATAAACAAAAGAAAGTATTAGCAGGAGAATGCCCGGTATTCCCAAAAACCTTCCGACCCACATTAATTGAAAATTATGCAAAAAATAATCAATACTCAAGACAGACAAAATAAGTAGCAAAAACCAAAGGAAAAATGGAATCACATCTTTTAAGATGACTGACCTACTGATGAAAAAACCTATATCATTCGACTGCTCCATTTTCTTGGCTTGTGCCGTTTTTTTTACAGATTTTGGCCGTTTTATTTTTAGCATTTTTAATACTTTGGATAAGATTTCATTAATACGTAAGCATGGTCTGGTGGTGGCCACATTCTTATCAGATATCCGGTTTCGGATTGGTCCACAGGTCATGAAGTGGATTAAATAAATTTGTTTGGGGATCAGGTGGCCGGCGGGCAGACCAGAATGAAATAAAACTAAGAAATCATTCTTCGATGAAGATCTTGGAAAAACCGCCATGATCCAGATGAACAAAGACACCTACTGGCAAAATCCAAACACAAGAGTTCCTCACCGAGCAAATAATCATATTTATTGAATTCCTTATTGCCTACTTTCGATGCGAGGTTAGCACTATCAAGTTTCCCAGCCTTTATTCTGTCACTAAGAATC
>JBFFHJ010000028.1:0-87008 GCA_041556995.1 bacterium | reverse complement strand
TGGGACCCCTTAAATATATGATCCGTGTTCCCGGGGAAATTACTTCGCCCGAAGATATTAACCAGATAATTGTTACAGCACCTAACCAGATCCCTGTATTCATCGAAGATGTCGCAGATGTAAAATTCGGTTTTCTGGAAGTGACATCACGATCCCGATTAAACAATATTGAGTCAGTATCCCTTCATATATCAAAACGGTCAGGAGAAAACCTGATTGAAATTACTGATCGAGTTAAGGAGATCATAATAGATGAGCGGAAGAAACATGGGAATAACGTGGAATTCACCATTTTATCAGATCACAGCGAATGGGTGCGATTTTTTATTCGAGATCTGGAAAATAATATGTATTCGGGTCTGGTATCGGTTCTTCTGGTGATGGTGTTTATCCTGGGATTCAGAAACTCCATTTTTGTGGCTGCCGCCATACCGTTTTCCATGTTGATTACTTTTATGATCATCCAGACAATAGGCATTACCTTAAACATGATTGTGTTGTTCGGTCTTATTATGGCCCTTGGAATGTTAGTGGATAATGCCATTGTTATTGTGGAAAATATCTATCGGCACATAGAATTGGGGCTCTTACCAAAAGAAGCCGCAAAAATCGGTGTAGGTGAGGTGGCAATTCCGGTAATGACCTCCACTATGACCACTTTGGCTGCATTTTTCCCTTTATTGTTTATGCCGGGCATTATGGGTGACTTCATGAGTTATATGCCGATAACGTTGATAATAACACTTTCCGCTTCATTGTTTGTCGGATTAATTATCAACCCCGTATTATGTTCCACCTTTATGCGAAAAGCCAAACAACTGAAAATTAATGATGAAATTAAAATTGCCGAAAACAGCAAAATTTTAAGGGGATATCGCAATATTCTCAACTGGTCATTAAATCATCGAGCCATTGTTGTTTTAGGTATTGTATTCATCTGGATATTTATTATCGCTACATATATCAAAATGACTCTCCCTATAGCAGGAGTCGAGTTTTTCCCCACCTCAGAACCGGAAAGTGCGACTATTCAAGTAGAAGCTCCATTTGGTACAACTTTGGAACAATCGGACATGATGGTAAAGAATGTAGAAGAAGCAACCTTACCCTATTATGACAAAACCAAGTCCATTGTAGCCAATGTGGGACAAGCCAGGGGAAGTATTTCCAATACCGGTAAAACAACACATTTAAGCCATATCGTAACCTCATTTCCTAACTGGCAGGAAAGAACCATGTTACCTACAGATATCATTAAGCAATTAAGGAAAATAATTGATACTTTTTCCGGCGCCAAATACAAAATTCAAAAAGCCACCCACGGTCCTCCCACCGGTAAACCAGTAAATATTGAAATAGCCGGGGAGGATTTGAATATGCTGAAATCGATTTCCCTTGATATTCAAAGGCGAATAAAGGATGTACGTGGTTTGGTCAATCTGGATGATAACTTCAAAGCCAATCGGTCTGAAATCCAGGTAATTATTGACCGGGAAAAAACAGCTCGTCTGGGATTGCGAACTTCCCAGGTGGCTGGCATTTTAAGAACTGCATTTAATGGAAAAATTGTCTCAACCTATCGAGTGGGGAAAAAAGAATACGATATTATAGTTCGACTGGACCCTGAATACCGGGTATCCGTCACCAACCTTGAATCATTACATATCAAAACACCATTGGGAGAATCGGTCTCTTTGAGCGAACTGGCGGAAGTAAAAAACGCGATTGCCTTGGGGTCCATCCGTCATATCGGTACCAAACGAGTAGTGACGGTTTCGGGCGACGCAGAAGAGATTTCCGACACCGAAGTGTTAAACAGTGTACAAAATGTTTTGAAAGAATATAAGCTACCACCCGGTTTTGACATTAAGTACTCAGGAGCAAATACCAGTCAGAAGGAGATGGAAGAATATCTGCCCAGAAGTTTTTTGGTGGCTGTCTTTTTAATTTTTCTGATTCTGGTCACCCAGTTTAATTCCCTGGCTTTGCCGTTTATTATTATTACATCGGTATTTTTATCATTTATGGGGGTTTTCCTGGGCATGATCATACATCAGAGTCCGATCAGCATCATGATGGGAGGTATTGGAGTTATTTCCCTGGCAGGTGTGGTAGTCAACAATGCCATTGTATTGATTGATTATATTCAGCAGCTAAGGGAAAGAGGTTTGCCACGAAGACAAGCCATTGTGCTCGGTGGTATGCTGCGTTTGAGACCTGTTTTATTAACCGCTTTGACTACCATTCTGGCTTTATTACCGGTTACCCTGGGACTAGACATCAGTTTTTCCCGATCCCAAATAGTCATGTTTGGTTCGGAGTCCGGACAAATGTGGTTACCAATGGCATTGGCAGTAATATATGGTCTGGCTGTGGCCACGGTTTTAACCTTAATCGTTGTTCCAGTCCTTTACTCTCTGATTGAATCGGGAAGACAGAATTTTTCGGAACTATTCAAAAGTTCCAATAGTTAGTGATAAATGAAACGCTGCTCAAATATATTTTGGTTTCAGTATGATCATCTGCAACAAAAAACAGATCGACAAAAAAAAGAGGCGATATACAAAATAGGACACAAGTAACACTGCACTATGAAAAGAAACTGACTATTTATCAATATTTCTTGAGGTTTGTACTTTCTATTGTTTTGCTATTTTTATTGCCTTTTTATCGCTGCAATAGTAAGATGAAATATCTAAAACCGTAAGAATGCATGAGGATTTTGGACGAAGAATTTGAACCAGCAGAAAGAAAAGCTGTGAAGAAGTATAAGAAAATGGCAGGCCTGCCTTTACTGATACTTTAGTTTTAACTCTCCTTTCTACAGTATTAGATCCACTTGGTAAGCCTGCCAGCCCTGATTTATTATGCTTTATTCCCACCTGAAAACCAAATAAACGAATCAGTGAGATTACATCTTTTGTTAGTATCGTTTACTAGTCATCGCATAAATATCGATATCAGTCGATTTTGTCAAACAAATTTAAACAAACTTTAAAAATTTGACAGCTAACTCACCTTAATGAAAAGCATGTTCTCCATTCGAGAAATCTTGCCCTGTTTCAACAAAAAAACAGAGCCACCACCTTTCAATTTTATCGACACCTCACATTATTCAATGACGTCGTTTATCGTATTAACCAACTGATTATCCTGATTAATCTGCCATTCATCAATGGCAGGATCATCGTCAATATTAGCTACTGCTTTGGCAAGAAACGAATTACCTCCCTCTTCAATGCTGACCGAATAGGCATATTTTGCATTGGAAGGTACCTCAATATCCAAGTCTTCCAACCTTTCACAATAGATCTGATTGGTAGTTTTAAATAAATCCTGTCCCATATAAATAGATTGAAGAACTGTTTTTGCCTCGGCCTGTTTGGAACGGGTAACCATTTTTTGATATCTGGGATAAATCATCCCAGCAATGATGGCGACAATAACCAGTGTAATCATTACTTCCATCAAGCTCAATCCATGCTGTACCGTTTTCATTGAATTTTCTCCACGTTATCAAACCAATATTTTGACATTACTGAATATTCTCAAATTCTACCAACATTCAGTTCTTTGCATGGAATCAATGAAATTTCAAGAAAAAATTTATAAAAACAGACAATACCCTTATTGACACAGTCAAAATCGATAGAGAAACAATGTAAATCGGACTACTGATCAAATCTGGCAACGTTGCTACTTAGTGTATTCTTTCATTTTTTCCACCAGGAAATCACTTTGATGGCTAAACATCTCTCCAAACTCACCCAGGAAACCTCGGTTTTCAATAAACCGCTGCTTAAAAGCGGTTTCATCCTTATTTTGAATCAATTTGATATTTTCCTGGGCCTGCTCGATAAATGTACTCAACACATCCAAATTTTCGGGATTATCCATCAATATGTGAGTATAGAGATTTGGATCTCTTTGAAGAATACGACAGGTGAAGGCAAAATTAGCCTGGTAAACAGGACTGCAAATGGAAAGAATGGTTGAAAGATCAACCTCTTTGGATTTCATGGTTTGGGTAAATACAATATGAAAAAAGTGCATTAATCCCTGGATGAAACTCATAGACTCATCATGTTTCTTCCAATCATCCATCACCACAACATTTAAACCCAAATCCCGATAAAGACATTGGTATTCGGATAAAAACCCCCCGGGGTTAACCGGCAATAGAATGATATTTTGTTTGGCAATGCTTGGAAGCTTACCAAACATGGGATGACAGGAGATGACACAGGCTTCTGTTGTCATCATTTTAGGAATAATTTCACTCTTAACAGATGAAAAATCCGATAATAGATGATCTTTAGTCAACCAGGGGCTTATTCTATCGATTACAGCACTGTTCTCTTCAATGGGAACACTGATGATAATCAATTCACTTTGGTTGATAAGTTCCTTTTCAAATTTCAAGGTTGTTTCATCTGAAATCAAGACTTTTTTGCCCAGTGAAGTAAAATATTGCTCAAACATGCAGCCCATTTGCCCGGTACCGCCAATAATGCCTATTGTTCGTATCATTTTTATATCGGTTAAAAACTATTGTATGTTTTATAAAATTAATCGATAACAGACTATAAACCAAATACGTCGGAGCGTCCATCACCACTGGAAAAAAACGAGGACTTTTGGCAGCAGTTAAATAACACAATACTATTAAAGGAAGGAGATGTTCCGGAGGGTTTTCATATTAATGGAACCACGGATTTTATCAAAGGAATAGCTTTTAATAGATTGCTAAAACCATGGTCCAATTTTCTAGTCTGTTGCAATAGCGCAGTGATTAGTTTTCCCCCAGTATTTTGTCTAACCTAGTTTTTAAGATCACCAACAAACCTGGCAATATCAAAATACCTGGTAATCATCCGTTTTGCTTCATCAAAGCTTAATTGACTGGCAGCGTCGCAAAGTGCATTTTTCGGATCAGGATGGACTTCAATAAACAATCCTGCTATATCAGTGGCTGCACAGGCAGACATTAACGATTGCAGAAATTGCTTGGTGCCACCTGCCGGATCACTACTGGGAATTCCGTATTTTCGAATGGAATGCCCGGCGTCAAAAAAAACAGGGTAGCCTAGTGATTTCATAATCTGAAAAGAGCGAATATCAACTACCAAGTCTCGATAACCGAAACAGGCTCCCCGTTCCGTCAATAGAATCGAATGGTTGCCGCTTGATTCAACTTTTTTGCAGATTTTTTCCATTTCTTCCGGATGTAGAAACTGCGGTTTCTTAATATTCAACGGCTTGCCTGTTTTTGCCAAACTCAATACCAACTCTGTCTGCATGGCCAGGTAAGCAGGAACCTGTAAAACATCCAAGACTTCAGCAGCACCTTCGGCCAGCTCCGTTGGATAGTGAATATCCGAAACAATGGGAACATCAAACTCATTTTTTGCTTCTTCAAAAATTTTTAGTGCATCCGGTAGAGGTAAGCCGGAAAAATATTTTTCAGATGATCGATTGTCTTTCTTGTAACTGGCCTTAAAAATAAACTCGACATCCAACGATGTAGCCAATTCTTTTAAAAATTCTATAGTTTTGAAAGCAATGGCCTTGTTTTCCAACACACAATTTCCAGCCATTAATACTTTTTTCCCACCATTTCCATTTATTGAAATTTTATCAGTAATTTTCATTTTAATATTGATACCCTATTAGTTAATATGCCCTGGCAAGGTTACTTCACTCCAGCACCGCCCGAAAATAAAAAATGAATCCTTTTTGAAAAATTTAAAACGCACACATTTTTTCCATACCGGTCTAACTCGAAAATAAAACCACCACCCTTCTTGTATCTGTGTAAATCCTTACAAATTCACGGTAAACTCCTTCACTAGGGAATATTATAGTAGTATTCGCTTGCATGTACCCACCCAAGCAAATCACTATATGATCTGAATCAAGCTGCTGCTAAGACCGATATATATAGTTCACTTAATGTTTATTATTAAAGACATTTGGAGTCGGTTCCAATAGTTATGATGGCCAATAATTTAAACCAAGTAAAATATTACGCATCTCATCAATACTTTACATAGATGGAGCACAGAAATCCTTCCTTTACCATATAAATAGTTCGGGAGGATCATATTGTGCTATTCTCTAAAGTTTGAGGGCATCATTTGTCAGATCCGTTAAAAAATAGTACACCCATAATCATTATTGAAGTATTATTAGTGAAACTTGAAATAAGATCAGTATATACTTTCCCAAATAGACTAATGAAACATCATATTGTTCCAACATTATTGCTTTTTCTTTTTTGTTTCGGTGATTCCTCTTTTTTATCAGCACAGGAACTTCAACCGCATCATGTAATCATTCAATCATCTTTTAAAGAAAAAAGCAGTATTCCGGAGATACGTCAGCATACTTTTGATCTACGATCTCCCAATAACGCTCACGAAGCGTACATTCCCGAATTTGCCTTTTCAGATTATCAACTACCGGAAGACTTTCCGCAAAATGTTAGAATTAGCGGATTGACAGGTTTATTTGGAGAACTGTCAGAGCTATTTCTGGGAGATAACGGTATTCTGGAAAATGGTGTGCGTTACTACCGAACTGGTGAAATTGATAAGGCTGAAGAGAAATTTCTATCCATACTGCCTTCCACATCGATAGCAGGGGAAACTGCCACACTATGGTTGGCTTGGGTCAAGTACAATAAGAAAAAATGGGATGATTGCCTTATTTACACAAAAACACTTCATCAATCATCAAACAAAAGACTTCGTTTGGAAGCGTATTATCTATCATCCCTGGTAATGATTCAGAAAAAGGAGTTTAAAAAGCAATATGCCCTCATGCAGCAATACGATGATCAGAACTCTATTTCAGAACGGGATTTTCGATTAAACTACGCCACCCTTATAGCCTTGACTAACCTGGGATACTTAAATGATGCCCAATTGCTTCTGGAAAGCATAGATCATCAAACCCTTTCCCATGCCCCCCTATACTATAAGATGAATGAGATTTCGGGTCTGGTGTATTTCCAATTAAAGCTGTATCAAAAAAGTCTCGATGCATACCTAAAAGCCGTAGAATTGAATCCCAAACTTTCTTACAAAGCCTCCATATACCGAAATATTGCCTGGTTAAATTATTTTTTGAAAAAATACCCGAAAGTCGTACAAACCATCGACCATCATTTGAGCGGACCACTGCTAACAATGGACAATGAGCTTAAATACTTGAAATTGGCCAGTCTATCTCATCAGAACGATTGGACTTCGGTGAACCAGTTGTTTCTTCAATTACCCAAAAAATCCAAGTTTTATGGCTATAGCGCCTTCAAAATCCATACGTTGTTACAAGATGCACATAATTTTCCCAAATTAAAAAAGCAGGTCAGTCTTCTAAAATATAATTTTCCAAAAATGAAGTTTTATTCAGCGCTTAAAACCGGCAATCAGGCTTTTAAGGCAGAACGATTTAAAGAAGCTGAAAAGTGGTATTTGAGAGCTTTGTCCGTGGATACCAATGATCGTGATTATTTTACCGTTCAATACAATTTGAGTTTGTGCCATTTAAAACAGCAAGACTACCAAAAAGCAGCTAAAGATTTTTCAGAACTGCTACATACCTCACCAGAGAACCAAACACATTGGATTTCATATCATTTGCTTTTTGCCCTATATCAATTGGAACGATCAAAAGAATTTATAAAGCACTATGAAGCTTTGTCCATAAATACCTTTGAAAAGTCCCTTGTTTGGGAAATTCAGTTGATGTACGGCGGTATCCTGCTGTCACTCAATCAAAATTCCAAAGCAGCGGAAGTTTTTCTAAATATCTGGAAAAAAACCGGGCAGGTGTTATCCCTGGAATTTGCTGTTTTAACTCTATTTCAAGATAAAAATTTTAAAAAAATCATAAGTTTAATTCAAACCAGTCCACAGGCAAAATCTGATATACTTTACTCATATGAAATCAGATCTTTGTTGGGAGCACGACAGTTCAAAAAAGCGTTACAACAATTAAATAAAAGAGATTTAACCAGTGAACCATTCATTCAAGTGGGTCTGGAAGTGTGGCTAGCCAACCGATTATACGATCAAATCATCGACCGTGTTTCAAAACAACTCAACAAGGAACTACAGACAGAAACCCGGTTATTGTATTATTTGAGCCTGGGAGATGCTAATTTTAACCTGAAAAAATTCCCGGAGAGCAAAAACCAGTTTTACAAAGCCCTCAAACTGACTAAAGACCCGGTAAAAAGGAGCATGATCTTGTACAACATCGCATTGATCACTTTTTATTCCAAGGATTATCCCGCTTTTATTAAAGAAACCCAATCGGTTTTGCAAGAGGATACTCTTTCCAAAGAAATCCGTTACAACTTAACCCAGTTGCTTGTTTCTTATTACCAGCAAAACCAACAATTGGATAAAGCCGATATCACGCTGGAGCATTATATCAAACATTACACTTATCAAAAACCCAAAGCCAAACTGAAACGAATTCAGTTACTTTATCAGGCAGGTAATTTTGATATTTGCTATAAACTGGCTGAAAAACAGACAAAAAATGAGTCATCTCTTCAGCGGCGTGATCGAATCATTCTGGCTGGTTATTGCGGAAATCCTTCCGGGCAGGAAGAAACCATCATTCACATGATAAAAAAGGAACTTAAAACCGAAATAAAAGACTATAGAGAAAACGAGTTGGAGTTTCTATTGGCCCAGGCTTTTTATAATACCAAACAATATAAACAATCTTTGAAAATAGCTAAAAAGCTAAATCGACAGAAACTTGATAAAACAGCTAAATTTGAAGTCCGCTTGTTGCTTTCCAATAACCATTTACACCTCAAACAACTGAATCAAGCAATTGATGAATTGGGTGAAATGAACCAATACCGGCAAACAGTGCACTATACAAAAGCATTAAGAACTTTGGCCGAAATTAACCTGGCCCAAAAGAAAACAAACGAATCCGTACGCGTATTATTGAGAATTTACTACCTGCCCAATGTGAAGCCCATTGAAAAGCAGGATACCCTGCTGAAAATTGTGGAAATTTTGACCCAGCAAAAATTGACCACCAAAGCCACTGACTATTTTGAAAAGATCGACCGGGAAGAGGTCCTAAAATCCGATCATCTACGCCCTCGTTATCTAAAACTTCAAAAAACGCTCTCCGAAGCCGTTCCTCCCAAAACCTCCTTCATCTGGCTTGACTCAATTCCCGTTAAGCCCGCTTACACCGAAGAAAACGGCATATTTATCAGTTTTTTGAAGAAAGGAAGGAGATGTTTCACGTGAAACAATTCTATATAAACCACAATGTTGGATATACCCCAAAAAATCGGATCAATTTCCATTCCAGCCATATTATGTCTGTTCCATCAATAATATCGTAACTCTGTATAAATCAAGATGTCGACGACCTCGAAAGTAAAAACAATTATTATCATGGGACCTACTGCATCAGGAAAAACAGGTTTAGCCGTACGATTAGCCGGTGAGATAGATGGTGAGATCATTTCTGCCGATAGCCGTCAAGTATACAAGGATATGGATATTGGCTCAGGAAAGGATTTAGCAGAGTATGGAAGTATTAACTATCATCTGATTGACATTGTCAACGCTGGTACTGAATTCTCTGTATCTGATTTTCAGCGGGAAGCTATCAAAGCACTTCATCAGATCACCTCAAAAAATAAACATCCTATCATTTGTGGCGGAACGGGGCATTATATAAAAGCCTTGTTGGAAGATTACGAATTCAGCTACCCACATTCCAACTTAGATCTTACCGGTCAATTGGAATCAGAAAGCAGGGATGAATTGTATCGAAAAATAAAAGATCTAGATTTATGGGATAAGCATCATTGGGAATCCGATAGTAAAAGACGCATGGCCAGGCAAATTGAAAAAGCCATGTCGTCAGGAGTAAAACCCCCTCCTTTAATGGATCGATTCAATGATTTTTACCTACCACGGATATACTACATTTCTCTTAACCGTGAAAACCTAAAAGAAAAAATTAACTATCGCCTCAACCAACGATTAAAAGAAGGTCTGGTAGAAGAGGTCCAGAATCTTGTTAAGAGTGGAATTAGTTTCAGTCGTCTTGAACGCTATGGGCTAGAATACAAATGGATATCATATTATCTCCAGAATAAAATATCCCATAGAGAGATGGTAGATAAATTGACTATTGAAATTGCTCGATTCGCTAAACGACAAATGACATTTATCCGTTATATTCAAAAATGTGGTTTTGATCTTATTCCAGTAAAAAATTATGAATCATTGGTAAAAGACGTCTTTTTGTGGTTGAGGGGTTAACGCTCTTTCTACTTACACACTTACCCTTCGATTGCCCCCTGTTGCAGATTATCAATTTCCAGACTTCCACTCCAAATCTGTTCAGTTTTCCAGCCGTTAAAATATTCATAGAATTGATCTACCATCTTTGTCTTTTTTCATGTTATAATACAGATAAATCTTTGGTAGAAACGGTCTTCACATCCGTTTTACAATCCAGTCATTTGGTAGTTTTATGCCTTAGTTGTTTCAATAACGATTAGCAGCAAAATAAGCAATACTGGAAATTTTAAGGCAACTAACAGCAACATATCAACCCAACGATGCTATTTAATGCACTTCAGTCGAAATCGAAACATTTTTTCATTCTTCTGCTGCTTTTTTATTCCCCTTTTCTTCAAGCCATTGATTGCAACCATCTAAATTCAAATCAGCGTATTGTGGATTTTATTGTCAAATCCAAACACACCAATCCATTAATGAATGACCACCTCAGTGTGTTGTTGGATGTCAATTCATGTGAAAGGGACTTATGCCTACGGAAAAACCTTCAAAAACGTCTTCAAAAGCGCGAATTGATACACATTATTAAGATCGGTAAGAATGAGCGATTAAATATAATGAAGGGAGAAAACGCTCCTCAATGTTATGTTAAACGCGAAGCCAGAGAATTCAAATGTGAATCCTGTGAATTAAGGACAAATAGTAATTGCCGCAGCTATAAATCAGCCGATAACTCTACCAAGATCAAAAGTACCAATATAGATAAGACCGATTTCAAACTGATTGAAGATCAACATCATCGATCAACCTGTGAAGAGCTGCAAGAAGCACCAAAATATCTAAAAATCATTACAAAAAAAGTAGGAGGGGGGTCCAAATACGACACTATTATCACCTTCATTGAAAAATCCAGAGAGATCCCCATCACCATGAACTTTCTCCAGAATGAACGACTTTATAAAGTCTATCGTTTTTTCCCCCGTTATTACATAAAGATTGAAAACAAATGGTATTCTACTTACTTTCGTTCCAGAACAACCATTGATTCTGAAAAGCGATATATATTTGAGACAGTGATGAAAATTGTAAAGGACAAAAGGGGCAATTACCATTTGTATCCAAAGCCGGAAAAAGATCCACTGATAAATAAAAGCAATTATAATGATTTGTTTAAAACCGACTGATCACGGGATGTTCTTCCTGCTTTTAGGTCTTTTATTATTCTTATTAGGTGCTTCATCCGATGTTTCTTTTGCAGTTCAACCTTCTTTTGACCAAGGCTTCATTGAATCTCTGGAGGATGAGCCGGCTGACGAAAACCTTGACTCGGAAGAAAACTGGCACGTGTTGTATTTTAAAGCGGTGTATCACCATTATTATCGATTAAAACTCAATATCACCAACGACACATACAGTCTTCCTTTTAATTTTGAACAAAGAGATCGTGTAGTGGAAACAAAAATATCCAATGTCTATGGTTCCGATAGTAAAATCCATCTAACAGACAATTTTTTTTCCTATATCCGTTTCGATTATTCCTTTATCCAGGAATATGACCATTATATTGGCGAATATCGAGACACACCCGATGTGGATCTTTATGAAGCCTTTTTGGATTATCATCATGACAATGTCCGTCTTCAGATCGGTGGATTGATCATGAAACTGGGTACTATTGATTTTGACAGTCCCATTGACGTACTTAACCTGAAAAACATGGATAAGGTTAATCATTTGGATGACACTGATAACAAATACGTGATGCCAACGGTAAAATATAATAAAACATCCGAAAATAACGATTGGACATTCTATTGGGCACCATTCCAGCGTGTGAGTGAAGAAAAGCAATCGTTGCGCGCTAATATGGGGATCTACTACAAAATTTTTTCTCATTCAATGGATATAGGCTTTTCATTTTTTAACTGGTTTGATACGGACAATCACATTTCTTTGGAAGTGGATCAAAATGCAGATGCCAGTGAAGATACGCTGATCCCCATATTGTCCGACACAACGATTCAATTTATGACCGTTGATTTGGATATAACCATGGTTAATAGTGTTTTAAAAGTGGATTTTGGTTATTTTTTTAAAAAAAACTTTTACCATATTGCCTTGCTGGAATCAGAAGACAGCACAACAGATGTTATTGAATTCAAAACTTTGGAATTAACACATGCGGCATTTGCAGTTTCCTGGGAAAGAAAATTCGATCGGTTATTTGTCATGCCCGTTTATTCATATCGAAGGGTTTTTTCAGTACCGACCGACACTCATATTTATCAATATGAGAATCTATCTCAGTCGTCATCCAAGAAAAGAGATCTTGAAAGGCATCAGATTTCAACATATTTATTGTACGACTGGAAAGATAATCTGACTTTCAGTTTCCTCACCTTTTTTTCATTTCCTTTTCAACGTTTCGGTATAATGGGCAAAATGATCTGGAAACCATTGGGCGATAAAAGTGAATGGACTTTACTATTGTCCCATGTGGAAACGGAAGAGAATAAAATGACCCGGCATCCCACTTCTTTGAATCGGATACAATATGGATATTCACTTCAATTTTAGACTCTAAAGCAACATAAGATCATGGTTTTTTCATTTTTTCATCTGCTTTCCAAATATGCACCGGTTGTTTTGATCGGTTCTTTAGTGTTGACCCTGCTTTCACTTTTTTCTATCAAAGAAAACCTGTTTGATAGTAACAATCGGTTAATCATCGATAACTCGCTGGAACCTTTTTTCAAGGACAACTCCGGAGCATACTCCTTTTACCAAACAACTAATCAGGAATTCGGGACTGACAAATTTATCGTTGTTGCTTTTAGACCCTTAAGAGAGAAGATATTGGATTTAGATCTTTTTCTCACAATCGACAAAATTGTTGATCAAATTCTCAGTACTATCCCGGAAACAGACAAAGTCGTTAGTATCACCAACACTCCTCAACTCAATGGTCATTGTATAGGAAAATCATATTTTCATGAAGAGCAGATCGGCTCTGTTTGTATCAATATTCTGGATCAGTATAAACAAAATCTAGCTTGTATTCGATCATGGAAGCAATCCGAACAAACACCAATCGATTTATCAACTAATCTGGAAGCAGATCCGGAAGTACTAAATCCGGTTTTGGAAGAAGATGATATGTACAAATCGGATACGTATTGTGATCCTGAATTGTCAGGCATATCTGAAGATCAACTTTACGAGACTACCAGTCGAGATATTTACAAAATTATAGAAAAACTTAAAAAAGCACCTCTAATTGAAAAAGACTTGATTTCTAATGACAAAAAAACGGTTTCGTTAATTATTCTGTTTAAACCCGATTCTCAACCGGCTAAACGAATCGTTATTGAAACACTGACAAGAATTCTGACAGAAGCTGATCATCCGAATATCCGAATTGCTTTCAGCGGCCAGCCCAGGGAAGAATACGAATCTTCCAAAGCACTGCGTCATGATATTTTTACCATTTTACCGGTGTGTATGATTTTCATCCTTCTAATTCTTTTTGTCTTCTTTCAAAGCTTCATCGGTATGATTGTTCCCTTTATTATCGTTTTAACAGGATTAATATGGACGTCAGGTTTATTCGGTATATCCGGCAAAACTCCAAACCTGGTAACATTGATCCTGCCTACTCTTCTAACTGCCGTGGGAAGTGCTTATGTTATCCACTTTATGACGCAATACTATCAAGCGGCAACTCGGTTTAATTCTAATCGGAGCAGAATTATCAAACAAACCCTTTCCAAAACAGCTTTACCCATTTTTATTACGGCTTTTACCACTATTGTCGGATTTCTTGCCTTAACAACGAGCCCTATTCCAGCCATCAAAGAGATGGGATTATTTTCCAGTTTTGGTGTTGCTTCCATATCATTTTTATGTTTGACCTTGGCACCTTCCCTTTTGAAATATCTACCGCCTCCAAAACTTGAAAGCAGACCGCTTAGAGTCGGTCTGTCAGGCTATTTTTTATCATTGGCCGGTAAATTTATTACTCGTTATTCAAAACGGATGATCCTTTTTTGGATTCTCATCGGTTTGCTGGCTTTAATCGGAGTATTTCAAATATCAATTGACAACAAGATGAGCAGTTTTTCCGATAATTCCAACATCAATAAAGATAAAAACTTTATCGAAACACATCTTGCCGGAACCAGTAACTTAAGATTGATTCTTTCATCTGAAAAAGAGCCTGAACTTTTGCAGTCGGTAGCCACCATTCATGGCTTGGTTAAACTGACTCATTGGTTGCAGTCCCCGGAAAATATCAGTCAACGTCTTACAGGGATAAGGTTTGATAAGATCTATTCTCCCCATGATTTTTTACGAATTGAACGACAGGGATTGGATAATCTATCCGACGAAGAGATAAAACACTTTTTTTTAAGGTTTGAACGTAAAAACACCTTCAATTTTTTAAACAAAGATCAATCTCTTATGCGTATTGACCTTCGGCTGAAGGTAAACAGCACAGCAGATTTTTTAACCTTTAAGGAACATCTGGAAAATAAACTTAAAGAATTTCTACCGAATATTCATATTCAATCCACCGGCAGCGCCATTTTGGCCAGTGAATCAGCCAACAATATCGCCAAAAGTCAGATCTTCAGTTTATCTCTGGCACTAATCTTTATATTTGCAATCTTATCCATTCTCTTTTTCTCAATAAAGATGGGTATCCTGGCACTTTATCCCAATGTTTTATCTATTTTAATATTTTTTGGTACACTGGGCTGGTTGTCTATTCCGGTGGGTGTAACCATATCGGTAATCGCTTCCATTGCATTGGGAATAGGCGTAGACGACACAATTCATTTTATTACTCATTACAATGAACAATTACACGAGACAAAAAACGAAAAAGCCGCCATCCAGCAAACGCTCAATCAAATTGGAAAACCGATGATTTACACCACTATAGCACTGGCCTTGGGATTCAGTATATTGACAATCTCTGAAATGAGACCCCAGGTCCTGTTTGGCGTATTGACGGCATTCACTCTGGTAGTTTGCCTTGCCTCTGATCTAAACCTATTGCCTTCCATATTGGCGCAAACAAAACTGATCACTGCCTGGGACTACTTTACTCTCAAATATTCTGAAAAATTTCTTTGGGAAATCGATATTTTTAACGGAATGAGCCGACGTGAAGTCAAACTGGCCATGTTGGTCACCGACACCAAGGAGTATCAGGCAAATGATGTAATTTATGTGGAAAATGAACCTGTACAAGATCTATATGTCATTCTTGAAGGTCGAGTAGAAATTTACATGGAAAAAAAATACCACCGTATTAACAGAATCCTGGCTGTAATTGAACAGGGAAAAGCATTCGGAACCCTGGCTCTGTTTCCGCAAACAAAACGAATGACATCTGCCAAAGCAGCCAGCAATGTCCATTTGCTAGTATTAAACCGGCTGAATCTTATTCAAATAAAAAAAAGATATCCCGGTATCGCCACAAAATTATTTATCAATCTGTCACGCAGCCTTGAGGAGTCAATTAAAAACAGATACTACCGAAAGGTTGGGGGGCGAAGTTCCGACTCTGATTTTCAGAAAAAAACCTCAGATAAAATGGACCTGACCGAAATACTGGATCAGATGATGACCGGTATAGCGAGATCCAGAATTTTAACCAAAGTAGGCGATAAATTTTTGCAATTGAGCCCCAAATGGATTAGCAAAGAAGTCCCCAATATACCGGAAGCTAAAAAAAAAACTGATATTGAAAACCGAGAATTGGTCGAACTAATTGAACAAATTATTTCCAGCGGTTCCATCACGTATAACCAAAGGCTTCTCCTGAAACAATATACTATTCAGGACACACCGTTTTCTGTTCAATTGCAGGATTTGGTAAATAAATTAAAATGGCTCATTCTCGAAGGTAAAGTAGTAGAACTAAAACCCCAATTTGCCAATATCTTTAACACCATGACCCAGAGAAATATAAACTGGTTAAAAAACCATTATGAAACAAAGAAAATTCCCACAGGGGTTCGAATTTTCAGCCAGGGAGATTTTGGGGACTATATGATGATTGTACTATCCGGCAGGTTTAATACACAACTTGATGTCGGCCATAATACCTTTCAGATCACGACTTTGATTCCCGGGGACCTGGTCGGGGAGATGTCTGTAATCAGTAATGATTGTATCCGCTCTGTGACCGCTAAAGCTACGGAAGAATCTGAAGTAGTTTTTGTCAGTAAACAGGGATTTCAAAGAATGTTAAAAACCAACAAAAAACTGGCTGCACTGTTTTCCTACAACCTAGTGGGAATGCTCTCCCACCGATTGAGAAGAAGTACATTAAAACTGTATCGTTAGATTTAAACCGGCCCTTAAAACGGGATATCATCCTCAATAAAATCATCATTCCCCACTGGAGACGATCCTGTCTGTGGAGGTGATTGAAAATTAGAATTTGCTTGGGGCGGCGCACCACCACCCGGTGGGTTGAATTGCTGATTGCCTTGATTAGATTGATAACCACCTTGGGCAGATTGTGGTTTAGAATCCAACATCTGCATATTTCTAACCACTATTTCTGTTGTATACCGCTTATTCCCATCTTTGTCCTGCCATTCATTCGTCTGTAGACTACCTTCCACATACAATTGGCTTCCTTTTCTGCAATATTGCTCCACAATTTCAGCTAGCCGATTCCAAAACACCAGCCGATGCCATTCGGTTCTTTCCTGCCTGTTTCCAGATTTATCTTTGAAATTCTCGGAAGTAGCCAAGCTGACAGATACTACAGAATGTCCGCCTGGTGTTATCCTTTTTTCCGGGTCCTGTCCAATTCGTCCTATCAATAAAACTTTATTCAGATTTCCCATAAGTTATCCTTTTATCTGTTATGTTGTTTTTTCCTGCACCGGAACGGATGAACAAAAACTCGGTTCGGTTAAGGATAATGTCAAAATTTTTAATACTATTGACGCAAATCCGCAAGTGATTTTCTAATTATTTCATTCAACGTTACACCCGGTTTTGCATGCTTTCGAATCACACGATCCGCTTCCTTTTCTAAAAACCCCAGGTTAGAAAGAGCAGATCCAGCATCTTTCATCAGTTGGGACTGTATTTTTGAGTCGTCAAGGTTTGTACCTGTAGAATCGGAATATTCAGGTAAAACAGCCAGATTATCAAATTGATCGATTTTTCCCTGGAGATCCAGAATAATTCGTTGGGCTGTTTTTTTTCCAATTCCGGATACCCCTAAAAATGGATTTACATCGTTGTGCCTAATCGAAACTAAAACTTGTGCCGATTCCAACTGATCTACGATGTTCATGGCTGCTTTGGGCCCCACCCCGTTAACCCCCAACAACAAGACAAAAACTTTACGAGTAAAGAAGGAATCAAATCCAAATAATCTGATTTCATCTTCCCGAACGGCCGTATATACAGCAATTTCAGTCTCATCACCTTTTTTCAGACCGATTTGATATATATAGTTATCTCCCAGAATGACTCGATACCCCACATTCCCCGAATTCAAAATAACTTCATTTCCATCAATATCCAATACTTTACCTTTCAACCACGCGATCATCCTTTTTGCTCCAGCGGGGGATTGAATCTGTTTATGGTTTTTCTATTATAAAAAGGAACAACTGATTATTTCAGTAAAAAACCTATTTCCCTTAATTTCTATTTAGTACTAAAACGAGTACACTTCAAATTCTTGACTTCGACCGTCAATCTGAAAGTTTGTGATAAATTATGTTATTAAATTTATTGTATTTATCATAATATATTCTCATAAGTTTCGGAATCCAATAATGCTCTATTTCGAATGAAAAAGGACAAAACTGAATGATTTACTCAAACGCTATCTATAATTCACTTTGAAAAAATCCATGGTATTAGCATGACAGATGGCAATGGCCAGAGCGTCCGATTCATCTTCCTTCAATGTTTTTGTACGATCCAGATTCAATAATACTTGCACCATGGCACCCACCTGATCTTTTGATGCTCTTCCCACCCCCGTTACTGCCGATTTGATTTCGTTGGGGGCGTATTCGTGAATATCTAACTCAATCAGTCGGGCAGCCAACATACTGACTCCCCTGGCATGTCCGAGCAATAAAGAAGATCGTGGATTAACCGAATGAAATATTTTTTCAATGGATGCTGCTTGCGGCTTATACTCACAAATAATCTCAGACAACCGGTTAAAGATAATAACCAGTTTTTCATCCAGTCTTTTCTCTTTTACCGTTGTTATAGTCTCACTATATACATACCGCAACCGATTACCCATTCTATCCACGACCCCGACACCAGTATATCGTGTACCAGGATCTATGCCGATAATTCTGACATCCAGTGTTCTTTTTGACATAGGGTAAGGATTGGATTAAAAGAGATTAAAAAACGACCGACTACAAGGTAGGTTGCTTTGATGTTACTGAATTTTCCAAGACCTGGCTTCGTTTTTTTTTATCAGCCAACCCGGTTTTTGTATCACACATGACAGGCCATGTTTATATTTCATTCAACAACATCATATATTCTAAGGATTCCTTTATTTATTAAGTTCCGCTAAAACAGCATCACTTATATCAAAATTACTAAATACCTTTTGTACATCATCATCGTCTTCCAAGGCATCGATAAACCTAATGACTTGTTGGGCATTACCAACGTCATCTATCTCGATTTTATTCTGAGGAATCAAGTTGATACTGGACGTTTTAATTTCAACTGATTTTTCTTCCAAAAACTGATGAACATCTCCCAAATTATTGGGTGTTGTTTCAATGACATATACCTCATCATCCGAGGTATCAATATCTTCAGCACCGGCATCCAGAATATACTCAGTCAAAGTATCTTCGTCGATTTTTGTTTTATCTACTTCAATCAAACCTTTGCGATCAAACATATACATGACAGAATTACTGGCTCCGATATTACCATTATTCTTACCAAATGTTTGTCTGACTGAAGAGATGGTTCTGTTTTTGTTGTCAGTGAGGCATTCGACAATAACTGCAACATTGTGAGGACCGTACCCTTCATAAATAATGGTTTCCCAGTTTTCTCCTTTATCGCCGCCCACACCCTTTTTGATCGCTTTTGCTATATTATCATTGGGCATGTTAACAGATTTTGCCAGACTTATCGCGGACCTCAATCTGGGATTCGAATCGGCATCATCTCCTCCCAACCTGGCAGCAACAGTTATTTCTTTGATAACTTTAGTAAATACTTTACTCCGCTTAGCATCCGCCGCACCTTTTTTATGTTTAATCGTACTCCATTTACTATGTCCTGACATACTTTTCTCTGTCCTTTTAGTCACTTAATTAATAATTCCACCAACAAGATCGTAGGGGTGTGCTTCGGTAATACAAACATTGCAAAACGTTCCCGCATCGGCATGTCCTTCGTTAATAAGAGTTAATCCGTCCACTTCCACTCCTTGATAAACGCTCCTGCTTTTTAATAAAAGATCTGTCTCTTCATAAACTCCTTCTACCAAAACTTTACAAGTCTGACCAATCATCAATTGATTTTTTTTTAGGGAAATTTCCTGCTGAACCTGCATTAGCGAGTCACGACGTTCTTCCTTCACAGTCATGGGTATTGGGTCACCGTATTTCGAAGAGACAATGTTATCTTCATGTGAATAGGTAAACACGCCAACATGTTGAAAATATCCATTTTTTAAGAAAGACAACAATTGTTCAAAATCCTTATCAGTCTCTGTGGGAAATCCCACCATAAAAGTTGTACGCAAAGCAATGTTTTTTACTGTCTTCAACGCTGCATCTACAACACTTTCCATCTCTTTTAACCGTATTTTCCGATTCATTGCCTTTAATACGTCATCGGATACATGCTGGAATGGTATATCTACATAAGGCATCAACCGTGGATCAGCGTTCATAAGTTCGAATAGCTCTGTTGGATACTTGTTGGGATAACTATAAAATATCCGCAGCCAGAAATCATCTTTACAGGTCTTCAGTATCTGCTTCACCAGTAAAAAAAGTGTTTCGTCCTCAGATAAATCATTGCCATAGGCAGAACTATCTTGTGAAATTAAATTGATCTCCTTGATTCCGACAGACAACAACTGTTTAATTTCATTTACAATACTCTGAATCGGTCTGCTTCTTAACTTTCCTCTCAATTTTGGGATGTTACAGAAGGTGCACCTATTCGAACAGCCCTCGGAAATCTTAACAAAGGCATGATACTGGGTAGAAAGGATACGATCGGCATTCTGATTTGCATCCGCATATTTTGGCTTCTTCCCCAAGTAGCTTTTTCTGCTATCTTTTTGAAGGCAGTTATTCACACAAACCAGGATTTGAGTGTAATCACTGGTACCGATGATGGCATCCACCTCTGGAAATTCCTCCAATAAATTCTCTCTGTATCTCTCACTCAGACAACCAGCTACAATAAGTTTCTTACAGTTTCCGCCTTCTTTTTTATTTTGTGCCAATTGCAAAATCCGATCAATCGACTCATTTACAGCGCTGGTTAAAAAACCACAGGTATTAATAATAATAACATCAGCCTGCTCTGGTATCGACGTATGTTGAAAACTATCACCCACCAAAGTGCCTAGCATAATTTCTGAATCCACCCTGTTTTTGGCACATCCAAGGGTTTCAATATAAACCTTATAATTTGGAAAATTCAAAACAATAAATTAATGACTTGACAGTTGAAAGTTTCCGCCGTCATACCGGACTTGATCTGGCATCCAGGGAGAAATACCCGGAGCTAACGATGTCATTTCTGGAGAAACCCGAAATGACATCGTTAGCATTTCGTATAGACGTTAATTTCAGCCATATACTTGAAAACTCTAAACTGTTACTTGATGATTAAATCGAGTTTTTTTCAGATTACTGTTAAAAAACCATGAAATTTATAAATCAGTATCAAACATTTTTGTTTAACGCTTATCTTTATCTTTTTTATTTCTATGTTTTCGTTGTTTTTAGTCGAGTCTCGATCGCATCTCTAGCTCAGGATAAAACCCCAGAAGACATTCTGCCCAAGCGAGATCATTCCTGGTGGTAATCTTAATGTTCCATTTTTCACCTTCCACCATGTCAACCTCAAGCCCTAATTGTTCAAAATAAGAAGCTTCATCAGTCAGGTTTAATCTGTTTTGTTCAGCCTCAAGAAAACAGGGGATGATGTGTTTAATTTTGAATGCTTGGGGTGTTTGACTGGCAAATAGGGTATTTCTATCAATAACCTTAGCTCTTTTTTCACCTGTCTTTTGCCTGATGGTCTCATGCAATCTTAGCACAGGTATGGCCGCATCGGATTTCATCGCACCATTTTTCAGCCTTTTAATTAATTCCTCAGTAAAAAAAGGTCTGGCGCCATCATGGATCATCACCACATCTGATATTGGATGGTTATTTATATATTCCAATCCACATCTGACAGAATCGGCTCTTTCAACACCGCCGGCGATAATATCAACTACTTTATCCAGGGCTCCATATTCACAAATCATTGTTCTCATGGCTCCGATCTCATCCTCTCTTGAAACCAAAATAATTCGTTTAACAACGGCACATTGGTTCAAACGAAACAACGTTTGGTACAAGACAGGAATTCCATGCAACTTCAAAAACATTTTATTGACACCGGCATTCATACGTGTACCTTTTCCTGCTGCCAGCACAATGACATCTGTTGATTCACTATTATTCATGTCTTTTACAGTATTTTTTAGACTTTAGCTGAAAAGCTCCTTTTTACGAATCTCACTTATAGAATTAGTTAAGATTAACATGAAATCAAGGAGATTTTTCATCACGTTTTACCGTTTTAGAATGACAAAATTACCAAAACAAATCTATCCGGTTAAACTCCAAACAATTTGAAACATATATCAAAAGTAAAATGGGGGTTAATACGAAGCCAATTTGACGGAGAAATTTGATCACAGCAAGCTGTTCTCTACGAATCCGTGAATGATCTGTATTCAAATTTATGAAAGTTCGTTTTTCCTTTTTATTTTTGTATGTTACATCATTTTAAAGTCCTCCTTTTTTCCTGCTTTTTGTTCAATTTTATTGATGCACTTGTTCAATTTTTTCGATTTTATATTTTACAGATAGGCAATTTTACGATATTCGTAGCGTAGTATTTGGGTCACAAAAACCCCTTAACGCCCTGAGTATAAAACGATTATTCCCTGTCCATTTTTTTCAAATAACACTCACCTGATATACGTCAACATTTATTATACGAAATCCTGCAACTAACTCAGGTCTCAAAATCAGGTATGATAACGCTTCTCCTACTCTCCCCGTTATTAGACATTGATTTATGCCAATTCTGATTAATTATTTTTTATTGACACCTGTTTTATAGATTATATACGGTCATTGAGAGTTATTTTCATTCATAATCTATTTTAAAAATCCCTGCACTACTGCAAACTAACAAAGCTATGGAACACGAAAGCGCTAGAATAGGTGAAGTATTTAATTTCGGTATGTTGCATCTTGAGTGGCCAACCGCCCTTTTTATTTTTGTAGTTTTTATTCTTACTGTGCTGGTGTTGAATAACCTCCTCTTCAAACCGATTCTGAAGACTCTGGAAGGAAGACAGTCCGAAATCGACAGTAATAATAAAGATATACAAAAACTATTACAAACCATCGCCGGTACTGAAGAGAGTTATAATGATAAATTGATGGATGTGCGGAACGCCATTCAACAAACTCGCCAGCAAGCTGTGGATGAAGCATCCGCCGAAGCAAAACAGATGATAGAGACTACTCGGTCTTCGGTAGCGGTTACCCTGGACAAAGCTGAAAAAGAACTGGCGGAAGAACGTGCCAATGCATTAAAAGAAGCTGTTTCTCTTACCGAAGCACTCGCCAAATTGATAAAAACTAAAGTTCTTGCCTAGATTAACAACCTAAATGAGGTCATGTTTCATGTTTAAAAGAATATATATCGCATTAATTATACTGACATATTCGGGAGTCGCTTTGGCTGCAGGAGGAGCAGGTGGCGGTTCTCTTCTCAGTAAGGAAATGGCTTATAAAGGTATTAATTTTGTCCTTCTGCTTGTATTGCTTCATCTTTTTGTCCGAAAACCCATTGCCCGTATGCTGAATTCATCAGCCGAAAACACAAAAAAGACAATGGATTCAACCCGGACGGAACTTGAGAAAGCCAAGGAAAAACTGTCGGATTTTCAATCCAAAATCGCTAATCTTGAAAAAGAGCTGGAAGATCGAAAACAAGCTGCCATGTCTGCCATTGAGGAAGAGAAAAATCAGATCATCCTGGATGCAGAAAACCAAGTTAAAAAACTTGAAGAACAATCCCAGCTTAAAATCGAGCAGGATACTCAAAAAGCCAAATCTGAAATCCGAGAATTCCTGGTTAATGAGTCGGTAAAACTGGCTGAAAAAACAGTAAAAGAAGAGGTCGGCAAGAAACAAAAAGCGTTACTGGACAATTATTCGAAATTTTTAGATAAAACAGCGTAAGTCAACCAGAAGAGGACATATGAGCGAAGGCATTGTCGGAACACGCTACGCAAAAGCTTTGTTAAACCTTACCGGTGCGGATAATATCGAAAAAATCGGCAGGGAGTTGGAAGAGATTGTTGAACTCTTCAATGAAAATGAAAACATGCGAAATGTTATGCATGAGCCTAAAATAAGCAAAGCCCAAAAAATCGTGTTTATTGACGAAGTTACAAAAAAAATGGAATGCGATATGTTGATGAATAAGTATTGTCGCTACCTTACTTCCAGAAACCGTTTTGATATTATTGCAGACATCTCAACTGCATTTAGCAGATTGGCCAGTGCAAAAATTGGCGCTGCTACCGCTGAAATTACAGTAGCAACCGAACTTTCAAAAAAAGATCAAGCCGGCCTGGAAAAAAAGTTATCAAAATATACAGGAAAAAAAGTAACTCTAAATGTAAAAGTAGACGAATCCATTCTTGGAGGAGCTATAACTTCAATTGAAAGTCTGGTTCTTGATGGAAGCATCAAAAATAGGCTGAACCTGATCCGTGAAACTATATCCAAGGGAAATTAAACTATGAAAATCAGAGCAGATGAGATCAGTTCGATCATTCAGAGCCAAATTCAAGAATTTGATTCTGAAGTGGAAGTCAAAGAAGTTGGTACAGTACTAAGCGTTGGTGATGGAATCGCCCGTGTTTACGGTCTTGACAAAGCGATGGCCGGTGAATTGGTTGATTTCCCTGATGGAACACGTGGAATGATCCTGAATCTAGAAGAAGACAACGTCGGTGTAGCTCTTTTTGGTTCCGGTGAGGCAATTAAGGAAGGCGATCAGGTCAAGCGAACAGAAAAAATTATGGAAGTTCCGGTGGGTGAGGAAATACTAGGACGAGTTATCTCACCCATTGGTGATCCTCTTGATGGAAAAGGACCAATTAAAACAACCAAGTTTAATCGGATGGAAGTTATCGCACCGGGTATCGTTCAACGTAAATCGGTTCATCAATCGATGTTAACCGGCCTCAAAGCCATTGATGCTTTAGTACCTATTGGAAGAGGTCAGCGAGAACTTATTATCGGCGACAGACAAACAGGAAAAACAGCAATTGCCATTGACACGATTATCAGTCAGAAGGGTGGGGATGTATATTGTATTTATGTTGCTATTGGTCAGAAAAATTCAACAGTAGCCCAGGTTTCCCAGAAATTGGCGGAATTCGGCGCCATGGAATATACGACCATTGTTTCCGCAACAGCCAGTGAGCCCGCTCCATTGCAGTTTATTGCTCCTTACGCCGGTGTTGCTATGGCTGAATACTTTGCAGAACAAGGAAAGCACGTACTAATTATATACGATGATCTTTCTAAACAAGCGGTGGCTTATCGACAATTGTCCCTTCTACTCAGAAGACCTCCCGGACGCGAAGCGTATCCCGGTGATATTTTTAACGTGCATAGTCGCCTTCTGGAACGTGCTTGTAAGCTTAGCGATAAATTAGGAGCCGGTTCAATCACTGCTTTGCCAGTAATTGAAACCCAAGCTAGTGACGTATCCGCTTATATTCCAACAAATGTTATTTCCATCACAGACGGTCAGATATTTCTAGAAACTGAACTTTTTAACTCTGGTGTTCGTCCCGCTATTAACGTAGGTATTTCCGTTTCACGAGTCGGTGGAGCCGCCCAAGCTAAGGCGATGAAACAGGTAGCGGGAACATTGAAACTTGACCTTGCAGCCTATCGGGAAAAGCAGGCGTTTGCACAGTTTGGGTCCGATCTTGATGCGGCCACTCAGAAGCAGTTGTCTCGAGGGGAACGATTGGTCACCATATTGAACCAGGGTCAATATATCCCGATGAAGATGGAAGAACAGGTTGTCAGTATCTTTTCTGTTACCAAAGGACATTGTGACGGTCTTGAAGTTAGCCAAATTCCAGAATACGAAAAAGGTCTGCAAAAACATATACAAGCCAATTATCCAGACATACTGAACACCATTGCTTCCGAAGGTCAACTGAGCGACGATACAACAGTAAAGTTGAATGCTGCTATTGAAGAATACGGTAAGGATTTCGCAAGCTAAATTCCGCTAACTTCCAAGTTAATATAGGACCTTAATGGCGACATTAAAAGATATCAAACTGCGAATGCGCAGTATTGAAAATACACAGCAGATTACCAAAGCTATGAAAATGGTAGCCGCCTCAAAGATGAGGAAAGCGGAAGAGAATATTGTCCAGGCCCGACCCTATTCCGAAAAATTGAGATCTATCATTTCAAATCTCAGCCAAGGTTTGGACGAATCGTCTCATCCTCTGCTCGAACAACGGGAAGGCGGAAAAGCGGTTGTTCTGCTCATTACTACAGACCGTGGTTTATGTGGGGGGTTAAACATAAACCTCTGCAAAAAACTAAACAGTTTTATTCCGGATGAATCCAATAATTTTGAAGTCATAGAACTGGTTGTTTTCGGAAAAAAAGGCAACGAGTTTTTCTCCAAAAGAGATGGAAATATTGTTGAGTCTTTATGCGATATGAAAGAAGTCGCTATGGTCAAAGCACTGGAAAAGACAATTCGGGAATTGATGCAGAAATATATCGAAGGAGAATTCAATCACTTGTTCCTGGCATATAATATGTTCAAGAATGTAGTCAGTCAGGTTCCAACGATTAAGCAGGTCTTACCAATTGAACCTCCCGAGCAGGAATCAGGTCCCGATGACAATATGGAATTTATTTTCGAACCATCGGGCAAGGGAATTCTTGACGCAATTCTTCCCCAGTATGTCGAAAATCAGGCATACACGGGATTGCTGGACAACATTGCCAGCGAACACGCAGCCAGAATGACTGCCATGGATGCGGCGACCAATAATGCTGCAGATATGCTTTCGCGTTTGCAGATCCAATACAACCGAGCAAGACAAGCGGCCATTACTTCTGAACTGATCGAAATCATTTCAGGAGCGGAAGCTGTTTAACAAAACTTTTAAATTTAAATATTTAGTTCTTAATTTATAGGGTCGGTTGTATACAATCGATTTCTTGTCACAATTAAAATTTGAGGCTTATCAATGGTTAAAGGAAAAATTATCCAGGTCATCGGTGTGGTCGTTGATGTCGCATTTGACGAGGGGAATTTACCGACAATTCTCGAAGCATTGACAGTAGAATTTGAATACCAGGGCGAGAAAAAAGCTCTTATTCTTGAAGTACAGCAACATTTGGGTGAAAACACAATACGAGCGGTTGCCATGTCGTCTACCGATGGTTTGGTTCGCGGAATGGAAGTCATTTCAACAGGACAGCCCATAAAAGTTCCAGTGGGTAACGAAGTATTGGGTCGAATTATTAACGTTACCGGAGATCCGATCGACGAAGCCGGTCCTATTAATGCTAAAGAATACTGGCCGATTCATCGCACACCACCCTCTTTCGAAGAGCAAGATACCTCAGCTACCATGCTGGTTACCGGCGTTAAGGTTCTCGATCTGATCTGTCCATTTCTTAAAGGTGGGAAAATCGGACTATTCGGTGGTGCCGGTGTGGGAAAAACCGTCCTTATCCAGGAAATGATCAATAATATTGCCACTCACCATGGTGGTTATTCCGTATTTGCCGGTGTAGGTGAACGAACAAGGGAAGGAAACGATCTTTGGGTGGAAATGAAAGAATCCGGCGTAATCGACAAGGTTGGTCTTGTATTTGGTCAGATGAACGAACCTCCCGGAGCTCGTCTTCGAGTTGCCTTGTCTGGAATTACAGTAGCTGAATATTTCCGTGATGTGCAAAACCAAGACGTATTGATGTTTATCGATAATATTTTCCGTTTTACTCAGGCCGGTTCTGAAGTATCCGCCCTTTTGGGACGTATTCCTTCTGCAGTAGGTTACCAGCCAACGCTTTCCACAGAAATGGGTGCCATGCAAGAACGGATTACATCCACCAAAAACGGTTCTATCACCTCAATTCAGGCAGTTTATGTACCTGCCGATGACTTAACTGACCCCGCGCCCGCAACCACTTTTTCACATTTGGATGCAACCTGCGTACTGGACAGAGCAATTTCCGAAATGGGTATTTATCCAGCCGTTGATCCTCTGGATTCAACTTCTAGAATTCTTGATCCGCATATTGTTGGAGAAGAACATTACAATACCTCACGAGCGGTTCAGGAAGTATTACAAGAGTATAAGAACTTACAAGATATTATTGCCATTCTGGGTATGGATGAATTATCCGACGATCAAAAGAAAACTGTAGAAAGAGCCAGAAAAGTTCAACGTTTTCTATCACAACCGTTTACCGTAGCTACCGCTTTTACAGGTATGGAAGGTGAATACGTAGAAATCAAAGATACAATTAAAGGTTTTCAGGAAATCCTGGAAGGTAAACATGATGATGTACCAGAACAGGCTTTTGCAATGGTTGGATCAATTGAGCAAGCCTTGGAAAAAGCTAAAACACTCTAATAGCGAAGACAATATATATGGATCAAAACTTAAATCTTGAAATTGTTACTCCGCAGCGTGTTTTGCTGGAAACCGAAGCAGATTATGTTACTATTCCCGGAGAAATCGGTGAGTTAGGTATTCTGCCCGGACATATTCCGTTGCTGACGAATCTGCAAAGCGGGGTTTTAAGCTATAAAAACGGCAGTGAAGAGAAAAAGATTGCCGTCCACTATGGATATGCCGAGGTTTGTCAGGATAAAATTACTATTCTAGCGCAAACAGCGGAAACAAGTGATGAAATAAATATTGAGGAAACTAAGGCAGCTCAAAAAGAAGCGGAAGATGAATTGGCTGAATTAATGAATCAAACCGATCAACTAGATCGCATAAACGAGCTGCAACGCGAAATCGCAAAATCGATCACGCGCCAAAATTTAGCACAGTAATTGGATTGAATCCAAAGTATTAAAAATAATAAAGTATTAGAATATCTACCTGATGCAAAACAGGAACGAACTGCTACTTGCTTTGCATCAGGCTTTATTCGTATATCTTTGTTTCATTGGCAACACATCCGCCCAAAGAAACATTCCTCAATTCGGTACTATCCAACCGTCTTTTCATCAATGCTTTAAAATCAACCTCCCGTGCTTGGGCGCTACTTATTTTAGTCCGTAGTGTAAACAGCAATATTCAGTATTAAGTCAGCAGAAAAAGCGGTTGCTTGAAACCATTGATATATAATACCACTAAATTAATACTCGTTTATTCTATAAAAACAAACATCATTTCACTGTTGGCCATTTATTACCCTGGATACCTGTTGCCGACATTTTATTTAATGTCATCCAGAAACCAGTATTAAAATAGGATATGCAATGACATCCAGCAGCCAGTTTACGTTAAAAACACCGTCACACTCGACCCTAATTTCAATAACATCAGAAGTATCTTCACAAACACATAAGCTTGGACTTCAAAACGGTGTTATTCATGTTTTCGTTAAACATACTACGTGCGGATTAACCATTAACGAAAATACGGATCCGGCAATGGTTCATGATTTTCTATCCCGGCTGGAACGCCTGGTGCCTTGGCACGATCCATACGACAGGCATATGGAAGGAAATTCTGCTGCACACCTGAAAAGTTCAATTTTAGGATCATCGGTTATGGTCCCAGTATGTGGAGGAAAACTGGTACTGGGAACCTGGCAGGGAATCTTCTTCGGTGAATTTGATGGTCCCCGAACCAGAACAGTTCATTTAACCGCTTTACATTAAACAGGTTCACAATCTTAGATAGTTGTGTCATTCGGGACAACCGAATCCTATATTGTTAACACAGCACCTGCGATTTAGATCAGGAAACTGCAAATCCATAGAGAAAAGATGTCACAAATAGACACTATTCAAGAAATTGCTGAGAAAGCAAAAAAGGCCTCATTTCGCCTGGCAAATATCGATACGATTACAAAGAACCAAATACTCCATAAAATCAGCCAGAAAATTACCCAAAACAAAGACAAGATTGCAGAAGAAAACCAGTTGGATGTAAACCTGGCGGAAAAAATGGTGGCTGAAGGAATCCTCAGCAAGCCACTATTAAATCGACTGATTCTCACCAACGATAAAATTGATCAATTAAATGTCTATTTGGAAAACGTGGCAGATTTGGATGATCCAGTAGGAAAAAAGCAGTTTGCAGTAAAACTGGCTGAGGGTTTTGAACTGGAACGAATATCATGTCCTATCGGTGTCGTGGCTATTATATTCGAAAGCAGACCGGAAGTAGTAATTCAAGTAACAGCTTTAAGTTTGAAGTCTGGAAATGCGGTTATACTGAAAGGCGGCAGTGAGGCAAAACACTCTAATCGTATTTTATTTCAATTAATTACTCAAGTATTAGAAAAGTACGATTTGGCCGATGCTGTCGGTTTAATTGAAACCAGGGAAGATGTGGCAGGGTTGTTTGGCCAGGACAAAGCCATCGATCTGATCATTCCTAGGGGTAGTAATGAATTTGTAAAATTTATTCAGGAAAACACAAAAATTCCGGTATTAGGTCATTCTTCTGGAATTTGTCATCTTTATCTGGACAGAGAATGTGACTTTCAAAAAGCCATACCGGTGGTGCTGGATTCAAAATTAGATTATCCATCTGCTTGTAATGCCCTGGAAAACTTACTCATTCATCAAGATATTGCATCGAAAATTCTACCTGACATATTGAAAGGATTGACAGATGCCAATGTAAAGCTGTTGGGATGCGGACAGACCATTTCCATAGCTAACACACATGGATATAATCTTGAGACAGCCAAAGAGAAAGACTGGAAAATGGAATATACAGACCTGATATTGTCCATAAAAATAGTCTCTTCCATAGATGAAGCCGTCGATTTTATTAATACTTATGGTTCTCATCATACGGATAGTATCATAACGGAGAATCTTCAATCGGCTGAACAGTTTTTAAGTCGGGTTGACTCTGCTTGTGTTTTCCACAATGTATCAACCCGATTCTCAGATGGCTACGTTTTTGGTCTGGGCGCTGAAGTAGGTATCAGCACCAATAAAACGCATTCTCGGGGTCCGGTTGGCCTGGACGGAATGGTCATATACAAATACCTGTTAAGAGGAAACGGAGAGTTAAGAGCAAGCTTTTCAGGAAAAAATGCACAACCATTTCTCCATACTCCTTTACCGTTAGATTAAAACATTGTACTTTTTAAACATCTTTATAGACCATGTTAACACGTCATCGTATAATTGAACTTCTTTGTAAAATTCAGGATCGTCTGCAAAATGAGCCAGAACTATCCGAGAATTTATTGGATCAGATTGAGGCCGATCTGGTTGATTTGGAAGATAAAATCGCTGCTGATGCCAAAAATAATTCAAAAAACAGCATTATTCATATCTGGAGCGATGGTGCTTGCACAGGAAATCCAGGTCCTGGCGGTTGGGGCACCATCGTATCAATAGATAGTGAGAAAATGGAGTTTTCCGGAGGTAGTCCAGGAACAACTAATAATATCATGGAATTGACAGGCGCTCTGGAAGGTATCCGTCAAACTCCAACCGGAACAACTATCGAGCTGACCTCCGATAGTCAATACTTGGTCAAAGGTATGACCGAATGGATCCATGGTTGGAAAAAAAGGGGATGGAAAAAATCAGATGGAAAACCAGTTCTGAATAGTAAAATATGGAAAGAACTGGATAAAGAAGCTTCGAAAAGAACCATCAAGTGGCATTGGGTAAAAGGACATGCCGGTCATCCCGAAAATGAACGCTGTGACGAATTAGCCAGGGAAGCTATTCCACGTCCATGATAGCTTCTTCATCCTCTTCTTCGTTCTCTTCCTCCGAGTGTGGTTCAAGACTGTTGACTTGGAAAACCGCTTTTCTAAATTCTTCGGCCAAGTACGCCTCTTTTTGGGCGTACTTATCAACTGAATGATAGGTGCTGATACTATTTGGATTCACCCAATAGGTTATCCCTCCTTCTCGCGAAAGCCGATCAAAATCAATATTCTGGTTGTTAAAGAAATATCGAATGGTATTTTGAATGAACTTGGATTTTAGAATCATTTCCTTTTTTTGATACAAATTCTGTGAATCTCTTTCGACTGTGGGATGATCTACTTCGTCAACATACCAGTTCTTCAGATTATCCCGGTACATAAAAGAAACACGGCCGTATTCCAGCAAATTCAAACAAATAAAGACATTGGTAATTTCTTTTTCTTTATAGATACAATCTCTAAAATCGTACTCCTGGGGAGGAAATGCTTTATCAATACTATCTACCAATCGATCTACAATATCTGGACGAATAAATGCGAATCGATCGGCCGATTTTTTTCCAATCTCAGTATGCCCAACGGAGAATTCCAGATGAGTGCGAGTCTCCTTCAATGTTCCTTTATTAACAATACCGTAGTATCCGTTTAAAAGGCAGTGGGCAATTCCATGAAGAAAGGATTTCTGCTCAAATAGATCCACTTCATCAGGAAGATGATCCAACAAGCCAAAGGTATCATATCGACTACCAGCCAATGTGCTTTTTTGTATTGAACGAAAGAACCATACACCTTTTTCGTTAATACCGATCTGCAAACGACCCCGTGGAACTTTCAGGTGACTTAGAATATCCCGCCTTACTACATTGTGCGGAGGATCAAAATTCTTTTGATAATAGTGATACCAGATTTTATTTTCTTCCAAATTGGTTTTATCTTGCCCGCCAAATCGCTCAACATATTTCTGAACTCGATTCATAGAGCGTTTAAAAAGGTATTTCAGATCGTTTTCAAAATCGATGACTGCGTCCACTTCACCGGTGGCGATATGCTCCAATAACCTCCGTTTGGACAAGGTAAATCCCTTTTTTAAAAACAAGCTCAAAACATTTTCCCGATAGGTCCTATTTTTCTTACCTTCCTTAATATTGGCAAAAACGTCCGATACACGAATATGCAGGGCAAATCCGAGATCAATGATTCTTGAAATAAGCTGTTTTTCCTCAATACTTTTTATATTATTGTTTTCCGGTCCAAATCCGATTTTTAATGCTTTATATCGCAACCACCATGGATCCTGCCATAAACTTGGGTATTTTTCTTCGATATCAATGAGTTGTGAAATTGTCATGCCTTCTGGATTATCCTCCTCTCCCAGAACTTCATCGTCTTTGCTTTCACTGCTTATTTCAACCTCATTCATGCCAAAATCATCATAGAAATCATCGATTATTTCAACATCTCCTTCATCAAAATCATAATCCGTATACTCTTCTATTGTTTCATTTTTGGCATCTAAACCGGCATATTTATCCAGCCTTTTAGGATTTTTAATTAATTCAATGATGGACATATTGAATCTTTCATCAAACAGCATTTCCAAACGAAGAAGATTCAGCATGGCTTTAGGCAGATTACCGGAAGAGGCTTTAAATGATTCCCAATATATAGCACCGGAATGAGCCACCATATAATCGCTGGTCAAAGGCGGAGTAGAGCCCAGATCAACCAACCGTTTTCGATGTGCATTATAAAGATTTATAAAATTAAAACGAATCTTCTCAACAATGGATTCATATCTGGATCGATTCGAATTGACGGAACCAGGCATCAGAAAATGGATAGGAATGGTCGGTGTAAATTGGATGCCGGGCATGAGAACTTCATAATTCAAAATCAACTCATATGCCGAGCCGGAAGCCTCCTTTGATTCAAGCGTTGTCCCATGTTTGCCATTGCGGTAATCATCATTAGAGTATGCAAACAGGTAAACTTCCTCACTTGGATATTTTTTTTGAATATAATTCTGGATTCGCCTGATTTTTTCTTTTAATAGTTGCTCATTCTCCATTCGCTTCTTTTTCAGACAGATTTTTGAATGGAGTTTCAGCAGATTTAACAGTTCATTAGCCAATCGGTCTCTGTTCTCTTTGTTTTTGGGAACAGAATTAACAATATCTTTTTTTCGTAAAAACAGGACATTGTAAAGCAAGGGAAATCTGCTTTTAAAATTTCTGTGGCCAACCGATTTTATTTTTAATCGAACCTCTTTTTTCTGAAGCTCTTTGACGGGGATTTTTTTGATAACCTGGTATTTTTTGGAATAAAAACTGATCAGACCGTTAGCATACTCAATCAAATCCTGGTCAGTCATTGTATTGAGCTCTATTAAAAATGGCTCCAACTCATACTGAACCTGTAAATCCAAATCTGATGTATTTTCCTTGTGTCCGATAGTACCAATGGAGCCTAAAGAAGCAATACTGTAGATAGGTGCAAATCCCTCTTTTTCATAGATGATTGTTCCAAATTCATTTTGGGCAAAGTTTGTAAATTCATCCTTAAACACGGGTGACAAGTCTCCAATTCCTACGACACCGGCAGGTGCATCTTTGACGAATAGGGAGGTTACCTCCTCATATTCCACCTCCTTTGCAACACCGTGTAACTTTTCCACTCGAGTGGTGATAAATTTGTGCTCTTCGAATTCAGGTTCATTCACATGAAGAAAGAAAATCACTTCAAACAATGCCTTTTTCATCTTGTCGGAAAAAATGGAAAACGCCAGTTCCATTCGATTCCGGTTGAATTTTGAAAAAAAAGCATATCCATCTGTAATTGCTTTGGATAACTCGTCGTTTTGAACGTTTTCTTTATGTAGGCTATCTCTTACAACAGAATAAATAGACACCTGAAATCATCCTTTTATAATTACAAACGTAAACTCCTCAAAAAATTCCCTACCTCAACAGCACCTTTTTGATTGTGGATCTCAATCATTTTCGAACCGATAACGGCGATATCAACTTTGCCTGTCAAATATTCAACGTCTGATTTGGTCTGAACTCCGAATCCAAAAGCCAGTGGCAGATTTGTTTCACTCCTGTATCGTTGGATTTGGTTTGCAATAATATTATCAAATTCTGTTTTGACACCAGTTACGCCCCTTCTACCAACGCAATAAACCAATCCACGGGAAACCTCTGCTAACTCCTTTAATCTTTCTTTTGAATGGGTAGGGGTAAAGATAAAAATAGAATTTAAATCGTTGTTTTCACACCGTTTCAGCCATTCACCTGCCTCTTCCGGTGGAAGATCGGGGATAATAAATCCTTTTATTCCTGCATCTTTGGCCTCTTTGACGATTCTATCCTCTCCACGTACATATATTATATTATAGTATGTCATGAACAGAAAAGAAACATCAGGGAAAGATTCACAAATCTCATTTGCAAAAGCTATACAATCTTTTACCTTAGTATTGTTTTCCAAAGCCTTACTATTGGCCTTTAAAATAACCGGGCCGTCAGCGATAGGTTCTGAAAATGGAATCTGTAACTCCATCAGCTCCACACCGGCATCCACCATGGCTTTAATTACCCGCCGATTTTCTTCAAATGACGGATACCCCAAAACAATGTGTGTCATCAACAAGATTTTTTTATTTTCCAAATGCCGACGAATAGATAACTCAAGCATTATAGTATTCCCCCTTTTTTAGTATAAATTCTTTCCATTTTGCATCCTGAAAGGCATCGGCAACAGTAAAAATATCTTTGTCTCCCCTGCCGGATAAATTGACAAGAATTGTCTGGTCGCCATTCATATTCGGTGCTTCCTTGAATGCCTGTACAAACGCATGCGCTGATTCCAAAGCCGGAATTATACCCTCTTTTTTGATGGTCAAATCTTCGGCTTCCATAACCTCCTTATCCGTAGCAGATTCAAACCGAACTCTACCAGTTTCCTGCAAATGGGCTAGAATAGGTGAAACACCTACATAGTCTAATCCGGCAGATATTGAATGTGTATCATTCATCTGACCATCATCATTTTGTAAAAACATACTTTTGTAACCTTGGCTGACTCCGATTTGACCCTCTTTCGATGTTAATCTTACAGCATGCTTACCGGAGTTCACACCCAGTCCGCCAGCTTCAACACCAACCAGTTCCACATCCGGTTCCCGAATGAAGTCACCAAAAATTCCCATGGCATTTGATCCCCCGCCCACACACGCAATAATACGGCTTGGCAGCTTCCCTGTTTTATCCATCATCTGCTTTTTAGCCTCTTTCCCAATGATGGACTGAAACCAAGCCACCATTTCCGGGAACGGATGAGGACCACAAACAGTCCCCATCACATAATGAGTATTATCCATATTGCCTGCCCAATCACGAAAAGCGGCATTCATGGCGTCTTTTAATGTTTGAGAACCATCCAAAACCGACACCACTGTCGCTCCTAATTTCTCCATCCAGAAAACGTTCGGGCGTTGTCTTTCCACGTCTTTGGCACCCATATAGACGGTACATTCCAAACCAAATTTAGCTGCCATAGTTGCCGTCGCCACACCGTGCTGACCGGCACCAGTTTCGGCAATTACTCTACTTTTACCCATTCTTTTAACCAATAATCCCTGCCCCATAACATTATTAGCTTTATGCGCACCAGTATGATTCAGATCCTCTCTTTTTATAAAAATCTTGGCTCCTCCAAAATGCCGACTCAAATTTTCGGCAAAAGTTATGGGAGTCGGTCGGCATGAATAGGTGGACATTAAATCTTCGTATTCCTGCCAGAATAAAGGATCATCTTTAGCTATTTTGTATTCATGAAGCAATTCAACAAAGGTTGTCCGTAAAATTTCCGGAATAAACATTCCACCATATTGACCAAAATATCCTTCTTTTTTCGATTCCATTGTCAGGTTATTTATGTTTAATAATATTAAGGGAAACTACAAATTTCACCGATCATGCAAAATATTCCCAGTGTTTTTATTGTGCGGCAAGTTATGGATCTTTTGCCATTCAAAACCTAAAAATAATGTCACAGCTACTAATCGAGTTCGGTGTACAGAGTTAATTTTGAAGTCTTGAACGACTGGTGATCCGAAATCCTTTTGATGGTTTTTAAAAAAAAAGTTAACCGTTATTTTGAAGTGATTGCTCGATGTCTATAAAAACATCAGTATAAAATTCCGATTGATCGATCAGTTTTTATTCCAAATCCCCAGAAACTCTCCCAATAAGTACAGAGAACCAGCGATAACCAGCAGATCGTGATTCGGCAGAGTCTTTTTCTTTATTTTTTCCACCAATGTTGGCACATCAATCGGGGTTAACACTTCCAATTCCTTTTTACTTAATAACTGAGTGATATTTTCGATATTTTCTGAAGCTTTTGATACCATCTGCAAAGGTAAAAAAATAATATTGCTTAAATCATCTTTGTTTAATCCATCCAAAAGATGTTTTTCCTTTTTCCAGGCAATAGCCATAATAATTCTATCACTTTCATGACAAGATTTCAGATGATCAAGCAGGGTCGCCATGCCAGAAGCATTGTGGGCACCATCTAAAAGAATTTTTCCCTGGTGAATATACTCCAAACGTCCGGGCCATTTTACATTCTGTAAGGTTCTGTTAATCCGATCGTTACTTAACCATTGATCATTTGGAACGACGGATAAATAAACTGCCAGGGCAGTGGCCATATTTTCTTTTTGATGATCACCAATTAATCCTGGTTGTGTGATATGAATTTCTAAGGGTTGGTGTTTTTCCTCGAAAGAACCGTTCATACTTTTTTGTAAGCAGTACATTGCTGATGAAGTTTGGAAATCATCAGCCTGGTAATCAAAATGATCTCCTGCCAAGTAGCAGGGAACACTTAATTGTGCACACCTGTCTTTTATCAAATGGCTAACTGCCTCTTCCTGATGTGCAACAAAAACCGGTGCATCCACCTTTAGAATTCCCAGTTTTTCCTGAGTAATCTCTACAATAGTATCCCCCAGAAATTCTTGATGATCAACTGCAATTCGTGTTAAAACACACGCCAATGGATTAATAATGATGTTCGTCGCATCAAGACGACCACCCAATCCAGTCTCCAGAAGAATGTAATCTACATCATATTTTCGAAACAATTCAAATGCCATGGCCAGTGAAAACTCGAAAAAAGTAGGTGATATTTCCCCATCCTCGGACGTCGGGCTTTGCAGGTCAGGTTTTATCTTAATAGCCTTACACACACGGAAAAATGCCCAATCAAGATCTTTATCGATAACCGGTTTTCCGTTAAGGCGAAATCTTTCATTAAATGAAATCAGATGGGGCGAGATGGTACTGCCAACCGAAAAACCGCTATCCAACAGCAGTCTTTCAATCACAGCCAAGGTAGAACCCTTGCCGTTGGTACCAGCCAAATGAATAATTTTTGGGTGAAGATGAGGATTGTCCAATTTCTCCAACATTTTTTCGATCGTTTCCAATCCCAGTTTGATATTGAACATCCCCAAGTTATACAAGAAATCCAAATATTTGGGTGACAAATCAATCCTCAGCTTTTAATGGACGAGTCATAAGCTCAGATAGTGTTTCTATAACCGGTTTATCTTCATAAATCACTTGGTAAACGCCTTTGCAAAGCGGTAGATCGATGTTCTCCTTTTTTGATATTTCCTGAACTGCTTTGGTTGTATAATATCCTTCTGCAATTTTTCCGCCCATGGAAGAAAGGATTTCCTTAACCGATTCCCCCTTTCCTATCCGTTTACCGAAATTTTTATTCTGGCTGTTTTTGGGTGAATAACAGGTCAATGCCAAGTCACCTAAACCACTCAAGCCATAAAGCGTATCCAGAGAGATATTCATACACTGGCAAAAGCGCTTCATTTCCGATAGTCCACGAGTCACAATGACAGACATTACTTCCTCAAACATTCCGATACCATCTGCAATACCGGCAATTATTGCATAAATGTTTTTTAAAGCACCCAGCATAGCTACACCTTTAAGATCCAGGCTTCGATAGACACGAAAAGATGGACTATTGAACAGTTCTTGTAAAACTATAGCCAGTTTCTCATTTTCGCAAGCAATGGTTTCGGCCGCAGGAGTGGTTTCGGATAACAATCCGTCTGGAAAACACGGACCTCCGAGATGTGCCAAGGCATGCTGTGGAAAATATTCATGAATAATCTGGGGAACGGTTAACAATGACTCTCGTTCTATTCCTTTGTTTATACTAACAAAAACCACGCTTCTGGGTAAGTCGGTAATTCGTTCCAGTACACCTCTCATAAAAGCAACAGGAGCTGCCATAACTACCATTTGAACATCTTTTAATGATTTATTCAGATCCAGTTCAAATTGAATTTTCCCTTGACAACTATATCCTGGGAGATTTGGCGCTATATCAGTCTCCACTAACTGATCATACTCTTCCTTAAGATGGCATTGCAGTGTTACATCCAATCCCTTTCGACTAAGATAGATAGCCATGGCTGTACCCCATCGCCCGGCACCTAAGACAGTGACATTTTTTATTGTGTGAACATCGGTCATTTCAAATGCCTCAAAAAAAAAGGGACAGTCGAAAAACTGTCCCTTTTTAATGTATCCGCAATATCATATGCGCAAATTGATAAGCTGAAAAAACAAAAATTCATGGTACCGAGAGCCGGAATCGAACCGGCACGGCCGCGAAGCCACTGGATTTTGAATCCAGCGTGTCTACCAATTTCACCATCTCGGCAACGTAATATGAAATTCTAAAGTGCCTGTGATATGTTGTCAACCATATTTCCCCAACAACCAGTTGAATAAAAGAGATGATATGACTCATTTAACTGTAATACTCTTTCTGAAACCCTTGTTGATGGCTCCACTTGAATCAAAACCAAATTACTGTTAGCTTAATAAACTCACAAATAAGCATATTATTTAAACACACTATTTTGTCACAATGGGACTTAATATTTATACGTCCCTGGTTTTTGAAGGAGCTGCTGTGAATCATTTTGAAAACTTAATTGCGGAACGACTGGGTGGTAAAAACTTCGGAAAATCAACTGAGATATATAAATTCGAAAAGATCAAACGGGCAAAAGCAGAAGCAACTTCTAAACATCCTGATATCCCTTTGATTGATATGGGAGTTGGTGAGCCGGATGTACCAGCGGATGCAGGTGTAGTGGATACGTTAGCTACGGAAGCCGGAAAAGCGGAAAACAGATGGTACTCCGATAATGGTATTCCTGAGTTCCAGGAGGCAGCTGCCAGATATTTGGAATCAGTATACCAATTGACTAATATAAATCCAAAAAAGCATATTATTCATGGCATTGGCTCAAAACCAGTTTTAGCCTTATTGCCCATTTGCTTGATCAATCCGGGAGACATCACTTTGGCCACTACACCGGGTTATGGAGTAACATCCACTTATACCAGGTACTTGGGTGGAGAAGTTTACAACCTGCCACTAGCTCAGGAGAATGACTATTTTCCTGATTTTTCAGACATTCCGGCGGACATTCTAAATAAGGCAAAAATTCTGTATCTCAATTACCCCAATAACCCAACAGGACAAGTAGCAACCAAAGAGTTTTTTCAAAAAGTGGTTGAATTTGCCAAGACAAACAACATTGCCGTTATCCATGATGCCGCTTACGCGGCGGTTACATTTGACGGCTACAAACCGTTAAGCTTTCTGTCGGTCGATGGAGCCATGGATGTGGGAATTGAGGTCCATTCCCTTTCAAAAGCCTTTAATATGACAGGATGGCGATTGGCATTTACGGTCGGTAATCCACATATTGTGAATGCTTATGGAACAGTTAAAGACAATACTGATTCAGGTCAATTCAGAGCTATCCAAAAGGCAGGAATCAGTGCCTTGAATAACCTTAAAATTACTGAAGAAACCTGTGAACGATATTCTCGCCGCTTTGATCTTTTGATTTCCGCTCTTCATGAAGCAGGGTTTCATGCAAATAAGCCTAAAGGAACATTTTATTGCTATGTAAAATCACCCAAAGGAACCAAATCCGGCATCGAGTTTAAATCCGCTGGAGATGCTTCAACATACCTGATAAAAGAATCACTGATCTCCACCGTTCCATGGGATGATGTTGGTGCTTATCTCCGATTTTCAGTTACCTATAATGCCAATGGATATGAAGAGGAAAAAAAGGTGATGGAAGAGTTGAAGCGTCGATTGTCAAAGCTGGAATTGATTTTTTAGGTTAATATACTGATTTTTTATATTAAAAAGTGTTTTTAATGTAAAAACACTTTTATTACAGCCAGATTCGCTATTTGTGTAAATTAAAACTATTGTATCTTTTCATGTTTCTTCTTTTATCTTTTTGATTCCTTTCCAATGAATGACGTTCAAAAATCGTTCAAAGACAGACTGACTCCTGTTATTGCTCCCCTATTACTCAAATGGATAATTGTTCTTATCGGCTTGACTTGTAGAAAAAAATGGGTTGGTGCTGAAAACCTGGATGATCTAAAAAAAAATAACAAAAACTGGATCTATTCCACTTGGCACAATAATATACTTCTTGACGCATTAGTATTAAAAAATCAGAATCTTATATCAATGACCAGCGCCAGCAAAGACGGTAGAATTGCAGCTCGTTTGTTGGAATTGATGGGGAATAAGACAGTCAGCGGGTCCAGCTCCAGAGGCAGCGTCAAGGTGTTGCTTTCTATGATCAAAGAGGTTAGAGCCGGACAAAATGGTGCCATTACGCCCGACGGACCAAGAGGTCCCCGCTATCAACTTCAAGCAGGCGTCATCACCATATCACAAAAAACAGATGCCCCGCTGGTCCCACTTCATGTTGAATGCAGCAAACAATGGATTTTTCATAAAAGCTGGGACAAACACAAATTCCCAAAACCATTCTCCACCATCGTTATCTCTGTTGGTAAACCATTTAAAGTACCTTCAAAAACCAGTGCACAAGAATTTGAAATAATTAGAAATACCTTTGAAACCGAAATGATGAATAATGTTTTCAAGACAGAAACCATTGTTAAAAACTTAAGGGAATCAAATGAAATATGACGTATTAGGATTAGGAAATCCGCTAATTGACATTTTTTTCAATGTTGACGACTCAGTAATTCAAGAACTCAACCTGGAAAAGGGCAGTATGAACTTGATAGATTTGAGTCGACAGGATGAAATAATAAATAAAACCAGTCATCTGAAAAAAAATACTGTTTTGGGTGGCTCCTGCGCTAATACCATGGCTATGATTTCCCAACTGGGAGGAAAGTCTGCTTATGGAGGAAAAACGGGAAAAGACGAACTTGGAGAGGACTACGAATCCCAGTTGACCAAACTAGGTGTTGATTCCTATTTAATAAAACAGGATAAACCTACCGGTAATTCAATGATCTTAGTTACACCCGATGCTGAAAGGACGATGAATACACACCTAGGTATGTGTGTCAATTTCTCCGAATCGGATGTGAGTCTTAAAGCAATTGAAAACACAAAATATCTTTATGTTGAAGGTTATCTTTGGGATACACCAACACAAAAAAAAGCAGTAATGGCTGCATTTAACCATGCAAAAAAAGTTGGAACAAAAATATCATTGAGTTTATCCGACTCATTTTGTGTGGAACGTCACGAAGAGGATTTTCAACACCTTTTAGATAATTATGTGGACTTGGTTTTTTGCAACGAAGCAGAAGCCGGATTTATGTCAAAACAAGATACTCCGGAAAAACAGCTAGAGATCCTTTCAAAAAGTGTCAATCATATAGTCCTAACCTTGGGAATTAAGGGTTCAAAAATCCTTTGTAATAATAAAATAACCGACATCAAAGCATTTGATGCAGCAGCCGTAGATACAACCGGTGCAGGGGATGCTTTTGCCGCCGGTTATCTATATGGAATTACACAAGATTACACTGTAAAACGAGCTGGTATGTTGGCATCCTTTTGTGCCGCCACCATTGTAAGTCAATTGGGTCCGAGATATAATGGAGATTTCCGCTCAATCGTCAGTGAATATATCATTAAGTAAATATATCGATCTGCCGTTTATAATAATGAAATAATGTACTAAAGTTAATACTTTAACCGACAACCAGTATCGAGTTTTAATGATCACCTCTTGGTCTTATTCATATGGCTGAACTTATTGGCAACAAGGTGCTAAGGAAACTTTTGGAACTCGACTGGCTGGAACCACCGCTTTTCAATCAACCGATGGCTCCAAAGACAAGTATAAAGGTGGGAGGACCGGTTGATTATTTGATAACGACCAGAAATACCAGTGAATTGCTTTTTACACTAAAAATTTTAAACCTATTCAATATTCCCTGGTTTCTTCTTGGAAAGGGCAGTAATCTGTTGATTAAAGACGAAGGATTTCCAGGAGCAGCTGTTTTGTTAAAGGGCGAATTTCAGAAAATCGTCCTGAAAAACGACCATCAGATCATTGCCGGTGCAGGCGTTACCAATAAAAAGTTAACAAAATTTGCCAGAGAAAACGGGCTTTCGGGCATTGAGTTTTTATCTACCATCCCGGGAACGGTAGGAGGGGCTGTTTACATGAATGCCGGTGCTTATGGAAAATCAATAAAAGATGTTGTCAGCAATGTTGAGTATTGCGATAAAAATGGCAATACAACATCACTGCCAAAACCGGAATTGGGATTTTCTTACCGTCGATCTTTTTTCACAGATCGGTCTGATATTATTCTGACATCCTGTTTTGAACTTGTGCATGACAATTCAGAAGATATCAAACGGCGAGAAATGGTAATGATTCAGAAAAGAAAAGAAACCCAGCCCATTGACAAACACACCTGGGGTTCTGTTTTTCTCAATCCTCCCAATCATTCAGCTGGTCAACTAATCGATTCATGCGATTTGAAAGGAAAAGGAAGCGGTAAAGCCAGGATCAGTCCCAAGCATGCCAATTTTATCGAGAATACAGGAGGTGCAACCTTTCAAGACTTGATGAAAACCATTGAATTAGCCAGAATAATGGTTTTTAATAAATATGGTATAAAATTAGAGATGGAAGGTAGAATTTACCCCAGATAACCATTTGATCTATATAAAACTACTCAAAACCGGAAGAATACATAGAATATATAAATGACTATAAAATATGATGTTAAAACAGTGGCTAAACTGGCACGCTTAAAACTAACCGACGAAGAAGAAGTATATTACAAAGATAAATTTAATGACATTCTTGACTATGTAGGATTACTTTCCGATGTCAAAATAGATTCAGATATGAAAGAAAAAGATGAATCATTGCAGAAGATTTATCGCCCCGACGAACATCAACAATCATCAGTATCACCGGAGCAATTCTCGAAGAACATTGAAAATAAATTCTTTAAAGTTCCTAAAGTTATTGATTAAAACAGCACCATACTGGGCAAGTAACTATTAAAAATCAAGATTTTTAACTTTCATAGCATTGTTCTCAATGAAGTTTCGTCTGATATCCACCTGATCTCCCATAAGAATCGTAAAAATCTCATCGGCTTCGATGGCATCTTCAATGTTCACTTGCAACATGGTTCTTTGTTCTGGATCCATGGTGGTTTCCCAGAGTTGATCGGGATTCATTTCTCCTAACCCCTTGTACCTTTGAATAGTCAAGCCTTTCTTACCATCTTCCTGAAGGAAATCCACCAGTTGTGATGCTGTCTTAAAGGAAAAGGTTTCTTTGACTTCATTTTCCAGAACAAATTTCCCATTCAATCGAAGTTCATCCAGTTCTCTAAATCTGGATAAAACTTTGTTATAATTATGGATATCCATGATTGCTAACATGGATTCAGTTATTCTGTGTCTGCTGTCATTGCAATGTAAGTTAAATTCCACTCTTTCTTCGTCAAACGTAACAATCAGATTTTCTTCCTTGTGTTCCTGGGCGATCTTTTTAATTTCCCTATATATGGTCCGTATTTCGGTATTTTCAAGCGCCACTTTGTATTTAAAAAGATAATCATAGATAATTTTCAGTGTCGGATCATATGTCAGTCTTTCCAGTAAATTGTTAAGCCTGACAACAGAATTGGAAAACTCGATCAATCCAACATCTTTGTTGCACACCAGGTTATATTTATCAACCGAGTAATCGAACAATCTTTTAACAAGCCCTTCTTCGTTTTGAACGTATTGCTCCGATTTTCCTCTTTTTACTTTGAACAATGGTGGTTGAGCTACATATAGGAATCCTTTTTCTATAATATCAGGCATCTGCCTGAAGAAAAACGTCAAAATCAATGTTAGAATATGACTTCCATCCACATCGGCATCCGTCATTATAATAATTTTATGATACCTCAATTTGGATATATCAAAATCCTCTTTCCCTATTCCTGTTCCCAAAGCGGTGATTAACACCCTTATCTCATCACTACTTAGCATTTTGTCAAAACGAGCTTTTTCCACATTGAGAATCTTTCCCTTAAGAGGTAAAATGGCTTGGTTTTTACGTTCTCTACCTTGCTTGGCAGAACCTCCAGCTGAATCCCCCTCCACAATAAATATCTCGCTCAATGCCGGATCTTTTTCCTGACAATCAGACAATTTACCAGGTAATGAACTGATTTCAAGGGCACTTTTTCTTCGGGTTAGATCCCTGGCTTTTTTGGCAGCCACTCTTGCTCGCTGGGCTTCCAGTGATTTATCAACGATTTTTTTTGAAACCTGGGGATTTTCTTCCAGATAAATTAAAAACTCTTCATAGAGAATTTTGTCTACTATTCCCCTGACATTGACATTTGTCAGCTTAATCTTCTTTTGAGATTCAAATTGAGGTCCAGCTATCTTCACACTGACAATGGCAGTTAATCCCTCTTTAACATCATCCTGACTTGCTTTATCTTCCGCAGACTTAAGCAGTTTGTTTTCCAAACCATATTTGTTGATGGCTTTTAATAATGCACCCCTAAATCCCTGTTCATGAGTACCACCGTCAATCGTATTGATATTATTGACAAATGTATAGATATGAAAATTATAAGAATCGTTATACTGAAAACAGATCTCCACATTTACACCTTCTATCTCACCGGAAACATAAATTGGTTCCGGAATCAAACAAGTCTTGTTTTTGTTCAGATGTTTAATAAAGGTTTTAATGCCACCGTCATATTTAAAAATATGATGTTTATCCTTCCGTTTATCAACTAATTTTATCGATAATCCAGGGTTAAGAAATGCCAATTCTCTCAGCCTGTTTGACAAAATATCAAAATTGAACTCTGTGTCATCAAAAATAGAGACATCCGGTTTAAATATAGTGGATGTTCCGGTTTTTTCAGTGTCACCAAGCACTTCAAAATCCGAAGTGGGAATCCCTTTGGAATAGGTTTGTTTGTGGATCTTTCCGTTTCGGAAAATTTGCAGCTCCAGTTCTTCACTCAAGGCGTTAACCACTGAAGCCCCCACACCGTTTAGTCCACCGGAGAACTTATAACTAGTCTGGTCAAATTTCCCCCCGGCATGTAGCGACGTCATAACTAATTGTGCGGCGGGAATACCGGCTTTTTCATGAATTCCCACGGGAATACCCCGACCGTTATCTTTTATTTTAATAGAATTATCAACCAGTATAGTTACTTCAATATTGTCGCAAAACCCACCCATCGCCTCATCAATACTATTATCGACAATCTCGAAAACTAAATGATGTAATGCTGAGGAATCTACACCCCCGATATACATTCCCGGTCTTAATCGAACAGCTTCCAATCCTTCCAATTGTTCAATATTGTTTGCGCTATATGCTTGTTCATTTTCGGACATGGCTAATATCTTGATATATTATTTATCTCTTTTGTTAAACCGACCTGTTTTTTTTTACATGTGTAAAACAAATTAAATGAGACAATAAAAATTATTTCCCTTTTTTCAGCAGACAGCTGAAAAAAAATATAAAAATAGGTATTTATGCATCATAAACCAAACTTCCTCTTGAAATCTGGAATGACTCCCCCATTTCTTCAAACTCAAAAGGAATACAGGTGGATGTTATAAACACCTGGTTTTTTTTTTGATTAATATACTCTATGGTTTTGTGATATACATCCTGATCAAGTTCTGAAAAAATATCGTCCAGCAATATGACGGGATTAAACCCAAGTTCTTCTGAAATAATATCATTTATAGCCAATTGCAGGGCAATAAATGATATTCGATACTCACCTTGGGAAAAAATATGTTTGTCTTTGTTTCCATCCATGGTCATCCAGTAACCATCCTTATGCGGTCCATAACATAAAAACCTCTTGGCCAATTCCGTATCCAACTTTTTCTGTAAAAATGAGAATATCTCAACTTCATTTTCTCCGCACACATTTTCCAAATCACTCTTGAACCAGACCTCCAATTTTTCATTTCGTCCGGTTAATTGTGAAAAAATATCTGGTAATAACTGATCAATTTTTTTTACCAGATCCCTTCTGTATTTGGCAATTTGGGGTATCAGGGACGCCAACATTTGATTCCAAATGCCAACATCTTTTGCATTCCCTTGACGTAATAAAGAACTTTTTTGTTTCTTTATCCTATTAAAATCTTTTATTTTTTTAAAGTAATTCTGATTCAGCAACAGCAAAACCCTATCGAAAAAGTTTCTTCTCTCCAGGGGATATTCCTTAAAAAACGTTAATTGATCCGGTGAAAACAATATTGAAAAAAAATTTTTAATATATTCAGACGTAAACTTTACTTGTTTCTGATCAAGGGCAACCTTTTTCAGGTTGTTCTGAAGAGTTATCCGAACATCGTGCTTAACTTCCTGTTTTGATAGGTTTGAACAGATAACTGAGCTATCCTTACTAAAACTACTAAGCTCTTTTATTCGAGAAGTTCGAAAGGACTTCAGGTGAGTGATAAAGTATAATGATTCTATCAGATTCGTTTTACCTTGACCATTCTTTCCATAAATAAAATTGATACCGGGACAAAAATTAATTAAAAAAGTATCATAGTTTCTATAGTTTTTTAATTCCAATGAATTAATTACCATCTAATTCTGACAGGCATTAAAACAGATTTGTAATTATCCCACTCTTCACACTGGATAATGAAAGGTGCTTCGGGATTGGTGATATTCAGGCTTATTTCTGTATCATCTGAATTTTCAAAGGCATTTAAAGCATCCAGAAAATACCGGATATTCAATCCGATACTCATCTCTTTGCCGTCATAATCGCAAAATATTTCATCGTTACCTTCTCCAAATTCTAGCTTTTGACTTTCAAGCTGAATCTTCCCTTCCAAAAAGGAAATTTTCATTACTGATTTGTGATCTCCTTCGGTGATGGTAGCCAGAATTCTTACTGCCTTTGTCAATTCATGCTTGGAAATATTGACTGAGTTGGTACATGGTGCATTAACCAACCGATCAAGGTTAGGATATTCAGACTCTATCAGACGTGTTTTAAACTTAACTTTTTCTATAATTATTTGAAATATATTATCATTAAAAGAAATAGACACATCTCCTTCGCTGAGTTCCATAATCCGTTTAATCTCAGGAAGACTTTTTTTAGGAATGATAACATTACCTTCAGCGTTAATGGGCTGATCCAGCTTTGTAATAAATTGGCAAATTCTGAAAGAGTCAGCACCGGTCCAATAAATTTGATCCGAAGAAACAGTTTGAAGGTTTAGCCCTGTCAAGTTTTTTCGTGACTCATTTTCTCCAATGGCAAAAAGGGTACGATCAATGGCTGTTTTTAAAATCTCAGACGATATTGTGAACTCCCGGTCCAATTCTTTAAATTCAATCGCAGGAAAAAGTCCCGGATCAACACCCGGTAGTTTTATTTTCGAATTTTTGCAGGATAAAAATACCCAGTTTTGCGGAGTGGATGTCATCTGTATTTTTTCCCCGTTCAGTTCTTTAACCAGGTTAAACAATTTTATCGTACTGACGCACACTTTACCTGGTGATATAATATCTGCTTCAAATTCTCCGCTAAATGAAATCTCATGGTTGGTTGCTTTTATAGTAATTGCATCTTCACCAACAGTTTCAATGAAAATATTATTGATGATTGGTTCAGTGGTGGTTCTGGGTGAAATATTCACCGTCAATTGTAATGCTTCTAGCAAGATATATTTATCTATATATATTTCCATAGTAGTAATAGGGGTTGTTGAATTAACGGCTTTTACATTTAATTACATGATTTTATTGAAGAAATTATCTTTTTTGCTTGTTGTTTAATGTTTGTTTTACAGTTGCTTTTTCAACAGAGTTTGGGCAAAGGCAAATTACTTGTTAAAAAGTAAGAAATGTTAAAAAAAGTTAACTTTTTTTAACACATGCCTTTTCTATTTAAATGATTTTAAAGGGTATTATTTATCAACAAGTACTTTGCGTTATTGTTGTAAAATCTGTTGATAAAGCCAGATTATACTGATAACTCCCTGATTATTGTGTTTATAGTTTGATTAATTTCCGGATCATTATCCAACCATTCCCTGGTTTTTTTGCAGGCTTGAAGCACGGTTGTATGATTTTTCCCCCCAAAATGCTTAGCAATGACGGGAAATGAAAGTCCTGTCAATTCCCTGGAAACATACATGGCTATTTGCCTGGTTTTTGATATCTCTTTATCTCGTCTATCAGACATGATATCAGAAATTTTAACCTCAAATTTGGCACTGATGAATTTAATGATATTGTCAATCGTGAGTGGATTTTCCTCGATATTTAAAACTTCTTTCAGGATGCGTTTGGTTGACTCTATATTAATATCCTGTCCCAAAAGTGACCAGCTGGCTTCCAAATGAATCAGGATGCCAAGGATGTCGCGAACGTTTGTTTTTACAGAGTTTGCAATAAAGTTTATAATTTCTTCATTCAGTGGAACTTGCATTTGATCAACCCTGTTTCTAATGATAGCGACTCTGGTTTCAAAATCCGGCCGTCCTATTCTGGCTACCATACCGGAATTAAAGCGGTTGACCAATCTTTCCTGTAGATTTTTTATTTCCCTGGGATATCGATCAGCAGTGATAATTATCTGTTTTTTATTTTGAATGAGTTCATTAAAAATATGGAAAAACTCTTCCTGGGTACTTTCTTTGTTTTCAAGAAATTGAATATCGTCCACCAGTAATAGATCAATGCTTCGATATTTATTTCTGACATCGTGGATATTTCTAAATCGAATGCCGTTGATAACTTCGTTGGTAAATCGCTCGGAGTTGGTATACCGAATTTTTATTTCGGCATGAGAACCGCGAGCACCGATGCCGATTGCTTGTATCAGATGAGTTTTCCCCAATCCAACGTCGCCGCAGAGAAAAAGTGGGTTATATTTGTTTTCAAAAACATTATCACCAACTGCTACGGCCGCTGCGTAGGCAATATCGCTATTACTGCCATTTACAAAGTTATCAAAACGAAATTGGGGATTTAACCCGTCGTCATAAGTGGAATTTTGATTTAATTGGTCTTCAGCGATGGGGCTGATTTCATGAGCCTGTTTTAGAACTTGAATGGTTAGTTCGAAATCATCCTTGATCTCAAGCTCTTTAAAGTGTTCCAGCAGGCCATTTTTGAGTAAGGAAAAATGATGATCCTTAATCCAATTGCAGAAAAACTGGTTAACACCACCGATAACGATCAAATCAGATTGAAAATTAATTAAAATCAGTTTATTAACCCATGCTTCAATTTCGTCTTGATCCAAATCATTGTGCAGGGCATTGATGAATTTTCTCCAGGATTGATTGATCAGATTGGTGGGTTGCATAGTTCAAAAATAAAAAAAAACAATTATTTGTGAAAAAAATACGGTCCAGGCGGCCAAGCAATCTTAAGCCTATCTCAATCTTTTTGATAAGTTAAGTATGTATTGTAAAAAATGAAAGATGTTAGTAAATAAAATTGAAAAATCAGGATAATAATCGGCAAGACAAGCAATGTTTAGATATGGATGAAAAGGCGATTACTAGATTTTATTCGGCAATGAATTTACAGGACTTGAAAGGACATATTGTTGGTTTGGTGGGTAGCCTTGGAGCAGGAAAAACCCATTTGGTCAAGAGTATTTTGAGCGGTTTGCTCACTGATTCGGAAAACCAGGTAACCAGCCCAACTTTCAATTTATGTAATATATATAAAACATCAGATTTGGAGATTTTCCATTTTGATCTGTACCGAATTGAATCAGAAGACGAACTGTATAATATTGGGATTTGGGAAAGTCTTGAAAACGGCAATGCTCTTGTTTTTATTGAATGGGTGGACCTTTTCCCTGAGCTAGCTGAAATGTGTCATGAGATTATCACTATATCAATGGATGACGATTCAAGAAAATACAAATTGGAAGAAGTATAATATATGATACTTTTTAGACTTTTCCAATTTTTATTATCAGGGGATCATAGTGAGGAATATCTTTGATATTACGTGGATTTTAATTTTGTTTTGATTCCAGAATGACACTATAAAGCTGATTCGTTTTAACTATATATAATGGGTCTGAAACAATTCATTTTAGTTTAAGACTTTAAAATACAGGGTGAAAAACCTGAATTTGATATCATGCACACAAAAAAATATCGTATTTTATATGGATAATCGTTGATAGAACGGTTTTTCGATTTTCTATTTTTAGGAATTTTGATACACTCTAACGTTCTATTAAAAACAAAGTAGATAATCCATCCATAAGGTGATGTTGGTTTGAGAATTAAAAGTATTGTATTGATTACGGGAAATCCGGGCAAAGCAGAAGAGTTTCGGGCACTCATTGATATTGATGAATTGACTTTTTTTCATCAATCGTTGGATATACCGGAAATTCAGAGCATGGAATTGGAGGAAATTGGTTATAAAAAGACACAATCAGCCATGAAATATCAAGAAAAGATTGCCCCGTATGATGCAGTATTGACGGATGATACGGGGATTTTTTGTCAAGGATTGAACGGATTGCCCGGTCCATTCATCAAATGGTTTCTTGATTGCCTTGGTGCTAGCGGTTTTCAGGATTTATTAAGAGATAAACAAACTGAAACAAAAGCAGTATGTTTATTGTCCCTAGGATTGACAGCGTCCAACAGGATTATACAATTTAAAGGTGAAGTAGATGGAAAACTGGTACCGGAACGAGGATCATTTGGGTTTGGTTGGGATGGTGTTTTTCTCCCGGATGGAAAGGAAAAGACATACGGAGAAATGCCGCTGATAGAGAAAAATATCATTAGTCACAGAACGTTGGCCGTGCAGAAATTAAGAAATTGGATTCTGGAAGAAAAATAACATTCAGTTACTAACGGATTATTTTTTATTTTCAAATAATTGGCAATGTTTGCCTGATGCTTGAAAAACCGATACCGATGGAAGTTTTGGGGATTTAAATCCCCATTTTTTACAACCATATGGGTGAGTTTTTTCCCATGTAACGTAATAAAACCTGCATTGTCCACAAATAGGTTTGGCGTTTATTGTCATTTGTCTTCCAGGTAGAGATGCATTTTCAATTTAGAGTATAAAAACTTGGATCGATCTTTGAATTAATACACCATTGTTTCATGCGCAATTTAAAACCATGATATGTAAAGGTCTTCGATAAACCAAACAAAAATGAAACTGATATATGGAAGTAGCTGGAGACATTGCAATTTTTATATATCGTTGTTGATAACAGAGTGGTCAAGAATAATGATACTAGTAAACATTGCAGTATAAGACAGTATTCAAAAACAAATTATCATCAATCGTAGATAATAGAGGTAAAATATGTCATTATTTGAATCTTTTAAGTTAGGAAACATTCGAGCAAAAAACCGAATTTTAGTCCCTCCATATAATGATGGTATCGCTCAAAAAGATGGTAGAATATCCCATGCAATTTACGAGCATTTAATGAGATTAGTTAGACAAGGTGCTGGTATTGTTATATTTAACACTTCTTACATCACGCAACAGGGGAAGTCTCATCCAATGCAACTTGGTATTGCGGAGGAGAATCATTTGCCTGGTTTAAAAAACCTTGTATCACATATCAAAGCTGAAGGAGTTATTACTGGTATCCGACTATCCCACGCCGGGGCCAAAACATCCGAAAAGATTTGCGGTGAACAGCCAATTGGTCCTTCGGCCATTAACTTTGGAAAAGACTTTGATCTGAGTCGTCCGTTTGACGATGATGATGTGGAAGAACTATGTCTATTTTATTCGCATGCTATTGAAAGAGCAGAAGAAGCTGGTTTTGATTTTGTTGAATTGAATGGAGCCCAGCAGCAACTATTGGATCAATGCCTGCATCCGCGATATAATAATCGGGAAGATGAATTTGGCGGTAGATTGGAGAATCGTTTGAGATTGGCCTGTAATATTGTCAAAGCCATGAAAGAAAGGGTTAATTCAAGATTGATGGTGGGATACTTCTTTTCAATTCATGATAAATTGGAAGATGGTTTTAATGCCAAAAATCTGAAAACAATGATTAAAATTTTGGAAGAAGCCGGTGTTGATATTTTCCATCCGATTACCATTCATGTAATGAACAAGTTTTTTGACAGTGAGGAAACCCTATTGGAATGGGTATCCAAATATACTGAAAAAAGCATCATCGTAGAAGGAAATATTAAATCCACCCAAGTGTTAAAAGAAGTCTTAACCATTGACAAAGCAACCATGTATGGTATTGACAAAGCTTTATTTGCCAGACCTAACTGGTATCAGTTTTTACAGAAAAAAATCGCCGGGTAACTCTTTTAGAATATCTGAATAACGATCGAATCAGTAATATCAAAGAAAAACAATGATTTCATGGACTTTATTGCCTGTGAAATCTTAAGATAAATCATTCCAAACGGATGAAGAAAACCCTGGGTCCTTTCCTCTTTTAGCATGATCCCCCATAAAAACTCCAATAATGGCCTATTATATTCTTTGATTTTGCTCTATGAAGTATTTTTTTCTGTTTGTATAATAATTATTTCAGTGAAATCGTTGTTATACCTTGGTTTTAATTCATCAGTTTATGAACAAATCAATGTTTTAATGAGATAGGATCTGTGGAACATCATTATTGTTTATTTTATAAAAACGATAAACTGCAATTCGGTTGGATTCGAGAAGTTCGAAAAAGCAAACTGGTTGTGGTACCGGAAGCGGGGAAAGAGTTTAATTGTGCTTCCAGTAGAGTTGAGTATTCCTGGAAGGGAAAAGACATCGCTGTTGAAAAAGAAGCTGTCTCATATATTGCCATAAAGTCAGCCTGGACAAGAGATGTGTCAACTAAAATTGAACTGGAGGTGATTCACGAATTATGTGAACCCGGAGAAACTCATACTCTGGATGATTTGGCGGACAATTTCCTGGAAGAACCGGAAAACGGATGGTTGAGGGCGGCATTGCTGATTCGATTAAAAACAGATCAATTACTGTTTCAACAAAAGAAAAACCAGTTCCTCGCCAGAAGCCCAGAAGAGATACAGGAAGTTAAGGACAAAGAAATAAAAAAGCAAGAAGCGAATGAACGGCGTATTAGAGAAAGTGAATGGGCTGAATCCTTATTGAACAGTAAAAAGCCAGACATCTCACCTGATGAAGAGAAAGATTGGCAACATTTTATACATCGATTGAGAAATTTTCTTATCCATTTGGACAGATCGCAGGAAAAGGATTATTTTTGTTCCCTTTTTCAGTGTCAAATCAGTAATACTGATGTAACCGAAAGACGACTGCTTAATTATTTGGCTTTTGCAGACGAGACAATGTCCTGGGGAAAACTGATCCTGGCCAGGGCATCGGTTAGTAGTGAATTCGAAGACGAAATTATGGAAGCAACCCGGTCACTGATGGAAGCAGATATTTGGAAAAGCTCATTTGGGATCGAAACCAGAGATCAACGAAACCTGGAAACTTATACGATTGATAATATTGAAACCAGGGATTTTGATGATGCACTAAGCTATGAAAAAACGGATCATGGCTCAATCGTTCGTATTCATATCTCTGACGTTGCTTCCTTTATTAAAAAGGATAGTCCGCTATTTTCAGCTGCCTCCGATCGGATCTCATCACTATATACAGTTAAAAACGTATTTCCTATGTTACCGCCGGTTTTATCGGAGGATTTCTTTTCCTTAAAAGAGGGAATAGATAAACCGGTCTTGACCTATGAGATTTTTTTCGATGAAGAGGGGCATTTAAAACAAACGGATATCTATCGGTCTATTATAAATGTCAATAAAAATTGTTCATATGAAGAGATCGACGGCAGAATTCAAGATGAAGAAGTATATTGGAAGGATTTATCTAATATTTGCATTCTTAGACGCCAGTATCGTATCGACAATGGTTCGTTGGAACTTGATAGGATTGAAGTCAAATTAGATATCTCCGATCCCGATAGTATTAAAATCAAAGCTGTTCGTGAAAACACACCGGCGAGCGCTATGATTCAGGAGTTGGCAATTCTGGCAAATCATATAACCGCCACCTTTGCCAAGGAAAATGGCCTAACCTGTTTGTTTAGAAATCAACCGCCATATTCGATTAAGAAGGACCTGGAAGAAAACGTTAAACCAACTCTCAAAGATATCAATATTCAACCGGCACGTATCAGTCTGGAACCGGACAACCATTCCGCTCTTGGACTGGACTGTTATCTGCATGTCACTTCGCCTATTCGACGGTTTTTGGATCTGATTAACCAAGGTATCATTTTGGCTAAACTGGGAGATCGGGAGATCAGCTATTCATCCGATGAGTTGCTGATCTGGGCCAAGCGTGGTGAAGAAATACAGCGGGAATATAGCCAGATTGAGAGAAAACTGCTGGATCACTGGAAAATCAAATATCTTGCCCAGAATTCTGATGAATTATACGAAGTACAGGTAATACGACAGTTTCGCAATGGTAAATCTCTGATAAACATTTTAAGACTCCAATTGATTATTGAAGCATCTATCAATATTTCACCAGAGGATGATGTTTTTCAGGTGGCTATTGATCGTGTCACACCGGAATATAATCGTGTGGTAGTGAGGAAATGTAAAGAAACGGATCAAAAATCGGCAGAGGATTCCGATGAAGAGATGGTGGGAGAAAACACAGAAAGTCAGCAAACGCTCATTCAGGATTTATGTGATGTTTAGCTCGAAACAGGCTTCAGCATAATAGTCGCCGAATCGTGTTTGAAAAGGAACCGAAACGATTCTTGATGAAGCAAAATGCCTGATTTCATGGTTTTTTTCCTGCATTGTAACCGGAATACCGGCCGAAAAATGAAATCCCAATTTGGCCAATCCTTTTCGAGTTTCTCCACTGATCATATTTATAAATTCTCCGACCATATCAAGAATTTCTTCATTAATCTCTTTATATTCTTCTTCAAATACCTGTTTTGCGATCAAAAGAACGCTATTTTTTGGGAAACTGATAGCCAGGCTCCCCTTGTTTTTTCCAATCAGCTCGATAACGGCAGAAATATCTCCCGGTGAACTGAAATCGTTGGCTTTTTTAATAAATGGATTGCCGGGAATCGAATCCACAAATGCCATTGTGCCGATTACTTTTTTTATCGCAGAGATGAATGGATCAATGTATTCGATTTTCATATTTCTGAATTGGGTTGATGTTCATCCACTCAGAAGAATTTTGATGAAAAGAAATTTGGACGGGTTTGAAACGATTAATATGAAAAACTTTTTTTTAAATCCCAATTGACTGGTTTCCACTATTTTTATATACCCCTAACATATTTCTCATAAACAGGAAAAGCGCAAAGTTCTTTATTGTTCTGTATACCTTTATTTTTAAAGGTAACCTGTCAGGTTGATTGGTTTGTTTCCAGTAAGGAAATGACTTGTTTCATTTTAGTGGGTAATTCTGAATCGAAACAAGTCTTTTTTCCAGTCTTAGGGTGCTCAAATTCAAGGCTTTTTGCGTGCAATGCTTGTCCAACGTATTGTTTTAACATCGTTACGGTTTGATCCGGCAATTTTTTAGTATAATTTCGATATCTACCGTAAATCGGATCACCTAACAAAGAATGGCCAATGGAATTAAGATGTACTCGAATCTGGTGTGTTCGACCGGTCTCTAATTTACATTGGATCAAGCTCAGATATTGAAACTTTTTCAACAGCCGCCAGTGGGTAATTGCCTGTTTGCCGCCAGGCCTAATGGTGAATTTTTTTCGATCATTTGGGTGTCTGCCAAGTGGTTGATTAATGGTGCCGTGACTTGTTTTAGGAATGCCCCAAACAATGGCTTGATATTTTCGGGATATTTGATGATTGAAAAACTGTTGGGCAAGTTTTTCATGTGAGGCATTGTCTTTAGCCACAACTAGCAAACCCGAAGTATCCTTATCGATACGATGAACAATTCCCGGTCTTGCCGGGTTATTGTCGGACAAATTGGTATAATGTAATAAATAATTTACCAATGTGTCAGTATGATGACCTGCTGAGGGATGAACCACCATTCCTGAGGGCTTGTTGATTACTATCAGATATGAATCTTCGAAAACAATATCAAGATCATATGGAACAGCGATGAGATCGGTTTCTGGAGGTGGAGGACAGATAAAGCTAATGACATCACCGGCCCTGACAGTTTTTTTGGGCGTGATGTTTTCGTTGCATTGATTTACCAGAACTCTGCTGTTTTTAATGATTCTTTGCGCTTCAGAACGAGATGAAACTTTCTCATGACTAGCCAGGGCAATGTCTAATCGTTTTAAATCGAAAGTTTCATCAACGCATAGGGTCTCCATTAAAGCTCCAGAAGCTCGTACTGTTCATAGTGGAATTTATCCGAGGTCTGTAAGGAAATATTACCTTTTATCAGCCGCTCCATGGACCGAAAGGTGTCGATTTCTTCCACTTCCAGGTATTCTGCAACATCGGGATGCAATCCAAGCAACAGATTTTGCGGTGGATTTTGCTCTCTTGTCAGGCGATTAATCTCCCTGAAGATGTCATATATGATGCTTTCCGGTGAGAGAATCCGTGCTCTGCCATTGCAATATGGACATGATTCACGAAGAAATCTGTTTAAATTCTCTCTGTTTCGTTTTCGGGTCATTTCCACCAGCCCGATTTCAGAAATGGGCAGCACTTTGGTTCTGGCTTTATCTTTTTTCAATTCACTTTTTAATGCAGTATATACTTTTTGGCGATTTTCCATTGATTCCATATCAATAAAATCAATGATAATAATCCCGCCAATATCCCGCAGCTTTAACTGATGGACGATTTCTTTGACTGATTCAAGGTTGGTTGTAAGAATGGTGTCTTCATGACTGTTTGATCCTGTAAATCGGCCGGTATTGACATCGATAGCCGTCAATGCTTCCGATTGATCAATGACCAAATGCCCACCGGATTTCAACCAGACTTTGCGACTCATGGCACGATCAATTTCCTGGCTGATCCCATATTGGTCAAAAATGGTGTTTTTACTGTTGAACAGTTTAAGGGTTGAGCTGTAGCGGGGCAGGTAGGTGTTAAGATATTTCTTTATTTTTTCATATTCGTACGAATCATCAATGACTAATTCCTCTACATCAGGAGCAAGCATGTCCCTGATAGTACGAAATGTGAGGTTCAAATCTTCAAATAATATGGCAGGAGAACGATAGGTTTTAAATTTCTTTTCAGTTTCAGTCCAAGTGTTTAAAAGATACTCCACATCGTGCCGAAATTCGTCCTCTGATCTACCGGCTGCCACCGTCCGTACAATAAATCCAGTGTTTTCAGGCTTAATACTGGACACAATTTTTCTTAAACGATTCCGTTCTTTTTCATCCCGGATTTGCCGGGAGACACCCACGTTGTTAACATGAGGCATGAAGACGAGATTTCGTCCCGGTAGGGTGACATTGCAGGTGATTCGTGCCCCTTTACTGCCAATGGGACCTTTTGACACCTGCACCATGATGTCCTGACCTTCTTTAATCAGGGTTGATATGTTTTGTTTTTCAGCTTTCAAGCTATGATGATTGTTGTCTTTACCGTTCTTTTTATCTTCATCGAGATCATCCATGTCTATTCTGATATCATCTACATATAAAAAAGCAGCTTTTTCCAGGCCGATATCGATAAATGCAGATTCCATCCCTGGCAATACTTTCAGGACCTTTCCTTTGAAAATATCACCGACAACACTTTTATTCTTATCTCTTTCATAAAAGATCTCACTGACAACATTATTTTCAATCAAAGCGACTCGAATCTCATGCCGCGTGTGATTGATGATTATTTTTCGTCCCATTTGCTGGTTTCCGTGTTTTTAGCACATACCAGCACTTTCGCAGAATGTCATTAAAACATCATTACCTTCTGATTAAACGTATAGGAAACTCCACAAACCACATTAAATGATTTTTCTTTAAATTCAGTATAATAATTAGGATATGACCAGTTAATATCAGTTATTTGGATTTCTTATTTGTGGGATTGTTTCTTTTGCCCCATGGAAATTCTGTCCTGAATTTTTCCAGTGTCAAGGGTTCAGTCTTCTCGGTCTACAATTGGAATGATCTACTGAGAATATTGACAAATCTTTTCCGTTTTTTGACAGATCATTTTGTACCTGTTTTGTGGTTATTTACCTTGATAATCCAGGCACTACATCTTATTCAACCGAACCGCTGTTTTGTTATAGTATCCTCTTATACACATTCGTGTGTGTGGAGTTACGATTCGTTCCTCCGTCGTTAATTGAAGTATATTCTGCGTTGTACTGATTGTGATGATTATAAATTCAATAGATTGATTTAAAAAATCTTATATCGGATTATAGGTCTTGTTAAATCCGATTATGTATTTGTCACTAAAGTGGTATTCCTCAATTGATCTACTTTATCAATTGAGTTTTTGTGTGACGTCTTTTTGGCTAACATCTTTATTTTCTGTTTGCAAAAAGAAAATGCATTATACCTTTTCTCAGTATGATTTGCAACAATGTTTACGAATGGAATTATTCTCCAACTCAGTCATTAATATTCAGACATTATTGGATTACTTAAAAAATTACAAAAACATACAATAAAAAAAGTATAATTTGAACCAAGTTCATTGCTTGGACCATTTGCCCCAAAACCAAGCGAAACGCCATTTTCTAATTGGTAGCATAACACAGAAATTCATTGCTGAACATTGCTTAATTTAACTAATTAAATTTACTAATTATGTGTATTTATTTAGTTAGATCTTTTTGTACAAATCAATCGTTTCGATAAGACCCAACATTGTTTCCGAACCTTTGTTTCCAGATTTTGTGCCGGCTCTTTCAATAGCTTGTTCAATACTGTCTGTTGTTAAAATGCCGAATGTTATGGGGATTTCACATTTCAATGAAACTTGGGCAACTCCTTTTGATACTTCACTGGCAACATAATCAAAGTGTGGTGTGGAACCACGAATAACAGCGCCCAAAGTAGCAATTCCGTCAAATTTTCCGGATTTTGCTGCTTTTTGACATGCCAGGGGGATTTCGAATGCTCCCGGAACTTTTATGACAGTAAGATTAGCATGTTTTCCCTCATGCCTGACAAAGGTATCAATAGCACCTTCCAAAAGTTTATTGGAAATAAAATCGTTAAATCGGGAGATGACGATGGCTACCTTAAGGTCTTTTGCACTATAATGACCTTCTAATAAATTGACACTCATATAATTTCCTTGAAATGTATGTGTATAGGTTAATATGCTAAAAAAATGTTCTCTTTTATACTAAATGGAAAATTAGCTCAATAACGATCAATGAAATAAGTTCATTGCCAATTGGATTGATGCAAGACATTTCTCAAAATGGAGAAATCTTTTGTCTATCGGTCTGTCTATAAAATCCAAAATGTGAAATATTCAGCTTAAAATTAAAATGTGTCATATAAAAACCGAGCTTAAACATCCATTTAACAGTACTCTTTTCTTAAAATGAAGCATACGTCGGGTTTTTTCAATGATGAACTTAATGTTAGGCGATAATTCTGGTTATTTTTGCGGAAAAGCTAGGCTGTAATTGCGCCAATTCCAAAAACATTGCTTAAAGGTAAAGATTATTGTTTTTTTTTCATGATACATAAATGGAACAAATCTTTTTTTCAATAGATGGGCGTCAAAATATCTGAATTATGAAAAAGCGGTAGTATTATAGTCGATTATAATCTAATAAACGTTAGACATTGTGAGTGGATGATCAGTAAATTTGGTAAGAATTGTGAAGACATCTTTCCTATTGTTTGTTAAAAAAACAAAATGTCATAAAGCAAAAATCTGAAAGATATGGTTTATAATAGGCAAAATTAGTGACACAAAAATTATACATTCCCATGATATATATGCAATTCTATCAAATATGCAAAAAAATCCGGTTTTTGATTGGTTTTTTCTGTTTTTGTTTATCTTTTTCTATTGGTGCCAGTAGGTCTGATGCAAAGTTGATCGAATCTGATAGCATATTGATGCAAGTTTTAGAAAATAATCAATATGTTACAGCATTTTACATTGAAGCAAGAGTTAGTATATTTGATCCTGAAGCGTTTTTCCCACTTGATGAAAAGTCCGAACAGAATTTTGTTCCATATGAAATTTCTGAAAAATCTTTTAATCAACGAATCGTCTTTATCCGTGATGAGTTTTTAGCATTGGAAACCATTGATGATGAAGAGAATACACTACACATATATACAAAAGAGATCGGTGGTAGGCATTTTTCCCATAATTTCACCAGAGATCGTGTTTTTACCGATGAAGATGTTATGCTTCCTGATATTATTTTTTATACAAAACACGCTACCTTAATGAAAGCAGGTTTATATGAAATGGGTATTGCTCCCATGGATGTCAAAATAGAGCATGAACGATACAATGATGTGTATCAACTGGGTCAGGATGATGAAAATATCAAGGTTGATCCTGATGGATTCAAGATTCTTGAAATCAATCGTCAAATTCAAATTTTGGGGAGGTATTATCCGCTAAATATTAAGTTTCTGAATTGGGACTCCGTCAGTAAACGAATTCCTCAACGAACTCAGATGTATATTAACAATCGATTATTCAAGGAAATTAATATTTCGCACCTAAAATTCAGAGGAATTACTGCTAAAAGGAATCGGTTCATCAGAAAATATCGTAAATTCCTTCCTCCAAAGCCGTCTTTTTCTCTGGAGACCAACTATTCAAGATGAACAATAGAATTTTATATCCAGTCATTATTTATAGGTCAAATTGCCTTTTAATTATCTGCCACATATTTATATATAAGTTGATATGAAACATCTTTTTCTGATTGTTTTTGTGTTGAGTATTTTGTGCCATGGAACTACATTTGCGTCTGTTCCATATGATTATGTTAAGATTCAAGTGAACGATCATGTGATTACAAATAATGAAATCGAGATAAGAATATTAGAATTAAAGCGTTTGAATAAAATCCAGGCGATATCATCATTAGATTCCAACGAAATCCGATTGGAAGCAGAGAATCAGTTAGTCGAAGAGTTGCTGTTGGATATTCGGGCCGATGAACTGATGATTTTTCTCACAGATGATGACTTGGACGAAGAACTTGAGCACTTTAGAAAACAACGAAAGCTAAGCCAAATGGAGTTTGATGAACTTTTGGAACAACAAAAAATAGGTCTGGTTGATTTTAGAAAAACATATCTAAGACAGTTGCGGCGAAATAGGGTCATAACGCAGGAGGTAAGATCAGCTATTAATGTCAGTGAAGATGAAATGAGAAAGGAGTATGAGAGTGATATCGGACTTGAAAGGCATATCCGGGCAAGACATATTTTATTAAGAGTGAAGCCCCAGTCTACCGTATCGGATATTGCGGCAATCAAGGAAAAAGCCTTAGAACTTAAGAAACGAATAAAAGCAGGAGAATCATTTCAGGCATTAGCCGATTTATATTCCGAAGATCCATCTGTTAAAAGAAATCATGGCGATTTGGGATTCTTTAAAAAACAAGATATGGTGGAGGCATTTTCCAAAGTCGCTTTTGCTCTGCAAAAGGGTCAAATCAGTGATCCAGTGAAAACCCCCTTTGGTTTTCATATTATCGAGGTGTTGGAAGAGAAAAAGGAACCGCGAGAATCATTTGATAAAGTGAAAGATAAATTGCGACAACAGAGACTTCAGAAGTTATATACAGAGAAATACAAACAGTACATTGATAAATTAAAGAAAAAAGCAAACATAATAAAATATTAGGTTGACGTGGTATGAGACGATCATCGGAAAGACTATTGGGATTAATTTGCCTGATAACAATGTTTATCGCATGGGATACCGGTAGAGTGCAGGCTCAATCGTTTCTCAGCAATCAGATCAGGGTGGTAGCAGATATTTCGACAGATATCGACGTGAGTGAAGACACGTCTTGGGAAACCTTATCAAACCAAACGGAAGTAACAAATACTAACTGGCAATCCGATTATAAAATTCTGGAAACTTCAGTGCCGGAAATAATGAGTGAACTGTCGGATGATGTTTCTGCGGATGCACAGAAAGAATTGCAGGAAGAGATATTTGGATATGATCAGGAGTCATTAAACAAAATCGCCCTGCTGATTAACAAAGGCGAAAACAATATGGCGCTGATAAGATTGAATGATCTTGATAAAAGTGAAATGGATGATTTAGATGATGATGAGATGTTTAAATTTAATGAACTCCGCATGTATCTAATTATTAAGGCGAATTTTAACCTTGGGAAATATACAAAGGTGAAGGAATTGGCTAAAACCTACTTCAAGCAATATGGAAATGGGGAGCATTTTTATTGGGTGTATTACTTTTTGTCAGCGTCTCTTTCCTATAAGAAACAACCATTGGAATTTGTATCATTGGTAACGGAGGATTTTTTTACCGGGCTTCCCAATAGAGAACGATCAAACCTGCGTCGATTTCTGATTGTAGATGCGTTGAATAATGAGCAGTTTCTAACAGCATTTAATTTTTTAGAGGATGATGAAGGAAATTTTATCTCTGGATACGAAAATTGGATTAACGATATTATTGATGCCATTACCGAGGTCGACGATATTGATCAGATTTTGGAAAGATATCAAAATCATGTGTTACGAAATCAACTCTATCTAAGAAAAATTCAGCTAATGGTTCGAAATGGTGAAGGTGATCAGGTTCAGGAACTATTCAATTCATTGGTCGAGAATGAGGACATTTCAGAGGAGCAATATAGTGGATTGCAGGAGATTCAGGATTTTATCTCTATTGCCCTGGATACAAAACCGTATAAAATCGGTGTTATATTGCCTTTTTCCCATAAAAGATTCTGGCGTTTGGCTCAGGATGTTCAAGATGGCTTGGAATTGGCACTGAAAGATCTTACTTTAGAGGGTACACCCATCGAATTGGTTTTTAAAGACTCAGCTTTGGTAGATTCGAATCCTGGATTTATAAAATTGAGCTTTAAAGAACAAGTGAAGGAGAAACAACGATTGGTCAAAGATCAAGTGAGAGAATTGGTTGAAACTGATCATGTTATTGCGATTTTAGGGCCGCTAGCAAAAGATACTTCCATCGCCGCTGGCGAAGCTGCGGAGAAGTATAAAATTCCGGTGATATCATTTTCCAAGACAGAGAATATTGGTGCAGGTATTCCCTATCTTTTCCGGTTCCAACGCAATCAGTTGGAAGAAGCAAAATTTATTGCCCACTATGCCATGGATTATCTAAATGCCGAGCGATTTGTCCTTTTTTATCAATCGGATAAAAAAGGTTTTAGTATTATGCAGGCTTTTGGTAATGAGGTAAAGAAGAGAGGTGGTAAGATCGTAGGTATCGCCAGAATTAACCGTAAACAGGTAGATTTTACCAACAGTTTTAAGAGTTTTACCGGCGGTTTTAGAAGTTTAAGTGATGAAGAGAAAGAGGAACTTGACAAAACAAGAGAGCGCCCCCAACCGGTTATCGATTTTGATGCCATGTTTTTACCGGTCAAAACGGATCGCTTAAAAACCATTCTTGATTTTTCCAGTTTGTTTGATGCCAACAAGGTATGGAAATTGGCAGGCAGCGATATCAATGTCCGAGAGAATCAATTGTTGAAAAAAACCAGTCGGTTAAGATTTGTAGATACCTTTCCTGTTAGCGATATCAAAACCTTTCTTCAACCATTTTTTGAAAGCCACTGGAAATACTATAATTATCGAAAAAACTACTATCCACCGACCAGTTATTCCATTTATTCTTATGAAGCATTGGAATTAGTTGTAAAACTGCTGAATAATCCTCAGAATCGCAGCAGGGAGGCATTGAAGGATAGCATTCAACGCCTGGTTTCTTTTAAGGTGTTGACAGGTATTGTTACGACTCAAAAAAGTGGGGACTTGTCGAAAGAGTTAAAGATATTAAAAATCAGGGGTAGGGATACTATCGAGGTATTTTAATAGAGCGAGAATACTTTTATTTATTCAGTAATGGTGGCCGCGCCATGAGAAGGAAGAAATCATCGGCCTACGATTGACAATGGTATGGTACTTGAGGAATCTTGAGTTTTTGTCTGGATACTGGACAGTAAAGTGGGATTAAATTTAGGATGGAATCAAAAGTGCAGATTCCATCCAACGTTTATTTAGGAACTTTTACGTCGTTAAGATATTTATATATTGGTGAATCTGCCTGGATGACCAGCCGAGTATTGTCTTTCATGATTTTTTGATAACTTTCCAGTGAAATCATAAAAGCATAAAAATCGGGGTCTTTGTTATATGCTTTTCCATAAATTCCGATTACTTTAGCATCAGCATCACCTCTGATTTCTTCCGCTTCTTTATAGGCTGCAGACTCGATGTCTTTCAGCTGTTTTTCCATGTTACCCAGAATTTGAGCTTTTGCCGCTTCACCCTCGGAACGTTTTTGCTCGGCGATTCGCTGCCTTTCCGAAATCATCCTGGCATATACCGTGTCCCTTACTTTTGTAGTGTAATTGATTCGTTTGACCAATACATCCAAAAGCTCGATACCGAAATCCTCTGCTGTGATGGCAACCTTTTCCATAACTTTTTGGCTCATCATGTCTCTTCCCACTGTTACGGTCTCTTTTTTCCTGGCACTGGCTGTTGCTTCAGTGGTTAAGGTATAACTGGGTTTCCAATCCGAACTTCTGATAATCTCCACCAGGTTATTTTTGGTCACAAAATCCCGAACCGCTCCGTTGATCAAGTCATCCAGACGCAAACGGGCCCGATTCATATTGTTCATCCTTTGAAGAAAAAGAAGCGGATCAGTAATTTTCCAGCGTGCAGTAGTGTCAACCCAAATGTATTTTTTATCCTGGGTTGGGATTTCGTTAGGATCCCCATCCCATTTTAGTATCCGTTTATCAAAATAATGGATTTTTTGAAAAAATGGGATTTTAAGATATAATCCCGCATTTATTTTGGCATCGCCGATGGGTCTACCGAATTGGGTTTTTACTGTTTGTTGGCCTTCATCTACAATGTAGATGGCGTTATAACCCAAAAATGCCAGAACCAGTAGAATTCCAATAGTTACTCGCTTCATTATTTACTCCCTAATATGGCATCTAATTAATTATTTACTGCTTGATGATTTAATGTTTTTTGATGAGCTCATAACATCTCCCAGGTTTAATAGCGGAATAATGCCTTTTTCCCCCTGATCGATGACAACAATTTCTTTGACATTGGGCAATGTGGTCCTAAGCGCTTCCACATACATGCGGGTTCTGGTCACCACTTTGGCATTTTTGTATTCTTTGTAAATGGCATTAAATCTGGCTGCGTCACCCTGTGCACGATTAATTCTTTCAATAGCATATCCCTGGGCCTGCTCAATCATTTTTTTTGCTGTACCTTTGGCCTTGGGAATTCTGGTATTGGCTTCCTTTTGTGCCTCGTTTCCCAATCGAATCTTATCTTGATCAGCTTCGTTTACTTCATTGAACGAGGGTCTTACTGGATCAGGGGGATTGAGATCCTGCAATTGAACTACCACCAACTGAATACCTGATGTATATTTATCCAGAAGTTGTTGCATCTCAGTCATTGTTGATTTGCCCAGTAATTCACGATTATCAAGGATATAGTCGAAATCACGGTTTCCAACCAAACGGCGGATGACGGATTCTGAAATGTCTCTGACAGTTGCCTGTGGCTCCCTGATGTTAAAAAGAAAATGCTCTGCATCCCGTATTTTATATTGGACTACCCAGTTCAACTGAATAACGTTTTTATCCGCTGTAATCATTAGCGATTCCAGATCAAGAGAAGACGCTGCCTGGGAATACCTGCTGGAGATATTCTGCCTGTTTCCGAATTCCTCTGTTCGGATCGATTCAACATCAACTTTTTCAATCTTTTCTACAAATGGGATAAGGAAATGAAGTCCGGGACTAGTTACATTGTGAAACTTGCCAAAACGGAGGACAACTCCCTGTTCATGGGGTTTAATCTGATAAAACGACTGGAAACCCAGGAACAATGCGATCAGTACTATAAATATTATTCCGAAATTCATGCCGCCGGTAGGTTTTGGATCACCATCCTTGTTGGAAGGAGGAAATTTGTTCTGCTTCATTCCAAACAGCTTTTTTAATCCCTGTTGAATGATGTCATCAAGTTCAGATGGTTTTTTCCCTCGGTTTCCCCAGGGATTTGGATTGTCAGGCATGTATAAGCTCCGTTAAATAAAGGTTTTTTCGATAAACCTCGGGGTGAAAAAACAAAACATCCATAAAATTCGCATATTCGCTTTATAATTCTCTTGAATTGGTGATTTTATGTCAAGAAATAACCCTTGGCGAATTTTCAGGTTATGGATTGTGTTTAATAAATAATAACTCCTTTTTGTCCCAATTTTATAACTCATAAACACACGTCAGGGATCGTTAAAACGACCGGTATTTCTTGATTCGCCTTTTTTGGAATCTAAAAACTGCTCGTCGATGATCACGATAATTAGTTGAAAACTCATGGGTTCCGTCCCCCTTGGCTACAAAGTATAAAAAACTGGTATTGGCAGGTTTCACAGCCGCCATCAGCGATGCTAATCCGGGATTGGCAATGGGGGTGGGAGGAAGACCATAGTTGATATAAGTATTGTATGGCGTTCTGGTTCTCAATTGTTGGCGCGTTAGATTTCCGTCAAAATTAGGTATACCGTAGATTACAGTTGGATCTGTCTGTAATTTCATGTGTTTTTTTAAACGATTATGAAAAACCGAGGCGATCATATTTCTTTCGTTACCCACACTGGTTTCTTTTTCTATGATTGAGGCCAGAATAATAGCCTCATAGTAGGTAAGTCCGACTTTTTGGGCTTGTTCTTTATAGTCGTTCGGAATGTTTTTCAAAAATGTTTTAACCATAGTCCTCAAAATTGTTCTTTCATCTATCTCTTTTGAGAATTTATAAGTTTCAGGAAAAAGAAATCCCTCCAATGAGTCGGAATTAATCGGTAAATTGAGGGACTTAATGAATTCATTGCTTTGACTTATTGTGTCATAATTACCCGTGTTATTGTAACCTGTTCCCTTCAACTGACTGAAAATGTCTTGCATTCGCAGTCCTTCTGGAATTGTAATGGTAAGGAGGCAAGTAGTTCCTTTTTCCAACATGTTAATAAGATCCATTACTGAAACGCTCTCATCCACAACATATTCGCCTCTTTTATAGACCCTTCTTTTTCCCATGAGAACAGAAAACCATTTAAAAAACAGCTTGGATCGTATCAGGTCGTTTTTTTGAAGTGTTGTGGCAATGACGTTTAAACCGTCGCCATTGCGAATGTTAATGGTAGTTTTACCTTTTCGGTTTCCCTGATAGGGCAAAAAAACTAGCACAGCGGTGGCAATAATCAGGAAAGCCAATCCTGCCGTCACTGCTAAAAAAAACTCAAATTTCTTATTGGCCATTGTTATTCGCACAAAATATACACTTTAAATCTTTGTTGGATTGGGACGTTGAAGATTTCCGGTTATTTTTACAGAGAGCTGACCTGTATTATTTTTGTAGTTGTTCAGCATATCTTTAATGAATCCAAGCTTTGTCTCGTAGTTCTTCTCTATTTTTCCTTTCACTATCAGGTCAAGTCTGGAGCGTTTGATTCTTTTCCAATTAGCGATAATAGATCCATCAGCGTTAACGGAAATATCTCCCCCTGATTTAGCAGAAATATCGATTCGGTTTTTGTTAATGGTTAAGTCACCTTTTAAGTATGATAACTGTGTTGAAGGTAACTTAAAAGGGAGATTAGTAATCTTTGGATCTCCGGCAAGGTTAATATTTTGAATTTCCATGCTAACTTTCCCTTCTGGTGGGTTAGTAAAAATAATCTCTCCTTCTGCTTTTAGTATCGGTTCTGAAGTAATTAGTTTGGTTTTTTGTAATATAAGATGGTGGTTAGGTTGCAAGCCGGTTATTGTAAAGGATGCAGATAATTGGGGTAATAGGTTCAGAGTGCCTTGTACTTCTCCTTTATATATTTCAAGTGAGTACGGTAATTGTTGAAAAAAGACAAGAGATAGTAAGTTCAACTCCAGCTCCATTGAAACAACATCTAATACAATTTCTCTACTTGTTTTCTCGTGAATTTGTAACTGCTCCAGTGTTAATCCAAATAGATGAGTATTAGCGATATAGATGCCAGCTTCGTAATCTTTTGGCAACTGGGCATTGATTTGATGTTCCAGCCAAGGTGTTATCTTTTCGGAAGATAAATTCAACCAGATTGAAAGGATTGAAAGATAAAGCAACAATAGAAACGAAACAAAGTAAATGAGTATTTTTTTGATCATTGTTATTCACTAGTCAATGCCATAGAGACATGAATGAGTTTTTTATTTTTGTATGACGGATTTGTATCTATATTTTCGATAAGAATTCCGGGTTTGTTGTTTTCAATTTTATAGATAATTGTGCATAGTTCTGTCAGATTTATTTCTTCCAGTTTTAGAACAAGACGTTGCCCACCTTTAGGTTGATTCCCAACAATTGTTACGGACTTTGATTTTAATTTGCTTTGTCTGAGTATACGGTCGATTATTTTACTCAACGAACCGGAAGTTGACCGGGTTTCCTTTTTCAAATGTTTTAGTTCTTGCCCCAAGGTATTAATTTGTATCAGTTTTTTCTCCATATTGACAATTTTATTGGAGAGTTCAACTTGATAGTTCTGAATCGGAATAAATACAAAGCGAACTAATAATAGAGGGCCAAGAACGGCAAGGGCAATAAATGCTAACAATTTTTCTCGTTGACTTAATTCCATCTCAATTCGAATTGTTGATTTATTTGGTTTTAATCGGTTGACTAGCTAAAAACCTGCAAGTCGTCCAAATATAATATTGTCTAAAATCGTAGATTGTAAATGAGCGATTCACAACAAGTAGTATCTTAAAAACTACCTTCTCAAGATGAAATATTAAATTAAGAATGTGAATACAAAAATGCACTCATTTCCTTCATTATTTGATATATTTATCGAGTCTGCTTTTCAGTTAACCGAATAGTAACGGTAAATTGAACAATATCATTCCCACGGCTTTTCTGACTATATTTAATGGTGTGGCTTTCAGGAGGGAACATCTCATTAAGTTGATCCTTCAGTTTTTCATATTGAGCCATTGAACTTACATTTCCCTGGATTCTAATGGGTTGATCCTTCTTCTCTAAGTCGAATGTAAAACGATCGAGGTGAAACGATGGTACTTTCTTCTTTATCAAGGCTACGTCATTCAAAAGATTGGAAATCTTATAACTCCTTTTGGAATAACGCAGGTTTTTTTTCCGAAGTGACTTCAACTCATTGACTTGTTCATTTAGAATATATGTGGCATTGGTTTTCGATGTCCCTTTGGGCAAGTATTTTGATATTGATTGTTGATAAAGCTGTTCAAGTTGATTGTAATAGATTGAATTATAAATGTTTTTATAGATAAAAGAACCAATATATATGGCAATACAAAAACCGAAAATAACGGTTGTGGCTATCAGTCTTCCGGTGTGTTTTTTTAACTCCTGAAAAATCAACAGATTGGATTTAAACAGATTGACGCGATTTGGTTGATTCAGCAATGAGGGAGTCACCAGTTTTTTGCACTTCGATTCTTGGAATTTTGCGTAATCCACTGCCGAGCCATTCAGTTTTAATTCCTGGAGTTCGTTTATTTTAATAAACGACGATGTGCTTTCATCCAGACTGACTTTAAATGTATTGTTCTCTTTTAAGCTAACGGCCTTAATCTTTTGATTAATATTGTCCAGGAAGTGTTGCCACGATTGGATCTTTGATGATTCATCCTCGCCTTCAGTGATGCGGTAGGAGCTGGAACAGCTGTTTAAAAAACCATCTTTATAAACAAACATTCTTGCCAGAGTATCTTCAAAAGAAACCAGAATTTGATTGAATGGTTTAAATTGGTCCCTCAGTTTTATGTCTTGAAGATTGTACATTGAAAGTATCCAGCGTACTTCAAGATTGTGTTCTTTGCAGACCTGGATCAGATCATGAAGAAGATCTTTTTTAATGGTGAATACACCAACTTCGGTGGATAGATTCTCTCTGCCGGATCTAAAATAATAATCGTAGTAGTAGTCTTCAATATTTAATAAAAGAGTATCTGCCAGCTCAAATTCTAAAATTTTGCCCAATTTTCTGCGGTTTACTGGAGGCAGAGTGAAATGGTAAAAGCTTACAAAACTTTGATCCAATACTATGTTCACACTGGTGCTTTTAGTTATGGATAACTCTGATAAAAATTTTGGGAGGCTATCTATTGGACTGGGTTTTGATCCATCAAGTTCTAATATTGACTCTGAAGAGGAATAATCTGGAAGGTGATAATAGATATAATTTTTAGTAAGGAATAAATAAACAGACTGCATGTAAAGCTATGAATTGACCAACCAATTTGGCGGTTTTAAAATACTCTGTCATTAAAGCCGGGTTTTTGGTTAAGTATATATACAAAAAAGCCTATTTCTATCGATTTTAACCGTCAGAAGATCCCCAAATGACTCCGTTTGGGGATCTTATCTTTTATAATTGACAGTATATTATCCGATAATCGAAGGTATATTTTTATTAATCAAGAACACTGACAAATTCCTGGTCAATATCAGCCCTTTCTGTACCATGGGTTCTTGAAAGCGTTACAAAAGCAGCGTCGGAAAATCCTTTGGATACCGAATACAGGAATTCATTGATGACGTTGGCCATGTTCATCATAGTGGTCTTTTTCTTTTTAATACTAACTATATCAATATCAAGCAAAAGTCCGGGTTGAACATGGTAAGGATTAATTCGTCCGGTAAATTCTTCAAACTGTTCTTTTAAAAAATGAATTCGAGATTCCAGTACTTTTCGACGTTCACCTTGATAGTCATGGAAGGCTTTGTCCAGTTTTTCCAGCATTAATGGGAATCGATCGGAAATCTCTTGCAGTTTGATTTCTTCTGTTGGATTGGTTTCGTCTACAACAGTTTTTTTGGGAGGAATGAATGTTATTTCATTCCACGCTCTTTTGGTGCCTTCGCTTTCAGTATCCTGATCCTTCTTAAGTCCGAAGAAGCTTTTTTTGACTTTTGGATTCAGCATTTTCTGTGAAAGGGTTTCCCAATCATCGTATCCTTTTTCGTTTCTATCCAGCATGTATACACCTTCACAAACATTCCAGAGGTGCATGACTTCGCGGTTCATCTCTTCGAGTTGAGAGGAATATGCTTTTCGCAACGCTTTCAATTGATTTTGATCATAATATACCAAGCGGATAGCATATCGTTCATCTGGCAACCGGGCAGTATCCTCTTCCTGGTATTCCCTGATGATGCATTCTCGGGCATTTTTGAAGTTTTCTATATATTGATAGCCCATTTTGCTGGCATCAAGGATCGAAGTGATCGCGTTCACCGCCGTATTAAAACCGCGATTTCGAATATTCTCTTTATCGATAATTTTTTTGATGTTTTCCCTAATGTTTAATGCATCGTAATCTTTGGAATCGATTTCGGCTTGAATTCCGTCGACAGACTCAAGAAATCTTTTAGCAATAAACTGATATCGTTTAGATTCAGATGAATCATCATCGGAGATGTACTTGTCCATAACACGGAGTTTTTCAAATATTCTATCTGAATCACTCATTTCTTCTTGCCCTTCATCCAGCATTTGATGATTAAGTTCTTCAATCTCTTTGTCAATTAGTTCATGAATGTTTTTGGCGACAATATCCTTTATAATTCCTGTTACAGGAACCTGGTAATGATAAATTCGGCTTACTAATTCTGAATCCAAAACACCAATGGACAATTTCACATTCATGACGGTTTTGGGACGTCGAATGTTGTCTTTAAATGAGCATTTTACAATTGCGTATGAGTTTTGCCCTCGGACAAAAGCACCGACATCCGACTTCTCCCTCAATAGAGCATTGGTAGCGGATTCCAGATCAGAAACACCTCTTTCGATATGTTCCTGAAGATGGGAGTACATGTTCACTACTGATTTCTCAACTTCACTGGTGTTGAATGTGCCGGCTCCCCCGATCCGGTCCAGGATTTCTGTTATTTCCCTGGCTGTGTATCGATTTAATGTACGATTTTCTTCTTTATCAACCAAATCTCGAACTTTCTTGCCCATTTCGTCTTCCATCGTTACCAGGTAACGATTGAGCATATTCTGAAAATCCTGGTTAAAATAGTTGTGCAGTTTTGATTTTAATGATCCCATCACATCAAGTTTTTCCAGTACTTCCGGTGGAAGTTTGGCGTGAATGTGATTCAGGATTTTATCTACTTCCTCATCTACAATTCCCCTGGCCTCATTATATTCGTCACGATTGTGCCGATTAAGACTGTTTCTTGAGCCTACGGCACTTGGTTTTTCCGGATGAACGTAATTTGGGCCTTTTACAATTGTCTCACGAGCCATGCTTAACTCCATTTATCATTGAAAACCGATTTATCAATATCTTGGTAAAATCTGCTATCCGATGGAATCCAAAAATACGGGCGTCTTCATTTGTTATTGGGCTTGCTAACAGTAACCGATTGAATCCTTTTAGAAAAGAAAAAAAATAAGGATCACATTATCGCACTAGAAGTGTTGTTTGTATTCTCCTGTAATTACAAGCAAAAAACATCAAAAAAAGATTTCAAATTTGGATATGATACGTTTCAAACTTATCAAGAGAGACATTTAATTGCAACTATTTATATGTGCTGTAGCGGACAAACAGGTTTTTTTGAGACATAACATTGTCATCATCTCTGCTGATAATAATTATTTTGTTGTTTTCTTTGTCCAGATCTATCGTTAGATCGAAGTCCACTTTCTTTCGGAGTCGTTTGTCAAGAAAGTTTTTGTAATATATTTTTTTTCTATTGTTGAAAATGTAAACATCTTTAACGCCCTTCTGATCAGAAATTATGCCTTCCAATTCATATTTTTTATTTGAACTTGTAAGGGCAGCAGCTGATAAATTGATACTGGGGGGCATATTGTTAATGGCGGCCACCTTTTTGTGCAAAGGTAATTTAATTTTCTGGTTCAAAGAACTATGGGTAAAAACGCTGTCAATAATATCCAGCGAAAAATCAAGATCGTCGTCATCCGGTATTTTTTTCAGATCAAATTGAAAGTATGCAGTGGTGGTTTCAGCTGAAAGTAGAGTTTCCAAGGCTTGTCGACCCTTTTTTAGGAACACCTTTTTGCCTTCACCATTTTTCAACAAAACGGTCAACGATCCGGATTTACCTTTCCCTTTATTGGTAATGTCCACCTTAACAGTAACCGTTTCGTTTATTTGAATGTTTTTATCACCATTTCCTTTGGATTCATGTGTACCGTCTTCAAGAATCGAGATGTTATAAAGAAACTCGGGTCTGTCTTTCTGACGAATTTTGTAAGTGGTTGAATATTCTTTAATATTTCGTTTTTCCTGATCTGTAAAATTGAAGGTGATTAAATCATCCCGCGAAGGAGCCGATTGGCTGATTTTAATGGGCACGAACCATTGTTTGGATTCTCCCGGATCTAGTCGGCCAAATGCGAACTGCCGGTCGTCAAAGAGCTGATTCTCGCAGTCGGTAATTGCCATCAGTCTGGAAATCCTGGTTTTTCCGATATTTTTCGCTTTCAGAAAGAGACGAATCTCGTTATCTGCCGGAATGATACCGGTATGCTTCTTCCAGATTTCCTTATCTTCTGATACGGTCTTGATTTCAACCCAGGAGCTGGAGGATATTGTTCCTTTTGATTTTGTTTTATAAGATTTCCAATCAACAACAGTGGAAAAGGAGGCGAATTTTTTGACCAATTCACCCTCTTGGAGCTCCTGCTCCTGATCCATACTCAAAAGAGCTGTTTTAAGTAGATTGTTATAATCCTTTCTCTGGTTCTTCAACAGAATCTTCATGGCCGTTTGAACCAAAAAATCCTCTCTTACTGTCTTTAACTCTAGTTCTTTATGGTCAATGTCTTTATTCTCATCCTCACCTTCGTCTTTATCTTCATCATTTTTATATAGATAATATACGGTTTTTTCTGGTGGTTCCATTTTGTCTCCCCATTCAGCAAAATTTTGATCCAGACTCTTTTCAGAACTGTCCAGCCTTGGTGAGGTTACATGAAGTAGATCATTGGAGACATAATAAGGAATAACGGCAATATGAGGTGAGACGCCCACAGATTGTATGGAGATATTGCCGGGGGTTAGATATTTAGATGTCGTCAGGCGAAGTGCTGATCCTCCCGGAAATGGAATAACCTGTTGTACCGATCCTTTTCCGAAAGTTTGAATTCCCAGAACAACTGCACGTTCATTCTTTTTCATTGCAGCGGTGACTATCTCGGAGGCCGAGGCCGATCCGTTATTGATTAAAACAATAATAGGGATATTGGTAATGCTTCGAAACCAGTGGGCATTATAACTTTTAATGGTTCCCGGGTTCAATCCGGCCGTTGAAACAATAACGCCACCGCTAAGAAAACGATCGCTGACTTTAATAGCTTGATCCAATAGTCCACCGGGATTGTTTCTCAGGTCAACTATTAGTCCTTGAAAATCTTTGAGGTCGTAATCCAGTTTTTCCAGGTGGGAGTTAATTTCATCAATGGTATTTTGCTGAAACGTATTAATTTTTATTAATCCCACGCGTTTACCTTCTTCTTTGAAAGTATAGGATTTTACGCTAGTGATTTCAATAATATCTCGGATTACTGTGACCTTATTAGGCGAAGAAAATCCTTTTCGCATAAAATAAATATCAACTTCGGTTCCAGCTTTTCCACGCAGCTTTTTTACTGCATCAGATAGCGACATATTAATAGTGGATTCTTCGTTGATCTGGACAATACGATCGTCGGCTCTTAAGCCGACGCGGGATGCCGGTGTATTATCAATAGGAGATATGATGGTGAGCTGACCGTCACGGATGCTTATCATCATCCCAACACCCCCGAAATTGCCCGAAGTTTGAGTGCTGAAATCGGAATATATTTCCGGAATCATCAAAGAGGAATGAGGATCAAGCTGCCTTAAAAATCCGTTGATCACAGCATAATCGACATTTTCGGGTTTTTCGTCCTTTTCCAGGTATTGTTTAACAAAACTGACAACCTGCTGAAGAATATAGTTTAGTTCACTGGAATTAGTCGGTTGTTTAAATTCAAATTCTCTTGAGAATTGATCGACGCTGACATTTATTATTACTTTATCATTTTTGAAATCCACTTTTGTCAATACCGGTGCAATACCGACTGACAGCCGTTCCAGCGCTCCTTCCAGCATCTTATTTGGTTTAACCCTTTTACTATCGACATATAGATGATTAACAATGCTAAGAACCTTATATATCAGGTCGGATTTAGGGATGAACCTTTCGGCGGCAATCGTTTGAAAGCTAAATACAAACAGTATAATAAAGGATATGCAAAGTTTCATGAATTATTTTGTGGCTATAATGGTATGAAGATCCATTTAAAAATAACAAGAAGCATTTAATCACTGGCATTTATTCAATTTGAGCGAGTTTATCAATCTCAGAACATCATCAAAAAGACGTAATACCGTTATTTTATATTAAATCATAATCCACGTACGACTTCAATAGTATGTTCATAATATTTGGTTGCTCGCATTTTTTCCGTTTCCGCAGATTTTTTATCCAGTTGTTTTATATTGACGCTGTATTTTAATCCCAAATAGAGGCAGCGCATGGCCGAGTAAATGGGAAGCACCTGCTTTAGCTCCTTGTCTTCTGTTAGTTTGCAGTAATTATTGATGAAATATTGTGCTGGCTCGTGTAGACCTTCACATTGTAATTCGATAATAAAGTCTGCAATATCGGAAGCAACATCTTTATAGTGATCTTTTAGTGGATCAGATGTTCTTCCCAACAAGTTAATCGTTTCTTTTGACAGATGAATTTTCCTGGGAACTAAACATCCATGAATTCGTCTGATGTACCCATTTTTAACCCGGCGGTTAAACAGTTTTCGATTTTCTACCAGGTATTTTTCCAAAGGACGAAAGGTCATATCAATTATTGCTTTGTTGATCGTTTCTCCCAGGTATTTTTTTGACTGATAGTACAGGTTTTCCAAAATAGCATTCAGTTTTTCCGGCGTACTTTCTTGTTTTGACTTATCCACTTTGGAGTTGGCATGAATTTGACAGACAAATGCACTGATCTGATCAAGTGACTTATTGGACAATTTCCCCTTACTAATTATATTGTCTAAAAATCCCTTATCTGGCAGTTGATTCATGGATACAGCAAAATAAAGGGGACTTGAAGAGATGTTATTTTCCCAATCGATAACAAATGTGTCGTTCAGTTTTTTTATCGTTCGTATCTCTGCTTCCAAGTTGGGGGAAAACTGCTGAATCTGGTTGACAATTTCATTGCAGAAGATCTCTTCCAAGGGGACAGCGCTGCCAATGTCCTCTTTTTTCTTGACCTTAAATATTTTTTTTCCGGTTTTAAAAATCCAATAGTTTTCGGATTCTTGATACTTGATTATTTTATTGGCGTTGGGAAAATAATCTTTCTTCATGAAAGAAGTATAAAATTCCGGTTTAGATGATTTTTTCTGTGACATTACAAACACTGGTTTTTTTATTAATTGTTAAGGTTCTATAAATGACTATGTATCAGTATTGTTTTGGATGCTATACTGTCAGGGTCCGAACAAGAGGTAAAAAAATATTAGGTGTTATTTTACTTTTTGTGGTGAAGTCTCTCTGTTTTACCTACTTTTTGTATTGAAAAATGACATCGTTTTTTACAGTCATATCGTCTTTACCAGACAATAGCTATGTTAATTGTATAAAACACCATTTAAAAAGACACTAGCCGGATTTCAGAATTGACTTTGCTTTTGGGATGTTGTCAAGGATACGAATAATTAGACGAGATGTTGGTTTTATTATTCGGTTTAATACTAGAAATCAGCTTAATAGACAAAAGTCGTTACCTGAAAAATCTTATAAAACTTAATAAGTAACCTGTTGATACATGAGTGAGTCTAATAATACTAAAGCGTTTTGTCGACCTAAAACAGTGTATTTTTGCAGGACAACCATATCAGCTATAAGAGATGATACCTAATACAGGATTAATTATTTCAATGCTTTAAAAATACAATATAAGGTACTGAATGTCAATGTATATTTAGATTTAACAAATATATTTCCATTAAAATCCGCTGAGGTCATATCCTATAATTGCTTTAATAACAAAGCTTTATCCATTGATTTGAAGATAAATGTATTATTTTTTATAGATTTATAGGGATAGTACTTGCATGCATCAAAAAAACAAAAATTAAAAAACAGCATTTCATCCAAAGGAATATGAAAAAAAGAACTTATATTTCTATTCTGTTCTTTTTATTTTTCTTTTACCAGCATTCAATTATTTCCGGAGCTGATATTCGCCGAATTCATATGTTTCCGCGTTGTATAGCCATGGGAGATGCCTGTACTGCAACAGCTGATGGAAAGGAGACTATCGCTTACAATCCAGCCGGCCTGCTACAGAAAGATGTGGAATGGTCATTGACGGTGCCGATTTTTGGAATTGCATACAACAGTATTGTCAAAGATATGATGAGTCAAACGTCCGATGTGGATTTTGGTGACCAGAGTTCACTGGATGAGCTTCCTGGAAAGAGAATCTATATTGGCCTTCAGACACCATTTCTTCCTCATCATATATTTGTTCCTGATCGAGGGTATTATCTGGGATTTGCTCTAAACGGATGGATTGAGTTGATATTTCCGCCGCAAACCATTATACCGACAGTTGATTTGAACATTGTGGAACAAACAGCCCTTGAATATGGAAGAGCCTTTGAAGCCCTGGGATTAACCTTTGGTTACACTATTAAACTTGCAGGGAGAATCGGCGCTGAAGCAAGTATCGATTTATTGAGTGTCTCCACCACACTAGATGATAGAGATACGGATGCATTAATAGAAGAATATGGCGAAGATGAAGTTCAACCCAGGTTGGTAATGGATTTTGGTGTGATGTATCGGTTCGATCATGCCTTGAATCCGCGAATTGCCTTTTCTTCCATGGATGTGTTTAGCATTGATCTAAATGGTGATAAAGGAGTAAAATATGGGGGAATTGATTATGGGAATGCCGGTGAAGTCACACAACTCAACACTGTCGGTTTTGCCATGACAAAGGAAATAAGAAGGTTTTATTTAACCGGCAGTATTGATTTCCAGGACTATACGTTTAGTTATTTTTCAAACAATAGTATTAAACGGAGAATTGCTCTTGGATTTGAGGGGGCTTACGGCAAAAAAGCAGATAATTCTCATGTTCTAGCCATTCAATTAGGTTTAAAAGAGCTGCAATACCCCTCAGTTGGATTGACTACAAGGTTAGGGATTGTTGAATTCAGTACTATTCAATGGACAGAGAATTTCGGAACTGAAGAAACTGAAATTCTTGATAAACGGTATATGCTGGCCATCTCTTTTGTATTTTAAAAAAATGAAAATAATATTAAAACGATACATCTATACCCTATTAATCATGGCGGTTGTTTTTTTGTCAGCTTGTGCAGGGCAACAAAAAGATACCTGTGAAGACGACAAAATAGACGGGAAATGGGATAAAATTGTCAGTAATGATGAATGTTCGGCTGAAGAGAGAGGGGAAGCCTACTTGGCGTTGGGCGGATTCAATTATTTTGATTTTATTAATAATGAAGAAGATAATCTTATCAGTATATTAGGTCTGAATAAAGATAATTGGGAAAATAAAAGAGGATATTTTGATGCAGCTGCAATGCAAGTTGCTTCAATATATGAAACAGGCAGTGGGACGTCTAAGTCCATCTTTTTTTTCGGATCATTTCTGGCTATGTACACTTATATGACTGGAACCCTTGATAATGGGAAAACTTCCAGTACAACCGCTTTTGATGGAAATATCGAATCAGAAGAGGTTGAACAATTCACCGGGGTAGGAGTGGAAAGTGATTCCAGCGGTGATGATGGAACTGATCTTGTAGCAACTAACGATTTTCAGTTTAAATTAAATAGTAAGTATTATATTTTGGATTTATCAAGCGATAGTCTTTTTTATGATTTACAGGCAGATGGTAAAAGAGATAGTGAAATAACAGATCCAGATAAAACAGTGATTTTGGCACAAATTGCTTCATTTACTGAACTGAACCAAATAGTTTATATGGACCGGTTGGAAAATCCATTATCCGGTACGGTTTCTGATGGTGGAGATGCTGTTATCACTTTTTCCGAAACCTTAGTGGGTTATCTGGATAATGTAGAGAAATCGTTATTGGCACTTGGTGTTGATGCTTCGGAAGATGCAATACAGCAGATTATTGAATTTAGAGCAAATATGGATAACGGCGGACAGTGCAGTCAATTGGACGACAATCCAGGTTTACGACTGATTGAATTGTTTGCTGCCAGATCAAAAAGGGAAGAAATCACAGATGGTAGCAGTTACGCGGATTATAATGTTTTCACTATGTTGGAATTAACCGGTTTGAGTGAAGATACCGATTTTAACAGCACTAATGATGCATTTTCTGCTGTTCCCGTTGATCCCGGTGTGAAAATGCTATTCAAGCAGGATACAGGGGTTTACATTCCGTATTGGGAAGATGCCACCGGTGACGTATCTGATGCCATGAACAGTCTGGCGCAATTTGATCCTGTCAATGTAGTGGCAGGGGATGGTGAGATTGTATTTTCCGAAATTATCTGCGCATCGGAACTGATGTCCAGTGATGAATGATCTCTCTTCCCGGGAGATGTTCTTTCTAACGCCTTCTTTTGTCATTCAGCATGTGGTTGGAAATTACCACTCTCTGAATCTCAGATGTTCCCTCATAAATGGTAAATACCCTGGCATCCCGATAAAACCGCTCCACTGGATAGTCCTTAATAAATCCATATCCACCATGAATCTGAACAGCCTTGGCTGTAATGCGGTTGACCATTTCCGAGGCAAAGAGTTTGGCCATGGATGCTTCCAGGGTAAAGTTTTCTCCCCTGTCTTTCATAGCGGCAGCTGAGAACATCAGTTGTTTGGCAGCTTCGATCTCGGTGGCCATATCTGCAATAATCCAGCGTAATCCCTGAAATTTTGAGATTTTTTGTCCAAATTGTTCTCGTTTTTGAGCATAAGCTACTGCAGCATCAAATGCAGCTTGAGCTACTCCGACCGATTGAGCGGCAATGCCAATTCGACCGCAATCCAAACCAGTCATGGCAATGGTAAAACCTTCACCCTCATTTCCCAACATATTTTCAGCCGGAACTTTGCAATTTTCAAGAATCAGGTCAGTGGTATCGGATGCCCGTAATCCCATTTTTTCTTCAGGTTCTCCAGCTTTTAATCCAGTAGTCCCTTTTTCTATAATGAATGCACTGATTCCTTTGTGTTTCAGGCTTTCGTCGGTTTTGGCGGTGACAATCACCAAGCCGGAGTTTTTTCCGGATGTGATGAAACACTTTGTGCCGTTTAGAATATAAAAATCACCTTCTCGAACAGCGGTAGCGGTTTGAGCAACTGGATCGGAACCTGCTTGCGGTTCGGTCAGGGCAAAGGCTCCAATAATTTGGGCATTAGTCAGCTTGGGCAGATATTTTTTCTTTTGTTTGTCCGTACCGAACTTTAAAAGACTCTCACAGACAATGGAATTGTGAACCGACATAACTACTGCGGTGGAAGCGCATGAATAGGCAATTTCCGAAAGAGCTAGTATATAACTGATGGTATCCGCACCTTCTCCATTATATTCCGGTGGAACCAACATGCCCATCAGTCCCAACTCTCCCATTTTTTTTAGGTTTTTTGCCGGAAACTCCTTGGTTTTATCCCTCTCCGTTGCTGTCTCAGCAATCACTTTGCGCGAAAATTCCCTTACCATGGACTGAATCATCAACTGTTCATTTGTCAACTGGAAAAACATGGAAAATTCCTCTATTAGTTCAAGTGTTTGTATTAATTATTGATGATAAGTATGTGCCTATAACAGGTATTTTCATCCTGGTTTAGTAGCTCAAGGACTATAAATAACAACGATTAATTCTGCTATATCATTGCTTATATTAGTCATTTGATGTTTTATTCCAGAATTAAAATGTAGTGAATCGTTTGTTTCCAAAGTATTAATATGATCACCTACCTTGACTTCCACTTTCCCTTTGAGAACATATACAAATTCTTCCCCTTCATGGCAGTAACCCACGCCTTCATGATCTTTCAGCGGATCAATGGTGACTTTAAACGATTTCAGATGTTTGTTCTCCGCTCCAGGTGTTAGATTTGAATAGGCATAGTTATCCGTTCTTTTTGAATAAGCGTCGATGCGTTTTTCCAGATTTTCCTCCTGATCTTTAAACAAAAAACTTGAATCGATTCTCAGTGCTTTGGAAATCTGTAGTAATGATCCAACAGAAGGGATGGTTCCGCCGGACTCAATTTTTTTAATATAAGCAATTGAAAAACCGGTTTCGTTTGCCAGATCGTCCAAGGATATATTTTTTTCAGTTCTAGCGTTTTTTATCTTTTTTCCAAGGGAAACCTCTTCGGTTTTCTTTTTTCCAGCCATAAAAACTCCTGAAATCATAAGTTTATTTTGAGAGCATGATCATGCCGTAATATTGTTCAACTAAGGAATGCCGATGTTCTTTATGGTTATAAATCAGCCTATAGGTATAAAGCAAGATGAATGTTAAATCATCAACTTACAATTTCAACTAGTAAAGAAATGTAACCGGGTAGAAAACAGTGGGATAAAAGGAAAGAAGCGGAATAGGGGAATATCAATAAATGAAAATTGTTAAAACCGATTCAGAAAGCCTGATTTTGAACTGAAGGATATATTGATAGGAAAGCTTGGCGGGGTTGACGGGACTTGAACCCGCGGCCTCCGGCTTGACAGGCCGGCGTTATAACCAAACTTAACTACAACCCCGTTTTTACTGGTGGGCGCTACAAGGCTTGAACTTGTGACCTACGGCTTGTAAGGCCGTTGCTCTCCCAGCTGAGCTAAGCGCCCTGTGTAACTTTATCTAGAAAGCTTAACTGGATTTTGAGTTTTTGTCAAACCTTATTTCCTTATTTTTATAAAAATTTCTACTAGCTGGCTTTATTAGCCGTTCCATTTTTATAAACAATAAGCGGATCGATATTAGCTTCGATTACTTCCCTGTTCATGATAATCTCTTCAACATTATCCAAAGAGGGAATTTCATACATAATATTCAACATACAAGCTTCCAGAATTGCTCTTAGTCCGCGAGCGCCGGTTTTTCGTTCAACGGCTTTTTGTGCGATGGCTCTAACTGCGTCTTCGTTAAAAACAACGCTGACACCGTCCATTTCCATCAATCTGGCATATTGTTGAACAATGGCGTTTTTGGGCTCAAGAAGAATCCTGACCAGATCGTTTTCCGTCAGATCGTCCAAAGAGGAAATTACTGGAAGTCGTCCAACAAATTCCGGGATCAACCCATATTTCAAAAGATCTTCGTTTTCCACCTGCTGGAAAATAGCACCGATACTTTTGTCTTTCTCTGTTGTCAACTTGGCACCGAATCCCAGTACCTTTTTGCCGATACGTTCGTTGATGATATCTTCCAATCCGACAAATGCGCCGCCAACGATAAAAAGCACGTTGGTTGTGTCAACCTGTAGGAATTCCTGTTGAGGGTGTTTTCTCCCACCTTGGGGCGGTATATTAGCAGTGGTTCCTTCAATGATCTTCAATAAAGCCTGCTGAACTCCCTCACCGCTGACGTCCCTTGTGATAGACACGTTTTCTCCCTTACGGGTTATTTTATCGATCTCATCGATGTAAATAATACCCTTTTCCGCTTTTTCAATATCGTAATCGGCTGCCTGTAGAAGCTTAAGGATGATATTTTCAACATCCTCCCCCACATAACCTGCTTCGGTTAGAGTAGTAGCGTCCGCCATGGCAAAAGGGACTTTTAGTATTTTTGCCAGGGTTTGAGCCAGCAAGGTTTTTCCGGTTCCGGTAGGTCCAATCAGTAGTACATTTGATTTCTGAAATTCCACATCTCCGGTTTTATGGGAAGAGTAGATTTTTTTGTAGTGATTGTATACGGCAACCGACAGTACCTTTTTGGCATGTTCCTGTCCAATAACGTATTCGTCGAGAATGTTTTTGATCTGTTTAGGCTTTAACAGAACAGTTTCAGTCTCCTCAGAGCTTTCTTTTGCCCGTTCCTCTTCTATGATATCATTGCACAATTCAATGCACTCATTACATATGTAAACGGTCGGGCCTGCGATAATCTTTTCGACTTCGTCTTGAGATTTACCGCAAAATGAACATCTCAATGTTGTTTCTTTAGCCATCTTTTGCAGAGCGGTTTTCTGTGTCGTCAAGATCTCTTCGTTCCATGGTTTTATCGATAATACCGTATTCCAGAGCTTCTGTGCTGGATAGATAGCAGTCACGTTCCGTATCTTGATTAATTTTTTTCTTATTCTGCCCAGTATGTCTGGCTAGAATATTGATTAAAATCTCTTTGACACGAACGATTTCTCGGGTTTGAATTTCGATGTCTGCTGCCTGTCCACCGATACCACCGATGGGTTGACGAAGAAGGATGTTTGAGTTAGGTAATGCAATTCTCTTTCCAGGAGTTCCAGCTGCAAGTAAAACCGCCGCTACATTTCTGGCTTGACCAATACAGATGGTTTGGACATCCGGTTTGATATATTGCATGGTATCATAAATAGCCAAACCTGCATTTACCCCTCCTCCCGGTGAGTTAATATAAAAACTGATATCGGAATCGGGTTTATCCGCTTCCAGAAACAAAAACTGGGCAATGACGATATTCGCAGTATATGTGTTGATTTCATCACCAAGAAATACAATTCGATCTTTCAGTAATCTTGAATATATGTCATATTGCCGTTCACCACGGTTGGTTTGCTCTAAAACATAAGGGACAACACTCATTATTATACCAGCACTTTTTCAATTATATGATTTAATACGGTTTCTTCCATTACCATGCCGTAAACCTGTTGATAAATATGGTGACCATATTCCTGTTGCATCAGTTCTTCTGGTCTGACTCCCATCATGGCGCAGCTAATTTCAAATCTGCGTCGAACTTCCGTTTCATCGGCCTTAAGGTCCTCTTTGTCAATTATATTCTTAACAAAAATAGAAAACCGCAGCTCTTTTTCTGCTTCTTCCTTGGCTTTGGTTTCTAGTTCTTCAACCGGTGTGTCTTGGCCGTCCTTTTTTTGTTTGGCCTGATTGAGTCGGACCGTGATTTCTTCTTGTAATAGCTGTTCAGGCACATCAAAATCCAGTAGATCACCCAGTTGTTCTTTGATCTTAGCGCGTTGTTCGGTTTTAATCTCACCTTCTTTACGGAATGTTACTTCTTCTTCAATGAGATTATCAAAATCCTCTTCGGACTTAACCCGATCACCGTATCTTACAAAGAATTCGCCGTTTAATTCGGGATCTGTTTTTTGTTGTACTTCGGTTACTTTGACCCAAAAATCAGCTGTTTTATTACGAAGTTTTTCCTCATTATAATCCGAAGGGAACGTAAGATCAAAGTTTTTCTCTTCGCCTTTCCCCATCCCTTGCAAGGCTGTCTCAAATTCAGGTAAAAATTGTTTGGAACCAAGAATATACAGGTGACCTTTAGTTTCTGCAATCATTTCCTCACCCATTTTTCCTTCAAAGTCAATCTTTAATTGATCGTTATCCTCTGCAGGACCATCTTTTGGATCATATTTAGCTGCGCCGTCCAAGTGACGTTGTCGCTGTTCCTTTATTTCTTCGTCAGTAATCTCAACTTCTTTTTTCTCCAGCGAAAAAGCAGAATATTCAGGCAAGGTTACTTCAGGAAATATTTCGAATGTAGCAGAAAAAACAAGCGGTTTCTTTTTGTCTATTTCCAGTTCGTCAAATGTTGGTCGGACAGCAGGCTTAAGCTCTTCTTGTTTAAGGGCTTTTTCAAAATATTCGGGCACCAGTGTTTCAATGGCTTCGTTTTTCATCTCTTTTTTAAAACGTTTTTCCAAAAGAGCTTGGGGATATTTGCCTTTTCTGAAGCCGGCAATATTGACTTTGTCCTTAAGAGATAAATAACACTTATTATAGGCGGCCTTAACTTTTTCCTTGGGAACTGTAACGACAATTTTCCGTTTAAGATTGCCTAAATCCTCGATGGTGACGTCTAATGATTCCATTTAAATACAGGGAGAAAAAAGGTTAATAAAACAGGGGAAGTATCCATATTTTAACAAAATGGATTTATAAAGAACGAAAACCGGTATTTTGAGGGAAAGTGGGTATATGCAACTTCAATATTCCAGATTTATGGAGCGAGAAACGGGACTCGAACCCGCGACCCCAACCTTGGCAAGGTTGTGCTCTACCAACTGAGCTATTCTCGCTCTAAACTTTGGTACGAGAGGGGAGACTTGAACTCCCACATCATAATGATACCAGATCCTAAATCTGGCGCGTCTGCCAATTCCGCCACTCTCGCGTGCAAGATATATTCGGAAGAAATGGCGCGCCTGGTAGGATTCGAACCTACGACCTTTGGATTCGAAGTCCACTGCTCTATCCAGCTGAGCTACAAGCGCATTTTCTAGTCTCTGGGGCGAATGACGAGGATCGAACTCGCGACAACCGGAGCCACAATCCGGTGCTCTTCCAACTGAGCTACATCCGCCATATCTAAAGTGTTTTGGCACGCCCGAGAGGACTCGAACCTCTGACCTACTGATTAGAAGTCAGTTGCTCTATCCAGCTGAGCTACGGGCGCAACTGACACCCAAGATTGTGCTTGAGTAGCCCTGGTCGGGGTGAGAGGATTTGAACCTCCGACTCCCTGCTCCCAAAGCAG
>JBFFHJ010000027.1:0-87791 GCA_041556995.1 bacterium | reverse complement strand
GATAGAATGAAAAACGTATTCAAAAAACCTGATAAAAATGCAACTGATACGCCGTTAAATAATCTGAGTTTTTTTAAAAAGTAGTTAAACAACATGAGGAGACAGGCAGGGTTTGTATTCTCGTAAAGTGAGAGCTAACAACGGTTTCAAACCCATTTAATTTTATAGAGGAGCCAATATGACTAACAAAAAACAGGAGATTACTTCTGATATAGAACAGAAGCCAAATATAAGGCATGATGCCCTCCGAAAGGTTAAAACAAATGCAAAGGGAGAAACTCACGGCAGGGAAATCAAACAAAAGATTAAAGAAGTGATCGTCCTGCCCAAAGAGTCATTGGAGGGTAAAACGATTCAAGAACTTGAGCAGGAGGTTGTTCATCATAAAGAAACAGTGAGACAAGCGACAAATCGTCTCATCCGTGTTTTATTCTACATATACAAGAAACGGGACAGCCTGTTAGAAAGTAAAAGAAAACCCTATATCAATAAGAAAACGAATGAGTTCTCATTTCCGGCCTATATAGAAAAGAGATTTGGTTATGCTCGGTCTACTGCTTGTGATTATCATTCAGTCATATACATGCTTGATCGGCATAATATGGGGAATTTACTGGATTCAAAACTGGATTTGAATATTCTCAGGCGGATTAAGAGCATTAAAGGAGAGGAAGAACAAAAGCTTTTGCTCGTTAACTGCAAACAACTGACAAGAAGTAATTTCAAAGAAAAAGCAGAAGCACTTCTCCAAAAATCACCTGTTGTATCGAAAAAGGACAACCGAAAACCCAAACCTGCACCGGTTGCCGGTATAAGCAAGCTTAAGAAAAAGTATGACCCATCAGGGTGTAAAATTATTCTGACCAGTGAGGATACCGACGTATTAAAGCAGATTGACCAAGTCATTGATAGAATGACGCCGGAACTGATTCAGGATATCCTTAGCAATAGGCCTTCATCTTGATTAACTCCCACCTATCCAACAGGTTGATGCTATTTCGTACCGTACGAAAGAACAACAACCATCAATACGTGCTCAATGATCTAAGGTAGAAGGATATGCCGATTCCAGGCTGCAATGTAAGCGCTTTATTATATCTACCATTGGATTATTACACCTCTAAAATAGATAAATAAATCATATAGTTATCCTATTAAAAGATAACGTCATGACAGCCATGTGCTTGATATATTGGAAATTTCTTGACAATATCCGTAGTGCACTGTTATAATAGAGAGTATTCATTGAGTGAGTATTCACTGATACCTGATTGTTGATACCCCGCCTCATATTGATTCCGCAACATTGAGATAACGCTCTGCTTGATTTGAATAGAGTCTTCATCAGATCAAGAGCAGAATAGCTGCGCCATCAGCATGGGGGTGTAGCTCTTTCAATGAATACCTTTGATTTTACTATACTTAATAATCTCACATGAGGAATTAACCATGAAAATGAAACAGATTAAAGCCCAGCTTGTAACAGAAGATTCCAAAGCTACTAATCAAGGAATCTTCCTGCAATGCGTTCTCGACAAGAAAGACTTGCTGCTTGGAGACAAGATGATCGCTGGGTATCATGACGAGCTTAACGAAGAAGATGAATTGATCAGATACCCATTTTACTCTTCTTTCGTAAACAATCGTGTGGTTCTCGACTACGGGGGAGTGTTTCAGAGTGATGAAGGCGACTGCAAGGGAGAAAGCATACGGACCCCCAAGGGGTGCCGTTGGCATGAGATCCTGATTCCAAAAGTCGCAATCAAAAAATCGGTGGTCTTGGAGATGCTCTGTGGTGACGAAAAACTTCAGTTCCAGATCACCAATATAACCGACGCCTTCTAATATCACCTTCCTGTCAATTAATCGGGTAGCAGCTTATTTGTTGCTACCCGTTTTTGTTTCACCAACATTCATTGAGGACAAAATGAAATTGATAACTCCGGAACTTGAAAAGCTATTCGAGGACTATCCTCTCTATTCACAAGAACACGAAGAAGATCCCTTGGTGATTGCCAAATTGTTCGACCCCTGTGGTTCAGCGACTTGGCTGATGTTGGAATATGATCCTGTTGAAAAAATCACATTCTGTTACGTCATGGGGCTTGGCAATGACGAACTTGGCTATACTAGCCTTGTTGAACTGGAATCTATTGAGAGACCATTTGGATTGACAATAGAACGTGATCTTTATTTTCAGCAAGCAAGACTGAGCAAATTCAAAACTGGAGGGACCGATGAATGAAAAGTTACAGGCAGCACAAAAGGAAGCAACTTCTTTGATTATTGGACAGTTGAAAGAATTTGAACAGACAGGTGAATTGCCGGTTTGGTTGAAACCCTGGGATACTGAAGGCGGTTTCTCTTGGCCGGTAAATTTGGATGGTAGGTCTTACACAGGTGTCAATACTATTCATCTTTTGGCATTGCAGCAGAAAGCCGGTTTTCAAACATCAACCTGGGGAACATACAAGGCTTTCTTAGATCATAATGGGCAGGTTATGAGAAAGGAACGAGCCATGAAGGTTTTCTTCTACAAGCCTATAAAGATTAAAAATCAAGATGAAAAAGGCAGGGTCATATTAGATGACAATGGAAATCCTGAAACAGCAACAATACCCATACTCAAATACTACAGCGTGTTCAATGTTGCTCAGACAAACCTGCAACCATCCCACCAACCGATTCCCTCTCAAGATTTCAAGGGTCTGAACGAAGCATTCAAATCAGCCGGAATTGATATTCGATATGGGAATGATAGAGCTTACTATGATCGTCACGGCGACTTTATCAGAATGCCTGATATTAACCAGTTTTCTGATGAAGCTAATTTTTGGGCCGTCTTAGCTCATGAAGCGATCCATTGGACCGGGGCTCCAGATCGACTTTGCAGAACCAAAGGAAAAGCGTTTGGGGATGAAGGTTATGCCATCGAAGAGCTGATTGCTGAACTGGGATCGGTGATACTGCTGACCAGCTATGGCATCAAACCGGTTTTTCAAAGCACTGCATATATCAGCCACTGGATTGATGTTTTGCAGGAAGATCATCGATTGATTTTCAAAATTGCCTCCCAAGCTCAGAAAGCAACCGAGATGTTCTGTGCTACATAGCCATATCTACAACCCCCACCGATAGAACTGCACTATTTTCAGAACAGAATTTTATTGCAATAACAGCATTTCGCAACCCTGTGATAACTACGTTTATCTCAGGTCGCTAATTACAACAAAATCAATTTATAAGGTAACAACCATGCAGAATACAACCAATCAGATCCAAATCAAACCAACTGACAATCTGGTAACAATAACGCAGTGGAGAGAACGAAAAGAAGACCACTGGAACAATCTCGGTGTGAACATTAGCCTGGAAGAATCTGTAGAGGTTCACCTGAAAGATTTTACAAACCGACATACAAAACGAGCAAAGGAAATCGATCTCAGGCAGTTCGTCCGATATTTGACCGACAATGGTCTCCTTACCATTGGAGATTTAGGAAAATTGATAGCTCCAGAACTTAGAATAATTTGTGAAGGATTTCTAGATGGTCTGGGGCAAAAGAAAGCAACTCTCCAAAGGAAGAAGGCAACCATCAAAGTCTGGTTCGATTTTCTTCAGTTCAGTTTCCCGAAATTAATCAAAGTCAAACCTAAAATGGATAGCGACAAGTACAAGCTAACCAGAAACAAAGGAGTCACCAAAGCCATGACACTTGAAGAGTGGTTCCGGTTAAAACAAGAGCTGGAAAAATCAAAGAAGAATCCTCGCTTGCTGGTACTTTGTCAGTGTGCATTACTCTTAGGAGGACGAAGAATCAGTGAACTTCTTAACCTGAAATGGAGTGACCTGGAATTTGAAAAAAGTCTTGTGGTTATCAGACCCTCAAAAAAAAGTACGGATGAGACGATTCACTTCTTGCCGATGACTGCCCAATTGAAGTGTCTAATGGAATCGTATAGGGATTCTATGAATAGTTGGAAGTATGAGCAGCGAGTATTTCCGGTAAGGCAGCAAAGTGTTGATCAATCCTTGAAACGCTACGGTAATAAGACTGGAATTAAGAATCTTAGGTTTCATAGTCTCCGTGCGAGTTTCATCACTTGGGCGAATGAGCGTGGAGACACTCAGAGTGAAATACTGAATGCGACATTACACAAATCAACTCAAATGATTCGGTACTATGACAGAACCAGCGGAATGATAACAAACTCCATAACAAAATTATCCGGTATCTAATCATTTCAGTAACCAAAAGGCCTACCACCTGTTTTAGCTTTATGTGTTCCAACAAATACCTAGGATTTTTAACGAATTGATGTTATAGGTTTTTAGTAAAATTGGTATTCTATTGGAATTTTCTTGCACGGTCTGGATTTTTTCCAATAGTGGAATATGGTAATGTCGATGATTAATGAATATGACAATTACAACAATAATAGATCCCCTTGAGGCCTCTGATCGTAAACGTTCAAACTTCATTCAGAAGTTGGTACAGAATCCTGTAAAAAGTAACAAGGCATCTTCACTTCAATTGACCCGCCCCCCAAAGCGAATTGTACGTTTCTGGGACGACTTAAAAAGAATTCCAGTCGATGTTACGGAATGCATTAAATCTTGGGTAGGGCTTGAGACTCAAGGATTTGAGTTGCTCCTTTTCGATGAGCACAACGCGAAGAATTTCATCCGAAATCAGTTAGGTATACGTCACGAGAGGGCATTTGATAAGTGCTACCATCCAGCAATGAAGTCAGACTATTTCAGACTTTGTTATATCTATATAAAGGGCGGCTGCTATGTTGATGTTGATGATGTATACTGTGGAAATGAAATAGAGCATCTCTTTGACGATGGCAAGCTCAAGATCCAGCCCCTATGCTATGACGTCTCAACGGACAAGATGGTACCACTTCCTGTTTTTGCCAAACCAGGAGCAGATTCACTTAACTGGATTTTCTACTTTAACAATAATCCGTTGATAGCAGCGTACGGCCATCCAGTTATTGAAAAGGCTCTGTCAAACGCAACATTTGCACTTGAGCAAAGCTTACTAAATCAGTTGCCAGAAATTCAATCCACAACCGGCCCAGGAAATCTTTCAAAAACGATATTTGACCATGCTAGCAACACAAATGACATAGAAAACATGTTAACAGTTTTACACGATTGGGAGGACATCGCTATTACAAAATGGTCACTTAGTTATCGTAATGATGAAAGAAACTGGAGACTCTCAAATCGGAAGACATACACAAGATCCGTAAGTCAAACCAGCATGACAGGGGTAAAGTGAATCTTTCACGTCAATTATCATCACCATCGAAGATATTTTTTAAAGTACAGAGGAAGCTTCGTCAGCTTCTACCAAAGCAAAAATGTGGAACATTCGGACCCAATGATCAGAGGGGGAAACCCAGGATAGAGAGGATTTATGTCATTAATCTTGATCGCCAACCAGTTCGTTACACTGAGATGGAACAGGAGCTAAGACACTTGTTGGATTGGTCTGGAATTGAACTTTGGAATATTACTGAGCGGTTTGTCGCTGTCGATGCAAATCACTTTGTTCAGGAACCACAAAAAGATGCCGACATCGATCCATTTTATACACTTGGAGATCAACTCTTTGTGGAACCCCAACCTCTAGCTCTTCCCAATCAACTAGAACTCAATTCTCCGATCCAAATGAGTCGGCCTGAGATTGCTGTCGCTCGTTCGCACATTAACGTCTGGCGGCAAATCGCGGCGAGTAATCATGAGTATGTACTCATATTAGAAGATGATGTGTGGTTTCGGCCCGAGTTTGCTTCTCATCTAGACCAAGCGTGGGATGAAATCGAAGCCGAGGACGACAAAAAAAGCAATTTTGATATTCTCTATTTATCCTATAAAGAAGTGAAGCACGGTGCTCCGAAAACATTTATTTCGAACAATGTGTTTCGCCCAACTCGCGGTCTCTGGTATCTGTCCGGATACGTTATTTCACGCGAAGGCGCTGAGAAACTCCTTCGATTACTTCCTTGTCGAGGACCTGTAGATTTATGGATAAATCACCATTTCGAAGTTCTTGAAGTGCGTGCGACAAAACGGTCTATTATCAGCCAGCGACGCGATGTTAGCTCGAACAACTCTTATTCAATCCTACCTGTGCTCACAAAAATCGGAGCAATTACCAGTGAAACTGCATCATTGTTTCATATTCGTCCTAGTGAGCAGCCTGTGTTTGCATTTGGGCCTAAAGGTTCTGGCCTTTCATCACTTGCAATGGCCTTATCCATGCTCGGATACAGATGCTGTAGTGATCTTCAAGCGCTTCCAGATCCTGAACATGAGATACTTATTATGGGAGGAGGTAATCGAGTTTTTAACGCATATGTGAATATCAGGTCTTTGATGGGGCAAACACGGACTCTCAGAGAGAGATACCCGCAGGCTAAATTCATTATCACTACCTGCAAGAATGGGATTGCAAACGACAACGATTTAGAAATTCAAGATGATCTCGACGGAGCTGATATTACTTTTCTTCATTTAGAAGCATCCAATAAATGGCAGATAGTTTGTGAGCACCTCAGATGCGCACCTCCCGCCTGTTCCTTTCCCGAGTTAGCTGACATTGGGCAAAGACAGCTTCTCTATGAAACAGTTGAGACGGACTCGGTCCTAATCAGCGAAACTCCCAAACGTGATAAGTCGCCATGGGTTGTCGAACCACGTAGATGGTGGCAAGGCATTCACACCGCCCCGCGAGAAGAGGGCTCATTGATCGCTACATCTCCAGTTACAGTCAAAGACTGTTTAAATATTCTCGAAACAAAACATTGGCTTCCACGAGATGATACTTTCACAGACAACCTGGCGTTGTTCCGTCCTTCAAACATCAAGTTTCACTCTGAACTCGGGGCCACACTCAATATAAGAAAGGAATCCCTAGGTGTTCGAGAATATAGCGCTGCATCGTTAACCAGCCTTGACCAATACCTATTTGGAAAATTTGAGGCAATCATTAAGGCGTCAAACGTACCCGGTGTGGTTACCGGCTTTTTTCTCCATCGCGATTCCCCAAGGCAGGAAATAGATATCGAAATTACAGGAAATAGAGTAGATCGTTTGTTGGTCAATGTTTTTTACAATCCAGGTGATGAGGGCGCAAGATTTGACTATGGATATAGAGGAGCAGCAACTTATATCGACCTTGGTTTTGACGCATCAGAATCCGAGCATTTATACGCAATAGAATGGGAGCCATGCGAAATTCGTTGGTTAGTTGACGATCGTATTGTACATAGGCGTGTTGAGTGGGGGCCTACACCGATTCCCCACCTTCCAATGGCCCTCCATGTAAACACTTGGCCATCTCGTTCTAAAGAACTTGCTGGTAGATTGAGCAGCCGCCGACTCCCATCAACCACTTTTATAAAGTCGATTTCGCTGGAAGCAAATCGATATCGGAGGTCGTTATTATTATGAATATTCTCTCTTATAACCCAAGCCATGACGGTGCGATCGCCTACCTGAAGAATGCTAATTTAAAATTTTCAATTGAGGCAGAGAAGAACTCGAGTTATCGATACTCGCCTATATCCAGTCATGACGTGTTCAATGTTTTTGGCGAACTTGATGGAATACCTGACGTTATATGCACTGGTGGTTGGTGGCCACGCGAAGAGCATTTAACCGGGTCAAGTGCTCATGCCCAGTATCGCGGCATAATAAAGAACGATGTCATCGTAGAAAAAAGCCGTCTAATTGGGGAATCAGTCCAATATTTCTCGTCTTCTCATGAGAGGTCGCACTTGTTTTGCGCTTTCGGAATGTCAAGTCTACCGAAAGGTACTCCATGCTATGCGCTAGTATGGGAAGGTGAAATCGGAGCTTTCTATGAGCTTGATTCTGAGCTGAACATAACGTTGCTTGCCGATGTTCTGAATGAGCCGGGGAATCGCTATACTTCGATTTACGGTTTAGCCGACCCCACTTTTCCGAAGAATGCACCCTTTTCTCGCTTCTCAGATGCAGGGAAGCTCATGGCTTTAGCTTCATTTTCAAATCGCAGTACACCTTCAGCAGAAGAAAAAAAGCTGATCGACTTTCTATTGAACTCACCACATGTTCAACTGAGTTTATATGAGGATCTTGAGCATTCTCGATACTACAACGTGGGATTAGACGATCCAGAGTTTCGCAACTTAGCGGGAATTTTTAGCGACAAAATCTTTGATATTTTCTATCAGTTTGCTAAGTCGAATATGAAGAAAAGATTACCGTTACTCATCTCGGGTGGGTGTGGTCTGAATTGCGACTGGAACATGAAATGGAAGGAATCGGGCCTTTTTCCCGAGGTTTTCGTGCCGCCTGTTGCAAATGATTCAGGTTCTGCGATCGGGACAGCAATTGATGCTCAGTTCCACTTTACTGGAAACCCAAAAATCGAGTGGAATGTCTATTCAGGCCTTGACTTTGACATGACCGGGTCTTTAGATATGGCGCGATATGATCTCTACGATGCTAATGATGAAATGATCGCCGATTTGTTGGCCAATGACCTTATTTTGGGATGGGTGAATGGCAAATATGAAATTGGTCCGCGAGCCCTAGGCAACCGTTCAATTCTTGCTGCACCATTCCGAGAAAGCACCAAAACACGGTTGAATGAAATCAAGCAGCGCGAGCAGTTCCGACCGATTGCTCCTGTTTGTTTAGAAGAAGATGCTGCCCAATGGTTCGGCTGCGAACATATGAGCCCATTTATGCTCTATACGTATAGGGCAAAAACGAATGCGTTGGCAGCTGTAACCCATGTGAATAAGACTGCCCGCATTCAAACAGTTTCATCTACATCCAACCGAAGGTTGTACAACTTGCTATTCGCATTCAAGGCACTTACTGGTTACGGTGTTTTGTGTAATACCTCGTTGAACTTCAATGGTAGAGGATTTATAAATAATCTAGATGATCTTTCATCGTATGCTGTAAAGCATCATTTGGATGGCTTTGTGGTTGAAGGACGAAGCTATATTTTGAAGTCGTCAAAGAATTATCAAGCATACTTAAGCTTGCCAAAACACAAGACTGGCGTAAAAGTGGTACCCCCTAACTCGATCAGGCGAGACTCATCATTTAGGAATTCAGCACAGGAAAGCCATTACGATTAACACGGCTTTTAATATCAATTATCACAGGGTTCTAGGAAATGTCTGCTGCTGGTTCAAGAACCTCAACTTTCCACCCTTTATTCAACAGTAATTGCTTTTGGTCATCAGATATGCGATCGGAATGCAAAGCAAGGCACAAAAGGTATCTCGGGCGACTCATCGCTACATAAAACTGCCGCATGAAACGTTTATTGGGTTTGAACTTTCTTTTCCAGTGTGGCTTTTCAGACATCTTTGAATTTGGGTGATCGGCGCATGGTAGTTCCCCTGTTAAATAAGGTAACATTGTTTCAAAGTCGAAGATTTGGTTTTTCGTTTCAATGATTAGAGTAGCATCGTGGGTCTCACCTTTAACACCATGGATCGTTGAGAGTTCAATTTGGAAACCATCGGGATGGTATATTCTATTGTCTTCTATGGACGCATTAAGGATGTTTTCTTGGTTCTGCTCATCTATACCATCCGATTGAGTGATTTCTTCAGAAAAAGCCATATATTGAATTGCTTTAGCTGGCATATTCTGTATTTCCAACTGCGACACAAGTATGTTACAAATCCTTTCCCAGACGGTTTGATCAATTGTTTTATTGTCCCTTAGTAATAAATAAATACACTTTCGAAAAGCTGCCCAGCGCCCATTTACTTTAAGTACATCCCTCAGAGAAGTGGTCGTATAAAAACGCTGATTCTCATCGAGCTTTTCCGCAATTCTTGTAAACTTTATAATGCAGTTGAGAATTAATTTGTATTTCTCTCCCCAATCGATGGATGAGGATCTATGACAGTGACGAACAGCTTCGATTAGGCAATTCTCTTTAAAAGGTTCACTTGACTTCGATTTGTCATAGTGAGGCCAGTAATGACCAATCTTTAACTGATCAGCATTGGGATCAATTTCATTTCCTACAGCACCAACGATCTTTGTAATAAACTTATGGGATTTTTTATATTCTGCTGTAAACTGATTTGACGTAATCTGAGAAAAAGATTCAACAACAGTTTCCAGGGTGTCATCGTTAAAAACAATGATCGTATGATCGAAATTACCATTTGTTACGTGTGCTTTTGCCCTTTCTTCAAGAGATAAAGCTGATAATTCAGATTCTAAGGGAATTTCATTGAAGCTTAGGGACTTAATTTTTTCAGCCAGAATACTGTCGAAGCGATAAGATTTATGAATTACATAATCCATGTCGATTCGAGACTTTCCATTGAAACTTTGGTTCGGTTCTTCGTTTCCAACATCGTGAAATATTGCCTGGTCAGGATCACCAAAGCGTTGAACAATTATGTTAACATCATCAAGTGGGAAGATTTCACATAAAAGATCATCTTGGAATTTTTGCGTATCTTGCATTTCATCTATAAATACACAGGGAAATCTATCTCGAAGAGCTATAGATAAAGCTTCGTTTTCCTTCAGTGCTTTTTGCGCAAAGGAGAAAACATCTCGATAAAAAAAATATCCATCTTTGAGTAGATTTTCTCTTGCAGATAAAAGTTCTTTGTATGATCTAGAGGTTGATCCATTTGGAAAGGTGGGTACATTTATTGAGATACATCCATCAGTATAATCTAAGTCAAAATCATACAGGACATTTGAGTGTTGACTTTTATTGTCAACGTACATCTTCGTTCCTGTTGAGAGTTTTGAATATATGAGTTCAACACATGCATCAGTATCAACAAGATTTATAGAATTTCCATTTGAGCGGATCAACGGAAAAGCTACAAATTTGCCAACAAATTCTTGGATAGTTCCTATAAAATGGGGATATTTGAGTAAGCGCTGCGCTTCTTTGATTTTCGATTGCTTAAGACGCTCAATGATCTCATCTTTGGCAACATTGGTATGAGAAACAACACAAATTCCTTGATGTTGGAATCGCCACTTCTTGGCCAAAAGAATGAGTTTAGCTCCGATCAAGGTTGTTTTACCGCTTCCAGGACAAGCTTGTACATCAATCGTACGCATTGCCTCTAAGATCGAAACACGCTCGTCATCATCGAAATGAAGTCTCTCAGATTCTGCAACTTCATTGATGTCTTCTTGGGTAATAAGATTTTCAAACTGTAGTAGCATTGCCTTGCTCCTCTTCACTTCGGTCTGGCATAGCAGATGTTCCATCCTCCATAATTGGGGCGGTGACATACTCAATGGCTTCCACTACGTAAGGAGGAAGTCTAGATTTTAAAGATGAAGCAAATTCTGATTTCGCCTGTTCTTTTGCTGCATCATCTGCATTATTGGAATCACCATGTGAATATCCGGCAGCAGTAATCGCATTCTCGATTTTAAATTCATATTGTTTTTGAAGAATTTCAGAAAGATTATAAGCGAAATCTGTTTTCGATGCTTGGCTAAGAATATAGGTTGCCTTTTCATCATCAGTTCCAACTATATTTTCCTTTTCTTCTTGCGAGCTATTGACAGCCTCATAACATTCATCAAAAAGGCCGTACTTCGCAAGGCAAAATTCAAATGTCCAGTCATCAGATATGTTGACTTTGATGTTTTGTCTGTTTAAACCATCAATATGAGCGTTTTTTCTTTGCTGCTCATCATCGCAATTCTTACGCCAGTATTGTTGGTTTCGATTGTTTGATTTTTTAAAACCATAGGGATTGCCATCATCTTTCTCCTCTGCACAATCAGGCCACAAATCAAGATCACGGAGAACACAAATTTTTGAAGGATGCCACTCAGAAGGATTGCTATCTCTTCCGGATCGCAGAAATAATCTAGCAAACCTCTTCCATGATCCACTGTTGTCGTATTTTACGATGGAAACTCCATAGTTTTCCAAGGGTCGGCCGAGCAACCTCGCAATCTCTGGTAAAAGAATATTCTCCCCATCACCTTCAACGAAAATGATTCCTTTAGCGAAAAAAACATTGGCCTTCGTAGCATCCAGAAATTTCCTTAGAAACTTGTAGTCATCTGGATCAAGTTCAGTCTCACCAGCTCTAAAAGGCCAAGCTTTTCCATTCGCTAACATTATAACATTAGAAGGGTTTGCTTTGGATGAAATATTTGGGCTATGGGTTGTCAAAATACATTGAACTCCATCGGGGTTTTCTTTTGTTTTTGCCTTAGCAATAATAAACTGAAGAAGTTTCATCTGCAATTGAGGATGAAGATGAGCTTCGGGTTCTTCGATAAGAAGCAATGAAAACTCGTTGCTTGCCTCTTGTTCAAGTAACAGTAATTCCGCAGCCATAAAAAGTAAGTTGTGATATCCGAGACCATGCATCCGCCGGTCATTTGTAAGCGATAGGCTTAATCCTTCCAGTATTGTGCGAAGATGACGCCTTTTGGAATAATCTGGTAAGTCAGCCAATTGGTCCTTTCTTATTCCGGCAATGTCAATAAATACACCAAGCTCTGTTTTATCCTTTTCAAAAATAAGCTTATGTAAGTACTCATGCTGGATGTTTTCGGCCGACTTTTTCAAAGCTTCATCATCAGCAAGTAATTTTTCATTTGATGTAGCTACGATTTCTAAAATCTTTTCCATCTCATCTTGAATATCTTTCGACGAACTTAGTATCTGTGACAATCTTGAGGCTCTACCTGAAGATAACTCCGCCTCAGCATCTCTTAATGGTCTGAGATACGTTGTGGCAAGAAAATCCCTAATTTCTGCTTCGACGGCTGGACCATTCCCATTTATACCGGATCGCACTTCAGTTTTTATGTATGGATAACCTCGGCGCTCAATTCCTGTTTGTTGAGCATGTAACTGTATGTACAGAACAGAACGGAGTTTCTTAATTCCTTGATCATCAGTGTATTCTTCGTGTGATATGTGCTCTACAAAACGATGGGCATGAATATCTATTTCTGAAAATTTTAATCGTATTTTTAATTCATTGGCGTCATTATAGAAATCTTGCTCTGAAATGTATGAACGATCATTCGAGTTTGTTCCAAGTGTATATCGAATTGCGTCAATAAGAGCGGACTTCCCCGAATTGTTTTCTCCAACCAAAATATTGAGCCCTCGATTCAGTTCCAAATCAAGACTCTCAAATAAGCGAAAACTGTTTATACATACCTGTGATAAGTACACTTTATCTCTCCTATACTCTGAGCTTAAATTTCAATTCGCATAGTACGGATATAGTTTCAGAAATCGAAACTATCACCTACGCTTTACGGATTTGTTAATTCAAATTCAATTTGCCTTCACTTCTTGATTCTTTTCTTATCTAGGCGATATTCAATCCTCTGTACAACTTCTTCCATCAGCACCTTTGGCTGATATCTTTTTCCATACCGGCCTGATGTTTCGGACTTGCCTGTTGAATGCCCCAGGTACTCGCAGATGTAACTCTCAGCAACTCCTTTTTGTTTCAACCCATCGGCAACCGTATGTCGGAAACTGTGAAATGTCTTCTTTCGATCTTTAATACCTATTTTCTTTCTCAAATAGGATGTATTGAACCATTGCCCCACTTTTCTTGAATAACCATCGATCTTGTGCTTCAGCTCAGGGAACAACCTTTTATGCTTCAGTTTTTTTTGTTCCTCCGTATAATCAATGAATCCGTTTTCAATCAACACTGGATGAATTGGAATCACCCTAGCTGAGGCTTTGTTCTTCAACTTCTTTGGGTTTTTATTGTCTTTCGAATCAGCGTTGATATCCAAACACCATAAACCATCGACTTTCTTGATATCCCTCACGTGGAGCTGACAGAGTTCGTTTAATCGTGCACCGGTAAACAATGCCATCAAAGGTACCCAGTATCTTGCTTGGCTTCCCGTCGTCTCTTTCAAGTACATTTCTGGATTAAATATTCTCTTGATGTCTTTATCGGTAAACGCTTTTCTCTCTTCCTGCGCAGTTCCCTTGCTGGCAATCTTCAAATCAGCAAAATAGTTTTCCCGCACAAAACCGTTTTTTCTAGCCCAGGTATTAAAAGCGCCGACAGCGGAAAGATTGTTGTTAACGGTGTTCACGGCAATGGGTTTAATCCCTTTCATTTTGACAACCTGTTTGATTGTCTTATCCCTATAACGAGGGTTTTTTCGCATGTTTGCCGGGAGCTTCATCAATGTCTTCTTAAACGATCTGGCAACCTCATGAGAAAGCTTATCAACCGAGATGTCCCCTATAATTTCAACTAGCCTTCCTAAAGCTACTCTTTTCTCAAGCTCCGATTTGGGTCTCCATACGCCAGCAAGTTTCATCTCGGTAAAATACTCTTCGATAACAGCTGACAGCTTTGGCTGCTTCTTTGCGTTCTTTGCACCTGATCGGCTCTTATTAAACGATTCTGATTCCTCTTCTATTGTTTCATCCGACTCGTCATCAGTTCGATCTTCATCTTCAACAGATGACTGACTCTGTTTTTTTCTTGGTTTCCTTTTTTGCTTCTCAAACAGTGACTCAGCTCCAATCTTTTCGGCATAATATGTCAAATCGCTGTCCGTAGTCATCACCTCAATAATATCTTCAACAGAGGGATCGTAGCCATCATTCACAAATTCCTGGACCTGAACATATATGCGTGGATAATCTGCCAAATACTCTTTTCGCCCCTTGTCATCCAAATCGTTCAGGTAATTGTTTAGAATCTTCTCGGCCACCATTTCAGCAAACTGATTAATCAGCTCACCCAACTCAAGCTTTTTCAGCAAGTTCCTTCTACATCTACTGATTTGACCTGACGGAAAGTGATCTTCATCTATCTCAAATCCCAGATTGATGCATTCATCCAATAATTCTGAGTATGAAAGTTTGAAGATGTATTTCTGTGCCAGCTTGTAATGAACTGGATGTTTCATTTTGCTCCGAAAACTTGATGGCGGTGAGAGACCAAATTTGGGTTCGATGCCGGAAAGACTTATTGAATTGGCCCCAAACCCCTTATTCACGTATAATAACGGATCATTGAGACAATCCGCTAAATCTCTTTTTATAGTACTAACACAAGTTGTTGAATTATTTCCACATCTAATGTCTTCAAAGACTTTATCCAGTTGATATTTAAGCACCTGGGCCAAGCGTTTAGCCTCGGTTAAAATTCCGGTCTTTAATGATAGACGAAATTCTCTGATTCCATTGAAGTTTTCTCTTAAATCTTGGGGGATGATTGAGCGGAAGAAGTAGGCTGAGGTGTTGTTTTTCCTGACGATGAAGGTGGGTTGCTTAGCACTCACTCTTCACCTCCACCAAATGTGACCATTTTATGTTGGTGGAACAGAGCGAATATGCCCCAAGCACCCGTGAGAGTGTGACCTAGAGTGTGACCAAATGCGTAAAAATGGTACTTTTTGAGGTATATGATCAGGCCCGCAGGCCAGAAGTGGCGTGGTTTACGGCTTAGAAGCGTGCGTGGTGGAGGTGGCGGGAATCGAACCCGCGTCCCAAAGACAGGATTAATAGCTTTCTACAAGTTTAGTCGGATTTTTTTATTTCATCTGCATTGTATTGCTACCCGACAAGCTCAAATGAGACAACCTGTTTAAAATGTCTTCCGTATGTTAGCAGGAAACATACGAAATAAGCCTGATAAAATGACGCGACCTCCCGCTTATCAGACATCACAGGCGTCGCGCTCTCGAACTAGGCTGCTACAGCAGCGCTGTTAAGAGTATATTCGCTATTATTAGCAATTAAAATATTTGGGCGATTTTTTCAGTGGCCCTTCGTCCAACCACTACTTGCTGACACTATTAACGCCTCGTCCAGGTCGAAATCCTTGACACCCCCATTTGTGGGATACAAAATGATTTGATGGTTGAGGAGTTTTTTATTAAAGTGCTCGTTTAATCTCCATTTTAGCATCTCTTTCTTTCAAAGCCGCTCTTTTATCATGGAGCTTTTTTCCGCGACAAACGGCGACTTCCACTTTTACGATACCGTTTTTATAATACAGACTCAATGGGATAAGCGTCAACCCCTTTTCTTTCACCTTAGAAAGCAGCCTGGAAAGCTCTCTTTTATGCATAAGAAGCTTTCTTACCCTGTTGGCTTTGTGATTATGAATATTGCCGAATCGGTAGGGGCTAATCTCCATTTCATACAATTCCATCTGCAAGTCGCTATCAATCAAACAATAGGCATCTACAATTTTTACTTTGCCTTCCCGAATACTTTTGACTTCCGTTCCCACAAGTGCAATACCCGCCTCGTATTTCTCAAAAATCTCATATTCATGCCAGGCTTTTCTGTTTTTTACAATCGTTTTATTGGCCACTTGATGTTATATATTAGATATTATTAAAGTTACCCAAGTTGATAATTGGCTTCTTTTTTATAAATTGCCCCTTTGGGTGATAGTTGGCTGGAAAAGAGTGAAAATTCGGTTACTTCAAAGGGTTCCGTTTTGAACAGGGCGTAACGGCTAAGATAATCACCGAATCCCTTTATCTTTTTTTCTTTAATCCGTCCCAGAGTAATATGGGGTGAAAACTTTCGCCCTTCAGACGGGATACCTATCTGACTTAATTGATATTCTACCTTTTTTCTTAACTGAAACAAGTTTTCGTTTTTTTCCACGCCTGCCCAAATTACCCGTGGTGTTTTCGATTGAGGAAAAGTGCCGATGCCCTTTAGATTCAACAATAAAGAATTTCCCCTGACTTTGGAAATCACCGTACTGATTTCATCAAACATGTGATCTGCTGTTTCTCCGATAAAACGAAGTGACAGATGAAATTGTTCATGTTTCACCCATTTCACCCCCGGCATCCCGAATGAACATAAATCATCCAGTTCTTGCTTAATTGTTTCAGGTAGATCTACGGCTACAAATAAACGTGGCATGTTAATAATTTTAAAAAACTTAAAACGAAAAAAGTTGTATTTATTAAATTACTAAAAACGTTTTGCTAACCTTTTTCTTCACATCCATTGGAGACCATGTAGGGCTCAATTTCATTGAGCTAAAAACAATCAGTCTCCCATTATCATTCTGAGCAAAGTCTATAATGATATGAAGAATCTCCGTCAGTTCAGGTAGATCCTTCGTTGTTCTTCCTCAGGGATAACAGTTGGATGAGCTTAACATCGACAGAGAATCACTCTACCGTTAATAGGGTGCTTCAATCGACATTTGTTAATCAGGTTGTGTGATTGTCCTGGAAAAACAATTCATCCAATTGGACTCAATCTCGAAAAAACCAGCCTTTACCTTTATGAGTTAGCATACATGTCGTTTTTTGAAAAACGAAATCGCTCAAAATCCAATAGGTTTATGCTTTTACAGTTGGAGTAAGATAAAAAACCTAAAATGAGAATTAAACCAGGAAAAGGATGTAACTATAAGCTGTTTTTAATTTTAATTGTTTTAAAAACTCTCATCCTTCTTTTTTCAATTGAGGCAAGCACTTAAAGAAGCCGCAAATGAACCAAAAGTACAGAGCAGGGTTAATTGGTTTTAGCTCGCAAAGCTTATATTATCGGTCAACTAAACTTGAAAATTCATTCTATGTTGTTGCAGTTATGTACCTTTTAGTCTTTTTTATTTTAAATATTCTCAAATTTAGTAGTTAAACTTAAAAAAAGTAAGGTTTAGCAGCCTGGAACCAATTAACCCTGACGTATAGGGGGTTCTGATTGAATTCGTTATAAAAAAAAGATATATTGAATGTTTTACGAGTAATTTTCCAGATCGCTTCATGAAAAAAGAACCTGGAGCATTGGGTTCGTATTTACCCAGTACCAGGAAAACCACCTGTTTAACCGGTACAACTTTCACGGTTAGACAATGAACTGTATGTTTTCTGCTTAATTTCGTTTCCGGTCAAAAGGTGGTAAAACAGGTTATTTTAAAAGAGAAGAATAAACTTAGCATCATTGGGTGTTTACATAAAAACTAATACGATCCTCGATTAATTTAATCAAACCCCATTGAAAAATGTCACAATGACTAAACCTCCGGCCTTCCGGAGAATAACGATTCATTATTGGACAGATCATGAATATAAATAAATCAGACTTTATCCATCAAAAAACGTATAAAAATCAAGACTTTTTAAGCAGCCCAGAAGCCAGACAGATCAGAATTCTTTGCGAACTAACAGCGCCTAAAAAGCGTTTTGAAGAACAAGAGATTGAAAACACAATTGTATTTTTCGGTTCAGCACGATCGATTCCTTATGCTCAGGCACAAGAAAATCATGAAAAAATATCAAAAAAGATCAGTACGGTAAAGTCGGTATCGGAAGCATTAAAGGAAGAATTATGTCAAGCAGAAAAAGCGCTTAAACTGTCAGAATATTATGAAAAATCTGCCCTGTTGTCCCAAAAACTAACTCAATGGTCGATGAATATCCCAGAAAAAAAGAAACGTTTTTATGTGTGCTCGGGCGGTGGTCCCGGTATGATGGAAGCTTCCAATCTGGGGGCAAACATGGCCGGTGGTCCATCGATCGGATTGAATATCAGTCTACCGTTTGAGCAAACTCCTAACAGCTTTCAAACACCTAATATCTCGTTTGTATTTCATTATTTTTTTATTCGAAAATTCTGGTTCGCTTATCTAGCCAAAGGATTAGTGGTATTTCCAGGTGGATTTGGTACAATGGATGAGTTATTTGAATTGCTTACTCTTATTCAAACTCAAAAAATTCAAAAAGTGATTCCCATTGTATTATTCGGCAAAGAATTCTGGGAGGGATTTATCAATTTTGAGTTTCTTGTGGAATGGGGAGTGATAAAACAGGAAGATCTTGATCTGTTTAAGATATTAGATGACGTTGATGAAGCCTTTGATTATCTAAAAAACACATTAACGAAAGCATATCTATAACAGGTATTAAAAACATAGATATAAATCACTTTGAGTGGTTTATTATCTTGCAAAATAAAAAAAAATTTGTCGAAATATGATACACAACAGGCAGTACACAAAATTTAAGCGAAACGGCTTTCCGAGCTTGATTCGGAATCCATTGTAGTTTCTGCATCTTATCAAAAATGGATACTGGATTGAACCACGGAACAACAAAGTAAATATATTATGAGTATATCGCATCAAATAAAATCCGCCATAGAGAATTCTTCAATGATTCGTCAGATGTTCGAAGAAGGCACCAAACGAATCAAACAATTCGGAGCTGAAAACGTATTCGATTTCAGCATCGGCAATCCGGTATTTGAGCCTCCCCCTGAAGTTCGGCAGAATTTAATAAAACTCATCCAATCCAACCAAAAGGGGATGCATCGCTACATGCCCAATCCGGGTTATCCGGAAACGCGTGATTTCATTGCCGATCAATTAAAATCTGAATATGGATTATCTTTCAGTCAAGATGATATCATCATGACCGTCGGAGCTGGTGGTGCCTTGAATGTAATATTTAGAACACTATTAAATCCGGGTGACGAAGTGATCGTATTTAAACCCTATTTTGTTGAATACGACTCGTATATTGCTAATCATGGCGGTATTTCCAAAGCAATTAATACAACTGACACTTTCAATTTCAACTTTGATTTTTTAGAGAATGCCTTAAGTCAAAAGGTAAAGGCAGTATTGATTAACTCTCCCAACAATCCCACCGGTGTTGTATATTCTTCAGATGAGCTGGAACGCTTAGGAAAACTATTGACCATGAAATCAGATGAATATGGGCATTCCATTACCTTGATTTCAGACGAACCATATAAAAACATCAGCTTTAGTCAATCGGTGCCCTCCATTTTTAATCACTATAGCCATAGCATCATCGGAACATCCTACAGCAAAGATTTAGCTATACCCGGAGAACGTATCGGTTACATCGCTATATCGCCCAATCATGGTGATCGAAATCTGGTGCGAGAGGGAGCAGTAATTGCATTACGTATACTAGGATTTGTTAATGCTCCGGCCTTATGGCAAAGGGTTTTACCCTTGGTTGGAAATGCCAGGGTGGATTTGAAACCATACTTAATAAACAGAGACTTATTGTACGACCACCTGACAAGTATCGGTTTTTCATGTGTAAAACCCGAAGGAGCGTTTTATCTTTTCCCTAAGTGTCCCATAGATGACGATAAGGCGTTCGTGGCAGAGGCCCAGAAGCTTAATTTATTACTGGTCCCGGGGTCCGGCTTTGGAACACCAGGACATTTTCGAATCGCCTATTGCTTTGACACCGAAATGATTAAAAGATCATTGCCGGTTTTTACCGAGCTGGCTAAGAGATATCATATGATTTAAAGTAAAGGATCGACATGGTGGCCATAAAACTGAATCCCTATACCAAAGCCATGTTGAACTGTCTGCAACAGTTCGCCAATAGTAAAAAAAACCCCAAACTGGATGATACTACAGCTCAGTTTCTGGCAAATATGATTCAGGGAAGATTCCTGCAATACTTGACCACACGCATCTGTAATAAATTTAATATCATCGACAAAGATCTGGAAAAAAAGCTCACTATGTCGTTGATGAGCATACTCAGCGATAAATTTTTTGCAGTTTTCAGAGAAAAAGTCAAAGCCAAGCCAGAAATCGTTTATCTCATTGCTCAAAAAATCACATCTAACGAATCATGCAATAGGAACAACAATATTCGGACAGATGCCTTTTTCCGGGGTATCAGTAGGCGCTATTTTGAGTACCAGAACTTTAAGATTATTCTGCAATGGATTGATACCAATCCAGAAATTGAACGGATCATCTTCGTTTCGAGAATTCAAAATCGAGTGAAGGATGCTTCTTTGATAAAGGCGCTGCTGTATATTATCCAAAACGATAAAGATGGGATTGCCCCATCCATATTTAATCGGTATCTGAACAAAGATAAACTGGATCGATTGAACAATCTGGTAAAAAGCGGAGATTGGAAGATTGAAGCATCGTTTGTTCAGCAGCAAAACGCCAAGATGATTAACTGGCGAGAATATATGAAATCATTGTGACCTCAACCTTATTTTAGCTGAACGATTCTGGATTTCATCCCCATACCCCCTACTATTTTTTCCAAATCCTCTTTTAATTTGACAATCCTATCTTTGGACCTACGACCAACCCTGACCCGATAGATTTTTTTACCTTCAATTGTAGCTTCCGTCAGATAAGCATTAAAGGCTTTTTTTCGTAGTTGCTTGATGATCTTATCCGCTTTGTCCTTATCCTTGGTGGCAAAAACCTGAACAGTGAAAAGATCCTTGTTTTTTGCCAAGGTTGCCAAATCATCCGGCCATTGCTTACCTGGCTCTATTTCTTCCGACTTAACAGGCGGCTTTTGTTTTTCCGGTTTTAGAACGACAGATTGGCTTTCACTTTTGTCCTGTTTGGAATTGGCCAGCATTTGATCAACTTTGCCAAGAACAGAGTCAGTATCCTTCTTTAAATTCGAAATACGATCCGATTCCTTATGCATATTAAAAATCTCCAAATCCTTGGCTTCAATCTCCTTTTCTTCGGCCGGTGAGATTTTAGCCACCGACTTTGACGACACTGCCGGACGATTGGGATCTCGGGATGCTTTACCAAAAATCATACCCAGATAAAAAACAGTTATTGCCGTCAACGCCACCAGAATCAAAAACAGAATCATTCCCTTCATATCCAGATCAATAGTAAAATGGGTCAATGGCTTGTTTTTCGAAACATTTGTTTTTTTTGTTTTTTGTTTCATATCTTTGTTTTAGGCTTAGGCCCTATGATTTTGAATGTAAGAAACATGTGCAACAAAAAGGTGATTAATACGCATTGGGATCAATCATGCCGGTAAATATGGTTTTAATGATAATCTTAATATCAAACCATATCGACCAATGTGTTAGATAATAAATATCATATTCGATACGTTTTTTTAAAGAAGTATTACCTCTCCAGCCATTTACTTGCGCCCAACCGGTAATACCGGCTTTCATTTTATGCCTCAGCATGTAATTGGGTATTTGTTTCTTGAATTCTTCAATAAATACAGGACGTTCAGGCCTAGGCCCCACCAAACTCATGGAACCATGCAAAACATTAAAAAACTGCGGAATTTCATCCAGACTGGTTTTTCTGATAATCTTTCCCACCAATGTCCTTCGATCGTCATTTTTTTTTGCCCAAACAGCCCCTGTTTCCGCCTCAGCATTTATTTTCATCGATCGAAACTTTATCATTCGAAATGGCCTCCCGTCCAACCCCATACGCTCTTGCAGGTAAAAAACCGGTCCATTGGAGGTCAATTTAATAAAAATAGGAAGGATGATCCAAAAAGGTGTCAACAGACAAATAATAAACATTGATCCTACAATATCAAACGTCCGTTTCAAAATTCTATTCCATCCCTCAACAGAACTCTGACGAAGGGCGATAATCGGCATGCCGTCCAAATCAAGTATTTCTGGATTAATGTTCAAGGTGTGATAAATATCCGGTACAATGTGTAGATCAACCATCTGTTCGGCCAGATAGTGATTGATCTTCTCAAGATGCGATTGTTGATTTGAATCCAGACACACATAGACCTGATCGACCTTCTTTTCTCCAATAATGTCCGGTAATTTAGAAAACGTTCCTAAATAGGAAATGCTATCCAAAGGCATTGTTTCTTCATTAAATACATATCCAACAATCAAAAATCCCAGGCTCCTGTTATCCAGAATCTTTTGAATAAACGACTGAGCTGTACTGCCTTGACCAATAATCAAAATACGTTTAAGGTTTTTTCCTTTTTTCCTTAAATAGCTCAGAAAAACCCTTACTGAAAACCTGAAAAACGTAATAAATACAATGCTAAAAAACAGAAAATAAACCGACTGAATCCGTGAATAGGAAAATCGACGATAATAAAACGTCAATCCAGTCAATATAATAAATAGAAAGACATTTGATTTCAAAATGGAACGGAATTCAGCTTTGTATCGAGAAATCCGTTTCGGATTATACATTTTTGCGTAAATAAAGCAAAATATGGAGAAAAAAACGATAACAAATGTCGCTTTAAAGTACTCCATGAATCCAGGAATGGACTCTTTTTCAACAAAAGGTATATTGACGCCTAGAATACTGAATTCATAGTTGAACCAAAAAAACCTTACCATATATGCAAAGTTCCAGCTCAAACCGACGACGACAAGATCGGCAAAAAATAAAAAAGTTAGTAATACTTGCGCTTGTTTCTTTAGCATTGAAAAACGATGTCGTTAATAACTATATTGGATTTCTAAATCTTATCTTATAAAATCAATAGGAACCACAGATTGCGCCTGTTATCATTATTTGTATCTGAGAAATCTAATTTTATCTATTTTCTAAAGATTTTAATAAAAGGAGTACCTTTTATATATCTTAATAGCTCACATTTTAGAGTTTTCTTGAATTTCAAAGATCCAATAATCATAAGTAGTTGGTCACTCAGTAGCTAAATTTACATGCTGTCATTCTGGATTATAAATGCCGATTGAAGTAATCGACAAACTATAGGGGGTCCATCATTCCCGGAAATTAAGAGGACATGACTTCTACTCTTAAAATTCTATAAAAAGCGAGGAGGCAAAATTCTTCCAAAGATTTCTAAAGGAAAAATCTGTGGTTTCATAAATTCTATAGTTATTTCGTTCTGCTTTTTTTGTTCAATAAGTCAAGAATATGCTCTCCAATATTGAATTGAAAATGATCTTCCCCAAATTTACGAGCGTGATTTCTGATCCAGACAGGATCAAATTCGTTCTCAAGCTCTTCGAAACGGCTGATGGCATCGGTCAAACTATCAATTGTGGGATGGTCGAAAAACAGTCCGCTTGATTCTTGCGGTTTATGCTCGTTTTGAACCACAGTTTCCAGAGCACCCCCTTTTTTGAATGCGATAACGGGTATCCCCTGAGACATGACTTCCAGGGGAACCATACCAAAATCCTCATCACCCGGAAAAAGTAGTGCTTTAGACTTTTGAATATAAGAAGTCACTTCGTCCAGATTGAGTTTTCCCAAAAAAGCAATATTTTTGCTTGCTAACCGTTCCAATTTTTTCTTTTCACTTCCCGTTCCAATGACAACTAGTTTTTTCCCCAGTTTATTGAAAGTTTCCACCAATAATCGAACATTTTTATATGGCGTTATTGCGCCAAAACTTAAATAGTGTTCCTTGAGATTATCGACCAGATCCCGATCAAAGAGATCCAACGCAATCGGTGGATAGCATATCTCAGCTTTTTTGCTATAAAATGACTTAACCCGATTGACAACATTTTGTGAATTGGCAACATAAGCATCAACATTGTCAACTGTTGTCAAATCCCAATTCGCCAGCTTTTTGAATCTCCATTTGGCAATACGTCGACTCCATTTCGGCATGGATTTAAGATATATATCTGTATACCCCCAACAGTATCTCATAGGAGAATGGATATAACATAGATGAGGAACGCCGGAAGGATTAGAGATCCCTTTTGCCGGACCTGACTCGGAAGAAATAATCAGATCGTAATCTCCTTTAAGAGTCAATGACTTTATCCCCAGCGGGTAAAATGGGAACAGCTGTTTGTAACATTTTTGTAAAAACGGGTAGTCAAGACAAGAGGTTGTCACATCAACAGATCCAAGATGGGGACGACAGTTGTTTTCATCAAAAAAAAGGGTATAAACATCTGCCTTTGGAAACAGTTTTAACATGGATTTTAGAACCTTTTCTCCACCTCGCCATGTCACCAACCAGTAATGTATAAAGGCTACCCTTAAATCAGAAAAATCTTCCCTGGTATAAAGCCGCATATCATGCTCCACTGCTTCCAAAACCATTTGTTCCTCTTTCCGAATCAGAAAGTTCAGAGACAATCTCAATATTAAAAGGTTCCAGTTTTCGTAATATTAACTGTCCTATTCTTTGACCAATTAGTTTTTCCGCTTCTTCCGCCCCATTTCCATCCCCCAGGTACCTCATTGGCATATAAAGAATTCCACGATATTCAAAATCAATAATTCCCACACTGTTGGTTAAAATAAAATCATGCTTATAAATGCTGGAACGTGGATACAACTCTGTGTAATATCCCGACGGCGGTTCGATGGATACACCTGTATCAAAGAAATATATATCGTCTCTTTTATGTTTTACTTTTATCAACGTCAGATCAAGCCCGCTATCGGTTGAATAAGCTTTAGCGGGTAATTCCATATTTGGATAATGGAGCTTTATTTTTACAGAAACAGGATTCATAAAAACCAAAGTTATAATAATGTTGAATCGAAGTAACACCGTTTTTATATTGTTATTATTATTTAAATCGGTGTTGGTATTTGATGATTCCTTCTTTTTTACTCCAAAGATAACAAGCGATAGTTTTTCTTACCCGTTCTAAGAATCATGTAGGAAGGGGAAGCCATATCGGTTTCCTTTAAAACATACTCGATATCTTTCTGCGACTCATTATTAACATAAGCGCCGCCGGATTGGATCAACTTACGTGCTTGTCCTTTTGATTTACAAGCTTCAGATTCAACCAACGCATCGATCAAGCTGATACCGGGATTTAGTCGATTTTTATCCATCTTTATGGATGGAACATCTTTAAAAATTTCAGAAATCATTTGGTCGTCCAACTGTTCGATTTTTTCTCCAAACAATACCTTAGATGCCTTGAGGACTTTGTCCAACACTTCCTGGCCATGAGTTGTTCGTGTAGCTTCTTCCGCCAGCCTCTTCTGAGCGGCTCTTTTATGTGGTTCGGCCTTAACCTGTTCTTCCAATTCCGCAATTTCATCCAAGCTGACCTGCGTAAATACTTTTAAAAAGCGAATAACATCTTCATCTGTTTGTCGAATAAAAAACTGATAAAACTCGTAAGGAGATGTTTTTTCCGATGATAACCAAATAGTCCCCGCCTCACTTTTACCGAATTTTGCTCCATCAGCTTTTGTAACCAGTGGTATGGTAAATCCGTAAATCTGTTTATTGGCTAAACGGCGCGTTAAATCGATTCCAGATACAATATTTCCCCATTGGTCTGATCCCCCGATTTGCAGGTTGCAATCATAATTCTTGTTCAGTCTATAAAAGTCGTATGCCTGCAATAACATGTAACTAAACTCGGTGTACGAAATTCCTTCACCTTCCCTATCCAGCCGGCTTTTAACAGATTCTCTGTTAATCATAGCATTAACGGAAAAGTGTTTTCCGATGTCCCTTAAGAAATCGATCAAGTTAAATTTTGATAACCAATCGTAATTGTTCACGATAATCGCTTTATTTCCTTCCGAAAAATCCAGGAATCGACTCAACTGTTTTTGTATGCCGCTAATATTATGGTTCATCGCTTCTTGCGACAATAAGTTACGCTCCTTATTCTTACCGCCCGGATCACCGATCATCCCGGTTCCTCCCCCCATTAGTCCAATGGGTTTATGGCCGTGCTTTTGCAAAATACTCATCAGATTAAATATGGCAAATTGACCGACATGCAGACTGTCCGCAGTGGGATCAAATCCGATATAAAACGTCATGTTGCCGGTATTGAGTTTCTCCGCCAGATCATCGTGTGTGATACGGTCAATAAATCCTCTTTGTTGTAATTCATCAAATAATTTCATTGTTTTACATCCGGTTTAGCTATAAAAAAAAACAGATTGTCGACAGTCTGAAATCTCAGAAAAAGCGTTAATTGTCGACAAAACAAACAGTATTACCCAAGTAACCAAGCTTAAAGCATATATAAATTGTTGAGATCTCACAAGTATGCGACTTAAAACAGATACTAATAATTTGATATAATAACATTTTTTTCACACATCAAATGAATACTTTATCATTTTTTTTCATCTGCATATCCACATCTTTAGATTTACAAAATATGCTTTTTAATGCTTAAGTAGAAGTCCGAAGACTGCAACAGTGTTTGTCATCAGTATTTTATTGTTTAAATAAGAACTCCAATCACTTTTAACTTGGGATACATAAAATGAAATTCGGATTCATCGGTGGAAGCGGATTATATGATATTGAAGGGCTAACCAATATCGAAACCAAAACCATCCAGACACCATTTGGGGAACCGTCCGATCATTATGTTATCGGAACGCTTGAAGAAAAAGAAATTGTCTTTCTACCGCGCCATGGTCGAGGTCATAAGTTACTACCGTCAGAAATTAATTACCGGGCAAACATTTGGGGAATGAAATCGCTGGGCGTAACACACCTTGTCGCTGTCAGTGCAGTGGGGAGCCTTAAGGAAGAAATTCATCCCGGGCATATTGTCTTGCCAGATCAATTTATTGATCGTACAAAGGATCGCCCGTCAACTTTTTTCGGAAATGGACTTGTGGCTCATCTACAATTCGGTCAACCGGTATGCGGACAATTATTGAAAGGTGTGGCTGCGGCAACAGAAAAAGAAGGTGTTCAATACCATACCGGTGGAGTTTATGTGTGTATGGAAGGTCCAATGTTCTCCACTAGAGCAGAATCGGAAATGTATCGCAGCTTTGGTGCGTCGGTTATCGGTATGACAAACCTCCAGGAAGCAAAGTTGGCCAGGGAAGCAGAACTCTGTTTCGCAACCATCGCTCTGGCTACCGATTATGATTGCTGGCATGAATCGGAAGACGAAGTAACCGTTGATGCCATTTTGGAAGTGATGAGAAAAAATGTAGCCAATACCAAAGCAATTCTCAAAACTCTGGTCAAGGATTTTAGTTTGGAAGGTCCAATCTGCCCGGATCAAAATTCACTGCAAGGCGCTATTTTGTCAAATCCTGATCAGATTCCCGAAAAAACTAAAAATGATCTGTCTATCATTATTGATAAGTACTTAAACGCAAATTAACTGGAATTTGGATGACCGATTATGGAATCTTATCATACACTTGCTCTCAATCTTAACCGATTATGGTTTTTCTATTCCAAAAGTAGCGATGCATTGTATCCATAACCTTTTCTTGAGCTATCATGTTTGTACAACAAATCGTCTTACCTTTTCATTGCAACTCCTGCCAGAATCTTGCTTTTTTATATCAATCGGATAATAATTTAAACCCACAGGTTCTGGAATATGTCGATGCTTCATGGCGAAAACACAGGTGTGCAGTAATTAAAAAAGCAAAAATCTTGGATGACATTCTCCTAAAGCAACTTTCATCATTTAGGTGGGGAATACAAAACATCCCATTCAGCTACAATAAAACCGAACCTTTGAAGCGGGACATACCCCGAATGGGTGTGATTATTTCTATTCCAGCTCAAACAGAAGAAAATCAGCTGATTAAAATCATTTCCCTGGAAAATATATTGATCGAAATTAAAATACCGCCTCAAATAGAAGGCTTGTCTGCCGGAATGTTGATCGATCTGACGAATGTCATACGCATCGGACGGGGAAAATTCAGAGTAAAAGAGATCAAACAGGTACTGATTCCAGAAGAAGGCGATTTTGATACATCTGTTGATGATGAATATTACTTGCTTTCAGTATCGGCTGACGACCAGGAACAGCTGGAAGGGTTTGTCAATCGTATATCCGGTATGCTGCTAAAAATGAATTCCCTCCCTTGCAATATTATCCCTTTACCTATTACCGAAGTCGATAAAACAACTCGCTATCACAGGCAACTCACCCTGGTTTCTCAACAAGATTTAATTAAAAATTTTGAAAACATAACTATTCCGGAATCGATTCGGATCGCTGTCAAACAAATAAAAACCTGACTTTGAAAGAACTTGATCAACAAAATAACACTCCAGATTATACTTGGATACATCGGTTATTTTGTTTCATTATCTGAGTTGCCTTCAAATAATCACTTTAAAAAAAAAGATCAAAGAACTAGTTTGCTGGAAAATCAAAAGAATAGATATCACAGGTGCAGAAAATTTGCGATATCTATTCTTTTAATTGATATTACTAACATAATTATTAATTTATGACACTTTGAAGCATTTGCTTTCGCCCACTTGAGCATTTTCCCAGATCAATAAAACAACTCCAATAACCTGGTTTTAAAAACCTGTCATGCCTTTAGTTGACTAAAACCTACAAACCGGTCCAAATTGGCTGTATCACCATAAGTCAATTGACAGGAGTATTTAAAAATGATAAATATTAGCACTCTTACATGGTGAGTGCTAAATGGCCAATAACCAGTCACTTAAAAATTATTATTATTTTATCAAGTTACTATTTTGGTTAAATATTGGGTATTTTGTTTCTGGACGGGCATATGGATCAACGAACTGAAGCGATTTTCGAAAGTATTACTATTCATTATATAAAAACAGCAGAACCGATTGGCTCCCGTGCACTTTCCAAAATGCTGAAGACCAAACTGTCTGCTGCAACCATTCGAAATGTAATGGCAGATTTGTCTGAAATGGGACTAATTGAGCAACCACATACATCGGCCGGTCGAATTCCAACGGACCATGGATATCGATTCTACATAAATAAACTCCTGCATATGAAAAAAAAGGAAGTAAAGGAATATGCAACAGGGTTTGTTACACTGGAAAATACTCAAGCGTCGCGACTGGAGGACATACTACTGGATGCGGCCAAAGAGCTGTCCAGTATTACCGACTGCACCGGTTTGATCATTTCACCCAAGTTATCCGCTTCCCGCTTAAAAAACATTCAATTGATCCGCTTAAGCAATCGACAATTGTTAACAATTATTATTACCCAGATCGGCATGGTGCATAACAAAGTCGTTCATCTAAGGACCTGTCCTGACCAGGAAACACTTAATAAAATGGCTGAAATACTTAACAATTTATTTGAAGGAAACAGAATCTCTAAAATAAGAAAAACATTAGTAAAAAAGCTATCCAATAAAAAGGACGAATACGATCAGGTTCTGGCACAAGCCATTCGTCTAGGTAAAAAAGCGTTTGACATTGAAACTCCCGGCGAACTTTTTATTCAAGGACGATCAAAGCTGTGTTCATTTCCTGAATTTAACAATCAAGAAAGGTTAAAGGACATTTATAAAGTATTTGAAGATAAATCAATCTTGACCAATATTCTTATCAGTGCCATGGACAATAATGATATCCAGATCAAAATTGGAAATGAGAATCAGCACCTGGCATTAAATCAATGCAGTGTTGTAGCGGGAACATATGGTAGTCAGGATTATTTATTGGGAAGTATCGGCATTGTCGGACCAACCAGACTGAATTATCGAAAAATCATTTCCGCCATCGATTATTCCAGCCAAAAACTGTCATTTTCGTTAGGACGGTTTTTAGATAATAGCTAAACCATCAAAAAACCGATAATAGCACTATTAGGCCGTGGTGATAAAATTCCTATGAGATGATAAATCGGTACACCTGATTTCTTTACACCTCACATTAATCAGATCTTAGATATTCGTCCAAAAGAAGTTGTACTTCCAATCGAAAGGATTTAGAATACTCTTTTATAACTTGATTGGTTACTTGGAAGCAAATTATTGGTATAGTAAAAAATATGTCGGAGGAAATAATGAACAAAGAATCTGCTCAAAACACAGCAGAAAAGTCAAAAGAAGAATCCTTAAACGAAGAACTCCAGTCGCAAGAATCCTCGAAACAAAAAGATATTCCCCAGGAAGATCCGTCGGACACCATCGAAGTGAATAATGAAAAAGAAACCAACCTGGAAGACTCACCTGAAGATGGGCAGGAAGAAGCATTAGATGGAACGATGGATAATGCGGAAGATATTGGAGGAGAAGAGGAACCAGAGACGATGGAAAGTTTAAAAGCTCGTCATAAAAACGAATTAGCCGAAAAAAACGAAAAATATATGCGATTGGCAGCTGAATTTGAGAATTTTAAAAAACGGTCAAACCAGGAAATGCAGACACGTTTTAAATTTGCCAGTCAATCATTAGCATTGAATATTATTTCAGGATTGGATAATCTGGAAAGAGCGCTTGAACAAGCTAAAGAAGAAGAAAATGAACAGTTAAAAGAATTTGTTAGAGGTATTGAAATGGTCCAACAACAATTATATGAAGCGCTGGAAAAGAACAACATAGAGCGTATATATCCTAAAGGTGAACAATTCGATCCCAATCATCATGAAGCGATGGGAATCATCGAGACCGAAGAAGTTGAACCGGATCACATTGCCGAAGTATTTCAGGCGGGTTACATTTTGCACGACAGAGTCATACGCCCAGCAATGGTGCAAGTTGCAAAAAAGAAATGAGTTCAACATTAAAAACGACTTAGATATTTAAAGATTCTTAACCGTAATTTTAACCGGAGAAACCCATGGGAAAAGTAATTGGAATTGATCTTGGAACAACAAATTCATGTGTAGCTGTAATGGAGGGAGGCGATCCCAAGGTTATCACAAATGCCGAAGGAGCCAGAACAACCCCTTCAGTAGTCGCCTTTACGGATGCCGATGAAAGACTCGTCGGTCAAGTAGCCAGACGCCAGGCAATCACCAATCCCCAACGAACCATATATGCAGCAAAACGATTAATTGGGAGACAATTTGATGCAAAAACAGTTCAGGATGATCGTAAAACACTGAGTTATTCTATATCCAAGGCACCCAATGGATTGGCACAGATAGATGTTGGTGATAAACACTATTCACCTGCTGAAATTTCCGCCTTTGTTCTTCAAAAAATGAAACAAACCGCAGAAGATTACCTGGGTGAAGAGGTTAAAGATGCTGTGATTACTTGTCCAGCATACTTTAACGATGCTCAACGTCAAGCCACCAAGGATGCAGGTAGAATTGCCGGTCTCAATGTTTTGAGGGTGATTAACGAACCTACAGCAGCAGCTCTGGCATATGGTCTGGACAAGAAAGAGGAACAGCTGATTGCCATCTTTGATTTAGGGGGCGGTACTTTTGACGTTTCCCTACTGGAAATCGGGGACGGTGTATTCGAAGTAAAAGCAACCAATGGTGATACTCATTTGGGTGGAGAGGATTTCGACCAGCGAATCATCGATTTTCTGGCAGATGAATTTAAAAAAGATTATGGTATTGACCTTCGACAAGATAAAATGGCACTACAACGACTCAAGGAAGGTGCAGAAAAAGCCAAACACGAATTATCGTCATCAATAGAAACGGAAGTAAACCTGCCATTCATCACAGCTGATGCCTCCGGTCCAAAACATTTAAACATCAAACTTACACGATCAAAACTGGAACAATTGGTAGATGATCTAATCGAGTCCTGTTTAGAACCAATGAAAGCAGCCATGAGAGATGCCGGGGTCACCACTAGCGACATCAGCGATGTTATTTTGGTTGGTGGGATGACTCGGATGCCTAAGATCACCGAAACAGTCGAAAAATTTTTTGGCAAGTCACCCCATAAAGGTGTGAATCCTGACGAGGTAGTGGCCATTGGTGCCAGTATTCAAGGTGGTGTTTTAACCGGTGACGTTAAGGACGTCCTACTACTGGATGTGACTCCCCTTTCACTGGGTATCGAAACCCTGGGAGGTGTTGCCACTCGATTAATTGAACGTAATACAACTATCCCTACTAAAAAGAGCCAGATCTTTTCTACTGCCACTGATAACCAACCCGCTGTAAGTATCCATGTAGTGCAGGGTGAACGTGATATGGCCCAAGATAACAAGACGCTTGGAAGATTTGAATTGGTTGGTATTCCGCCTGCACCTCGTGGAATTCCGCAAATTGAAGTTGCTTTTGATATTGATGCCAACGGTATCGTTCACGTTTCTGCTAAAGACCTAGGAACCGGCAAAGAACAAAAGATTCAAATAACAACTTCCAGTGGTCTATCAGAATCAGAAATCGAAAAGATGATTCAGGAAGCAGAACAACATGCGGAATCAGATAAAGCCAAACGTGAACTCATCGATCAAAAGAATCAGGCTGATAATCTTGTTTATCAGTGTGAAAAAATACTAAATGAAAGCGGTGATAAACTATCGGATGAAGAAAAAGCAACCGTTGAAGAAGCGTTGCAAGAATTAAAAACAGCTTTAGAAGGCGACAATTTAGAGGCCTTAAAAGCAGGGACGGAAAAACTCACTCAAGCGTTTCACAAAGCATCTGAAACGCTGTATAAAGCAACAGAAGAAGCACAAGAAGCAAAAGATCAAAGCGGTGAATCTTCCCAAGATTCCCAAAAAGCGCCTGATGATAAATCATCTTCAAAAAAGGATGATGACGTTGTCGACGCTGATTTTGAAGAGATAAAGGATTAAGAGGATAATACCGTTCTAACATCATCTTTTTTCCTGGTATAAAACAGGTCTCAAATCGATTTGGCAGTACTTTATCTATTCAATGAACACGGTAAAGCCCGACAAAGGTAATACACCGTGTTTATGTTCAGACAAAGTTACATGCTGAAATCCTAGCACTTTACATCGTGCTAACCATTTATTTTAATAAACGATCTTATTTAAGGAGCCGACTTGGCGAAACGTGATTATTATGAGGTCTTGGGCATATCCCGATCTTCAAGTCAAGATGAAGTCAAAAAAGCTTATCGAAAACTGGCATTAAAATATCATCCTGACCGAAATCCCGGCGATAAATCAGCAGAAGAATCCTTTAAGGAAGCTTCCGAAGCATATGAAATTTTGTCTGATCCGCAGACCAAAGCGCAATACGATCAATTCGGACATGTCTCCAATAATATGGGTGGTGGAGGCAATCCTTTTCAGGGATCCGGTTTTGGGGATATTTTTGGTGATGTTTTTTCAGAATTTTTCGGCGGTACATCAAGGCGAACAAGTTCCAGAGGACAGCAGGGAGCCGATCTCACATATAATATGGACCTTACTTTTGAGCAGGCAGCCTTTGGATATTCAACGGAACTGGTCATTCCCCGCATGGAACTTTGTGATTCGTGCGGTGGTACTGGAGCTAAATCTTCAAAAGATATTGAAGTGTGCCCTGTTTGTAACGGTACTGGCCAACAGCGAATACAGCAGGGTTTTTTCAGTGTATCAACTACATGCAGCCAATGTCGTGGAAACGGAAAAATCATCCGGGTTCCCTGTCCCAAATGTAATGGAAGAGGTAGAACTAACGTTAAGAAAAAACTCAAAGTTGACATCCCTCCAGGCATCGATACCGGCGCACGGGTGAAACTAACAGGCGAAGGTGAAGCAGGTACCAATGGCGGTCGACGCGGTAACCTCTATCTGATCATTAATGTTCTGGAACATTCGATCTTTGAAAGAGACGGATATGATATCTTCTGTAAGATCCCTATCAGCATTACTCAAGCTACCTTGGGGACGGAGCTGGAAGTGCCGACTTTAGAAGGAAGAGCACGAATCACCGTCCCCGCCGGCACACAAAACGACCGAATATTCCGCTTGAAAAATAAAGGGATTCCCCGGCTACAGAGAAGTGGTAAAGGAGATCTGTATGTACGAATTGTGGTAGAAATCCCCACAAACCTCAATCGAAAACAGAAAGAATTGCTTGAGGAGTTCGCCTCTATCTCCGGTGAAGACTGCACCCCAATGAAAAAATCATTTATGGAGAAATTGAAAGACATTCTTACATAAATAAACAACAAGGTCTGGCATAATTCCCCCTATACATTTCGTAATTTTCTTGCCAAACTGGTGCGACCTACTCTTAACAGATGATGTTTGTTGTCATAATCCCGTTGTTCCATGCCTGATTTTAAAAAAACATATTGCGTTATCAAGCGCTCAGAACTGGATCACCATCATTTAACCAGTTCAAAAAAAGCGATGTTCAATCGCTTAAGCCAGACCAGTCGTGACAAAATCAAAGACAGTCATGAAAACCAGATTCAGTTTATCTCCAATCTTAAAAAGCAGGCGAAAAAACTAAAATACGAAATCCACTATGTTCAGGAAGAGGACATGAATTCCATTCATCCGGAAACGGATGATCTAGTCTTAAGTTGCGGTGGAGATGGAACGTTTCTCTCTTGTGCTCAGTTATTCCAGGATTCGATCTTATTGGGGATGAATTCAGATTATAGTCCAACAGCCGGTTTGGGGAGTTACGGTGCGTTAACCAGCACTAATCGGACAAATCTTGAGTCGCACCTTAATTACCTGGTCGAGAAAAAGTTTTTTATCGATCGCTGGAATCGCCTGCAAGTAAAAATTAATGGAAAGCTGATTGCTCGATACGCTGTAAACGATATTTACTTTGGTCAAAAAATAGCTTACCAAACATGTGATATCACAGTTCAACAATTGGGAATCGAGCAGGACTTTAATTGCTCCGGTCTGCTATGTTGTACTGGTATGGGTAGTCATGCCTGGCACTATAACGCCGGTGGCAATTCTTTTAGTAACGACCTGAACGCTTTCGGATTTCGAATTCTGTTCCCTAATCTGAAATTCCCAATGAAATTCTCCTCGGGGATTATTTCCAATCGCCATGAATTGGTAATGTTTCCGCAAAGAGACAACTACATTCTTTCTTTTGATTCTAAACCCGATGTTATTGAAACGGAAACAGGTGATGAAATTCGGGTCTCTCTGGCACAAGACAGGGCTGTCAGAGTTGTTGCATTTTACGAAAAGAAGTAGAACCTAAAGCAGGGTTCTTATTGTATTCCTATACGATTTCCAAAACTTTTTAAACACTAACGGTAAACTATGCTAGGTCCTTTGAAAATCATATCTGGAAGCTCACACAGGGAGTTTGCTCAGGAAATCTGCGATCATATGGCAGTTGAACTTTCTGATATTGATATTGTTCACTTTAGCAATCAAAATATGCTTATCAAAATTCTGGATAATGTCAGAGAACAAGATATTTTTGTCATACAGACATCCTGTCCACCGGTGAGTGATGGCATTATTGAAACATGTCTGTTGTTGGATGCTCTTAGGCATTCTTCCGCCGCCAGAGTCACTGCTGTTTTACCTTATTTTCCATATGTAAGATCGGATAAAAAGGATCAACCGAGAATATCAATTGCCGCCAAATTAATGGCCAGAATGTTTCAAACCGCCGGTGCGGACAAATTCCTTTTAATGGAGCTACATTCGCACCAGATTCAAGGATTTTTTGATGTTCCTGTTGATCAGCTCCTGGCAGTGGATGTGTTTTGTAACTATCTGAAAGAGCAAGATTTAGATAATTATGTGATTGTGGCAGCTGATGTTGGTGAAGCCAAGCATTTAGGGCGCTACGCCAATCGACTAAACCTCCCCATGGCCATCATCGACAAACGACGGTTTGGGAATTCAGATACTGTTATCCCCACCCATCTGATTGGTGATGTAAAAGATAAAAACGCCTTGATTATCGACGATGAGGTGGCTTCTGCCGGAACCCTCTGCAAAGCTGCTGATTTTTTAAAGGATAAAGGAGCCAACACTGTACGAGCAGCAGTCGTACATCCTGTACTAAGCGGTTCTGCCCTGGATAAGATCAACAGCAGTCATTTGGATGAATTGATCGTAACCAACAGCATTCCCTTGGGAAATAAAACGAATCTCTGTAAAAAAATCAAGGTTTTATCCATTGCTCCCTTATTTGCCAAGGCCATCCAACGAATCCACAATGGCGATTCCATCAGCGTACTATTTGGCTCCAACGATATAAAATAAATGGTGGTTTCTTAATTAAAACTGAAGGCTTTTTGGAGAAAAAAACTGAAGGATGCAATATCCTTCAGTTTTCAGGATATTTATCGTTTCATTTGAACCAGATCGGCTAGAATTTCATCACTGGTGGTTATTGTTTTAGCATTTGCCTGAAACGCACGTTGCCCTTCAATCATCTTCACAAATTCAGTGGACAATTCCACATTCGAATGTTCAAGTGTTTTGGAATGAACTGTCCCCAAACCACTCTTACCTGGATCATTTATAATGGCTGGTCCTGACAGGTGACTTCGTTTGTATAAGTTTTCACCTTTAATATCCAGTTTTTCCCTGGCTTTAAAATCCGACAGAAAAACTCGTCCCAGCGCTTTGACTCTTCCAGAATCGAAAGCGCCGTCAATCGTTCCATCATTCCTGATATAGATACTTTCCAACTTACCGGCTTTCATACCATCGGCATTGGCATGATGAACCTTAAAATCGGAAGCAAACTGAGTGATGCCATCCATACCAGAACGAGTATCTTCCGGATCATCGGGATTTTTTCCTGCTCCAAATTTAAATCCGATAGTTTGAGCATCTCCCGCCCCGATAAAATTAAAATTTATCTGCGGCGGTTGGTCTGGAACTATAGGTCGTTCCGCTAACTGCTTCGGATTGGGTGGTGTTCCTGGAGGTGCACCAGGAGGTAGCGGAGGTATTCTAAATTCCCCGGGTATGTTTTGAATCATACGACCATCGTCGGTAAATTCCAGAAAGCCACCCCCAACAGCTTTTAAAACGCCAGGAAGGGTTTCTTCAAGAATTTCTCCCGGGGCCAGGACCAGCCATTCCCATCGATTTTTGTAACTTGTCTCAGGAATTGGTTGTCCGGTTAGCGGATCAATATTGGGCGGTTTGTCCTCCAACTTTCGAAACACTACCTGAATCGACCGTTCATTTCCCTTGTTATCATATACTGTAACTGATGTAGAATAATTGTACATCTCAGCCCTGACATTTTCATAATCCATCGGTATTTTGGGAACTTTGGTATTGGAATTCAAATTGGCTTTTATAATGACACCACCGTCTTCAGCAATCCCATCACCTGTTGGTGTTGGTGGATCAAGCTGGTAAAGGATATTGATTTTTTTCATGTCCCCGATGGTTTCCCCGGTTTCGGGGTCAACATCCCTAACTTGCAGAAACATCCCATTTTGAGTGGTCAAATCTCCATTATCATCAAAGGTAAACTGACCGGCCCGGGTATAAAAAATCTCATCGTTTTTATCTTTGACAGTAAAAAAACCATTTCCATCGATGGCAACATCAGTCTCTAACTCGGTGACTTCAAAGGACCCTTGCGTTTGGATATTCTGGATATTCGCAATTTTCGCCCCTTTTCCAATCTTTTTATTTCCCGCCATTGAGGTTGATAAAAGATCCTGGAAATTCACACGGTTATGTTTATAACCAATAGTATTAACATTGGCAATATTACTACCTGTAACCGTCATTGAATCTGTCTGGGTCTGTACTCCACTGGCACCGGTATATAACGAACTGAGCATACAATCACCTCCCTGTTTTTATTTCTTCTTATTTCCGCAGTTATCCACTCACAAACCCCTTTTTTCAGTGGTAAATAATCCGGAAATTTAATTCAAACAAATCTTCAGAGATGTTCCACTTCCATGTCAAACATCTTCACACACTCCCCAACAATCAATTACTCTGCAACATTTTTAATACTTTTTTCTTCAAATATCTCTTTGGGTTCCAATTCCTGTATGATCGGAAGAGGAGATGAGTTACCGAATAATCGATTGGATTTATTATCCACTGCCATCACTTTTGATAAAGGTACTGTACCGTTATTTACTTTGACCCAAGGCTGCCCATTTTTATACTCCACCTGGGATACCCGTCCAGAATTAAAAAGAGCCACCTGAAAAGAGGAACCATCGACTTTAGTTCCCATAAGATAGGCATTGTATTTCCCATCTCCCATCAAAACTCCTTCATTATTCTTCCCATCCCAAACAAATTCATGTTTACCAGCCGTTGTCAGACCAAAATTCTTTGAAAAAACAGGAGCCCCATCCATGTCCTCAATGGTAATTTTAAGATCATCATAATCCTGATCCAACATATAGTATACGGGACTTCCACTACCTTTAACAAATTCCAGGGAATCTGTTTTCATCATAACATCTTTATCCAGAAATCGCAGGGCTTGGAATCTGGAAATGTCTTTTTGGGTATTATTCATGTCTTTTAATTGACCATTCATATTTTCCAATTGTTCCATACTGCCAAGCTGGGCCAGCTGAGTCATCATAGCTCCACTATCCATAGGGTTCATTGGATCTTGATGGCTCATTTGAGTCATAAACAGGTTCATAAAATCCTGTTTTTTCAGCTCTTCCGGTGACCCGGATGGTGTTGTAGCCTTATTTCTCAATGAATTTTCCGCGTATGAAACACGATTTTGAGTATCAACACTCATGAATTATCCTTTTAGAAATTGGTTTAGGCAAAAATGTTCAATCCCGAACTTGTCAGCCCACCAGAATTTATAGTTGCGCCGCTTTCTGGTGCGACCTCATTCAGTGGAGCCTGGTTTTCAGATGGTGATCTGGTTGGCATTTGCTGATTGTTCCGATCACCTGAAAAGGCAAACGATGATGCATTGGACGGGTCTTCTTTAATCAGTATTGAGAATTCTTCGATACGAATCCCTTGTTCTTCCATGTTTTGTTTCAACTGGACAAACTCGGATTCCAACGCTGATTTAGCTTCCCTGTTTTCAACAGTAAGTTCTCCAACCAGTTTTTCTCCAATTTTCTTTAATTTAATCTCCAATTTTCCCAGGTGTTCAGGTGCCAGCTTAACCACCATTTCATCTCTACCAGAAGATAACAAAATCTTAATATTTCCAGCGAGTTCCCTGGCGTTGGTTTGTTCAACCTGTTTTATCTCTGTTGCTTTAGCTTGCGCTTCGGGTTTTATGTCTTGATTCTCTTTGAGTGAAACTTGAAGTGTATCGGGAAATTTCATATCGGAAGAAACAGGTTTTTTACCTACTGCTTTGTTTTGCTGCATTTGATCCATCATGGATCGATTGTCTAAAGTGAAGGAGCGATTTTGTAAAGACGACTGATTCTGCTTGTTTTCTGTTCCTTTTACTTTTGTAGCATCGGCATTTTGTGGATTAACCTGCTGGAACGTTTGATTTAATACAGTAGCATCACTTCTCTTCTGTTGCTCTAATCCCGTAGTCTCACTGCTAAGATTTAATCCGCTCAATGTAGTTTGTGTATTTTCACCAGTCGTTTCAAGGTTTTTGGCCATCGCCTCGACAAATTGATTCACCACTTTTTCAAAACCGGTATCTTTTTGAACGGTCGGAGTGATGAGATGAGCTTTTCTGGTATTGGCTTTTTCCTGGGAAAACTCATCATTGACACCTTTAATACGAGCGTCTGTTTGTCCTTTTAACACTGCCTGCTTTGTCTCCAGGTCAGCTGACAGGTTTGATTTTTTGTGGGAATCCGATATCTCCCATTTTTCTAAAGTAAAATCGGCATTGTTCATATTTTGCAAATGCCTCTCTTCCTCCACATCCTTCATCTGTTTAATGTCATTCCAGAATGCCATGGAAGCTATATTTTCCGAATCTTCCATGCGCCTTTTTTCATTCAGTTCATTCTTGGCTTCCCGCTTGTCTTCCGCTGCTCCAGCTCTGCCGGTAAATAGATCAACTTCTTCAGATGCAAAAGACAAATATCCTTCAAAATTATAATCCTTTATCTCTTCAAGATTTTGCCGATTGGTATCTGAATGTGAGGATGTTTGAATTGATGAATTGGTTTGTGTGATATTCATAGTATATCCCCTACCTGGAAAATTTACATGTCTTTCTTCCTTGAAAGCACATGAAGCCGATGACTACTGACTAAAAAACCTCACAAAGCTACTGTATTACCGCCTCAGAACGATTCCTCTTAAATTGGGTAACCTTTTCAGTAATGTCCACCGCCACATCCGGTTCCAATAATTCCAAAACAGCTGATGCCTTTCGCGGATTCATTCTCATAATTAAATGCATAGCGGTGATTCGATCCATTTTGTTAAAAAACACAGCTGTACGTTCCGGGTCCATTGTTTCATAGTATCGAACCATTCTGGATATATCCTTTTCATCCATTTCTTTTCTGGATTTACGTTTTCTCTCAAAATCCGCTGTCATACGTCTCATTTCATCCAACTTCTGTTCGATTTGCTGGGATAATGATTTTAATTCTTTGGCACGTTGATTATTCAATTCTTCTTTTTTCCTTAACTCGGCTTCTCTCTTAGCCAAAGCTGTTAAAACATTGGCTTGGGATTCAGTAAAAACTCTAGGTCCTTTAATTTCGGCATCACCGGTGGCATCGGCAGTCTCGAAAGTTCCCGGCCTGATTTGGTTCACCCAGCCCTTTACTTTTGTCATGGAGTACGCAAGTTCATATCCACCAAGTAAAACAACCATTGCAGTTAACAATGTAAGAAATCTCTTTTTTAAATTTGAACCCTTTCCCATTATTTATGTCTGGTTAGTTCTCTTTTTTTGAACAAACAGATTACCGGCAATTTCGTCCATATTACGTCTTTCTGTTTTGGTAATTTTTTCCATAAAACGCTTTTGCTCTTTCTCTTTTAAAATCTCCAGGGTTTTTTTTGATCTGCTGGCTTCAATCAGTGCCTGTTGACTCTTTACGACACCTGCCTTAGCCTTTTCCAAACTTTCAAAGCAATCGGCCAAAACGACTTTCATCCGTTGTTTAAAATTGCTCAAGTATTTCATTTGCTCAATAGTAAACACCCCGGATTGTTTGGTTACATTCAGATTTAAATCTGCCTGTCGGGTGTTATCATTGATTTGATCAATTTGATCAATGATATACTGTTCGATGGCCAGCTTTTCCGCAAGATCCTTCATCTTGATTTTTTCCTGACGAGAGCGAACATCCAGTGCGGTTTGCAACGAAAATTGAAACATAAGTTCGTAACGGATAAAAAAACCTGGCGGTTTATGGCAAACTATAATGCGTTTTGATATTGATCATCTTTTCTAATACAAGAGATATGCCGGTAAACCGACTACGTTATAAAAACTTTTGGCAATTGATTAAAGATCTTGAGCAAAGTGAGTAGTCTTGGATATATCAAATCAAATTAAACGCGATTAGACTTTACAATTATATAGATAAATTCTTACGTTATATATATTCTTGCTACTATTATTTTGCTACTATTATTATTAAATACAAAAATTCATCCCTTGTCGTAAAAACCTTGTTTCACTCGTTTATTAGTGAATTGAAATTCATAATCATATGGATTTCATCGAGTGATTCATCGTTCAACTTGGAAAAAAAGGGGCATAAAAAACCAAGAAATTTTTTAAAAAACCGTGAGAGAAGTTTAATTCTGGATTTCGATACAGCCAATAAGCTAACAGGAAGTCATCATGATCGAGTCACATGACAATACTTTCCACGATACTGATCATTCACATGAAATTGATGCCCGGGTCGCACTACTGAAAGAGATTCCATTTTTTCAGTTTTTAGAAACAATCAAACTTACTGAAATTGTTAGAAATTTACTTGCAAAAACGTTTCCTCCCAGCACAAAAATCCTGACCCAGAACAAACCGGTAGAAGGTATCTACTTTTTACAAAAAGGTGAGGTCCAGGTGTTTGTTTCCAATGAAGAAACAGAACAGGTTGAGCTGATTACCCATGGGTATAAAGGGGAATGTTTTGGCGAAATGTCCACTTTGAGGGGAGAGCTTAATGCATCTGCTACAGTATTAACAACACAAGAATGCCGGTTTCTATATATTGACCGTAATGATTTTCTACAATTGGTCAACGAATTCAATCTTTGGCCGCAGTTTGTCAATGTATTGGCTTCCCGGCTGGAGCAGACGAACCATCGAATGACAGAGGTCATGAAACACCTGAAGCAAGGGATGGTTCAAGTAGATCATAATGCATTGATAACAGGAAAATTCTCTATGGGATTTGTTCGTTTGATCGGTTGTGAAGTGAACGAAATTCACGGACGCTCTTTTCCCGACATGATATTTGCCGATAGTCCGGAAGCCAGGAAAAAATGGCAGGAAAACTTTTCCTTAACCATCACCTCAACCCCGGATCAGGCAGCGTTAATACTAAATCTGCTTCCAAATGAGTGCATCTTTAAAAATCCAAAAACAGAAAAACGAATTCTGAAGATCACATACGATCTATGTATATATCACAAGCAAGTAGTTGGGGTTGATATTGGTCTGGAGGACGTAACACGAGTTCGAGAACTGGATTTGAAAAGCCGGGAACTTGAAAAAGAAAAAAACGTAATAAAAGAAATTTACACCAAACCAGAAACCTTTCGCATGCTTCTGCGTCTTTTGACTATCATTCAAACAGATTTAGATGCGGCGAAAAAAGCCATTGCAAATAATACTGTTCCCAAAGAAAAACTCAGGAACTGGTTAGGGAATCTCCATTCATTAAAAGGAACCAGCTATTTTATAAAGCTCGATGAAATGGGTGTGGCTTCACATCAATTGGAAAACATCTTCACTCGGATTAATAATGGTGAGGAACCGGTTATAAACTTTTATACCGAATTCCTGTTGAAAAAGACGGATCTTGAAACCCAAATCTCTTATGTTGATCATATTCTGAGCGGTATGAGTGAAGAAACCAGAAAGCGATTGACAGCCGAACTGGTATTCTCCAATGATGAGGCTGAAGCCCTGGAAAATCTTTTGAAAAAATCACCTCAAGCAATGGACCTGTTGCTCAAAGCCAAAATGGTCTCATCTCAAAAATTGGTGGAAGGCTGGAAAGATGAGCTTGAACGGATCAGTCAGAATTTATCAAAAAAAATCATCTTCAGAACTATCGGTGAACCCGTTTCCATACCTGGTAGACTGTTTAATATCTTAAAAGTCCCAATGGTTCATCTTTTGAGAAATTGTGCCGAACACGGCATCGAATCCATTAAAGAGCGGAAAAAGGTGGGGAAACCATCCGTAGGACTAATCTCCTTCCAAGCGGAAAAAACCGCAAAACAATACAATCTGTATATCCAGGATAATGGAAAAGGCATCAGCAAAAACGATATTATTGCAAAAGCCAAGGAAATGATTAAAAGATCCTCAGACCTCGAACCACGCATTGTCAGATTATTGGAGGAAGATCGATTATTGGCTATTTTGTTCCTGCCCGGTTTTAGCACAACAGACAAAATCACCGATCTGTCGGGACGCGGCGTTGGGCTGGACGTAGTACAAAGAGCTGCCAGCGAAGCAGGCGGTAAGATCGTGATGAAAACCGTTCCCGGGAAAGGAACCAAATTTACTTTAAGTTTTCCAATTACTTAACCTGTTAGAAATAAAAAACCCGTTAAAACAAATACGGTTTAACGGGTTTTTATTATCCTTCCTGCCAATCAAAACTCGATTATTGCAGTTTTACATGTGAATCATTCTTCTTCTTCGCCGGTTTTTCGCATGGCAATCACTTTTTCAGCTAAATTTGGAGCCAGTATTTCGTATGTTTTCAATTTCATAGTGAAAAGTCCCAAACCAAGGGTTATTCCTCGCAAGGTTTGGGCATAATCAGTCAATTCACTCAACGGTGCTTCGGCATGAACAATGGTTGTCAGCTCCTTATAAGAATAGCTGCTGACTTTACCTCTTCTACCGGACAAGTCCTTGGTCACCTTTCCCACATCTGCTTCCAATACATCAATTTCCATTTCCATAACGGGTTCTAAAATCACAGGTTTAGCTTCTGGTAAGGCTTTGTTAATACCCATAATTCCCGCTTTTTGAAATGCAAAATCTGATGAGTCAACTGCATGGAATGTACCGTCAAACAACGTGACTCTAACATCCACTACTGGATAACGGGCAAGTGTTCCAGTTGCCAAGGCTTCCTTAACCCCCTTTTCCACACTGGGGATATAGTTTCTCGGAATAGCCCCACCAACAATCTTGTCAACAAACTCAAAACCAGTCCCTCTTGGTAACGGCTCAACAGTAATATGAACATCACCGTATTGACCATGACCGCCTGATTGTTTCTTATACTTACCTTGCACAGTGGATTTCCCGACAATCGTCTCTCGATACCCAATTTGGTATGGCACCAGGTTGATTTCTACCTCGTAGGCATTTTTTAAATGTTCCTGAGAGACTTCAAGATGAACGGTTCCCATGCCGGAAAACTGAACTTCTTTTGTATCAGGATCTACTATCATTTTAAGGGATGGATCACCTGCAATCAATTTGTTAACCGCATCAATAATTCTGCCGTCTTTACTGCTGTTGGTCAGTTCCAATTTACTTGTACATCTTGGCTCCAGGAAAACCATGGGTTCATAAAATACGGGATTGTTGACATCACATATGGTTTGGTTGGTCGCCAAATCGTCTTCTTTTTCGATCACAATAATATCTCCTGGATAAGCTTCTTCAATTTCTTCGTTCTTATCTCCATTCACAATTGAAACTCTGCTGGATTGGATTTTGGATGAGTTGGATGTATTCAGCAGTTTCATCCCTTTTTTAAGCACTCCAGATATTACCCTGATATAACTAAGTTTTCCGGCATAACGATCATAGGTTGTCCTAAAAACAATACCCGAAAAGGTTTCGCCGGCTTCCGGTTTTATTTCAACAGTATCCGAATCTTTTTCTTTTGATTTCCTTCCTTCCCAAACATTCCCCTTTGCATGAGATGGAAAATTGACACTGATAAAATCAAATAAAGATTCAAGTCCGATATTCACCTCGGCAGAACCCGCCAGTATCGGGGTTAAATCACCGGATTTTACACCTTTGCTAAGTACCTTGATCAATAATTCGTCTGGAGCATCTTTCTCTTCGATATAATATTCCATTAATTCATCATCGAGTTCAGCAAGACGTTCATAGGTTGTACTGCGATATAGATCGACATTATCCTTAGCATCTTCAGGTATTTCCTCTGTCGATAGTTTTCCGGCGTCTCCCTTTAGCAGTTTTTTGTTGACGATATCGATGACTCCAACAAGTTTATCGTCCTCGTACCAAGGGATAAATAATATCGTCGGTCTGACGGAATAACTTGACTCAATAGATTGCAAGGTTTCATCGAAACCGTCTTGCTGCTGATCCAGCATATTGACAAAAATAACTCGAGGTGTTTTACAGTCGATTACACTCTCCCATACTCTTAAGGCTGCATCCACACCTCCCTGAGGGGAAACGACAAAAACCGCGCCTGTACTGGCATGCAAGGCAGATTTTATTGCTGCCAGAAAATCAGTATTCCCTGGAGTGTCTATTAAGTTGACACTATCCACTCCCTTATCGAAATGATAAAAACGATTATATATAGTAAAGCCTCTGGATTCCTCTTCTGGCTGAATATTTATTTCACTGCTATGTTGTTTTGCATACAGCTTCATCAGCGAATCCACGATAGATGTTTTTCCAACACCGTCTTTTCCAACAACAGCAATGTTATGAATGTTCTGTTCATTGTGACTTTTATGCATTGAACCTCCTATAACCGTTTATTAATTAAATTAGTACAATATCCGTTTGTGTCGTCCTGATCTCAGTATGAATCCCATCCCTTTATTTTCATCGACATTTATAATCGCGGCTAAATTACTATAAAGTGCCAATTACAGGCTTTTCAATCGTTTCAACCGGATAACAATCTCATAATAGGGTTGTTTCCATAAATTTATGCCTATTTTATAGGAGATAATATAAAAATGGTTTTTTGTGAAGGAAAGAAAATCTTTTTTTTGATCTTATCGTGTTCTTATTTGGCTTTTTTATTAAAATCGCTACTAATCTGATAATAATCGAATAGGGTAAAACAAAAATGATGTCATAACATCGCTCTGCAAATTTACAAATGACTAAGAAACTGCAAATAATGAAGATCTTACTGATTTATAATTATGATTATTGTTTCTTACAGAATATTTTGTTTAATGCAATGAGATCTGAAAATTCTGCTCAATATCAAAACATTCCCCTGATCGTCGAAACATGGGCTGGTCAAGTAGAATAAATCTGTGATAGAGATCGATAAACAAGTAAAGGAGAACTCTATGTCTCATGCAGACCAATTTCTTAAAAAAGAACTGATTCATTTAATACTGGAAGAATATTCGCTTCCAACATATGGAACTCATGGCATTTCACATTGGGCTCGTGTTTTGGAAATCGGGCTTCGCCTTGCCAAGGATACAGGCGCCAATACCCAGATTGTAAGTTTGTTTGCCATATTTCATGATTCGAAAAGGCAAAATGAAAAGCGTGATATCGGACACGGTAAACGGGGCGCTGATTACGCTGCTACTTTGCGAGGAACTTATGTCGATCTATCCGATACTGAGTTTGACTTGCTGTATCGAGCGTGTGAATTGCATACAGACGGCTTAACCGAAGACGACATAACCGTACAAACCTGCTGGGATTCGGACAGGTTGGATCTGTGTCGCGTGTCTATCGAACCTAAGCCGGAATGTTTATGTACCATGGTAGCTAAAGATGAAAAAATGATATCATGGGCTTCAAACCGAGCAAAGGACCGGTTTGTCCCGGAGATCATCAGATCTCATTGGAACATCAACTAAAAAAAGGTAACTCCGAAAACAACTGTAGTGGAAAAACGATTCCCCTTTAATTATTTTAAACCAACTTATTGTTCCGGGTTATTGGATGATCCCCTGTTGCTGATCAATATTCGACCGAGTAATGGGAGCATACTGATCGATTGTGGGCAACTGACCCACTTGGCCAAACGGGTCTTAAACACCATCCACACCATTTTCATATCACATGCCCACATGGACCATTTTATGGGCATTGATAAGTTCACTCGAACCGTTTTGACATCCAAAAAAACAATTCAACTGTTCGGTCCACCCGGCATTGCTGCCAAACTGGAAAAAAAAATGGGAGGTTATGATTGGAATCTTGTGGAAGATTTCTTTTGCAGCTACAAGGTTTGCGAAATACACCATCACCAAATTGAAGAATTTACATTGTCCGGAGCGAAGGGATTCAGGCTAAAACACCAGCATTCTGTCCCATGGACGTCACAAATTATTTACGAAAACTCCTTTTTTCAAGTTGAAGCCGCTATATGCGATCATAAAATTCCCGTCCTGGTTTTTAAATTAACTGAAAAACCATATTTCCAAATAGATGAAGAGAAGATAGAAAAAAACAGTTTTAGAAAAGGTTCTTGGTTGACGCAATTAAAAAAGTGGTTTCATCAAACAACCAAACAAGAAATATTTCTAGATGTCCCGATTGCCAACAGCAGTACTGGTCAAGATTACCAAACCATTGATGCGAAGATATTATATCAAAGAATTGAAAAGGAACAATTTCCTCCCAGCATTGGATACATAACTGATATCGGTTTAACTGAATCCAATACCCGGAAAGTTTTATCCTTGATGAAGAATGTTACACTGTTGTATTGCGAGTGTACCTATTTGAAAGAGCAAGTCAAAAAGGCAAGAAAATCTTACCATTTATGTACTGATGATCTGAACGAATTGCTAAGGCACATCAAACCCGAATTTTTCATGCCCATTCATCTCTCAAAAGCATATTTACAGCAATCCGAAAAACTGTATCAACAACTGAAAATGCCCAGAAAATGTATTCTTTTAAAACTCCCAGAACGAACAACTCCCCAACCCATGCTTCCCGACCAATTACCTGAATGGCCATGAAACAGCCCGGAAACCAATCCACTGGTTGTCAATTTGCAGTTTAATTTGGAAAAACATCACTGTAATAGATGGTGGTATCATTTTTCACCATTTTATGGCTGTGAAAATAGTCTTCAGGAGGGGTATAATTGCAAGCTTTGACAAGTTGCAGCATAACATCAGATACTGAGGGATCAGATATTATCCCTCTTTTGACTAATGTTTTACAAATATCCGATAGCTGGTAAAAATAGTAGGCTTCATTATCCAGTCCAAACCGAATTTGGTAGCCGCTGTTGTTCAGCAATCGGTAAGCCAGTTTTCGCCCCCCCAATCGGCTGAAACGAACAAATTTCGTACACAACTCCTCATCTGATTCTCCGACATTCCTTTTTTGATTATGCTCTTTTAACCAAACACTGGCTTCATGCTGTGAAATGGTGATCCAGTCATCTTTCTTGGGACATCGAAAGGAACATCCGGAAAAATCTATATGGTATACGATATCACGAATAATTTTCCGTTTTAATTCTCCTGATTTTACCTGTTCTTTGACCACGTCAAGCCGTTCGTTGCGGGAATTGAAGTTCTTCTGGTTCAGAAGCGGGATATCCAGGATCACATTTTTAGGGGTTGCATCTCGAAAAGGAGTATCAGAATTACTCAGGTAAATGGATATGATTTTATCCAATTCATCAACAGACATCTGGAGACCAAGCATCGACGTCAATAAAAAAAACACGTTTTTTGTTTTTTCGAATGCCGGATAAAGATCCAAATGCGTTTCTTCTGCATAATTCCCTTCATAAAACGATTGAAATTCTTTCAGATCATCCTGCAATAATTGCATGATTTGTGTACCGATGGAAAAATACTCCTTATTCTTTTCTTGTTCATACAGAACCTTTAGATCCATCAGCAAGTTAAAAGCCCTTGTTCCTGGGACATACTGAAACAACAAATAGTTGTCTGTATGAGATATGATATTCGGAATCTTAAATGAGGCCTTTTTTTTCAGTTCTTTAATAAACTGGTATTCGTCTTGGATGGAAGTCTGATTATCTGAATATCGGCGGATGGCTTTATCCCCGTTGACAGAAATTACTTCAAGTTGACGAAAATCTTTCCAGAGATCGGTGTAAAAAAGTTTTAGGAGCTTTTTATTTATATTCAATTTCAAACCAAGACCTTGTGATACATTAATGGAGTGCCGATTTGGATTTTAAAATAGGAAAATGTCCTTTATATTTGGATTTTTACCTTGGCGGATACTGATTATTTTACAAAAACTTGACTAATAAAGCGAAGGAAATAATTCTCGGGAATCCAATATAATAGTCACCGGGCCTTCGTTTTGTAAGAAAATCTGCATATAGGCTCCAAATTCGCCTGATTGCACAGGAATATTTGAGTTTTTCGCCAATCGTACAAACTCATGGTACAGGTCTTTGGCAATTTCTGGCGCCAATGCTTTGGACCAGCTGGGTTTTTTTCCTTTTTTCAGATCGGCAAACAGTGTAAATTGTGATACTATTAAAAGTGATCCGGAAGCCTCCTCCAGGGAGAAGGCAAATCGTCCTTCCTCATCGGAAAACAGCTTTATTTTTCTGATTTTTTCTAACATTGGTTCAAGAAAGCGTGAATCGTCTTCGCGTTCAAATCCAACCAGAAGAACATATCCTACGTCTATTTTTCCCACAACATCATTGTTAATGGAAACATGTGCGTTTTTAACCCTTTGCAATACAATTTTCATGTTTTTTCAGATAATTATCTCCCTTCATAGCCCCTTTTCAATGAGAATTGACTACTGAAGTGGGAAGAAATTTCTTCCCTTAGTTTTTTTATTTAAGTATTTTTATTTTATCGATCGAATAACAACGAAGTCTTATCGCTTCGAACCTCCGATTAACAATAAAGTCTTATCGCTTCGAACCTCTTTTTGTCGACTCAAACTATGTAATAAAACTATAACTCACAAAGTGGTCTTAAAGTGGAATTTCAACATACACCCGTTTTACTCAACGAAATTATCTATTTTCTACCTGAATCCGCCCAGGTGATAATAGACTTTACACTTGGAGGTGCCGGTCATGCAACCGGTCTGTTGGAGCAAAACGATCAATCTTTTCTTTACGGTATAGATCGCGACGAAGAAGCACTATCAACAGCAAAAGCAAGATTATCCAAGTTTTCCAAACGATTCCGTTTAATCCATAGCTCTTTTTCCCAAGGAGCTCAAACGTTGTTGGATGAAGGAGTAAAAGCCGATTATGTCATCGCTGATTTGGGGGTTTCCTCCTTTCAGCTGACCAGCCAAAAGCGGGGATTTTCATTCAAGCATGACGGTCCATTGGACATGCGAATGAATCCTAAAGACCCTGTTTCAGCAGCAGATATAGTTAATACGGCCAGTGAACAAGATCTGTTCCGAATGATCAAAAAGTATGGTGAGGAATCCTTTGCCAAAAAAATCGCCCGTAACATTGTTTACACTCGGAAAAAAAATGAATTCACCAGTACATCACAACTATCGGACTGCATCAAAGAGGCTGTACCTAAAAAATTCCATTTTGGAAGGATTCATCCGGCAACTAAAACCTTTCAAGCAATACGAATCGAAGTTAACAGAGAGCTGGAGGAGCTTGATCAATTATTAAAGTTATCGATAGACTTGTTAAATCCCGGTGGTAGAATGGCCATAATATCGTTTCATTCACTGGAAGATCGACCGATAAAACAAGAATTTAAAAGATGGGAAAGCCCCTGTTTATGTCCCAAAAACATTCCTCATTGCATTTGTGACTTGAAACCTGTAGCCAAGAGGATAAATCGTAAAATGATTATGGCTTCGGAAGCGGAAAAACAGGAAAACTTTCGATCTCGAAGTGCAAAATTAAGAGTCGTAGAAAAGTTATGAGAGACTATCCGGCATACACAAAAAAAACGTCGAAAAGCCTTGTTCGAAAAAAAACTGAAACAGCAAAAAAGTCGTCCATAAAACTCGCCCTGACCTGGATCATTTTGATTTTGGTAGCCACATTTTTTGTTCAACAAAGAATCAGCTATATCCGTAAAGAAAAAAACGTTCGAGAATTGATGAAAATAAAAAAAGAACTGGAAACATCAATTTTGCCACTGAAACTGGAAGAGCTTTTTCTAACACGACTATCCAAGGTGGAAGCAACAGCAAAAAAGAGCCTATTGTTACAAAAACCGATCCGGCAACAAACTATTATTATAAATGTTAATAAACCATTGCCCGTTGAAGAGATAGATTAGAGTCATAAAACAATACCATCAACAATAAACAATACCGTGTTACCTATAACCAAAATACTAGCTACAAAAAGCTACAAACAAAGAGTAGCTTGGATTCAACGTGCCTTCCTGATCACAATTTTTATTATCCTGGTTCGAGCACTTTATCTTCAAGTCATCGAAAGACCGGCTTTGGAAGAACGAGCCGTTCGACAGTGGAATCACATGGTTTCCCTGAAACCACAACGAGGTCCCATCTATGACACTAATGGGAAAATATTGGCTGTTTCACTGCCCATGTATTCGATATTTGCCGTTCCTTCCGAAATAGAAAACCCAATTAGAACAGCCAGAAAACTGAGTCGAATATTACCATTTGAAGAAAAGCTTTTATTAAAAAAGCTATCAGCCAGTGTAAGCTTTATCTGGCTGCAACGTAATAGTAAACCGACTATCAGCGAAAAAATTGAAAGAGCCGGTCTTAAGGGCATTCATCTCTTAAAGGAATATCAGCGCTTCTATCCACAAGGAAATCATGCTGCCCAGTTGGTCGGCTTTTCGGGCACTGATTCACAAGGTCTGGAAGGACTTGAATATCGGTACAATAAGCATCTAATGGATAACACACCGTTTAGCTCGACCTTATCCTATTTAACCGGACAACCAAGACTGAAGACCCTATCCGGTGGTTCGTTAACACTAACTATACACAGCAAATTGCAGTATTTTACAGAAAAAGAACTGTCCACGGCGGTCAACTATATGAATGCCAAACATGGGGTCGCTATAATCATGGAATCTCAAACTGGCAATATCCTGACCATGGCCAATATCCCCGACTTTGACCCAAATAATTTTGATCGATTTAATAAGTCCACCTATTTTAATCGGGCCGTTAGTGCAACCTACGAACCCGGATCAACCTTTAAGATCATCACCATGGCATCCGCCCTGGAAACCAATTCAGTGGAAAAAGACAACATCTTTTTTTGTGAAGATGGAGAATATCAGATTCAAGACAGAGTGATTCATGATATTGATCGATTCGGCTGGCTGCCACTGGAAAAAATCGTTCAGATGTCATCTAATATCTGTGCGGCAAAAATCGCCCAGCGTATTCCCAGGCCCGTTTTTTATAAAATGATCAGAGAATTTGGCTTTGGAACCAAAACCGGTATTGAACTTCCAGGCGAAGCTACTGGCAAAGTTTACAATTATCAGGATTGGTCAGAAACAGACATTGCTACTATCTCATTCGGCCATACTATTTCCGCCACTCCGCTTCAGGTCTTGACTGCTATCAATTCCATTGCCACTGGCGGTGTACTCATCAAACCCAGAATTATAAAGAATGTGAAAGAGGCCAATGGAAAACTGGTTAATCGGGATAAGCAGCAAAGAATACGCATTTTGAAAGAAGATGTAGCAAATACTCTGAAAAAATTCATGATCAGTGTTACAAATAAAGGAGGTACTGGGTACAGGGCAAATATCAGTGGAATGACCATTGCCGGTAAAACTGGCACAACTAGAAAGTTTGATTTCAAAAAGCGTGAATATTCCACTAAAAATCATATTGTTTCATTTGTTGGTTTTTTCCCTGCGGAAAAACCGGTTTTGACTATATTGGTGGTTATCGACGAACCCCAAAAAAAATATCTTAATTCAAAAAGTGCCGCCCCTATATTTAAGAAAATCGCTGAACAGGCTATTCAATATTATCCGGGATCTGTTCCCGTTGAGGAAGTGGAAAATAAAGGTGAGTATGTCAAATCTGAAATATTCCGCCCAATAAATTCGAAAGTGCAAAAAACAGCACAAAAATCACACAATACACAAACAGTGGCTGCATTGATAAAAGGTAAAACCCTCCGGGAAGTGATCCAGATTGCTAATCGTGAAGATCTGTCAATAAAAACAAAAGGATCGGGGAAAGCAAAAAGTTCAGTTACCTATGATCAAAAAACTCGATCCTACCTGATTGAATTCAGATAACCATTTCATTTTGATAGGGAACAGATGATCCATTTGGTTTATTAACTGAAGAAAAAGACGAATTCATGTGTTAAAGCCCATAATGGCACGATTTTTCCTTTCCTCCACTAAGATTGTACAAATTAGGTAAAGTCTTGGCATTCTATCATCCAAGACAACCAGTTATGGTTTTGATTTCGCAGAAAATAAACGTCGATGTCATTAATAAAACCCATGGTTTCTATTAATGTTATTAACCAAACCAAAACATTCTAATACAGTTAAATAGCAGCAGGAATCAGCCACATGCAGGTAAAAAAATATACTGCTTCCAACATGCAGGAAGCCATCAAAATGATAAAGGAAGAACTAGGGACAAAAGCCATTATCATTTCCACCAGAAAAATCCGCAAAGGATCCGGAGCATTTGGCATGTTCGGTAAAAATGTCCTGGAAGTAACAGCAGCTCGGGATGAAAGCACTCAAAATAAAACAGTAAAAAACTACAACGGACTTCTTCAAAATCAGCAAAAATCCGAATACGAAAAAGAGATCGCCTATAATTCTCCCAGAAGCCCTCGCAGGGAAGGTAACAGTAAAAACAAGGCTCAAATTGATAATCTACAGAACGACATCACGGAATTAAAAGATTTGGTCAACGATCTGCGAAAAGGATACCGAAGACAAGTCAACGATGAAGCTAATGTTACACACTTGCGTTATGAATTATCCGAACTGAAAGGCATGATAAATACCCTTGTGTCACAATCAGGTGAATTAAGGGAGGGTGATCTACATGAAAACCTGATTGCTTTGTTTCAACAATTGTGTTTCAACGGTGTGGAAAGTAAATTTGCCAGAAAACTGATTGAAGAGGTGAATAAAAAAATCCCGCAAAAGGAAATAGACAATTTTTCCTATGTGAAAGTTTACGTAGCACGAATGTTTATGCAGGTTTTGAAAATAAACGCTAAGCCTACTGCCAGAAAAAGTAAAAACGAGCCTAAAATACTGACTTTTTTAGGTCCGACTGGTGTTGGAAAAACAACAACCTTGGCGAAAATCGCTGGACGTGAAAAAATCGCTCATCCGAACAAAAAAATCGGTATGATAACGCTTGATACATTCCGAATTGCTGCCGTTCAGCAACTTCAAGAATACGCCAGGATCATTAACGTTCCCATTCGTGTTGTGAATGATCGAAAACAAATGGACACGGTTCTGAAGGAATTCAGAAAAAAGGACTTAATCCTCATCGATACTGCCGGACGTTCTCAAAGAGATGAGTTACAAATGTCCGAACTACGGAGCGTTTTGAAACATTATCCGAATTTCAGTAATTTGCTTGTATTGAGTGCCACTACCAAGGATAATGATTTGATCGAAATTACGAAACGGTTCAGTGTTATTCCTTTGAGCGGCGCGGTTTTTACCAAGTTGGATGAATCAACCAGTTATGGTTCGATATTTAACCACGCTATCCGCTTTAAGCTCAAACTAAATTACCTGACAACAGGACAAAATGTTCCCGATGACATCGAAAACTCTACGAGGGAAAGATTGATCGACTTACTGTTAAACATTTCGGCCATGGAAAACTGAAAAATGTCTTTTTTGAATTGATGATTCTCTTTTCTCCCTATATTATCTACACCTTGAAACAGAATCCGTTTTAAAAATCCTTTCGATTTTCTAAAAACACATGATGAACGACCAAGCCACCACCTTAAGAAAAAAGTTTTCTCCCACCCAAAAATCGAATGTCAAGGGTGTACGATCAATTAGTTTCACCAGTGGAAAAGGAGGTGTGGGAAAAACCAATATTGTGATCAACCTAGCCATTCAATTGGCCAAAATGGACAAAAAAGTGTTTCTTATAGACGCAGATCTGGGTTTGGCCAATATCGATATCATGTTGAATCTGGCACCTGAATTTACCATCGAGGATGTTTTAATTGGGGAAAAGAATATCAATGATATCATTATCGAAGGTCCTTTGGGTATTCATATTTTACCAGCATCATCGGGAATCAGTGAAATGCAGTCCCTGTCCGCTCGGCAGCAAATGTCTATGCTACGAGAGCTGGCCACCCTCAAGACTCGGTATGACTATTTTTTAATCGATACCGGGGCTGGAATCTCATCCAATGTTTTGCGATTCAACGCAGCAGCTGATGAAATCTGTGTTATCACTAATCCGGAACCAACTGCTATAACTGATGCCTATGCCTTAATGAAGATCATGTCTTCCAAATACCAGGTTAACAGTTTTAATCTCATTGTTAATGAAAGCAATATTCAAGAGGCAAAAAACGTATACTCAAGACTGGTAAAAGTCTTAAACAGATTTCTAACGGTAAACTTGGAACTTATGGGCAACATCCCCAGAGATCCACTTTTTATTAGAGCGGTAAAACAACAAAAACCGCTGTCGTTGTTAGCCCCCAATTCCTCTACTACCAAATCATTTTTCCAAATGGCTCGTCAAATCAACGGACTACAGGACAAGCCAATTCATGGTGATTCCAAGGAATCTTTTTGGAAACGGTTGGGCACTTGGAAACGTAAAAAGTGATAATTCTCTACATAAAAGCCGTCTCAGTACAGCCATCCGCATGATAAAGGCATGCCATTTGCTTTTATAGGATCGTCGCAATTTTAGTTCATAATAAAAAAGCGGTTCATGCAGCTATAAGGTTTAATCTTTTTCGCCTTTTCTCATGCAAAACCCATATTTAAAACAGGCTTCATTAAATAGAGAGCAATTTGCGGTTGAATATGCCCCAATGGTGAAGCATATTGCCAATAAACTCTCCGCCAGGCTTCCTTCGGGATTTGAAACCGAGGATTTAATTCAAGCAGGAATGATCGGATTGTTGGAGGCAATCGAAAAATTCGATCCCCAGCGAGAAGTTAAATTCAAAACCTATGCAGAAATCAGAGTTCGTGGTGCAATGCTGGATGAATTACGGGCTAGAGACTGGATTCCCAGATCTGTTCGTGACAACTGCAACAAGCTGGAAAATGCCTATACTCAACTTAGAGCACAAAATATAGACCATCCAAACGATAAACAGCTGGCCAATCAACTGGATATCAAACCCAAGGAGCTACCGGCTTTTTTAGAAAAAGCCAAGCCCATACCGCTGCTATCCTTGGAAAATCTGGGATCTTTTGGGGATTCAGACAGTAACCGTCTTGATATTTTGGAAATCTTATCCGATCCGGACGAAGAGGACCCTGCTGAAACACTGATGGGAAGTGAAGCCAATGAATTGGTGAGGGAAGCAGTGGAGCATTTACCGGAAAAGGAAAAGATAGTACTGTCCCTGTATTATGTGGATGATTTGAATCTGAAAGAGATCGGAGCTGTTCTGGATTTAACGGAATCAAGGGTTTCCCAAGTCAGAACCAAAGCTATTGCCATGCTTCGTTCCCGCCTGAAATCGTACATGGAAAGCTAACCGGCTATTCTCACCCGATCAGCATTCCCAACTGCCTATATAGTCCCCTGTCCCTTTAGTAAATCAGCTTGATGATTGGCTGCCAACGCATCCACTATTTCATTCACATCGCCATTGTTCAATATTTCTTCTAGTCGATATAAGGATAGATTGATACGATGATCAGTAATACGTCCTTGTGGAAAATTATAGGTTCGAATACGTTCACTTCTATCTCCACTTCCTACCATGCTTTTGCGAAGTTTTGCTTCTTCACTGGCTGCGGCTGCAACCTCCATTTCATATATTTTTGACTTGAGGTATTTCATCGCCTTGTTTTTATTCTTTAACTGAGACCGTTCCTCCTGGCAGGTAACAACAATTCCGGTAGGTATATGTGTTATCCTAATGGCCGAATCACTGGTGTTCACATGCTGACCGCCAGCACCTTGAGACCGGTAGGTATCTATTCGAAGATCCACCTGTTTGATTTCAACATCAATATCTTCTGCTTCAGCTAAAATTGCTACTGTCACCGCCGAGGTGTGAACTCTGCCTTGGGTTTCCGTAACTGGCACTCTTTGGACACGATGGGTCCCCGCTTCAAACTTCAAACGACTAAAGACATTTTTACCTTCAATGGAAGCAACGATTTCCTTATAGCCGCCAATACCGGTTGGACTGCTACTCATAACCTCCACATTCCATCGATTCGATTCAGCAAATTTAGTATACATTCTGAACAGGTCCGCCACAAATAATGCTGCTTCGTCACCGCCGGTTCCAGCTCTAATTTCCAGTATAATGTTTTTCTCATCGTCCGGATCTTTAGGAAGCAGTAATACTTGTGCTTCATTTTGAAGCTCGGCAATTTCACTCTTCAACCTGAAAATCTCCTCTTTTGCCAGCTCTTTCATCTCCGGATCTTCATCTGGATCGGCTGCCAATTGGGTATTATCGTCCAGTTCCTGCTGCTTTTTTGTTAACTCCTGAAATGTTTCAACAATAGGCAACATCTTTGCCTGTTCTTTTGATAATTCCTGAAGTTTTTTCGAATCGGAAATAGCTTCCGGCTCACTTAATAGTGCCGTGATTTCCTCGAATCGATCTACAATCTTGGCAAGTTTTTCTATCATGACTGACCAGGGGTATAAGAAATTGAACGAAAAATTCTAAGTAGGGGAGGACGTAACTTTACACTCGGAGATGACAGTTCTTTGTGGAACATCCTTTTTTGATGCTGAACCGTCTTGTTTCCAATTCAGTCTATTTGTAGATTTCAACGATGGATACCGAAGCAAGTAAATATTTCAGACCTGCTATTTGACGTAAAGGAAACCCGGAATCAAAAAACCGGATTCATCAAGATTTCCTTCCACATCAAGACCGTAACGTGAATACAAACTCATCCAATCCGACGGTGAGCACCAAACCATTCGCGTCAAACTAAGATTTTGCAACGTTCTGATATTTCTTTCTAAAACGCTCAATCCGTCCTTCGGTATCAACCAGTTTTTCTTTTCCGGTATATAAAGGATGACATTGAGAACAGATCTCAAGCTTCACCTCTCCGCCTAATGTTGAACCAATCTCAAATGAAGCGCCGCATGCGCATCGATACGTTGTCTGTTCGTATTTGGGATGAATACCTTCTTTCATAATTCACTTAATTCAAAATACAGTTATCCAAAGTGATCACTCAAAACCGTTCATACTCCAATGAGTCACCAATTGGAACCATGGTGTTAGTTTATTAATTCAAAAACCGAAAATCGGCTTCATAACCAATCATTATCCAACGAAAAAACCAATATGACAATACCTTAATGTCAATTTATTTCAGATCAGTTGTTTACCATATTAAGAAGCTCAACGTTGGTCGGAAATTTATCCAGTTTGTCCAAGAGAAAATCCATGGCATCTTGAGAGTTGGAAGCAGAAAGGATTCGTCGTAACTTCCAGATTTCGGAGGTGTTTTTAAGGAGCAACTCTTCTTTCCTTGTACTGGATTTGTCAATATCCATGGCAGGAAAAATACGTTTTTCAGCTAATTTCCTATCCAGGGTCAATTCCATATTACCCGTTCCTTTAAATTCTTCGAATATCACCTCGTCCATACGACTGCCTGTTTCAATCAACGCTGTAGCCAATATAGTCAGGGAACCTCCATCTTCTATATTTCTTGCAGCTCCAAAAAACCGTTTAGGTTTGTGCAAGGCATTTGCATCGACGCCTCCAGATAGGATCTTACCACTGGCAGGAATTACGGTATTATAGGCTCGGGCCAAGCGGGTTATGGAGTCAAGCAATATCACAACATCGTGTTTATGCTCCACCAGCCGTTTTGCTTTTTCTATAACCATTTCAGCCACCTGAACGTGACGGGATGCAGGTTCATCAAAAGTTGAACTGATTACTTCTCCTTTTACGACCGATCGTTGCATGTCTGTCACTTCTTCCGGCCGTTCATCAATCAGCAGCACAATCAGCATTACATCATCATGATTTTCAATAATACTGTTGGCTATATTTTGAAGAATCATTGTTTTTCCAGTAAACGGCGGAGCAACAATCAATCCTCTTTGTCCTTTTCCAATGGGGCAAAACAGGTCGATAATCCGGGTTGTTTTATCTTGATCCTTACGTTCCAGGTACATCATCTCTTCGGGATGAAGCGGTGTCAGGTTTTCAAACAGCGTTTTATCTTTGGCATGTTCAGGATCTTCAAAATTCAATTTCTCCACTTTCAACAAAGCATAGTACCGTTCGCTTTCTTTGGGTGGTCGGACCTGACCTTCTATAGTGTCACCGGTTCTTAAATTAAACCGCCGTATCTGAGAGGGAGAAACATAAATATCGTCAGGGCCAGGAATGTAACTAAAATCATGTGATCTTAAAAAGCCGAATCCATCGGGAAGGGTCTCTAATACTCCCTGACTGTATATAGCTCCACCTTTTGCCGTTTGGGCATTCAGCAGGGCGAAGATCAATTCTTGCCGCAACATATTGTTAGCATTGTCGATGTTAAATGACTTGGCCATATGTTCCAGTTCTTTTATATTCATGCTTTTAATATCGGAAAGAATGAGCGATTGCACACTGCTATCTAAAACGATATTGGAAGAATTGGAGTTTTTTCTTCGACTCTGATGGGAATCTTTCTTTCCCATTTGCCTCTGAGGAGAGATATCTGGTTTTGAACGTTGCACGATATTTTTTTATTGAAAGGTTAGCAAAAGCAAAAAAGAAATGAATATTTTGAGTTTATGACTAATTTAATTATAGCTCTTGAAGGAAAGCTGCGGCTAGTTCTTAAGATAATTAGGAAGATTATTAAAATTGCAGCATTCTGGGGAGTGTTACATCTGTTCTCATGATGAGTAATCTATATCTTTCCCCAATCAAAAGTCAACCATTTATTTACGTTAATATTGAGAAATACTGCGATTATGTCGGATCATGCATCACTTGCGACTGTTAACGAAGTGAGTACGGTCAGAAGCATAATATCGTTTTTTGTACTCAATAATAGCCCGTGAAAGGGCGTCATACTTAGTTTTATAGACTACCTGACTCTCCGTTTCACCTCCGTCGATCTTAACATTAAAATGCCTTCTTTCAATCTTTGTAAAAATCGAATCACCCATTTTTTTTAAACGTTGAAAGGTATCTATCTGAAAAATCGCTGTTAAAATACGTTGTAAGCTCGATTTTATCCAAAGATTCGTTTTCTCGACAATTCTGGTAAAAACCAATCGTAACGGTATCATCCAATTGATTGAACCAAATCGCCACAATCTGATTATATCCCCTTTAAATCGCAAGTAAATCTTTTGGGTAAAAAGAATCACGATCCAGCTTAACTTCCATAATACTACAAATAGTGTATTATTAAAGTAAAAAAACCGGATAAAAAGAAATTGATAGAAAAAAATGATGACTAGGCTGATGATCAAGCCTGGAAATTTTATAAGCGACTGGTTTGATAACACTCCCCAAATTCCGGTATATTGAACCAGGAGATGACTTTCACCTTGTATCAACAACGAAGCACAGGAAACCAAAAGAAAAATCTCCACAAATGTCATCAATACAACCTTAAATCCGGATTGACCAAACCTGGGCCTGGTGAAAACAGTTAAAACAGGTAGGGCGAATGCGAATAATCCAAATAATTCAATGATAAAACCAGCATAAAGAGCACCAGGTAATCCCAGCCAATTTTGAATGCCACCTATGGGTTGTAACAGATTCAATGGGCTGGGATCAAATACTTCATAACTGAATAGAGTTACAAAGGAAAGCAAGCCAAATATAAAAAACACTGTTTCCAGTCGTGTAGGACGCCTATTTTGATGAAATAATCCCCAAAAAATACTCGATCCAAAAAAAGCCATAACCCCCGCAATATTAATTAGTTAAATGCTGCCTTAAAAAAACGTCATAATACATCCCTATGGCTCCGATTCCATGCGCATCCGAACCGTAAACCAAGTCTATGCCTAGATTACGGCACCAGAATAACATGGGTTCAGTCAAGTAATCCCCCTTAAAAAGAGCTTTACAGCGACCAGCAACGTTATAATCCAGTGACCAGTTATATTGTTTTATTAATTTAAATAGGTGTTCAAAAAATGGGATTGTATTTATATCGGGTGATTGAATAGGAAATCGCTTAACATATTTGTTTACCAGCGCCAAATGTCCGATTCTTTTATTTGGAATATTCCTATAATTATGAGTCACCAGTTTTTCCATATCCAACCAATATGCCCTATGAATGGCATCAACAGAACCATAATAATCGAAGAGTTCCGATTCAAACACCTCAGGAGTATAGTCCACCGGACAAATACCGTTTTTTCCCTTTATAAAATGAAGTGAAACAATCAAATCTTCCAAATTGGATTGGAATTCATCTATCAAATCCAGGAGATAATTCTCATACCCCACAATAAAATCAACTTCCAAACCGGATAAAATTGTAATCCGGTTACCATAAGTTTTTTTCAATTCTTTGATATGTTTGAAATAATCCGGCAATTCGTTTCTAAACAGTGAAAAATCAGCAGCTAATTCAGGATCATCAATAATACCGTCGGGCAAGGGGGCATGTTCAGTAATGGAATACTGTTCAAACCCGCATTTAATCGCCTTTTCAATCATTAGAGCGGTTTTTTCCCCACTACCATGTTTACAAAACTCGGTATGGGTATGCCCGTCCCATTTTTTCATTTAAATCCTATCACTTTTGTTTGGATCAAATAGATCCTTTTTTCTGTTTATTTTACCTAAATAGTCGGTAAAACCTGATGATTAATCCAATTGGCAAACTCGCACTGCCTGATATTCTGGTCCAATACATCATCATCAATGGCCAATTGCCAACGTAAATCTTTTCGATTCGGGGCGTTGCTCAACTCTTTCATTCGATTCACCAGATCTGCCATGTCATCATGACCTTTGAAAAAACCGAGATCGATCAGTTTTTCCTCACGGGCAATTATCAGGCTTGCCATTTCGTGCAGATCGTATTCCGGGTGATATTGAGTCGCCCAGAAGGTTCCTTTTTTATGTTTAACCTCCATAGCCTGAACTGCGGTAAAATCGTTTCCTGCCAATAGAATTGCTTCTTCCGGATATTTAGATACTATATCGTCATGACTGATGAAGGCATCAAAAACAGTGGTTTTGCGATCAAACATGGGATGATTGTAAGCAGCTTTGGTTAACTGAATTTTTCTGGCAATTCCCATTTCCCGGCCTTTAGGGTTTTCAATAACTTCACCACCGGCAGCTACTACCGCTATCTGAAGTCCCCAACAGCTTCCAAAACTGGGCGTTCCGATCTCAAATATCAATTTCGCCAATTCAATCTGTTTTTTTACACTTGGATTATCGATATCATTGACACACAAATTGCAACCGGTCCAGAGTATCCCATGATATTGGGCAAGCATTTCCTCCGAAGGTGTGACCGTATCTTCATCGCTGGGCAACCATATATCATAGGTCGGTTTGCTTAAATGATGATTCAACATTGATACATAAAGTTTCCAGGCAAATTGCATTCCCGCTTCTGCCAAATTGTCTCTACTCTCTCTGGAATATCCATCAATAATCAGAAATTTTAATGGTTTAGTCATTTATTTATACACCAGGTTAGTAAAATTTATATTTATTTTTGTGTCAGTTTAAGAACATTAGATTTTGCCGATAATATTGAAATCAACCATAGATTTCACCTACATCATAGATTCACATCAATAAAACTAGTGTTATTTGCCGTTTCAATCCTTTTTATATTTAATGGCAGGTAATGACCAGACTTTTCTATTGAAGCACCTTGATAATTTGTTTTTATCCTTGATTCAGTGATTCAATTAAAACGGGAAAGTCCGAATAATTATGACAAATGATTTCCGCTTTTGTATCTGTGCTACCACGGTCCTTTACTACGGTTGTAAAAACAGCTTTTGCTCCCACAGCATGAGGTCCGTCAACATCTTTTTCCTCTCGATCTCCAACATGAATGATTTCGCTTAAATGAACATCCAAAGCTTCAGCCGATGCTTCAAAAACAATAGGTGCTGGTTTGGCGTATCCGATTTCATCTGAGAAGATAAATGAGTCGAAAAATCTCTTAAGATCATAAGCTTCCAGGATTTTTCTTAGTACTCGTCCCGGTGAGAAAATAGCATCCGAAATCACGCCTAACCGGTATTTTCCACTAAGTGTTTCTAACATCTCAAGAATACCTGGAGCTAAATCTGGCATCACTTCCAGCTCCATTTCCTCGTGCAATCGTATCATTTCAATCAGTTTTTTTTCGTCCATTCGACACTTTAATCCTTTCAGCAGGACTTCCAGCCTTTCCCTGACTGTCCAGGTAACATTTTGGTTATACCAGACATGCCGAAAAGCCGCATCGACGGAATCGTAGGCAGCAGCAATGATATTTCTCGGTTGAGGATTTATCTCTTTTATGAATCGTGCTATTATGTTTTGTCGTTCCAGTGGTTTTGGAGATAATCCTTTGGCTTTACGTTTTGGTTCATCAGAGTCGTCAACAAAAATCGTATCCCAAAGATCGAACGTAATTGCTTTAATCATTGTTTTAATAGATCATTGCTTTTAAAAATTCTTTTAAAATACTCTCTTAATCCCTTTTATATCAAAGAATTCATTATCTTTAATGAATAAACGCATGTCAACAGATGCGTTTATCATGTTCACAAGGTAATATCAAAGACTGGCCAATCAATGGAAGATCAACCATTGATGACTGTCGAAGGGGTTCTGCAATTGTTCTTGAATCAGGAAAGACGAGTTGTTCAACATTCTCTTGGCATTGAAAGTATTTACTTATTGCACGTTCTCTGACTCCGGCAAACTCTTCGTTTAATTTCTCATTTTATTGATATAATCTTCCCGTACCAAACATACGTTTTTATTTCAGCTTTTCGATTTGATACGGTTACTTTTTTATAATGACTATAAACCAGTACAAATGCAAAAAAGCAATTTGTATTATACAATTGAAAAAATAATAAAAAAGTATGTATTTAAAACGCCATACCACCAAGTCGCAAGAGAACCGCCTTTCCTCGGCGATTACATTTGATATTTTATTTTAAAACATATATTTATTAACGATACAGTCAAGGATAAAACAATGATGGCGGGGAGAATGGCACAAACTCTTACATCATTTTTGCTTATCAGATTAATGTTTTGACATTTTCATCAATTAGGCATTTCCTTATCTCACTACTATTTCCAGTATCTTGGAAATGGTTAATTTGAACAGATTATCTAAGATTAATCTAATGCAAAAGATTACGTTACGCTTTGTTAGCTTTCTGATTATAGTTTCTTTATCCGGAACGGCTTTCGGAACACCGTTGATGTTAATCGAAGAAAAAATAAAAAAGATTACCGCATTTTCCTGTTACTTTACTCAAGAAAACTTCGACTCCTTTCAGGACAAAACAACCTACTCAAAGGGGCAAATGACATTTAAACAACCGGGTTTGATGAGATGGCATTATTCCGATCCGGATGAATCGTTGATTGTCATTGGTCACGAATTTGTTTGGGTACACGATCCAATCTTGGAAAATGTTACCATTCAACAGTTAGATAAAATCGCCGGTATCAACTCTCTTCAGTTTTTATCCGAGAAACGAAAGTTACGGAATCATTTTTTAGAAATCACACCCAAACAAGTGTTTATTGATACTAATCCCAAATATGTCTCTGTTTTTTTAGCCCCCAAGAAAGAACAGGAAGGATTTTCCGAATTACAGTTGTCTTTTGAAAAACACTCCCATAAAATTGCTCAATTAGTCATAATTGATCAAAATGGAAATTACAGAAAAATCACCTTTAACAGGATGGTTGATAATCCTCCCATTAACGAGTCTGATTTTGAGTTCCAGGTAACGGAAGATATGGAAGTCATTAAAGGGATACACAATTAAAGGTTGTTTACGCCAAGTTGATTTAGTAGAATCATTTTTATTAACTTAGAAAAAAAACATACAACATAATGGAAAATAATATGACCAAACGAGTTGGATCTTTAATTTTGGCTTTTTTAACCTTTGTCACATTTTCTACCGTACTTGCAGAAACAACAGAAAAGAGTGAAAATAATACAGGTGGCGTGGTGGATCTTGAAGGTCCATTTAAAGTTTTTCCGGCAGGTAAAAAGGGAAACACTTTGTATAAAAAAAATAAGAAAATAATTTCTAAAGACGACCTCATTCTGATGAATGTTATCGAAGAATTGGGGGGGTTTGTATATTATGGGATCAATGAATCCAACCAACCAATTTTGGGTTATGTTGGCGATCCAAAGACTACATTTACTTCCCAAGATGGAGGATTTTACCAGCTCATTACTGAAAACGGACGTAAAAGGATATACCGTTTAAATGAAAAAAAGGAAATTCAAAACCTTTTGCCGAGATCCAATACTGCATCTGGTTTGGTTTACAATAATATCGATAAAGCAGCTTTTATTCACATCACCAAAGGTGAGACCATTGAAACAGAAGATGGCAAGCTTAGGTACCAATACACATTTAAAATCCATATTGTAAAAATCAAAGAGGATCAAATTGTCCATTTGCCCAATTTGATAAATGATTTCAAATCCAGCATAAAGCTGGAGTGGTTGGATGTTAACACGCTACAATATTCGTTAAGTAACGGTCAGAAAAAGAGTTTGATTATTGAGTAGTGTTTTCTTTTTTTGCTGTATGTCGGTGTTTTTTTTAAGACAGACAGAATCATTGCCAACATAAGAGGGAAGAATGAAATTTACAGATTCTTCTGAATTAACTGCAGAAGAGACAGAATATTTTAAAAATAAACTGGAAGAGATGCAAAGGCAACTCCTGGAAGATTCGGGAGATACAGTGCAGGAGATGAAAGATAGAAATAAAGAATTTCCTGATCCCAGCGACAGGGCACATTTGGAAACCGAGTCTATCACAACATTACGAATACGTGATCGTGAAAGAAAACTTATAAAGAAAATCCGTAGCGCACTAAAACGATTGGAAGATGGAGAATATAACATCTGTAACGAATGTGATGAATATATTCGTAAAGAAAGACTTGATGCACGCCCGGTTACAACACTTTGCATCAATTGCAAGGAAGTTGAAGAACAAAAAGAAAAAACGCAACAATAACAAGCCAATTTAATATTTTGTTGAATCAAACCGCAAGTTATTTTGTTAAAACGATTCAGGCTGTTACTTTCTGTTAAGATTTTTTTTCTCTTCGATTTAATAGGATTCCGTCACCAAGTAGAATACAAGACCAATACTAATACCGGACCATTCAAATGGGCATCCCTGAAAAACTTGAAGAACTTCAATCGTTAATAAAGCAACAAACTTCTAACGATTCAAAACTTCATAAATTCTTCGATCTACTAAAAGACGATATTTCAGAGCATGAGCGGCAGCTGAAAATTCTATCCATAGCAGGTGCTGAACTTAGCAAAGAACAGGAGCAAAGCAGTGCACTGGAATTGATACTCTATACAGCACGTCATCTGACCAATGCAGATGCGGGAACCGTATATAGTGTTAAAGACGAATATCGCAACAATCCTTTCAACCCAGGAGAACTTGAATCGAAGTCCCTGGTTTTTGAAGTGATGCATACGGAATCCAAAAACTTTTTCGTCACAAAACCTTCTGGTTTACCGCCTGTACCCATGGAAATTAACGGTGAACCCAACAACTCCCATGTGTCTGCTTATTGTGCCAATACTGGTAATATCGTTAATATCCCGGATGTATATGATGCCAAAGGTTTCGATTTTAGTGGTCCCATGAAATATGATAAAAAAACCAATTATCGATCCAAATCAATGTTAGTACTCCCACTTCGGGATCACGAAAACCAGATCAATGGTATATTACAGCTCTTAAACCGACAAACCTCCGACGGAAAAGTGATTGCTTTTTCAGAAAACGACAGCACCATTGTCCAAGCCATGTCATACCAGGCAGCCATATCGCTGACCACTCAAAAACTTTTACGAGAACAGATCGAGTTGTTCAATGCCTTTGTTCGTGTACTGGCAGAAGGATTAGGTGAAAAATCACCTTACACATTTGGTCATATTAACCGTGTGGCCGGTTTATCTTGTTCACTGGCAGAAACCATCGACCATTACAAAGATGGGATATACAGTGACATTCATTTCAGCAAATCTCAAATGGAAGAAATGCATCTGGCAGGCTGGATGCACGATATTGGAAAATTGACCTCTCCAGAGCATGTTGTTTCTAAACCCATTAAACTCCAGTTAATACTTGACAGATTTGAATTAATCGTTCAACGATTTAACTCGAAAATTAAAGATATTGAAATTGAATCCTTGCAGAAAAAAATCAGGGGATTGGAAACCAATAAGCCGAAAAGTTATTTTACAAAAATCGAAAAGGAAAAAGAGCAAGAGACTGCTAAACTGATTGAAGATCTACAGATATTAAATAAAACCAATATCGGCGGAGAGTATCTGGAAAAAAAGGATAAAGATCTGATTCTGGCCAATAATCACAAAACAACCTATCAAAACATTCGAGTAAAAACTAAAAAAATCAACGGTGAAGAGCGTATCATACACGTAGATCTTGCCAAACGGAAAATTAAAGAACCACTAATTAATGACATAGAAAAAGAGTATCTATCCATTGCCAGAGGCACACTTTCAAATGAGGAACGTCAAATTATCAACGACCATGCAGAGAGATCCTGGCGCTGGTTGATGGCATTACCGTTTCCCAAGAAAAAAATGAAATTACCGCTTTATGCAGGGGCCCATCACGAAACACTCATTGGTGAAGGATATCCAAATAAACTTAAAGCGGAGCAATTACCCATACAATCACGGATTATTGCGGTGGCTGATATTTTTGAGGCTCTAACCGCTCCTGATCGACCTTACAAAAAACCTATGAAACTATCGAAGGCCATGGAAATTATGGGGCAAATGGTCAAAGGATATCTGCTGGATGCAGAGATAGTTAAAATTTTTCTAAAGTCTGGTCTTTTTAGAAAATACGCCAGAAAACATTTGAGTTCGAGTCAATTAGACACTATTGATGTGGACAACTGGCTAAAAAAATACTACCCCAAAAATTTTGTTTCCAACCTGCCTAAACACGAAGTCAATTAATTGTTATGCCCAGCCTAGTATTTGAACTGATTAAAAAACATGTTATCATTTGGTGGATCACCATTTTCGTATCTGTCTTTGGTGTATCTCTTGTAAATGCTAATGATGCTACAACATATCGTAGTAAAGTCACCGTACCCATTCTTGAAAATGATATTGCCTTTGCTCGAAGCAATGCTTTTCAGACTTTGCAAAAGCTTCTATTAACAGCAGCCATCCAAGATTTGATTGGACATCCTCTATTTATTGAATCGGAAAAATTGCTATTTAGAAAAAATCCCATAAAACCATCGGATTACCTTGTTTCGGTAAAAGTGTTAAGCGAATTGAGTACAAAAGAAGATTTTACTATGGAGATGGAGGGTAATATTCAAACTGCCGGTTTAATCGAAACTCTTAGACGATATGATCTTGTTTTTAAAGATGATCCATGGTTTCCCATCACCATTTTATACGAAAGCAGTCTTCAAATCCCTTTCGATGATCTGGAAACCCGGCTAAAACTCTTTCATATCAACATATCCCAGAAAAATGCTGTCAACCTCAGTGCCACCACTTGGCAAAACAGAAACGACAAAGAGATTATTAAAAGTTTATTTAAACTTTTTCCTAAAAACCGGATTATTTATCTCATTGATACTGTTCCTGAAGAAATTGTCACCGAAAAGACTGGTTCTGACGGGACTGATTCTAATGAAATCGTTTCCGAAGTAACGGATTCTAATGAAACAGTTTCCGATGAAACCGCTTCCGAAGAGAAACCTAAAAACATAAAAGCCGTACGCATTCAAATCTTTAGAAAGTCTGACCTGGCCCATATAGGTTCAATGACCTTTAATTTTTCAGTCCCGGTTGAACCCGACCTCATAAATGAAAAACTTGAATCAATGAAACCACGGTTTTTGAGCCTGTTTTCCATCCAGTCTTTAAAACACAGTTTATATGACGCCGGACTTGAATCTACCTTGTTTCTTGAAGTAGATGGACTAATTGATCCCTACACCCGATCTATTTTTGAAAACCGCTTACTTAAGCCAAATCGGTCCATCAAAAATTACAGCATAACAAAGCTATCAAGCAATATTGTTGAGTATCGTATTCAATCAAAATCCAATCTTGAAAAATTGGAAACATATTTTAATGAAAAAAATCCATACTTCTATATCATTACAGAGATAAGCGATTTTAACGTTTTAAAGATTGAGACATTTTATCGATTTACTCAAAAAATTACCGATTTAATGCCATGGAAAGGTGATGAACGTGTTTTGACAATGATCAAGGAGATGTTATTACCGGAAAACCAGGTTGAACCAGGCAGCACATCACAATCAATGATTCCGGATAGAGAGCCGAAGGTCAATCCGGCGTTTGTCCCGAATTTGGTGGAAAAAGAACCAAACAATGACAGTCGTAACACAAACAGTCTTCCATCATCGTCTTTGGTATTGGGCAACATTTCATCCAGAGCAGATGAAGACATTTTTGAAATCCAGCGACACTTGGAAAGCTCAACATTAATTGTTGATTGGATCAGACTTGGAAAAACTGCCCTGTCACCTCAACTCAGGCTTTACGACAGCAACTTCAATTTTCTTAATAATTATAATTTGATTGGCTCCCAGGATCGACTGAGTTTTAAGTTCAATTTCCCGGAAGATCCACCACAAAAACTTTATATTAGAATCTCGGATAAAGTGGGATTTATCCAAGGTGAAACAGGTGGTTTCAAATCATTCCATTATCTTTTAAAGTGTCACTGGGAAGGGGAAGATGTTTCCACCGATAACCAGACTCGCCAGCCATTTAGTCGGAAAGTATCGCAATAGGTGGGTAATAAATATCGGACGCCATATTCAGATTATCAACCACGATTTTTGCCAGAACCTGGGGAGAAATCATTTTTTCTTTAGGTAGATGGCTTTTAACCTTATCAAAAAAGCCGGTTCTAACACTCCCCGGCTTATATAACCAGACTCTTCCACCTTCCGAACGAATTTCCTTTTGAAGTGATTTGGCAAATGTCTCTAACCCTGCTTTACAGGCACCATACAGGCAGTTCTTGGGCCAAACCTCGTCGATGGATGCGGAACCAAAATAAACCAGTTCACACTTTTTTGGGTTCCGCACCTCCCAAATTAATCGATAAAAAGTAAATGCTGAAGTTAAATTGAGTTCAATAATATCATGCCATTCATCCAATGTTATAGCCGATGCTTTTTTCATCAACCCTTTTCCAGCAGCATGTATACCGATGGAAAACATCAACCCATGTTTTTTTAGCCAAGTAAGAACCTGATTATAATCAGATTTTGAGGTTATTGAATTAATGCATAAAATCTGTGAAGATTTTAACTGTAGCTCATTTTTTAGCAGGTTGCCTTTTTTTACCGATCGCACTAAAAGAAAAAGGTTGCCGCCCCTATTACGCAATTCCTTGCATACGGCTTGACCAATTCCACCAGTTGCTCCGTAAATTAGTATATTTTCATTTATCATATCCGAAAATTGAAGTATGGATTTAGAAAAAGTTTCACTAAAACAAATTGATATAGACGATTTTTCATATCGTTTACCGACGGAGTCCTTAACCGACCTAATACACCTTGCGGAAACCCCGATTTTAAATCCGGTATGGCTTCAAAAGAAAGGTTGCATACGGTACCGAATAATCGACGGATTCAGGATCATTGCGGCGGCGAAAAACAATCATCAAAATATTGTTTTACCGGCATACGTTTTCCCAGAAAATAACAGTCCATTGCATCTTTGGAAACTGCGATTGAGTAAACGTAAAGTGGAAAAAAATCTTTCCGTCTATTCTTTGATTGAAGGTTTAGTTTTGCTACTTTCAGCGGAAAATCTATCAAAAACACCCAAAGAGATATCTTCAATCCTCATTGAAATGAATCTTCCAGAGCAAAAGCTGACAAAGACATTTCTGGAAAAAATTCTGCAAAAAACAAAGATTTTTTCCGGTTTTACCGACCTTCACCAGCTCAGCTATAAAGATATGTCATATCTTGCCAGCAGAGATTCAAAAAAACTGATTCAACTGGATCAACTGTTTCATGATTTGAAATTAAAAGGCAATAAGTTAACCAGTATGATTAAGCTTATCGATGATTTAGAACGTGGTTTTGATACAACACTGCAAGATATCCTGGAGAACAAAAAAATCCGTCACATATTGGCAAAAAAACCAGTTCATCAACGGTATAAGTACATAAAGTCCTATCTTCTGGAATTGCGCTGGCCAGAATTAAATAAACTGCAAAAAGATTGGGATTCAACATTGAAAAAAGCTGATTTACCATCAAAAATAGCTGTAATGGTTGATCCAACTTTCGAAGCCGATGAACTACAAATTCAACTGACCGTTTCGTCCATCGACGACCTTCAGAGATTGATTGTTCAGATTCAGCAAAAAGCAGCCGATCTGCAATTAGATCATTTATTTGATTTTATATGAATTTCAAACATTTATTATTCCGTAGAGGCAAATCAGTGTATCTGACCTTATAATACATAATCTTTCAGGCGGGCGGACATACAGGTCCGCCCCTGCGATTTTTAAAATCATTTTCCTGCGAGGACGGACCTGTGTTTGCCCTCATATTCTCATTATCAATCATGGACAGTTTCCCGTTTACAAAAAAAAAGCTGTTTTCTATGCCGCCTGCCAGACGGCATAAATGGATATCCATATGGTTGAAAGATATTTACCGGGAATTGTTAGTCGACAGAATTAGTGATAATTCATTGGTATTATTATATAAAAACTACTTTCAACTTCAAACGTGGCTGGATGAACCGGTTTTACCAATGATCCCGGTCAACGACAAAAAAGGTTGGATGGAGTTTATTTCAAACCTGTATCACGCTCATAAAAGGAAAACCGGATTGGGCATCTCGGAACATGATTTTTTACCTCGTGTTTTAACCGGAGATCAAGATAACAATACTCCAAGAATACCGGTGATTGATTATAAAGTAGCCCTGGACAATATCAGAAGTGCCTTCAATGTGGGATCGATCTACCGATTAATAGATGCTGTGGGGTTTAAATCCGTCATCGTTGGCGGTACCACTCCGGGAAAAGAGCATCGGCAAGTGGAAAAAACAGCCATGGGCAGTTCCAAATGGATCCCTCAGGAATCAGCAGAAAACCTGCCGAGTATATTAATGGAGCATAAAGCAAAAAATTTTCAACTAATCGGAATTGAAACTGTTGAACACTCGAAAAACTATCTTGAGTATAACTGGCCGGAAACAGGTATCGTTGTGTTAGGAAACGAAGAATACGGTCTTTCCAAAGAGGTTATTAAAACTTGCGATGACTTTGTTCATATCCCCATGCACGGGAAAAAAAACTCTGTAAATGTTGCCAACGCTTTTGCGGTAATATCATTCCATATTGCTGCCCTTAAAAACGGATTAATAACATAGTTTAACATTATGCTTAGTGGACAACACTTGATAACCAGCTATCGTAATGGAAAAGCAACTCCACATAAACTGGAAATCAAAAACTCAACATTGGATTTATCATCCAACCTGATTCAATTGTTTGAAAATTCAAAAGGGTTGAAACGATTTGAGATTGAAGAAGAGGTTAAGGCCTATAATGTAAAACAAATAACACCCAAAGTGATCCAGGGCATGGCCAAAATTTTGTTTCATCGTTCGACCTTTTCCGAATATGATGATGAAGATCCCCAGGAAATTCGGCAAGATGTTTTCACTGCTTCGGCGATCTACTGGCGACAATTATCCGAAACCAATGTACTGTTTACCGAACACAAAAAAAAGATCCTGGGATCAATCAACAGAGACACCCCGGAAACCATTAACGATACCGAATCCTGGCTTTTTGGCGATATGGTGAATAATCGAAAACTTGAATCATTTGAAGGGATTACACCGGAAGAGCTTATTCACCGATTTAATATTGAGCAAGTTCAAGGACTTCTGTTATATAGTCAAAAACTGGAGCTAACCTTTAGTCGACAGCAAAATGCAGCTTTTCGTCAGATGATGCAATACTTAAAGTTTTTTCAACTCATGTTTGATATAAAAAACATGGATGAGAACAATGTCACCCTGCTGATCGATGGTCCCAGTTCTGTACTGGAAAATAGCCGATCCTACGGCTTGGAGATCGCCCAGTTTTTTCCTGCAATATTGTTATTAACAGTTCCATGGCGACTGATTGCTGAACTCAAAGTCCCAGGCCGTCACAGACGTTTTAAACTGGAAATCACAGATCAGAATCCATATAAAACCTTCTATCAGGAAAAAGGGATCTGGAAACGCAATAAAATCCAAAATCTGGTGGATCGATTCAATCAAAAATATGGTGAGGATTGTCAGGCAAATCTCTTACAAGATATCATTACACTGCAAAACAATCGTTATCTGATCCCGGATTTTAATATGCAATCATCAACAAAAAACAGCAGGGAAATACAGATAGAATGGATACAATATGTTACCAAAGCAAAAATAAAGTGGTTGCAGCAAATACGATCGGAACTACCAGACAACTATGTCTTTGCGATCAAAGGCAAAAGAGCCCGCCTGGGAAAGTTAATGGATTGTATGGGGAAAAATATTCTCATGTTCAGTAATGAACTGACAGCACCTGCTTTGAAAAAAAAGATGGATGAATTCGACTCAGAATAAGAATTAACCCAGAATCGTATTCTCGTCCAATTCTCTCTCCAACTCCGCTAAACGCAACCACGATCTTAAATGAAGAATCACAATAAAATAATTGATCTCTTCCTTGGACAAAAATCCCATAGCTCCATTTTTAAAAGCCCTGCTTTTTTCATCAGCAGAAGCAGACAGAAACGCAAAAAAACAAAACAGGTTATGTTTCCGACTAAAGTTATTAAAATGACGTAAAACCTCAAATCCATCACCTTGTGGCATACCGATATCACAAAGAATCAGATCCGGTTGTGCGATATCGAGCATTTGAATGGTTTCTTCACCCGTTCCAGCTTCAATGATATCACATTTCAGATCTTTTCGTTTTTTGGCTTTAACAAAAAATTTCTTTAACAGCTCTCTTGTCTGCACGTTGTCTTCAGCAACTAAAATCGTTGGAATTCTATTTACAGCTGACTCTTTCAATTTATATCCTTTTTGTGTTTATTTAGTTGGAACACTCACTCCTCCTTAAAATGAAATCCGTCGAGATTTTCTTTGGTGTAAGTATCCCGATTATGGAAGCAGGCCGACACTTTCTCACTGATACTTTTAATTCAAATAGCTCTATTCCCCCTGAATGTTCATCCGCCCCCTTCCTCTCCCCAGATTTATCAACTCACTAAAAAACCATTAGTAAAGCCGAATTTCAACCAATGTCCGCTCTAGGAATCCCCTCTCCAAATCCTGAAAATCCAAATCGGAAATCATAATTGGAATATGTTCGTTAAAAATAGCGTTCAATATTTCATCATGCAGACCTATTGGTTTGAATAAACTGCATAATTTTTTTGTTTTAGGAAATTGCTCAGCTTTTGTTTTTCTTCCGGATCAATGACCAATGTTATAACATGCCTTATATAGTCGATCTCTGAAACGTTAATTTCCCAGTCATTCAATATGGCCGCCACTACGTAACTGGCATACCAGTTCCCCTGTTTTTGGTTGAATCCATGATAGGGAACACTTATATCTGGATATCGTTTCGAATGACACCATAGCAAAAATGTGATACTAAACAGCGAATAACTTTTTACTGTAAATATATCAAATGACCTAAGGCATGCAAAGAGAAAATTAAATGTGACTAAAAACACACATTTTGGGTTTGGATTTAATCTTTACTTGTCCAAATTTCTTAAAAAAACCAATATCCCTTGCTTTAGGTCCTGAGAGATTCTTTGTCATACTTCCTATTAACTAACTAGAAATTTTTATTAAAAATTTCAACCAAGTATAAAATGGTAAAATCGTTATACTAAAACTAAGTTAGTTACAAAAATTTTGCCGGCTTGCTGGCATATGTAACTCAGGATGACAGAAAACTTGCTTATTGATCGACCAAGAATCCGTGGTCATTGGAGTAGGATAAAAGACTCCAAAATGTGAGTAAAAATCATACACACAAACAAGACCATAGGGTAGAGACATTTAATGCTTGACTTCTTTTGTTATGTTGTTTCATTTACCTATAAGGACGCGCATTTCCATTCTTGCAACATCGCCCCTGACACTATTTACATCAAGAAATGAGATATAACCATGGATGTTTCGGAATTCACCTATAAAACCAAGGATAATCAAAGCATTTTTACCAAGAAGTGGGTGCCTGAAATAAATAAAACGAAAGCTTGCATTCAAATTGCCCATGGAATGGCAGAACATATTCAAAGGTACAGTCATTTTGCAGAAGAAATGGTAAAAGCCGGCTTTGCCGTTTATGGAAACGATCATCGTGGCCATGGCAAAACAGCCGGTTCACTTGAAAACATTGGGTATTTTGCCGATATAAATGGGTTCAATATAGTAGTGGAAGATATGATAAAATTGACCGAAATAATAAAAGAAGAAAACCCAGGCAAGCCGATTTTTCTATTTGGTCACAGCATGGGCTCCCTGCTTTCCAGAAACTATATTATCAACAACAGTAATTATATAAATGGAGTGATCCTGTCAGGTACAATGGGAAGTGCGGGTTTACTTGGAATTTTTGGGATCGGGATTTCCAAATTTCAATGTTGGTTAAAAGGGCAGAAAGCCAAAAGCCCCCTGATGGACAGCTTATCCTTCGGTCAGTTCAATAATGCATTCAAACCCAACCGAACCGATTTTGACTGGCTGACCAGCGATAAAAAGGAAGTCGACAAATACATGGATGATCCTTACTGTGGTTCGATTTTTAGCACTGGTTTTTTTTATGATTTGCTAACCGGGATGTATGAAACATTCAAATCGAAAAATACCGCTAAAATTCCTAAAGATTTACCAATGTTCATTTTCTCCGGTGATAAAGATCCGGTGGGTAATAACAAAAAAGCAGTAGAAAAAGTATTCCAGAATTACAAAAAAGCCGGGTTGAAAAAAATTGCGTTAAAGTTTTATGACGGACGACATGAAATGTTAAATGAAATCAATAAATCCGAGGTTTATCAAGACATAATTCACTGGATTAATACGCAACTTGAGAATACCTAAGAAAAAAACTGATCAAGAATTCGTGATCTATTAACTTGTAGCTTATAGTATCGAGTGCGGACATGACAGAATTGACTCGAGAATTTTTCGAAGATAACGTCGTTTTTAGTTGAATCAACAAACCAGTATTGAGATTAAAATTAATAAAAAGTAGAACAATACAGCAAAATTTGATAAAATTTTGTTTGCAAACAATTTTAAAAACGTTCAGTTTTAAAAGCAGCCTTTATTTTATACAAAAGTCGTCTACGTTGCCGGATTGAAAAAAGCACAACCATAAATTTAAATAAAATCCATGATTTGAAGCGTTTTTTTATATATACTGACCTTATTTGACAAGGGAGAATGGATGGAAGGAAGCAAAGGGGGTACGCAACTGAAGCTTGATCCTAAAATACAGGAGCTTTACGCCCGGCTGGAAGAAGAAAAAAAGAAAAACAGGCAGTTGGATGATATAAAAAGACAAAACGCACAATTGCTTGCAAAGATTAATCAATTGGAGAACGACAAGTTAGCCAATCAAAAAAAAGGTGGTCAAAACGCTGTTCAGAATATTCGAAAAGATCTGGCTCATCAGAATCTGCTGGAAGAACAAAAAATCCGCGACAAAATGCTGGAGAATAAACAGCATCGAATTGAGCGGCTTATCAGCTCCCTGGATGATCAGGAAGAGATTCATGAGCTAGATACCAGAACCATTGAAGAATTAAGATTGGCCATCGAAACACTCATCCAGAGTCGAAATAAACGTTCACTATTAATAAAAAGGCTGAACGAGCAAAATAAGGTTCTATCCGAACAAAACGAAGATCTGCTGTTTACCCGGGATAAACTGGCACACGATTTAAGGTCATTGATGGCATCGATTATCAGCACACTTTCTTTAATCGATCTTGGCGAAACAGAGGTTGTGGGACAAATACTACCGGCCCTGGAGGCTAAATGCCGCGTTTTTATGGATCTGGTTGTTACCTTGAATGAAGATAAAATCAAAAAAGACCATATCTATATTAATGATATTATTGAACTATTAAATCTGGTACCAGAAGGACAAAACAGAAAAATCAATATTGAAGTAACAGGTATCGACGTTCCGATTTATGGTGATAAGTCAGCTTTGTATGATGTGGCTCAGAATCTCATCAATAATGCTGTCAAATACTCTGGCCGCCAGATAAACGAGCTTAAGATACATTTTGAAGTCTCCCAGCACAAATCATTCACTACCCTTACCATATCCGACAACGGCAAAGGGATTCCCAAAGAAAAATCACAAAAGATTTTTGAATTATATAATCGGGCAGGAGTCGATGATGCCAAAGGAAAGGGAATTGGATTGTTCATGGCACAAAAGCTTGTTGAACGTCATCAAGGAACCATTTCTTATAATCAAAGTTTTGAATACGGTGCACAATTTGTGATAAACCTCCCCTGTGAACCTATTCAATAAATAAAAAAGGAATCGAGACGATTTATTTTGCTCTGTTTTCTACTAAAGAGTAGGGGGAATCTTTTTTTTCGAGCAATCGTTTCAGTTTTTATCATACCCCATATACACTGACTCTAGAAGCCTTTAGCCACCTATTTGCAAACTAAATCCGGTTGATTAAATTATCCAGTATTGGTAGATTCAAACTGAGCATCCAGGGTTTCTTATCCTATGGAATACTTTGGTTGCCAAGGTAATACCATTTTATTCATTGTCTGATTGATAATTACTATCAAGGTTGACGTAGTGTTAAAGGGTATTTACACAGATTCTTCTCAAGCATCGATTTCAGTATTTTCACATATAAAACAAACCACTTTTTAATCAGACATAATTTGCTTTTCCTTAATTTACGCTAAACAAATTCTTGAACGATGACTTGAGCTATTTTAGTATTTTTTTTACGTTTATCGAATGATTTTAGTTATGGATGTTGTTTGCGAGAGTTAATATCTCTCTCCTCATGCAACATTGAATTTTCAAAGGACCATATGACAGATAATCCTAAAACCGATTTTGTAGGTGCTAAAAAGTATATCCTGGATGAAGAGCTGGCCCAGATTGTAAATGTATCCATGAAGCTTGAAATGCCTTTGTTACTAAAAGGTGAGCCAGGAACAGGAAAAACCATGCTGGCTCACGCCATAGCGGAAAATTTGAATATGCCGCTCATTGTATTAAACGTAAAATCCAGCATGAAGCTAATCGAAACGTTATATCAGTATGACACCCTTACTCGTCTGAACGACAGCCGATTTGGAGATTCAAAAAGGGATGTATCCAATATTGAAGACTATTTAAAAATGGGGAAAATCGGACAGGCTTTTACAGCTGAAGAAAAAGTAGTTCTTCTAATCGATGAAATAGATAAAGCCGATACCGATTTTCAGGACGATATGCTGGATGTCTTGGATCAAATGCAGTTTGATATCATTGAGGTTGATAAAACGATTTCTGCTAAAAATCGTCCGGTATTTATTATTACATCCAATGCTAAAAAAGATCTCTCCGATCCTTTCCTGGGACGCTGTAATTTTCATCATATTGCTTTCCCTGATCCAAAAATGATGCGTAAGATCATCAATGTCCATTTCCCTGACATTGATAATAAAATGGCGGAAAACACTATCAACGTTTTTTATAAACTAAGAGAGCTGGAAGGCATTGAAAAACGTCCGGCAACACGTGAGTTAATCAACTGGATCAGGGCATTGAATGCTGATCCCGACTTTAATGCATCAAAACTCATCGAAAAAGAAATCCCTTTCCTGGGAGTCTTATTCAAAAAAAGCGGCGATTTCTCCCGAGCTTCCAATTACACCAAACGGCGTAAACAATTTTAGGAAAATCTATGTTCATCAATTTCTTCTACACACTGAAAGAGGTTGGAATTTCAATTAGCCCGACTTCCTTTTTAACGCTGCAAAAAGCGTTAAATATGGGACTGATAAACTCTGTCGGAGATTTTTACACCACAGCTCGCTCGATTCTGGTTAAAAGTGAACGGTACTTTGATTTATATGATCAGGTATTTGCTTATCATTTCAAGGGAGTTGAGCTTCCGGATTTCGAAAGCATGGAGCTTGACGAAATCGCCAGGGGATTACTTGATGAATGGCTAAAGAATCCGAAGGAGATAGCGGAAGCCCTTGGCATCGATGAGTCAGAGCTTAAAAATCTATCTCCCGATGAACTGATCGAATATTTCAAAGAACGTCTAAAAGAACAGACAGAACGTCACGATGGTGGTAATAAATGGATTGGAACCGGTGGAACATCTCCGGTGGGTCATTCAGGATACCACCCCGGCGGTATGCGTGTGGGAGGTTCATCGCGAAATAAATCAGCGGTAAAAGTTGCCGGTGAAAGACGATACAGGGACTATTCTGTGGACGCTCCTTTGACCAACGCTTCAATAGGAGAAGCGCTCAAGCGATTAAGAAATCTGGTGCCTTCTGGTCCCAGGGACGCAATAAATGTAGATGAAAGTATCTATCGAACCGTAAAAAACGGCGGTGAAATTGAGATCGCCTTTGACAGAAGTTTGAAAGATCGTCTGAAGGTTTTCCTGCTCATCGACAACGGTGGCTGGTCCATGGACCCTTTTATTCCCATCGTTCAAACCCTGTTTGATTATGCCAGGGCTCAATTTAAAGACGTTAAAACATTTTTCTTTCACAACACTATTTATGAAATGGTTTGGGAAGATCCCCGACGCTATACCAAATCTCATACTATCGAAGAATTTGTCCGTTTTGATCCTGATACCAGATTGATATTTGTGGGAGATGCCAGCATGGCTCCTCATGAGTTAATGGCCAGAAACGGATCGATTTACGCTTTCGAAACCAGTGGAAAACCAAGTATTGAACGGTTGATGTTTCTGGCAGATAATTTTCAACATTCCGTTTGGTTAAACCCCGTACCCGAACATGCCTGGAGATATACCCAGTCTATTATGGCTATCAACAATATTTTTGAAATGTATCCCTTATCGTTGGACGGCCTGGAAAAAGCGGTTTCACACCTAATGAAAAAGTGAGAGCTGTTTGCAAATAATGTAAGTTTAAATGGGAAAAGAACTCCAATATTTTAATATTAAAATAATGGAGAAACGGCTCAATATGGCCGTCTTTTTTCCTTTTTATTCATCTGTTTGGATCTTTCGATATCGCCATATCGCTTTAGCCGCTGACTCTCCATCTAATGCACAAACTCGTTGCCTTCCCCAATCTTTGATATGTTTTTCAAATTACCATCTGCCAGTCAACTTTCAGTTGTCAAAAAAGGGAAGGTTGGTTAAAAGTAAACACATGTACATTTTTTTTGCATCAACATATCTCAAATGAATTATGAGCCAGCTGAAAGCATTTATTGAGTCCCGGTTTGCGGAAAATGTAAAATCGAGACTTAAAATTGGACAAAAAGAGGGGGCTTTTTTAGATTTCCCTACAGATCTTCATCCCGAATTGAAAAGTTCTCTACAGCGGCAAAAGATAGGCCAACTCTATTCACATCAATACGATGCCTTCAATTCCATCAGTCAGGATCTGGATACACTTTTAGTATCACACACAGCCAGCGGCAAAACTCTTTCCTTTTTTCTGCCCATTCTCAATGAATATATAAATGCACCTTCGCCTTTTTCCGTATTATTACTTTATCCCACCAAGGCGCTTTCCCGTGACCAGGAAAACACCTTCGGTGAATTGATGAGTGTGGTCGAAAAAAGCGGTCGGCTGGGGACTTTCGATGGCGATACCCCCCGTGAAGAACGAACCCGTATTCAAAAGACCGGTGATTTTATCATTACAAATCCAGACATGCTCCATGGCGGCATACTGCCCAATCATAATCGTAAATGGAAGGATTTTCTTTCCAGGTTGCGTTACATTGTGATTGATGAAGTGCATATCTACCGAGGATCTTTTGGTTCCCATGTGGCCAATGTTTTCAGGCGGTTGCTCCGTGTTTGCGATATTCACGGCAGCCAACCGAGTTTTGTATGTTCATCGGCAACGGTCAGTAATCCCGGAGACCATGTTAAAGCCCTTTTTGATCGAAATTTTAATGTAATTGAAAAAGATGGCGCCCCAAAACCTGAACGGACCATCTATTTTCTCAATCCTTCCCTGATTCAAAGTCACGGACATACCCTATATCGCAAAGGCCCGGCTTCCATCTCTATCCCTCTGATACGCGAAGCAGTGATGCAGAAAATTCGCACTATCTGCTTCTGTCGATCTCGCCAGGAAGTGGAACGTCTGTACCGGGCGGTATGTAATGGATTTCCAAAATACAAATCGCTGGTAAAACCCTATCGAGGTGGTTTATTACCCAACGAACGACGGCAATTGGAACGGGATCTTGTGAATGGTAAAATTATTGCCATAATCAGTACGAACGCCCTGGAGTTAGGTATCGACATCGGTGATCTTGAATTGTGTATTCTTTCGGGACACCCGGGTTCCATCGCCGGTTTTTGGCAACAATCCGGACGTGTGGGACGAAAAGACAAGCCATCGACTGTTGTTTTTATTGGCAAAAATTCACCCATCGATCAATACCTGGTTCATCATTCTGATTTTCTTACCAATGCACCTGTTGAACAGGCCTTACTGAATGCGGATAATCCATATATTCTTCTTCAGCATCTCCCCTGCATGGCCCATGAACATCCATTGAAAGCGGAAGAAGAAAGATTTGACAAAATGATTTACCAGGAAGCGGTCAATGTTTTAAAAGAAAACAAAACCGTTGTACCGTATAAAGATTCATATCGTTATGCCCTTCAGGACTATCCTGCTCGCGGAGTAAACCTTCGGGGGATGACTGATCACAATATCGAAATATATTGCGGCACAGAAGTCATTGGAGAAATTGATCCCATCGGCGCTCGTGGAGAACTATACAAAGACGCCATCTACCAGCACTTGGGGCGCCGTTATATGTCGTTAGACCTGGATCTGGAAAAAAAACTCTGTCAAGTTGCAGAGGTTAATGTTGATTATTTTACCGATGCCCACTGGGAGGGTCGAATCGAAATGACAGAATCGGAGGAAAAAAAGGAGCTTCGCGGTGCTCAATTGGATTTTGGTTATATCTACTATAATAAACAACCCAAATTATACAAAAAAATCAGGGAACGATCGTATGAAAACATCGGTTATGGCCCCATTACTCTGCCGCCTTTCGAATACGATACCATGGGATTCAGCCTGTTAACCCCCAAATCCTGGGTGAACACCCTGGATCGACAAGACAAGCGTTACATTGGGGCAGCTCTTTATGGTTTAAGTTATCTGTTAAAACACACAGCACCTGCCCTTTGCATGGCTGATACCAAAGATCTTGAAACTGATGTTTCCCTGGTGGAAACAGAATCCCAGCAGTGGAAAAGCGCTCTTTATCTCTTTGATGCCATTGAAGGTGGTGTCGGTTATGCTGAAAAGATTTATGAGAATATCGAAATTTGTCTGGAATTGTGTTTTGAAATCTTAAATAGCTGCGGTTGTACTTCGGGATGCCCTTCTTGCGTGCCTCCCCTACCGCCGGGAATCTCAAATGAGAATCTGGAAAACCTGCTCGTCGAATCAAACGCGGCAGTGGCTTGTACTAACTCTTTATTAACCGTTTTATTACAGGGAAAAGTAATCGCCCCGGAGATTGAAACAATCACGGTTTTAATACCGGCTGAGATTTTGACACCGGCGGAAGATTTTGAGAAAAAACGTATTCAACAAAAGCTGGGCAGAGCAGCCAAAGCTCTTCAGAAAAAAAGGGAGCGTATTCATTGATCGATCATACTTTTCTCCATTGCTCCGGCATTGGCCCTAAAACAGAAAAACGTTTGAAATCGTTAGGATTTCTTTCCTGGAACGACTGTCTCCAAAAACCCGATGATCTGCCCTTTAAATCACAAAAGCGGGAAAAGTTCATCCAACAACTTCAAAATAGCCAAACCGCACTCCAATCAAATGATATTCCATACCTGGTTTCACATCTCCCCATCAGAGAGCATTGGCGCATCCTGGGAGAATATTTTACTCAAGCCACCTTTTTCGATATTGAAACCACCGGTCTCTCCTCATACGATAGTTTTACGACCGTTATCGTCGCCTATTATAAAAACAAGCTATACACTTTTTCATACGGCGAAAACATCGATGACTTCCTGAATCTGGTGGATAATTCGGAACTCTTAGTCGCCTTTAATGGTAACAGCTTTGACATTCCTTTTTTAGAACAGTCATTTAATATCCCGGATATTGGTTGCCCTTATATTGACCTACGCTGGATCTGCTACTATTGTGGATATACTGGAGGACTAAAACTCATTGAAAGGCAGCTTGGTATTAAACGACCGGAAGAAATCGGTGATGTGGAAGGCTATGAAGCCGTACAGCTTTTTTACGATTGGCAGGACGGAAATAAAAAAAGCCGCTCCAAACTGATCAAATATTGTCAGGCAGATGTGCTTTCCACCTATCTGGTTGCGGGATACCTGGTAGATAAATTGGGATTCTCAATAACCATACAGAATCAGGAGTATCTTTTTAAAAAACTAAATCAGTTCACCGCTCTCTACTGACTGATTCATGAATTAAAATCATCAACTCCACCAGTTATATTATTGTTGTGCAAGCTGTATAAATTGTTAAGTCCATTGGGCCTATTGATGTTACACACCCTATTGAAAGTGTTTCTATAAATCAATGAATTGCTTAACAAGTTGAACTTATATATCATGAACTTTTTATTAATCACTTTCAATGTACCCATTTTAGTTTATGAAGGATAAACAATGATTTCGAAAATAAGTACCGCTATTTTAACATCATTCTCCCTGTTTCTTATTGGTTGTTTCCTTTTTTCAACACCAGTGACGGCAAAAAGCCAAAAGGATGGAGTTTTTGCTTAAATTAAGACCAATAAAGGTATCATCACCTTACGTTTATTCTTCAAAAGGGCACCAAAAACCGTGGCAAATTTTGTGGGCTTAGCCGAAGGCACCAAAACATGGAAAGATATTCGAAACGGAATGACAAAAAACGTTCCCCCTTTATCAAAATCTTAAATTTCACCAGGTGATTAAAAATTTTATGATTCAAGGCGGTGATCCACTGGGCACCGGAAGAGGTGGACCCGGTTATCGCTTTGACGACGAATTCCATCCCGATCTAAAACACGACAAACCCGGTATTCTTTCTATGGCCAATGCCGGACGAAATACCAACGGCAGCCAGTTCTTTATCACTCATGTCCCTACACCATGGCTTGATAATCGACATGCTGTTTTTGGAGAGGTAATCGAGGGAATGGATGTAGTCAATAAAATTGAACAAAATGACGACCTGATAGAGGTCAAAATCCTTCGCGTTGGTAAGGAAGCAAAATCTTTCCGATAATTTCCGATTATTCGTATTAGTTCAACAGGAAAAACCTTATTTCAATAAGACCGCAAAATTTCTCAAGCTCCCATCAGAATGACAAATAGGTCACGTTTTTTTGTGCTGAATACTTTCCTTTTGTTTTTATATATCATTTAAATCAGGTTACTTTGTATCGACATAATATTATCTTTTATCGACATGATTAGGTAGAAAATTAATAAAATACGGTATTGGGGCCTGGAAGAAGGTTTATTAGGGTTATATCAAAATGTAAAAAATGGGGAAACCTTTGGCGATCCACCTACTTGGGGGGAGAGTCATCATCAATACAGATCGAGTAAACGTAGATACGATGAGTATAAGAAATAAGAGCTTGAAAGAAAAGCTAAAGATGACAAAAAAAATTGCAATTCTATTTGTGATCGTTTTATTGATTACTGGTACTTACGTCTATAATATTTTTCAAATATTTATTAATTCGGAGCAAATTCTGTATTCAAAAGATAATAAATTTATACTAGTAATATCTTTAGACTCTTCATTTTTATCATATGGGAGTAACAACAAGGTGTTAAGGCTATATACTTGGTATTATACACAGGTGGAAAAAAGGAGTTATGGAGAACATCCTCTAAAACTAGGTAACTGGTCAGGTAAAGATATAAATATTTCAATAGACCTGCAAATTATGCGTTTAGCCAACAAAAAAAATGAACCAAAGATCAAGTATATTGAAAATTGGCTGCTAAAAAATTCATCCATAGGTGATTTCAATATTAGATATAAGATGTATTTTAAAGATGGAGTTAGAAATATCTCACATTTTGGGATTATTTATCAACGACTTGATTAATGCAAATCACTGATAAAATTTAACAAAATGCTTCGGAAATGATAGTATGGTTATTATTATCAGATAAATACCAACAACCATCCCAGAAGCAAAATGAAAAAATCAAGCAGAAAACTTTTAAGTTCGGCTCCTGAATGTCTTTGATAAAATTTCTGATGTCTGGTACATTTATCTCGATTTTCATGGCGCTTTCTCCTTTGAGTGATTGTTATAGCGGATAATCTACTCTTTTAAAGGAAAAGCGCCTTTTTTTTAACCCCCAACTTGAATTCACACAAAATATATTACACTACCCATAAGAGAAGAATAATTAAGGATAAAAAAAAATTAAAAGTTGTATTAATAAGGATCATTCCTTCTATTGTATTAATATTTATAGGATTATTGTTGTCAATGCATAATCCTGTTTTTATAAGCTATAGAAATGTACGAACACAAGAATATAGAGATATTTTTGATATCAAAGCGATTATTGGTTTTGTTTTGATATCTATAGGATTTATCTATCTTAATTATAAACGTATTAGTAACTGGTTTAAGCCAAAAGAATATTATATTTGTCCTAGATGTGAAGAACGCTATGAAAAAGAAATCTATATAGATAAAATATGTCCAAAATGTGAAACAAATCTAGAAGATCTCAATGGATTCTATGAACACCAGAATGATAATCTTGACCCTGCGAAATTGGGTCGGACCAAGTGAACGAAATCGTTGACGAAATCGGGTCGACCTAGACTTAGGAGCGCATAACCTTCACTCATCATCTGAAGTTTCATATAGCCTTGCCATATAATCTGATGACCCGGAGGTGGATCGCTTTTGCGTCCAATATGATCTCCCTTTTTTGCTACGAGCATTACCGCTGTTGCCAGACTTTTGAGTTGGAATCCATGGACGGATAAACACGACATAGAGAAGATAGGGGACGGTGGGCGGGAACATGTAGTTAAATCGGCGCAAGGTGCTCATTTCCAGTGTATCAGCAATTTTTTTCAATGCCTCAATGGAAGGTTGGTACTTGTCGTTTTCTAATTTACTGAGATGGTTAGATTCTATTCTAATCGTTTTTGCCAACTCATCTTGTGACATTTTTTTCAGTTTCCGCCTTTTTTTATTCTTTCCGAGATCTTCATAGTTTTGCACCAATAGAGTTTACTGGAAAGCTTTCTAACTTGCTATGATTACTGGTTATAGTCGCAAGTGACATATTCGTCAGATAAATTGGCGCATATATAAGATTATTTTTTTTCAAACAACAAAAAACGGAGAAACCCATGAATCCAACCAACATTTGGATTATCAGTCGCATCACAAGTTTTTGAGTATATTACTCATCAATAAACATACAGCTTTACTTGGAGTTTGAACCAAGTATTTTTAAAGAAGCATTAAGAGATTGGGGTTTCTACGGAAATAAAAAAACAAACTATATTGGTTAAAATGAACTGTATCCGGGGCAGTAATTAGTATAGATATACGAGTCAGGGTATTCGGAGTAGAAAGGCAACCTTTTTACATGATATGTATCATGATGCATATAAAATATACCCATTAAAACAATAGTTTTTATCCTTTTTGATATTTCTAAAAGATGTTCTCAGGTCTGCCATTTTTAAATTAT